>NZ_JBNXUN010000004.1:0-448954 GCF_050563525.1 Falsiroseomonas sp. HC035
GACAGTCGTGACGCCGGCAGCGCCTGGATTGGCCTCGGCCACCACGCGCGCTGATCCGACGCTAGTGAAAGCTTTGGCCAGGGCGTCTCGGAAGCAGCGCATGTTTGATTAGGGGCAGTACACGTGCATCAGCGAAATGGCAGCCGCAGAGGAGATCGAGCGCGTCTATCTCGGCACGCTGCTGCGCCTGACGCCTGACGCTGTTGGCGCCGGACCTCGTCGAGGCAATCGTCGATGGGCGGCAGCCAGGGCATCCATCCGCTGCAATCAGTCGAACACCGGGATGTGCGGCTTGATGCCTTGCTCCTCGACGAGCCAGCCGAGCTTCGCTGCCCAGCTATAGATGGTGTCGGCGAATAGGCATTCGGGCCAGAGGCCGAAGGTTTTGGCGGTGCGGGTCAGCATGGTCTGGGCCGCGCCGACCTCGGCCGGGCGCACCCCTGGCTTCGACGTCGATGATAACGGCGTGCGTGACGTCGATCAGGTAGTTGTCGCTGCAGGCGTAGTAGGCCAGCTCACCCGCCGCCGCCGTTTAGGGCGCGGTAGGGTCGGTGGACGAGAGTTTAGGATGGTCGGCGAATCGAAGATGCAGTACCGCGTCGCCCGTCGGCCAGACGCGCGCTCAAGCGGCGCCTAGCTCTTCATGCCGCCTGGTACGCGCGCGCCTGCGCCCGAACCTCTTCCTCGTGACGAAGAACCGAACTCGCGCCTGCTCAGGGTGCCTGCAGACTCCAGAGACGCTGCTCGGGCGCGTTAGGTTGGGCGGAAGGATGAGAATAGCGCCCTTCCTGCACTGGGACACCGAGGTGGCGGTGAAATAGGGCGACGTAGTCCAAGTCGCTCGACAGATCAGCCGGAGGGGACCCGATCCGCTCGGCGACCTTGAGTGTTGCTCCACCCGTCGAGATGACGGGAATGACGGCTGCATTCGGTTGTAGACGAGAGAACAATTCATACTCATCGACGATTCCGCCCATGCCGCCGATGAAGACAGCCGACGAGAAACGATGCTCGGTGAACATCCGCTTGCGCATCGCCAGCAGGCTATTCTCGCGGTCGCCTCCAACGTCATCGCTGAACGTGACGTTCTGGAACCGCTTATTGTCCTCCGGGAAGTCGTCCTTGAAGTGGCGTGATTGGTACAGGCGAACCCAGCCCCCGTAGTCAATCCCCATGTCGGCCGCAACCACCCAGATCATCGGCGTAATGGCAGGTTGGCCACCCCAGACGAGTAGGCGGCGGCCCAAGGTGACGTAAACGAGCGCCGCAACAGCGGCTTGAATCGCAACCGTGTCCGCAGTGGCGGCGTATTCAGGACCGCGCCTCGGGTCGGGCACGCCCGCCGACAGAAAGATCGCGTCCGCCATGCTCAACCCTCCCACGCAGCGAGCGCCCAGCCCGCCTCGGAAACCTTGACAGCGCGCACGACACTGATGTTTTCGTCAAGCCATTTCAGGTGCGCGCTCCATGCTTCGCGGATGCCAACATGGTCATAGACTAGGATCGGTCTTTCCCTCTGGTCGGCTCGCCGCGCCTTCTCCGCGACGTCGTTCAGGGTCTCCGCGGTCGGAACGCCGACCACGGGGTAGGCCCAGATCTTGCGATCATCGAGCAGGCGCACCGCCACCGCACGATGCGCGCCGATGCCCTCGACGTGAGCGCCGATGCGCTCGACATCCGCGCGCAGCTTGCCCGTGATCGACATATATCGAGAAGCGATGCTGCGACTGCGTAAGCTTTCGACTGCTAGCATGATCTGGTCGGCGGTCGCGGCGACGATCGGACCGTCCGGTCCTTCCAACTCCTCGGGATCGAGATAAATGGTCTCGGCCAAGTCGGTCAGCTTGCTCGGCGTGTGTTCGGGCCACACCACGCGCAGGACGTGAATCTCCTTTGCGCGCGCCCGCCCGATCTCTTGACGCGTCCATTTGCTTGCAAAGTAGGTCGGGGTGTCGAGCATGACCATGACATCGGAGTCGCACAATCGCTGCCACAAAACATCCTGGAACGGATCCCCCGGCCGGATGTCATGGGTGTCAAGGAACACGTCGAACCCCCGCCCTGTCATGAGGTCGTGGAGTTGCAGCGCCGCGGCCCGAGACTCGACGCGCCGGTAGCTCACGAATACGCGGCGCTGCCGTCGGAGCAGGCCCACGCATTCGAGCAAGGCGGCCGCTAGCTCCGTCATCTCGACATCATCAGCGCGACGACGCAGGCCGTTCAGCCCCGCGAGGAAGTCCGGCACCGATGTGGAGAAATCTGCCGAAGCCGCAATTGTCGGAATAACGGGCACGCTCGCGCGTATCAACTCCCGCGCCGCGCCGCTATCAACGATATGCGCGCCTCCGAAAAAGGCTGCCCCTGTGGCGGCGCGGATGTCGCGTCCGCAGAGCCCAGCGGCGTTACGCACTACGACGTCCTGCCCAACGGTGAGCCCGAATGCGCTCACCAACTCGGTGAGCGTTTGTGTCAGCCGGGCCCTCTCGTCGGGGGTCGCGTCCCCAAGGATCGCGAGTTCGTAAAGGCTCACCCCGCTGCTCCCTCGGTTCAGGCGGTTTTACGAATCCGGATCGCTTCCTCAATCCACGCTTCGATATTAGTAGCGATCGAGGCGTACACCGCTTTGCTGTCCGACCCAGACGGCGTCTTGAGCGGCGCGACGTCGGCGAGTGTGCGCTGGCTGTCCTTGAAGGTAACCTTCGTCAAAGGGTTCGGCCCCGCCATTGAGCTCTGGCCCTTCGAGTCCAGCAGCCTGTCGACGCGTATGGCGAGAACGCCCTTGCCGTCGTTCCAGCCCTTCGACAGTTCGTGAATGACCCATGGCCGACTCGCCGTTTGCGCCCCCACCAAGGTAATAACGCAGCTCTTGCCGTGCATGTTGTCGTCGATCCAGCGCTCGATGGCCGCGTCACCCTTTCGCTTGACCTCTTCCCACGCGTTCGCAGTGCAGAGCGATTGACCCTCCAGACTGCCCATGTTGCGGACCTGTTGCGTCCGCCAAAAGTCACCGTCGAAGTGGAAGCTGAAAAATACGCGCCGTGCCACCTTGTAGTCTCCTCTCTCGTCTAGCTGTGATTATGTGGTTAGCTCAAGTTCAAGTACCGCGACAGATCAGAAGATATCCCTGAAAGCGAGTGATTTTCTGAAAACTCTGCCCTGCATCGCACCGCAGTCACATGGACGCACCACAATCATGCCATCATACGGCTCCAGCGCAAAGCGGCCGGGGCATGCCGAGGGCAAGTCGAAGCCCAGCGGGTCAAAGAACATGCGCGCGTACCGGTCCGAGCCGTCGTACAGCCTTGCAACAAGCCGACTCTGGTCGGGCAAACTGCGTTGTGACGAGCACCTCGTGAAGAGGAACCAAGCACCTCAGCCGCCAGCGTCGCGAACGCGCAGACGAAAAAGCCCCAAGCATAAATTCTTAATCCCGCTCTTTCACATCCATCTGCATCAACTGCTCTATGGTGTTTAGTTCCGCATAAGTACTAGTTATGGAGCTGGGAGCTCAACCTAAAGTCAGCCTTGTTGACGCCGTACGAAGGCCCATTATTTTTGCTTCAGTGCGTTTGAAATCGTTCGAAACATGCCTTCATCTGTGCAATTGCCGTCAAATTCGATATATTTTATTCCAGCCCTCGTCACAGCTGCACATTTGATGGAGTCCCTCGACTCTGCATCGCCTTGATAATGGCCCGAACCTTGATATTCCACAACAATTACTGGCTTGCCATTGTCGTCGGCGATCAAGATATCGCACCTTTTACTGTTTATTGACTGGTGGGCGCGATTGCTGATCCATTCGCGATGGGAGTAGACTTTAAGAACTTCTCCCAGACTAACCTGGGGGAAAACGTGCCAGTTCTGTCGGCCCACGCTGCCTAACGCCCTTTTAGCCGCTCGAAACAATCTGAATTCCCCTCGGTTCATTACTGGCCTTGTCGAGAACTCGACATCCGGGTCGTGGACAGCTTTAATCTGGTTCTCGGGTTTTCTAATACTATTCTCCGCTCTTCGCTGCGCGGTTTCCTCCAGCTGTTGCAGTTCGTACTCAAGTTCGCGGACTCTAGCGCTGGCTGTCTGAAGGTTTGCCTCGGCTTTGGCCTTCAACTTCTGAGACTGCAAAAACTTCCAGCAAAACACTGCTGCAGCTAATGCTGAGCCCAGCAAAGGAAGTGATAGAAGCCAATCCATGATACAGCCCGAGCGTCCTTGTCGACATCGTGAGGAGTAGCAGCGTCGGTGACCTTCGGTTGCACTCCTCAGTGGAAAATGTCTTCAATTAGCTTTCATTAATGCAGTAGAGGATGGTGAACGCGAATGATGCCTTTCACGTCTAAAAAGCCCTTACTTCGGTCGACTACAGCAGTGCGCCGGCTCCGACGGCATCGCCCTTCGGGCCGCGCATTCAGTGGGCCGCGGCTGCATCGCATCGGGATCACGACGCGCGGGCGCGGTCTCGTGGCCATCACCGATCAGGTTACTGGGTGGACAAGGCAGCAAGGTAACGTCACCGGCCTGCTGACCCTCTGTGCCGGCAGGCCTCGGCATCGCTACTGGTCCAGGAAAATGCCTCACCGGACGTCCGGGCTGACCTGGAAGATTTCTTGCAACGCCTCGTGCCCGATGGTGGCAATGGCCGATACCGATACGGGGACGAGGGGCCTGATGACATGCTGGCCCATATCCGCGCGGAGCTGACGCAGACCCAGCTCTCGACCCCGGTTGCCGAGGGCCCGCCCGTGCTGGGGACTTGGCAGCGCATCTATCTCTGGGAGCACAGGACCAGGTCGCATCAGCGGGAAGTGGTCCTGCATCTGCTCGGAGAGCTGGCGCAGGAGTAAGGCGTGGCCTCAGGTGGGTTGCTTCGCCCTCGCGCGGGGTCGCCTTGTGGCGATGATCTCCACCAGCGTCACCGGCCGGAAATCCCAGGCATCGACACCGACATCGGTCTGCCGCGGCAGCGGTGCCAGGCGGCCATGGCTGTGGCTATGCAGGTTGCGCCAGCCGCGGCTCATGTTGCGCCAGGTGCGGAAAGGGTAGTGGCAGAGAACCAGACCGACGCCGTCCAATTCCATCTCGACATAGGGCCGGACGCTGGAACACCCAGCTTAAGCCATCGTTGTCGGTGGATTATTGTTGCCGGTGATGAGATGCTTGCGGCCATCAGTCGGCCGAGCAGATTCGCCATCGCGGCCGCCGGCACACCGAGGGCAAAATCGCCAAGGTGCCAG
Source organism: Falsiroseomonas sp. HC035 (assembly GCF_050563525.1). Lineage (NCBI taxonomy): Bacteria > Pseudomonadati > Pseudomonadota > Alphaproteobacteria > Acetobacterales > Roseomonadaceae > Falsiroseomonas > Falsiroseomonas sp. HC035. The sequence goes on from NZ_JBNXUN010000004.1 coordinate 5,235, forward strand.
ACGTCGTCCTCGGCTCTCACGGTCGCGTTCCAACGCTCAAGCATGGCCGCGTCCATCGCCGCTACCGATGTGAAGGGTCGGCGATAGAAGCTATGAGCCCCGGCATGACCAAAGTGGGTGTCGCTGGTGAAGTAGACCGCCATGGCGCCCTCCGATCTGGCCGCCTTACGGATGGCAATGGGCCAGGCTGCCACTGGACGGTTTTAGCCGGAAGGTTGGACTGGAGGTTTGCGCTTCCAGAACCGACCGGTAGGCGATCGGAAGTTCAAGCTATGCCCGCCAACTATCGAGCAATAGTTAGCATTTTCAGTCGGTTAAACCTTGTCGGAAAATCGGGCTACCCTCAAGGTTTGGAGAGACTGCGCCGTTCGGAGAGAGATTCCTGACCTTGTTCGGCCATCGCACCATCAAGGTCCGCCTGAAAAACCACAGGAAACCTGCGCCTCACGGCACTGGACATCGGGACGGAGAATGGTTGGGTTGAGGCCGACTGGAGCGGGCGAAGGGATTCGAACCCTCGACCCCAACCTTGGCAAGGTTGTGCTCTACCCCTGAGCTACGCCCGCGCTCCGGGGAGGTCTTTAGCACGATGCTTTTCGAATGCAAGAGCAGCTCCGACCTGAACTGTCCTGCGACCACAGGATCGCTCTGCTCATCAATAGGTAGTGGTGGCCGGAGGCTGGCGTGTCTGGGCCGAGCCCGTTGGCGGCTGCGTGAGGCTTGTGCCGGAATGGTGCCGCTGGCCCTGGGGGATCCCCTCGGGCCTGGCCCGCACATCGCCGATCGGCAAGGTCCACATGCATCCGGACGGCATTCTGCGGAGCGGGACGAGACTCGGCCCGCGGGGGAACGGTGGGTCTGGTGGCAGGATCGCCTCCGGCGCGGGAGGGCCAGAAGCCCTGGCGTGACTAGGACTGGTCGGCTGCCAGACTGCGGCGCGCGTCTGGGCCGGCGGACGTGAGCCGCATAACCGGCCAGGCCCATGGCAGCGCCCGGGTCTCCACGCCCAATCATGTCTCAAGGCCATTCGCACAGGTGCCTCAGCCACCTCGAGGGGGCAGGGCAGGGGAGGCGGTCCGTGAATGGCGCACCATCGGTCGCGCAAGGCATTGTGACAAAAATGTGAAGGACCACGAAGTCAATGGCATTGTGAGTCGGAAGTATAAGAGGGACAATAATTGGGCATTTCGACCAAATAATCATGCTGCAAACATAAAATAAATCGAAGTTTACTTCTGATCAGGGATCATCTCCTGATCGTCGCGCGTCCCTCGGGGGAGTGGTCATGCAGGAAAATGGCAAGGTTGCGCTGGTTGGAAGCTTTCCGCTGGTCCTGGAGGGGCTGAAGCACATTCTTGCTGAAGCCGGTTTCACTGTTTGTCTCTGCGCTAAAAACCTGGATGAAATTTCAGAGGAGGAAACCGAGTTCGAGGCAGATCTTCTGCTGGCAGCTCTGCCTGCCGGCGAGCTGCACGAGCATTCGGGCAAGTTGTTCAAGATCCGTGCCCGACATCCCAAGATAAAGTGTGTCTTCCTCGTTGATGCCATCGCGGAGGAGGACCCGATGCTCGCCTGGCCGCTGATCGACGGTCTCATCCTGCGCACCATCGAAGTGAAGGCTCTTACCAAAGCCATTGAGGTCGTCCTGCTGGGTGAACGGGTTGTCTCGGGAGCCTGTCGCGAGCCCAAGATTGCCGCACACCAGTTCGCCGCAGAACCGCAAGCCGGAAGCGCATTTCAACTGAGGCAGCCTTCACCGCGGGAGACGCAGCTCTCGCCCCGGGAAATGCAGGTGCTCTGCCACCTGAGCGGCGGCAACTCCAACAAGCTGATCGCGAGGCAGATCGGGATCAGCGAGGCGACGGTGAAAGCGCACATGAAAGCCATCCTGCGCAAGCTGAGCGCCAGGAACCGGACGGAGGCGGCAGTCTGGGCCAAGTCGCACGGACTGGCCGTGAACGGACATGTGGGCAGCGCCTGACGGACCGTGCATGGCGCCTTGCCCCTTCCGGCGCACTCGATCCGGCCCTGACGAGGCGCGACCCGGGCCGCCTGCCCGGTCAGTTGCCGCGGCGCACGGCAGGTCTCATGGGGCGGCGAGGCTCCGCCGCAGCCGCGCGATGGCGCCCGGCAGTCCGCGGATCGTCAGGACCCGCCCGGTCTCGTCATATTCCTCCGACAGCACGCGCACGCTTTCATACACTTCGCTGATCAGCCCTTGCCTCGCATAGGGCAGCACCAGCACATCCTCCACCATCGCCGCCTCGAAGAAGTCGATGATCGTGTCGCGCAGCGCGCTCACATCCTCGGCCGCGTGGGCCGAGAGCAGGATCGCGTCCGGATGCTTCCCGGCCAGAAGTGCGCGGCGCTCGGGATCGACCCGATCCATCTTGTTCAGCACCAGGCGTGACGGCACCGCATCGGCGCCGATCTCGCGCAGCACGCTGCGGCTGACCTCCAGCTGCGCCTCGTAGGTCGGGTCGGAGGCATCGACCACGAATAGCAGCAGGGATGCTTCCAGCGCCTCCGCCAGCGTCGAGCGAAAGGACGCGACCAGATCGTGCGGCAATTGCTTGATGAAGCCCACCGTGTCGGATACCAGCACGCGCGGTCGCGTCTCCGGCTGCAGGATCCGCACCGTGGTGTCGAGCGTGGCGAACAGCTTGTCCTCCACAAGCACCTCGCTGCCCGTCAGGGCCCGCATCAGCGACGACTTGCCCGCATTGGTGTAGCCGACCAGCGCCACCCGCAGCTGGTCGCGCCGCGCGGAGCGACGCTGGTCGCTGTCGCGCTGTACTGCTTCAAGCTGGTCCTTCAGCTCCGCCAGCCGGTCGCGGATCTTGCGGCGGTCGAGGTCCAGTGTGCTTTCGCCGGCACCTGGGCCCTGCCGCCGCTCGCCGCCGCCCGAGGATTCCCGCAGGCGAGGGGCGACGTATTTCAGCCGCGCCATCTCCACTTGCAGCCTGGCTTCGCGCGTGTTGGCGTGCCGGTGGAAGATCTCGACGATGACGCCGGTGCGGTCGAGCACTTGGGCGCCGGTGGCGCGTTCCAGGTTGCGGATCTGGCTCGGCGACAGCTCATGGTTGACGATGACGAACTCCGGCCTGGGTCCGGCTTCCGCCTCCGGCTCCGCCCTGGGTGCTGCCGCGCCGGCACCATCGAAGCGCTCTCGCGCCTTGGCTTTCGGCGGCGGCGCCATGGAACCGACGAGACCGGTGCCGCCCGTCAGCGCGGCGAGTTCGGCCAGCTTGCCGCTGCCGAGCAGGGAGCCGGCGCCCGTTCCCTCGCGCCGCTGCGCGACCGTTCCCACCACCTCGTAGCCCAGCGTCTTCACCAGGCGCCCCAGCTCTTCCAGGCTGGCTGCGTGCGCCACGTCATCGACCTCCGGCGTCTGGATGCCAACGAGGATGGCGCGGGGAATCGGCGGCTTGGTTTCCATGGCGCCGCACTAGCATAGATCGGGCGCGATCCCTGCGTCGCCTCATGTCGCGATCGTCCGGGACCGGCACGCCAGGTCTGTCATGTTGATGGCCGAACGCGGCGGTGGACATCATGAATGGCGGCCGCCAGGCGGGCCAGCCTGAGCGGGCACGCTGCTCGTCCTGCACCGGCCAGTGTCCACAGCCCGAGCTTGAACCACCATCTGCTGCGCTGCTGGCGCCCGGTATTTCGACATAGCCATCCTTTCTGCAATCGAGCAGCGATGGCTGGACATATGTTTAGTATGTCTAATTGAATTGCATTCTATATTGATCTCGCAGGGGTTACATAGATTTTTCTGGATTGCCGTGAATATGTGAGGTCGATACTGCTGGCTAATCGACCCACATGGAGGACTAAGAATACAATAACCGAACTGTTTCGAATGACCGAGGACTATGGCTATACTTCGCTTCGCCTGACCGACCTAGGTGCAGGCACAACCGTGGACGCCAGGGGCGCCACGTGGATCGTCGACAACAGCCGCAACGACAACCCGACTTCAGGCATGCAGGCCGACGAGGGCAGCGGTCCGATCAACCTCTATCCGTTTCGGGTTGATGGCGCGGGGCAGGGCCTTACGATCCTCGGCGGAACCTTCAACGGCCAGGTGCCGCAGAACTCCGACTGGGAGGACACGTACGTCAACTCCGCAGCGCTGCGCATCTCCTACGCCCCCGACGCCACCATCCAGGGCACACGGGTCGATGGCGCGTGGGACGCGCTGCGCGTTTCGGATGCCTCGCCCAACTTCACGATCAACCAGGCCTGGGTCAGCAACATCCGCGACGACGCCTTCGAGAACGACAGCGGCTACAGCGGGACCATCAAGGACAGCCTGTTCGACGGTGTCTTCGTCGGCGTCAGCCTTGGCGATGGCGACAAGATCGATGGATCGAGCAACACCGTGACCTTCGATGGCGTGCTGATGCGCAGCAAGGCTTATCTGTACCAGGGCGAGATGACGCACGGCTCGCCCATCAAGACCAATTCCGGCGCCTTCGACACGACGCCCCAGCTGCGCTTCATCGACACCGTGATGGCAATCGACACGCCGGATCACCGCGGCTGGACCCGGCTGGAAAACGCCTGGGAAGACTCCGTCGAATCGCGCGGCAACGTCTTCCTGAACCTTTCGGACACGCCGCTGCCGAGCGACTATCCGAGGCCGACCCAGGGCTGGACGATCCTGGAGGGCCAGGCAGCGCGGAACTACTGGGAACAGGCCCGGAGCGAATGGATCAGCGAATTCGGCGATGGCTCGGACGCCGATCCGGATGATGCGGCCCAGCCGATTCCGGAGGAAGCCGCGCCCGCCGACCCGGACCCGGTCGAGCCGATTGAGGAGGAAGCGGCGCCCGCCGATCCCGGCCCGACCGAGCCAACCCCCGTTACCTCGGCTCCCGTCACCCCGGCTCCCCTCCAGCCGGCGCCCGCGGACCGTGCGACCTTCTCCGGCACGGATTTCAAGGGGTCGAGCGGCGATGACGTCGTCATCGGCAACGACCTGGGCAACGTGATCCAGGGCCGCAACGGCAACGACACGATCAATGGCGGTGCCGGCGACGACATGATCGAGGCCGGCAACGGCGCGGATGTGGTGTGGGGTGGCGAAGGCCGGGACACCTTCTTCTTCGCCCGTGGCGGCGACATGGATGGCTCCGGCGTCGTCGACATCTTCATGGACTTCGAATCAGGCAGCGACGTCTTTGACCTCAGCCTGGTCGATGCCAATGGGCGCATGTCCGGGGACCAGGCCTTCGCCTTCATCGGCGAGGCGGCTTTCAAGGATGGAAACCCGGGGCAGCTTCGCGCCGCCTACGACCGCGCCGGAAATGTGACGGTTGTCGGGTTGAACACGGACCGTGACGCGGCGCCGGAGCACTGGTTCAAGGTTTCCGGCCAGCACGACTTCTCGGCCGCCGACTTCATCCTGTAACGGCCCCGGCCGACCGTCCTTCAGGCGATCAGGAAATCGCTGAATAGGTTACCTGGAGCGATCTCGATCAGGCGCCCATCCATCTTGTGGCTGGCGCCGAAATCGGCAACGTAGATATGGGTCGCGCCACTGCCGTCACTGGCTGGCGCGACCTCGATGTCCTTCACGCTCGTGCGGATGGTGCCTGCGGCCACATCCGTCTGCGTGTTCCGGTAGTCCTGAAGCAGGGTGAGCATTTCCACCGTGTCACCCTGCCGGTCCACCACCCAGATGTTCGAGCTGAACCCGCCGCCGACCAGGAACACGTCGTACTCCGGCACGTAGGCCAGCGCCTCGGGGTCGATGATGCGGCTGTCGCTGAAGGTGAAGGAATCGACCAGCGCTGCGGTCCTGCCGGCGTGATCGACGCTGACTTCCTGCAGCGTGCGCGACAGCCCATTGACGATGAAGAGATTATGCGTAACCGGATCGACCGCCACGTCCTCGGGGTCGTCGGCGCCCAAGCTCCCGGCGTTGAAGGACCAGATCCGTCGCGAGGGATCCGTCAGGTTGGTGACATGGATGGCTGAGTTGTCGTCATCCGATACGTACATCACGCCACGACCCGCATCGATCGCGAGGCCGGTGGGCTCGTCCGTATAGCGCGGGGTGTAACTTCTGAGTGGCGCACCGCCGTCCAGGTCAAAGCTGTAGATGCTGACGGGGTTGAATGTGGGCTCCTCCTCGATCTCCGCATCGGAGAGGATCAGCTTCCCAGTCAGGGAATTGTAGGCAATGCCGGAGGGGTCGGGGATGCCGTACTGCCAGAGGTTGTGGATGGCGACGACGGATGGCGCTGGATCCGTGAGGGTGAGGGAGGCCATCCCGTCCTCCACCGCCAGGGCCGTGCCAGTTCCCGCGATCGTCGCGGATTCGATGCGAAGGGAGAAGGTCTCGGCGGATTCCAGGATGCCATCGGCTGCCACGGTGACGCCGACATAAGCGGTCGTCGCGCCAGCGGCGATGGTGACCTGCAGGTTCGAGAAACCCGTGAAATCCGTGCCGGCCTGCGCGCTGCCGTTCACGGTGCTGACGGACAGCACGACATCCTGGTACCAGGGCTGCGACAGGGTCAGCGTGAAATACACCTGGCCCATGTCTTCCGTCTGCGGCCCCGGCACCGCCGCTGCGACCGATGCGGTCGGCGCGGTGAGGACCTGCATCTGGCCCGCGGTGACGGTGGTGCCGGAGGCGAAGGTGGTCAGCGTGATGGCTGCCTGCCCGCCAATGCCGTCCGGGTCCCATTTCAGCGCCGGCGTGCTGCCGGAGGTGAAGATGAATTGTCCATGACCCGAGGCCGTGGCGGCCGTGCCGGCCACGAAGTAGCCGGCGGCGAGCTGGCCGCCGCTGAGACCTGCACCCTCCGTCAATCCGAAGACGCCTGCATAGATGCCGATACGATCGATGGCTTCGAAGTCGTACACCACGTCGGCAAGGCCATTGTTCAGCCCGAGGACGAAGGTGTCCGAGCCGGCTCCGCCATACAGGTAGTCCCGGTCGGCGCCCCCGATCAGGATGTCGTCGCCGTCGAAGCCGTAAAGCGTGTCCACGCCGGCGCCACCGGACAGGACGTTGGATCCCGCGTTGCCCCTGAGCGCGTTGCCGAGCGCATTGCCGACGCCATCCAGGTCATCCGTGCCCAGAAGCTCCAGGCGTTCGACGAAGGCGCCGAGGCTGTAGCTGATCGAGGACTGCACGGTATCGATGCCGCCGCTGTCCACGCCGGGCGAATTTTCCTCGATCACCAGGTCGCCGACGCTGTCGACGACATAGACATCATTGCCAGACCCGCCCAGCATCGTATCCACGCCGGTGCCGCCGTCGAGGCGATCGTTGCCTCCACCACCACTCAGCAAATCGTTGCCACCGCGCCCGTAGAGCCGGTCGTTGCCGCCGAAGCCGGAGATCGAATCATAACCTCCGGTGCCCAGCAGGTCCTCCGCATTGGCGGTGCCGTTGATGATATTGGGCGTGCTGGCCATGCTCATTTCAGCCTCCGGCAGGTCGGGCTTGGCGATGGCCGTGCCTGCGCCGATCCGGTTGCATGAGACAGGCTCGACCGCCCATCTGCCAAGGGCGGATAGGTGCTACTTCCTTCGGGCTACGACCTGCTTCGACCTGTCGCAGCAGCCCGGCGCGTGGCGCCGGGCACCGTCGTCAGCCCGCTCCTGCAGCAAGGGCCGCTGCCACCTGGCGTGCAAAGCCGGCTGGGTCGCGCGGGCTGTCGCCGTCCTGCACCCTGGCCAGGTCGAGCAGCAGCCCGGCCTTCTCCTTCAGCGCGGTCTCCGTCGCCGCATGCTCAGCGAGGCTGCGGATCCAGGGGTGGCGCGGGTTGATCTCGAGGACCGGCAGGCCGGCGCCGGACTCGCGCCCGGCGCGCCGCAGCATGCGCTGCATCTGCAGGTCGGGGCCGTACTGCGCCGCGGCCAGCACCGCCGCGCTGTCCACCAGCCGATCCGTCGCGCGCACCTCCGACACGTCCTCGCGCAGCGCATCCTTCAGCAGGCCCAGCAGCATGGCGACATCCGCGGCCTCACCCTCCGGCGCCTGTCCCGCGACCTTCGAGAGATCGACGCTGCCCTGGGTGATGCTGCGGATCGGCGTGCCGTCGAACGCGCCCAGCCGCTCGGGCCAGAAGGCATCGATGCCGTCGGACAGCAGCAGGACCTCCACACCCTTCGCGCGGAAACCCTCGAGCTGCGGCGAGTTTGCCAGGGCCGCGGCATCGTCGCCGACCAGGACGTAGATCGCCTCCTGCCCCTCCTTCATCCGCGCCAGGTAGTCCGACAGGCTCGTCCAGCCCTCCACGGCGGAGGACCGGAAGCGCAGCAGCGCCGCGATGTCCTTCGCGTGCTCGCCATCCTCCCAGACGCCTTCCTTCAGCACCGCGCCGAAGGCGTCCCAGAACACAGCATAGCTCTCGGCGTCCTGGGCCTTGGCCTTCAACTCCGACAGCACGCGCGCGGTCACCGCCTTGCGGATGCGGGCCAGCAGCGGCGTCGCCTGCAGCATCTCCCGGCTTACGTTGAGCGGCAGGTCCTCGGTGTCGACCACGCCCTTCACGAAGCGCAGCCAGGGCGGCAGCAGGCTCGCCTCATCGGTGATGAACATGCGCCGGACATGCAGCCGCACGCGGCTTTCACGCTCGCCCTCCACCGCCTCGAACGGCTTCATGCCGGGGATGAACAGCAGCGCGGAGAAATCCAGGGCGCCCTCCGCGCGCCAGTGCAGCGTGGCCCAGGGCTTGTCGAAGGCGTGCGCGACGTGACGGTAGAATTCCTCGTACTGCGGCTCCGTCACCTCCGCCTTCGGCCGCCGCCACAACGCGGTTCCCTCATTCGCCGGCTCGTCCACGCCGTCGCGGGCGACGGTGATGGGGATGGTGATGTGGTCGGCCCATTTGCGGATGATGGCCTGCAGGCGATGCGCCTCCAGGAACTCCCCGGCATCCGGCTTCATGTGCAGCACGATGTCGGTGCCGGCCTCCGCACGGGCGCCGGGTGCCAGGGTGTATTCGCCCTTGCCCTCGGAGGCCCAGACCCAGGCTTCCTCGCGCCCCGCACGGCGCGAGGTGACCTCGATGCGGTCGGCGACCATGAAGGCGCTGTAGAAGCCGACGCCGAACTGGCCGATCAGGCTCGGCTTGTCGCCGGGTGGCGCCTCGGCAAGCGACTTCGCGAAAGCGAGGGTGCCGGACCGCGCAATGGTCCCGAGATGCTGGGCCAGATCGGCCTTGTCCATGCCGATGCCGGGGTCGGAGATGGTCAGCGTCCGCGCCGCCTGGTCCGGCACCACCCGCACGCGAACTTCGGCCGGCAGGCCCAGGTCGTTGTCGGACAGCGCCTCGAACCTGCGGCGGTCCACCGCATCGGCGGCATTGGCCACCAGTTCGCGCAGGAAGATTTCGCGCTCCGAATACAGCGCATGCACCACCAGATCGAGCAGGCGCCCCACCTCGGCGCCGAATTCATGCCGCTCCACCGTCTCGCTCACCGCTTGCTCCCTCGCTACCGGAACCGATGGCGCGATATGCGGGAGGCGAAAGCGGCATTCAACTGCCAGCCGTGACCGGCACCCCGCAAAGCTGGCGCATCGCCCCCCGGGCGGACGTCTCGGCACGCCTTTGGCAGGTGATCGCCCGCGCCGCCGCCTTCGGCGCCCTCCGGCACCGCAGGGATCGGCATTCTCTACCCCGCAGCCTCTGCGCCGGGAGGCAGGAGGCCGAGCGCATCGTCGCGGCCTTCGGCGGCGACCTGCGTACCGACTGACGCGTGCCGCTCCGAAGGAGTAGCCCCTTGTTGTCCTGGCTCCCGGGCTGACCTTTTGCGAGAGTTGAAACTGCCAACCGGCTTCACCCCTGGTGCGGAGTTCCTCATGAGCCACAGTCCTCACAGCGACGACAAGCAACCGGAGACAACCCCGGCTGGTGTCGATGAGGATCGTCGCGCCTTCCTCGACAAATGCGGCAAGTTCGCAGTGGTGACGCCCCCTGCGATCGCCCTGCTGCTGTCCACATCACTGACATCCAACGCCATTGCGGCAAGTGGTGGTGGTGGTGGTCGCGGCGGCGGGCTCGGCCTGCCTGGTGCCGTCGGCGGCGGCCGCGGCAATGGCAATGGCAACGGCAACGGCAACGGCAACCGGGGCAACGGGCACGGAAACAACAGTAACGGCAACGGTAACGGTAACGGTAACGGCAATGCTGGCAATGGCCGCGGCGCCGGCCGCGGCGGGACCTAGAGGGAGCCACCGCCGCGATCCTGGCCGATCCAATGGTCGATCACCAGCGGGAAACCGCCCGGAACTTGGGCGGGAGCGAAGCGGCGGAAGCGGTGGGCAATCCAGTGCTCGACGACGCACCTCCCGGCGTCGCTGCCTGGGCGCTGGACGACCGGCAGGGCGCGCCGCGACCCGGGCGCCTGGGACCTGGGCGCCTGGTCAGGGCCCCCGGAATGCGTTTCGGCGTCATGGCCGGGCGGAACATCCTGTTCAGCGCCGCGGATCAGAAGCTGTTCGAGATCAATGATGCTGCCGCCCATCTCTGGCGCTGCGTCGAGGATGGGCTGGGCCAGCAGGACATCCTGGATGAACTCGCCGCAGCGGGCCTGGAGCCCGGGGCGGCGCGGCGGCATCTCGACGCCGCGATCCACGAATGGACCAGGCTCGACTTCATCCGGCAGGTGCCCGAGCCCTCGCCCGGTCGGATGCGCTGCCAGGACCTGCTCGTGGCGGGCGTCGCGACCCGCATACGCCATGCACCCGCGCCCGGGCCGGATCTGGCGCCGATCTTCGCGCACCTCGAAGGTCCGGGCCCGGTGCCCGATGTGACCTTGGACGTCATCGGGCAGGACGGCGACGTGCAACTGTTCCGCGACGGAGACCTGCTGCTGTCCTGCCCGCGGGAGGAGGCGGCCACGGCGCTGAAGGCCCAGGTGATGAACGAGGTGCTTGGAAGGGGCACCTACGAACTCGCCCTTCATGCGGCGGCGCTGCTGCGAGGTGACCGGATGCTGCTGTTCAGCGGCAGGCCGGGCGCCGGCAAGACGACGCTTGCCCTGGCACTGGCCGGTCCAGGCTTCGGTTTCGCAGGCGACGACCTGGTCCTGCTGGCCGCGGATGGCCGGGCGACGGGCGTGCCCTTCGCCCCTGCGGTCAAGCCTGGCGCCTGGGACCTGCTCGCCGACCTCCGCCCCGACATCGGGGATGCCCCGGTGTTCCGGCGCCCGGACCGGAAGCGCGTGCGCTACCCCCTGCCGCAGGCGTTGGTGCCAGGCCGGCCCCACCCTGTCGGATGGCTCATGCAGCTCGATCGTCGGCCGGGGGCCAAGGCCGGCCTCACGCCGGTCGATTCACCCACCGGCCTGCGCTGGATGTTGCAGGACGCCTATGCGGAAGGCCGCGTGCTGACACCGGCCGGCTTCGAAGCGCTGCGCCTGGCCCTGCGACAGGCGCAATGCCACCGCCTGACCTACTCCCGCCTTGAGGATGCGGTGGAGCTGCTGCACGAGACCTGCCGCTGATGCGGGGCGGCAGCGCCCTGGAGGCCCTGGTCGCCTGCCTGCGTGGCACCCCCCCGGAGAACCCGGACTGGATGGCGGTGATCGCCCTGGCGAACCGGACGCTGCTGACGCCGGCGCTGCATGATGCGCTGCGCCGTGCCGGCCGCCTGGATGCGCTGCCGGAGGAGGGTCGCGCCTACCTGGCGTTCCTGCATGGACGCAACCTGAAGCGGAACCTCCGCCTGCGGGCGCAGTTGCGGGAGGCTCTGGCCGCGTTGAACCAGCAGGGCATCGAGCCGACGCTTCTGAAAGGCGCGATCCGGCTGTTCCGTGACGCGGAGGACAGCCTCGGCAACCGCATCACGCGCGATCTCGACCTGGCCGTCGAGGAGGCCGAAATCGAGGCGGCGCGGGCCTGCCTGCTGCGCCTCGGCTACCGCGACGCCATCGGCACGCGCGGAATGGAGCGGCCGCAGGATGTGGGCATGCTGGAGCTGCGGCACCGTCCCAGCAGCCTCAGCGCCGGCTATCTGCGGTGGCAGCACCAGGACCGGCCCCGGCTCGAGGACCGTGAAGGGGTCCGTGCCAGGGTCCCCTCGGCAACGTCCCGCGCGCTGCACTGGATCGTGCATGACCTGATCAAGGAGGGCGACTACTGGCGCGGGCGGATCGACCTTCGCCACCTGCATGACCTGGCCGAACTTGCCAGGACGGAACCCGACCTGGATTGGCGCCGCCTGCGCGACATGATGCCCGGCCGGCTTGGCCGCAACGTCGTCGAGACCCAGTTGCGAACGCTGCATGGGCTGTTCGGCACGAACATACCCACCGACCTGCGCGGCGGTGGCATCGCCCGCCTGCAGCACCAGCGGCGGATGTTCAGCGCGCGGCATCCGGTGGCGGGCGCGCCGTTGCGCCTCGCCGGCAACCTGGCCTGGGGCGTGCGGCAGCTCATCCTTGCCCGGCGCGCCAGGCAACACCTGCCCGCCGAGCTGATGCGCAAGGTGCTCAGGATCCTGGCCGGCGGCGCGGGCTCGAAGCTTTGAGAGGCGGCAGGGTGCGCAGGTCCGGTGGGCTCATGCCACGGCGCCGAGCACATAGGCCACGCCCAGAATCCCGGTCAGCAGGATCAGCCCCCAGGAGGAAGGGTTGTTGAACTCGTAGGCGGGATGCGTCCGGAAACCCCAGTGCAGGCCGACATGCGCCACGGCGAAGATGGCAAGCCCAAGCCGGAAGCCGTCCCGCGTCGCATCCGCCTCACCGTAGTGGAGGACGGCGAGGATCAGCGGTAGATGGCTCCAGATGAACAGCTGCGCGCCCACCCGGTCCGGCAGGAAGCGGGTCAGCGGCAGCACGCGCCATTCGTGCCGCTTCACCGCATCGAGTTCATGCGCCAGGAAGGCGGCCAGCAGGGCGTGGTAGAGAAGATCGAGGCTCATTGGAGGGCCTCACCCGGCCGACTGAGGCAGCGCCACGGCGAAGGCACTTGCCGGCCGGACCACCGCATCCGGCCCTGCGGGCAGGGCGGCAGCCACCGGCACCCGCCGCTGCATCAGCTGGAATATCGCCGGGGTGAACCAGAAGGCCAGCAGCGGCGAGAGCAGCACGCCGCCCGCGATCGCCATGGCGAAGGGCGGCCAGAAGCCGCCGCCGCCCAGGATCAGCGGCAGGAAGCCGCCGAAGGTGGTGATTGCCGTCGACAGGATGTGCCGGCCCGCGCCCACCACGACCTCGGCCATCGCCGCCTGGTCGCCCTGCGCCACGGCCTCATCCTCCTGCAAGGCGGAGATGACGATCAGCGCCGCGTTGATCGACACGCCGATGGATCCGATAAGACCTATGATCGCGTTGATGCCAAAGGGAAAGTTGAAGACCGCGAGCGCCAGCAGCGACAGCCCCGCCGACAGGCCCGCCACCATGAAGGCGATCAGCGTCAGGCGGAAGGAATTGAAGGTCAGCACCACCACCGCGATGGACAGCACCACGATCAGCCCGAGCGGCGCGATCAGCGCCTGCACCGTGGCAGCGCGCGCATCGGCGTCGCCGCCGGTTTCCATGCGTATGCCCTCGGGCATTTGGAAGCCTTCCGCCTCCAGGCTGCGCAGCACGGCGCCCAGCGCCTCCTGCGGCAATACGCCGGGCATCAGGAAGGCCTGCACGGTGTTCACCCGCTCGCCATTGCGGCGCGTCACCGCACTTTCCGCCGGCGCCAGCCGAAGCGTGCCGAGGGCCGAAAGTGCCACGCCGGGAAACAGCCCCTGCGCTGACAGCGTCGCGGCGGTCGGCGGCAGCATCGGCATGTCCGCGATGGCGGTCGGGTCGCCGCGCAGCCCCGCGCCGAGCCGGACGCGCACCGGCAATTCCTCCGTGCCCTCCAGCAGCGAGCCGCCGACCACACCCTCCAGCGCGGCTTCCAGCTGCCGTGCCACCTGCGCGAGGTCGAGGCCGAGCAGCCGCGCACGGCCCTCGTCGATGTCGAGCATCAGCTTCGGCGCGCCGCCGCCGATCGTCGTCCGCGCGACCGTCACCTGCGGCTGCGCCGCGACGCGGGCCCGCAGCGCGTCGCCCACCTCGCGCAGCGTGGCGATATCCTGCCCGACCAGGCGCAGCTCCACCGGCGCATCCACCGGCGGCCCCTGGACCAGGCCGCGCAGCAGCAGTTGCGCCTCCGCGAAAGCCGGCGGCAGGCTGGACTGCAACGCGCGGATCAGCCGGTCCGTCGCGGCGGGCGAGGCCGTGGTGATCAGCGCCTGCGCGAAGCCGGGCGCCTGGTCGCGGTTGCCGACGATGTTGTAGTAGAAGGCCGGCGCGGACCGGCCGAGCACCCAGGTGACGGAGGCGATGTCGGGTTCGGCGCGCAGCCTCTCGTCGATTTCGCGCACCGTCGCGGCGGTCTGTTCCAGGGCGGCGCCGACCGTCAGTTCCACATCGATGGTGAACTGGTCCCGGTCCACGCCCGGGAAGAACTGCGCCGTCAGCGTCGGCAGCGCGACGAAGCCGAGCACCGGCAGGACCAGGGAAAGCGCGATGGCGCGGATCGGGTTGGCAATCGCAAGCCGTACGCTGCCGCGGAACAGCCGCAGCAGCGGTCCCTCCCGCCGCGGTGTGCCATCCGCGCTGCGCAGCCACCAACCGGCGATCGCCGGCGTGATCGTCATCGCCACGACGAAGGACCAAGCCAGCATCACAACGACCGCGATGGCGATGGAGCCGACGAAATCGCCGGCTGGTCCCGGCAGCAGGATCAGCGGCAGAAAGGACAGGATGGTCGTCACCGTCGAGGCCAGCAGCGGCATGGCCAGCCGGCGGACGGAGGTTGCGACGGCGTCCATCCGCGCCAGGCCACGACGCAGCCGCGCCCCGATGTCATCCACCATCACGATGGCCGCGTCGACCAGCAGGCCGAGCGCCACGATCAGCCCGGTGACCGACATCTGGTGGATCGGCACGCCGAGCGCCTTCAGCGTGGCGATCGAGACCAGCGTGACGATGGGCAGCGCCAGAGCGACGATCAGCGCGGAACGCCAGCCAAGCGTCAGGAACAGCACCAGGACGACCAGGGCGACTCCCTGCGCCATGTTGATGGCGATCTCGCGCAGCCGCTCGGCCGTGTAGCGGCTCTGGTCGAAGACGATCTCGACGCCGAGGCCCATCGGCATCGCCGCGCCGTAGCGTTCCGCCGTCGCATGCATCCGCGCCATCCAGCGATCCACCTGCAGGCCTTCCTCGAGCTTCGCCGAGACCAGGATCGCGGGCTGTCCGCGATGGATCGCGGCTTCCGCCGCCGGCACGCGCGCACCGCGCGTCACGCTGGCGATGTCGCCCAGCAGCACCGCGCGCCCGGCCGCATCCTCCCGCACCACGACGCGGCGCAGGCGGTCGAGGCCGGTGATCTCCCCCGTGATGCCGAGCAGCAGGTCGCTGGAGGCGCCGCGCAGCCGGCCGGCCTGCATCTTCGCATCCGCGGCGCGGATCGCGGCGGAGATGGCATCCGCCGTCAGGCCAAGCGACGCGGCCTTCGCCGGATCGACGCTAACCAGCACCTCCTCCTCCGGCGCGCCGTGCAGGTCCACAAGTTTGGTGCCGGGCACGGCGCGCAGCGCGTCCGCCAGCGCCTCCGCCTCCCGCGCCGCGCGGGACAGCGAATGGCCGGTGGGTGCGACGATGGCGAAGATCGCGGCATAGCCGCCGGCGCCGTCGCTGTTGAATTCCGGTTCCTGGACACCCGGCGGAAAGTCGCGGCGCACATCGGCGAGCGCGTCGCGGATTTCCGCCCAGACCTGTTCGATGCGCGCGGCCGGCACTGTGTCCGCCAGGTCGACCAGTACCACGGAGACGCTGGTGGCGGAGGTCGAGGACAGCTCCGCGATCTCGGGGATCGTCCGCAGCCGCGTCTCGATCTTGGCGGTGACCAGCGCTTCCACCCGTCCCGGATCGGCGCCGGGGTAGACCGTGGTGATGGAGGCGAAGATGTTCGTGATCGTCGGGTCTTCCTGCCGCCCGATGGTCACGAAGGCCGAGACGCCGGAGACGATCAGGACGAACAGCGCCAGCACGACGAGGCGCGGCTGGCGAAAGAACAGGGTCTCCATCGCCGTCACTCCGCCAGCACCGCGACGACCTGGCCGGGAGCGACCCGGGCCGGTGCGCGGGAGACGATCCTGGCGCCCGGGGCCAGCACGCCGCGCAGGAAGACGCGGTCGCCCGCCATGTGGATGACCTCGACCGCCGCCGGCGCCACCGTCTCGCCGGCCGGGCCGCTGGCGATCGTCAGCACAGTCCAGCTGCCGCGGCCGCCTTCGCGCATGGCGGCCACCGGCGCCCAGAATCCGGGCTCCGCCACTTCCTCCTCCAGCAGCAGGCTGCCGGTCTGGCCGAAGGCGAGGCGCGCATCCTCCGGCAACGCGACCACGACGCCGCGGGTGCGGGTTGTGAGGTCAAGGTCCGACCGCAGGCGCAGGACCTGCCCTGCCATCCGTCGCCCCTCGATCTCCACCGCGACGCCGGCGCCGGGCGCGAGCTGGCCCGCGAGCCCGACCGGCAGCCCGACGCGGAGCTGCGGCGCCGCCTGTTCGAACAAGGTGAGGACCGGCGCGCCGGCTCCGATGTTCTGCCCAGGATCCACCAGCCGCCCGCCGACCACGGCATCGAAGGGGGCGGCGATGGTGGACTTGGCGATCTGGATATCGACGCCCGCGATCTGCGAATCCAGCGCCGCCATCCGCGCCGCCAGCCGCACCACGGCCAGCCGGGAATCGTCACGCGCGGATTCGGAGCGGAACCCGCTGCGGGCCAACTGCTCGTCCCGCGTCCGCGTCAGCCGCGCCAGTTCCACATCGGCGGCCAGCGCTGCGCGTTCGGCCAACAGGACGGCGCGCTGCGCCTCCAGCGCGGCGGTGTCCAGCCGGCCCAGCGGGGCGCCGCGACGCACCTCGTCCCCCTCCCGCGCCAGGATCTCCACGATGCGGCCGCTTAGCTCGAAGCCGAGGTCGATCCGGCCCGGCGCCTCGATCTGGCCGATGAAGCGGCGGGTGACCGCATAGCCCGCCTGTGGCGCCACCCGCGTGACCGCGACCGGCGTGAGCGGCGCCGCGGGCGGCGGGGGGACAGCGGCCGCGCGCTGCGCCAGCAGGTCGCCCCCGCCAATGACCGCGGCTGCCGAAAGGCCGAGGACGGCGCCGGTCAGGACGAGGCGCCGGATCACAAGACCGGTGTTGACAAGGCTGGTCCCGAGGCCCGGCATGGCGAAACTCCGACGACTATGTTAGAAGTTATAACATAAGTGGGGAGGTCGATGCCAATGGCAATTGCTGACCTGGCGTTATTCGCGGATGAGGATCAGGAGGGCGCCGCATGAAGAAAGCGCACTACCACCACGGCGACCTGCGGGCGGCCCTGATCGAAGCCGCGACGCTTCTGGTGGAGCAGAAGGGTCCGGACCGCCTGACGATGTCGGATGCCTCGCGCGCCGCCGGAGTCTCGACCGCCGCGCCCTACCGCTATTTCGCCGATGGTGACGCGCTGTTGGACGCCATCGCCTCGGAGGGCATGGAGCGTCACAAGGCGGCCATGCAGGAGGCCAGCGATGCGCATCCGCCGGGCAGCGAGGAAGCGGTCGCGGCGATTGGTGTGGCCTATATCCGGTTCGCGACGCGCGAGAGCGGCGTCTTCAAGCTGATGTTCAGCCTGACCCGCACCCATGGCCACAATCCGGGGCTGATGCAGAAGGGGCGGGAGACCTTCGGCGTGCTGCTGCGCCACCTGTCGCATCGCTACGGCGCGCCCATCGATGATCCTTCGATCCTCGACCGCGGCCTGAAGCTGTGGACCTTCGTGCACGGCCTGTCGTTCCTGCTGATCGACGACAAGGTCAGCGCGATGGACATCCCGCTCGACCTGCCCGCCATGGTCGCCGACGCCGCGCGCCGCTTCATGCGCGACCCCTGAGCGCGCCTAAGCCCAGGAATGGCCGCCCGCCAGCGCCGCACGACACAGCCACCAGGTCAGCGCGGCCATGCGGCGGCGGCGACCCAGGCTGCGGCCGTCGCCGCGAAGGGCGGCACCGCCCGGTCCGCGACCCAGCCCACCACCGGCACCGCCTGCATCGGATTGCGCGGGCGACACCACTGGCTGATCGAGGTGACATGCGAAGGAATTGGATTGGCTGACCGCCTGGCGGGGGCGATCGATGCGCGGCTCGCCGCCGGCAACGACGACTACGCGGCGCAACGGCGCGCCCGAAGGCAGCTTCCTCGGCTGGATGCGCCGCACCGGCCGGCTGGGCAGGCAGCACAAGGTGCCGCGCGTGATCGCGTATGCGGCGGGCTTGACCAAGCCGTGCGGGAACCGGCGGGGTTTACGCCTGCCGCGCTGAGCGGATCGCGGTAGCCAGTCTCAGCGGCCTGAAAGAACTTCTGCATAGAGGCCGGCGTAGCGATCGACGGTGCGATCGAGCGAGAACTCCCGCCGGACCAGCGCCGCGGCACACTGGCCCATCGCCAGCGCGGCCTCGCGGTTGTCCAGCAGTTCCAGGATCGCCGCCGCGAGTTGCCGTGGGTCGCCGGGCGGTACGAGCAGGCCGGTGTTGCCGTGGTCCACCACATCCGTGCATCCGGGCATCCGCGTCGCGACCAGGGGCAAGCCGGCCAGCGCCGCCTCCAGCAGGGCGCGCGGAACCCCTTCGCGGTATTGCGTGGGAAACGCGAACACATCCGCGAGGCCGAGCAGCCGGGGCACATCAGCTCGCCTTCCCGTCGCGATGACGTAGGGCGCATGCGCGTCGATCTCGGCCTGCGACACGGCAAGCCGTCCCTCGCCCTCGCGCGGTCCGACCAGGAGGAAGCGGACCTCCGGCCGGGTCGCGTGAACCAGCGCCGCCGCGTCCAGCAGGGTGGGGATGCCCTTCTGGCGGGTCAGGCGCGTGACGGTCATGACGACCGGCGACGTCCCAATGCCGAGATCCGCGCGCAGCGTGAGGCCGCAATCGCCGCATGCGGAAGCCGGCTCGGCGGCTGTGACATCGACGCCGGAGCCGGGGATCAGCCGGCTCCGCCCGGCACCGACCATGCCGCGACTTTCGAAATACGCCCGGTCCACGCTGTTCTGGAACACCGTCGCCGCCGTCCAGCGCGTGGCGATCTGGTTCAACGCGCAGTACACGGGGCGTAGTGCAAGCGCCACCGGGTTGTTCGACGAGTACAGCCAGCCCATGCCGTTGATGGTCCGGATGACCTTGGCGCGGGCCTGGCGGCGCGCGGCGAGGGGCACGAGGATGTTCGGCTTGGTGTCGAAGGACTGGATGACATCCGGCCGCACCTCCTCGAACAGATCCGCAAGGCTGGCAAGGCTCCGCAGATCCGCGAGCGGGTTGGCGGAGCGGTCGAAGCGGAAGCGGTGATAGGCGAGCCCGGCCCGGGCGAAGGGCTCCGGCCGCCCGGTTCCGGCCGCCGACACGTGGAAGCCGTTGCGGCGTAGGGCAAGGAGGAACGGGATGCGAAGCTCGTGATCCTCTCCCCCGACCAGCAGCAGGTGCGCGGTCATGGCCGCGGTTCCCGGTCAACGCTCTCGGGCAGGCCGCACGCGGGTCGGGCCGCGACGTGCATCAGCGCCCCGCGAGACGCGCGAAGTAGGCGGCGAACACGCCGCGCAGGTTCGGGTGCTCGCCGCCATCTGCCATGGAGAGACTGGGACAGGCGTGCCGCGGCTGCGAACCCCAAGTGTAGGTCATGTCGAAGGGCCGGCGTGCCGGCGGTACCAACTCGTCCCAGACCGCCAGCATCGATTCCATCTCCGCCTCCGTCGGCAGGCGCTGATAGCCAGGCTGGCTTGTGGTGCAGGTCTGCCCGAAGGCCTGGAAGACCGGCACGAGCCTCTCGGGCTCGACCCCGGCGGCAAGCGCCTGCGTGATCCGCGCGCGCATCGCAGGCAGGTCGCAGCCGCGCCCGATGTTCCGGCGGTTGCACGGGTAGGGATTGATGCCGATGTAGTCCGCCGCGTCCTTCAACTGCTCCAGCTCGCCCGGATACCTGTAGGTGTTCAGCACCACGATGAAGGTACGGGCGCCCGGATGCGCGGCGCGGATCAACTCGCTCCGCTCCGCGATGCGTCGCGGTGCCTCCGGGCATAGCGAGGGATGTGGTTCGTCGGCGATGAAATAGATTCCGCTGAACCTTGGATGGCGCCGCACCGAGGCGACGGCGGCCAGCACCGCGGCATCGTCCATGCGCCAGGTGCATTCATTGCGCCGCCCGTTGAAGCCGCTGCGCAGCCAGAGCACGCCCTTCATGCCGTTGGGAAGCCGATCCAGCCCCGACCTTGAGCTGACATCGGCCAGATTGAATCCGACGGCCAGCGCGGGCGGATAAGCCCCGCGAAGGCTGACAACATAATGCTGCGGCGTGGCGCTGGACTGCGCCGCAGCGGATCCTGCCACCAGCGCCAGGGCCATCGTCACGGCGAGGGCCAACCCATTTCGCACCGCACGGAATCCGACCCTGGGCTTCAAGATATTCCTCCTCCTGCCAACAATCCTGCGATGCATTCAGGCACCGGCGACGCCACGATCCGAAGCGTCGGAAAGCCGAGGTTGCCCGGTCTCTCCATTTTCCATGCCGGAGGGGTAGGTCGCGTAAAGCCTCAGGTCGACCTCCGTGAGCACACTGCTCACCGACGCGGACCTGGATGCGGGATGCGCCACCTTGCGGATCTCGCGCATCGCCGCACGCGCCGTCTCGACTTCCGTCCACCCCCATCGCAGCGTCAGGATCACGTGGTCCGCGAGCGCGACGAGGACCCGCGCTTCCGGGTTGCCGAGCAGCGGCGCACCGTCGATGACAATGCAGTCGTAGCGACGGCGCAACGCCTCCAGCAGCGCGCGCATCCCCTCATCCGCCATCAGCAGCAGCGGATCGACCGGGCCGGCCGACAGCGGCAGGTAGTCGATGCCGAACTCGCCGTTCCGATGTATCGCCGTCTCCGCGGGCACTCCCTTCAGGACCTCCAGCGCACCGGGTCCGGTCGCGCCGCCGAGCAGACGTCCGACTTCGGGTGATGGCAGGTCCAGGTCGATCACCAGGACGCGGCGCCGCAGCAGGGCGGCATAGGACGCGAAACTTACCGCCAGCGCGGTCTTGCCGTCCTGCTTCACGCTCGATGTGAACAGGATCACCTTGCCGCCGCGCTGGTCCGTCGGGAATCCCAGCACCGTCATCGTCACGGATCGGATCGCCCGGGTGTAGGGAGCGAAGGGTTCCAGCGCCAGGGTACGCAGGGGCACGAGCGTTCCCGTGCGACGAACCCGTGGAACCACGCCGATGCAGCGCGCTCCCAGGGCGGCTTCCGCCGTGCGTTCGGTGCGCAGCCGCCGGTCGATCCGCTCGAGCACGATGGCGAGCAGCCCGCCGCCAATGGCGCCCACGAGCAACGCTGGCGGCAGGAAGAAGATTGGATCGGGTGAGCTCGGCTGGCTCGGTGCATTGGCCAGCGAGACGATCTTCGCCTCGGGCAGGATCGTCCCGTCACGCAGCTCGGCCTCCTGCTTCAGAAGCGATTCGAAGCTCTCTGCCGCGGCCCCTGCCTCAAGCCGCAATTCGCGCAGCCGCGCCTCGGCACTCCGCGCACCCGCGCTTGCCTCCTGCAGGACCGCAAGCCGGCGAACCAGGTACTGCACGCGCGATTCAAGGATTGCGGAATCTTCATTTCCGGCCGGAACAGCAACGGCGGCCGGCTGCGTGCCGATCGGCAGCCGCGCGACGAAGGCGACCGGACCCTCCAGCGCGCCGAGTTGCCGGCTTGCCTGGAGGCCCGAGCTCGCGATCGCGAGCTGGCGGTTGGCTTCCGCGATCTGGGTATCGATCTGGTCCGCGCGGTCGGCGTCGGAGACACCATGCTCCACACGGAATTGCGCCAGCGTCGCAGCCGCCCGGCCCAGATCCGCGCGGGCGAGCACCATGCGACGCTGCACCGCTTCCCGCGCCTGCTCACGACTGGCCATCTGAAGCTGGAAGTTGTGTTCAAGGAACAGCGCCGCGCTACGATTGGCGATGGCCGCCGCGACGTTCGGATCCGTCCAGGTGAAGGTCACGGACAGGATGCGCGACTGCCGTTCCTTGAAGGACCGCAGCCCGCGCTCCAACTCCTTCAGGGTCGGCAGGCGCAGATCCTGCGCTGCATCAGTCGTGGCGGATGTGTCGGGCGTTGAACCGCGCAGCCAGGGATCCAGCGTCGCTGCCACCCTCTCCGCGAGATCCGTGAGGAGCGGCCGCGCGAAGCTCGCATCATCGGGCTGGATCGGATCCTCATCCAGGCTGGCATGCAAGCGCCTGATGTGGCTGGCCGTCGACAGAAGCTCTACCCAGGTCTGTACCGCGGCATCGTCGATGCGCGCCGCACGGGCCGCCACCTGTTCGTCAAGCACGATCTGGACCTTCGCCGTGTAGACCGGCGAAAACAGCGAACCGAGCGCCAGGCCCATCAGCGCCGCCATGGTCATGCAGGCGCCCACGACCCACCAGCGCCGGCGCAGGATGTTCAGGAGCAAGACGATTGGCGGGGAGGCGCCGAAGCCCTGGTTCATGTCGATACTTCCGTTCGCAGAGGCAGGAGCCGCAGACCCGATGCAGCGACGAGCCGATTGGCCTCCAGCAGGCAGGCCGCCACGCCAAACCAGAAAATCGGCTGGCGCACGACGTAGTGGAATAGTCCGAAAGCGGTCAGGGCACCGATCAGCGCCAGCATTCCGGCTAGACGGGTGCGCCAGGCGCCGAGTGCGGCGCTGCCAACCAGCCAGATGAAGGCCGCGAGTGCCACCAGGCCACCCTGGACGAAAAGATCGAGAAAGGTGTTATGGGCTTCGAACTTCTCAGGCGGCGGGCGCTTGTACGACTTGCTGGTCAGCTGCGGACCCGGGCCAAAGCCGATCAATCCGGACTGGTAGCCGCGGTCGAGCGCCTCGATCCACAGCTGCAGCCGCGTCTCGCCCTGCTCATTGTCATTGTACAGGCTCGCCGAGGTATCTTCGATGCGTTCCAGCGCTGCGGCTGCGAAGGGTGCGAAGGCCGCGGCTGCGAGCGGTATCGAGAGAAGCGCGAACAGCACGGTGGCGCCGCGCAGCACAAGGCCCGAGCGGAGGGTACGGAACCACACGAAGGCGGTGAGTGCGACCCAGGCGGAGGCGCCGATGAGAAGGGCGACCACATAGGAATCGCTCCGCGTCAGGACGCCGGCGAGGCCCGCCACCGCCGCACAGGCCAGGCCGCCAACGCGCTCCGTTGGCGATGGCGCGGTCTCCGCCAGATGAAGCGCCATGAAGGTGAGCACCACCACGAAGAAGCCGAGCTGGTTGGGGTTCTCCGACCACCCGCGAAAGCGGTCGTAGAACCAGTTGTCGACGCCAGGCACGAGGTTCAGTCCGAAGCCGCTCAGGAGCTGGATGATCACGATGCCCGTGCTCAGGCCTACGAAGATCCAGATGGCGCCTCTCCGCCGCCGTCCATCCTGCAGCTCCAGCATGAGCATGAGGCCGATCGCCATCATCAGCAGATAGGCGGTGATGTCGTGCAGCATGCCGCTGACGTCCTGGAACAGATCGCGCGCAAGGCCGCTCACGAGCGCCACCGAGAGTGCCAGTGCCAGGATCGTCCAGAATGTCACGAGACGTCCGAGGGCCTGATTGGCAGCAGGCCGCCCACCGACCAGTTGCGCCGTCGTCGCAAGCACGAGCCAGGCGCTCAGAAATAGCTCGCCCGGACCGAGCGGCAGCCCTGGCACGCGGAACTGCGTCGCGGTCGAGAGGGCAAGACCCAGGCCGAGCAGGATATCGCGGGGCAAGGCGGTCCTCTCCAAGGCGCTGCCGCAGGCATCGCAGACGAGCCAAGGGTCGCACCGCGGGCCCGCCTTCGTAAATCGCCTTCCGACCATCCTCTGGAGTAGGCAGCGGGGTACCCCTTCGGAGAAGGCGGCGATGTCTTGACGGCATCGGGCCGAAGGACGCTGGCCCAATGGGGGCATATCCTTCCTGACCGCTTACAGCGACCGCATTTGGCGCGAAGATCACGGTGTCGCCCGATATCGGCGGAACGCCACGAAACTCCCGTACGGAGCATGCAATAATGAAGGCGGTCATTCAATGCGGGGGCAAAGGTACGCGTCTCCGGCCCTACACGATGGTGCTGCCCAAGCCGCTGATGCCGGTGGGCGCCAAGCCGGTACTGGAGCTGCTGCTGAACTGGCTGCGTCGCAACAACATTCGCGACGTCTACATCACCACCGGCTACCTCGGGCACCTGATCAAGAGCTTCTGCCAGGATGGCGCGCAGTGGAACCTGCGGATCCGCTACACCGAGGAGAGGGAGCCCCTGGGGACCATCGGCCCGTTGTGCATGTTGAAGGAACAGCTCGACGAGCCCTTCATGGTGATCAACGGTGATGTGCTCACCAATCTCAGCCTCGCCAGCTTCGCTGATTGTCACCGTCGGCAGGGCAACATCGTTACGGTGGCGACGTCGCTGCGCCGGACGAAGACGGATTTCGGCGTCATCGAGCAGACCAACGGGCGGATCACCAGCTTCAAGGAAAAGCCAGTGCTGACCAACCTGGTCAGCATGGGCGTCTACTGCATGGAACCGCAGGCCCTGTCCTACATCCCCGACGGCGTGCCGTTCGGCTTCGACGACCTGATCCTGTGTCTGCTGGCCGAGCAGGTGCGGACCGGGACGTTCCTGCATGACGGGCTATGGCTCGATATCGGTCGCATCGAGGATTTCCAAACCGCACAGAACCTGGCCTGGGATGAACAGCCGCCAGCCTTCGAGGAAGTGGCGCTCGTCGCCTGACCCAGTCATCGCGGGTCCACGGCCCGGTACGGCCGAAATGCACGGGAGGATACGCAGGTGTTGCTTGTGGCCCAGCCGGAGCTTGGCGACGCGGAGAAGCGCGCGCTGTGCGAGACGATCGACAGTGGATGGATTACGATGGGTGCGCGCGTGCGGCGGTTCGAGGAGAACTTCGCGGCGCGGCACGGCGCCGCCGATGCGGTTGCCGTCGGCTCCTGTACCGCGGCACTGCACCTGATCCTGGCGGCGCTCGATATCGGGCCGGGCGATGAGGTCGTGGTGCCCTCCCTGACCTTCGTGGCCACCGCGAACAGCGTTCTCTACGTCGGCGCCACCCCGGTCTTCGCCGACATCACGGCGCTGGATCACCCGATCCTTTCCATCGCGGATGTCGAAGCCAAAATCACGCCACGCACGCGTGCTGTCATCCTGGTCCATTTCGCCGGCCGCCTGGCCGACCGGCAAGCCTGGCAGGACCTCGCGGCGCGCCACGGCGTTCACTTGGTCGAGGATGCGGCGCATGTCATCGGCATCGAGGGTGTCGGTACCTATGGCGCGGCCGCCGCTTTCAGCTTCTATGGCAACAAAAACATGACGACGGCCGAGGGCGGGATGATCCTGTCCCGTTCGCCGGAACTTCTGGAGCGCACGCGCCGGCTGCGAGGCCATGGCATGACTAGCGGCACCTTCGAGCGCCTGAATGCGCGCACGGCGGACTATGACGTGACGATGCTCGGCTTCAACTACCGGATGGACGAGCTTCGCGCTGCAATCGGCCTGGTCCAGCTGGAGCGACTCGATAGTTGGAACGCCAGGCGACGCGTGCTGCGTGATGCCTATGCTGCGGCGCTTGCACGGGATTGCCCGGAGATCCTCATGCCGTTCATGGATGACGGCGCCTCGGCGCACCACATCATGCCGGTCCTGCTTCCCAAGGGGCTGTCCCGGAAGACCGTCTCGATCTTCCTGCGCGAGGCCGGTGTGCAGACCACGGTCCACTACCCGCCGGTTCACCATCTGTCTTTCTATCTCGACCGTTTTCCTGGCGTGAGCCTGCCCATCACGGAGGAATTCTGCGACCGCGAGATCACGCTACCGCTGCATCCGGCCATGGAGATCACGGATGTCGCGACCGTCGTGACCGCACTGAGCAAGGCCATCCAGCTTCAGGGAGCGCTGACATGAGCATCCAGCCGTTCCAGACCAGGCGGCCGTCTCTAGGCAGCCGCGCTTTCGACGTCGTTGTCGCCAGTATCGGGCTGCTTTTCCTCAGCCCGTTGCTGCTGCTCGTGACTCTGGCGATCCTGATCGAGAGTGGACGTCCTGTCTTCTTCGCGCAGACGCGCCTGGGGCAGGATGGGCGTCATTTCCGCTTGTTCAAGTTCCGCAAGTTCAAGAAGTGCGCTGTCGAGGC
Organism: Falsiroseomonas sp. HC035; assembly: GCF_050563525.1. NCBI lineage: Bacteria > Pseudomonadati > Pseudomonadota > Alphaproteobacteria > Acetobacterales > Roseomonadaceae > Falsiroseomonas > Falsiroseomonas sp. HC035. The sequence goes on from NZ_JBNXUN010000004.1 coordinate 31,437, forward strand.
TGGACGGCCGTTGACGGTACGGGGCGATGACCGGATGTCGCCGGTCGGGCGCATCCTCGAGGCCAAGAAGCTCGATGAGCTGCCGCAGCTCTACAACATCCTCAAGGGCGAGATGTCGATTGTCGGCCCGAGGCCGGAGAGTCTCGCCTTCGAGGACTGCTTCGACGATGCGCACCGCGCCGTGCTGGGCTACCGGCCCGGCATCTTCGGGCCGAGCCAGGTGGCGTTCCGGGACGAGGGCGCCCTCTATCCGCCGGGTGCGGAGCCGGCCCGGCTATATCGGCAGGTGCTGTTCCCGACCAAGGCGCGGCTTGACCTAGCCTATTACCCGAACCGCACGCTGCTGTCCGACATTGGATGGATCCTGTGCGGCGTTCTGGCCGTGGTGGGTCTGTACAAGACACAAGTCGGGCCCTCCATGCTTGCGGCCGGCCAATCCTCCGCCATGGGCGCGGCGGGATCGCGCAATGAGCTCGGCGGGGCACCCAGCTTCACCGTGCAGATCTAAGGAGCGTGGGCATGGACGAAGGCGCTGGGCGCATGGCCACCGGCTACCAAGGCATCAATGTCTTGGTCACCGGGGCGGACGGCTTCATCGGATCGCACCTCACCGAGCAACTCGTGCGCAGCGGCGCGAACGTCACGGCCCTTACTCTCTACAACTCCTTCGATTCCTTCGGGTGGCTCGACGATCTTCCGCCGGCAGTTCGTGAGAGCGTCCATGCTGTGCGCGGCGATGTACGGGATGCCGCGCTGATGCGGCGTCTCGCGGTGGGGAAGGACGTGGTGTTCCACCTAGCGGCGTTGATCGCCATTCCCTACTCCTACGCGGCGCCGCAATCCTACGTGGACACCAACGTGCTCGGCACGCTCAATGTTCTCGAAGCCGCGCGCAGCAACGATGTCCTGCGCGTCGTGCACACCTCGACGAGTGAGGTCTATGGCTCGGCGCTGGTCTCGCCCATCGCGGAATCGCATCGGCTCCAGGGCCAGTCGCCCTACTCGGCGTCCAAGATTGGCGCCGACATGATGGCGGAAGCGTTCGCGCGTTCCTTCGGCCTTCCGGTGGCGATCCTGCGGCCCTTCAACACCTTCGGCCCCCGCCAGAGCGAACGGGCGGTGATCGCGACGTTGTTGCGACAGGCGCTCGACCCGAAGGTTGCGACCATCCGTGTCGGCGACCTCTCGACAGTCAGGGACTTCACCTTCGTCGGCGACACGGTGGCCGCCTTCCTGGCGATCGGGGTCGCGCCACAGGTGGAGTTCGGCAGCGCCTACAATGCCGGAAGTGGTTCGGCGGTGACGATTGGCGAGATCGCGCAGCTGGTCATAGAGGTTACCGGAAGCGGCAAGCCGATCGAGACGGAGGCGGAGCGGATGCGCCCCGAGCGTTCCGAGGTGCGGGAGCTTCTTGCCGATGCGGGTCGCTTCTCGGCCGCCACGGGCTGGCATCCGCGGGTTGACCTGCGTGAGGGACTGACGCGGACGGCGGCGTGGTGGCGTCGGCGGCTGGAGGAGGGGCGGGTGCGCCGTGAACGCGACTACGTCACCTGACCGCGTGCGTGGCCAGGCCTTGCCCCAGACAGCGCCAAGGCAGGCGCGAGCCGGAGGTGGTGGAGTGTTTGCAGGACCAAGGTATTGGCACCGTGGGCTGCCTGGTGATGCGCCGCCATCCGCCCTGACTGGCGCCGGATTCCGGCGATTGATGTGGAGGGCGACCTGCGCCGCGGCGATGCTTTGCCTTGTGCATCTGCCGGCTCGGGCCGAGGTCTACCGGTTGCAGACTGGCGACGTGCTCGAAGTTTCTGTGGCAGGTTGGCCTGAACTGCTGCGGCGCGTCGCGGTGCAGCTTGATGGCAGCCTGCCGCTTCCCCTGGCAGGCCGCGTTGCCGCCGCCGGCGCGACGCTCGCCGAGGTCGAGTCGCGCATCCAGACAGCGATCGCCAGCCGCCCGCTACGGACCTACCTGGCGGATGGCCGGGAATTGCTGCGCTTCGTGGACCGGGAGCAGATCTCGGTGTCCATCGCGGAATACCGGCCAGTCTCGATCACCGGCAATGTCGCGCGCCCCGGCGAGCAGCCATTCCGCCCTGGCATGACGGTGCGCCACGTGATGGCGGCGGCCGGCGGGTTCACTCTGCTGCGGCCGGAGGTCGGCACGCATGGCGAGGCGGCGCAACTGCGCGGTGAATACGGCACGGTCTGGGTCACACTTGCGGCGGAAATGGCGCGCGTCTGGCGCATGAAGGCGGAACTGGGCGACGAGGTGGAATTCGACCGCTCCAGCCTGCCGCCCACGCCAGTCGCCGACCGTGTGCTGGAACAGTTGCTGACGCGCGAGGCCGAGTATCGAAGCAATCGCGCCGCCGATCACGAGCGGGAGAAGAGCTACCTCAGCAGTGCCGCAGCCGAAGCCGAGCGCCAGATCGAGTCGCTGACCGCGCAGCAGGCGCGGGAGGAGGAGGGCGTCGAGGCGGATACCTCTGAGTTACAGCGGACGACACAGCTGCTGGCCCGCGGCATGGTCACGCAATCCCGTGTCACGGATGCGCGGCGTGTCCTGCTGTTCTCATCGACTCGGGCCTTGCAGACCTCGGCGCAGCTGGTCTCCGTGCGGCGCCAGCGCGGAGAGCTGCTGCGGGAATTTGAGCGTGCCGACGACCGGCGCCGGATTCGCCTGCTGGCGGAGCTGCAGGAGGCGGTTCCGAAGGTGGCGACGGCCCGCGCCCGGCTGGAAAGCATTGAGGAAAGGCTGCGGTTGCTGGGTGTCGCGGTTCCAACCAGCGAGCCGGGTGAATTGACGATCACGCTGGTGCGGGCCGGCGTCGGCGGCGCTGCCCTGGTCAGGGCCGACTGGGAAACGGAGTTGCAGCCTGGTGACATCGTTGATCTCGGGCGAGGTGGCGGTGCGCCGCCGCTGGCTGGGATCCTGGCCGGCGCGCGGCCGGTGCCGGCGGCGGACAGCCCCACGCCGGAAGCCTCCGCGTCCCGCCCTGATTCGCCACGTCGGCCTGCCTCGGGCCTGGCCGAGTCCGAACGCGCCAGGCTTGCCGTCGGACGGCCGCAGTGAGCGCCCGGCGTTTTCGCATCGCATTTCCCTGCGGCATGGCTTGCCGCCCGGCCCGCATGCTGAGGAGGCGGAATCGTGGCCGGATTTCCTGACATCACCGACGAACATGTCGCGACCATCCCGCACCACCCCGTGCAGCAGGATGCCGCGAGGGACGCATGGCCCGTCGTGGTCGAGTTGTTCGGGCCGGCGGCGGCCGGCAAGACGACCTTCGCGCGGGCCCTGCACCGGGCTCTGGAAGCGGCGGGTCATCAGGCCGAGGTCGTTTCCAGTGCACGGCCCGCCGAACGCCCTGCGTCGCGACCGACATCTTCGCTCGACCGCATGCTGGTCGCGCCGATGAGCCGCGCTGCAAAAGTCTTCGGCGCGCTGGCGGAACTGCGTTGCCCCGATCCAGTCGGCGTGGAGCTGCTGGCGATGTTCCCGCCACGCTCGCGCATCGGGCATCTTCGCAGCCGTCGCTATCTCGCGCGCATGCACCAGACGCTTTCGGCGCGTCGTGCGCCCGGCCGCGTCGTCATCCTGGACCAGGGCTACCTGTCCGCCATCTGCTCCCTTGCGGCCCGCTCCGGGTGCGCCGGTCGTGCCGAGGGCGGGCTGGGCGCCGCGCTGGACCTGGTTCCGCCCGCCGACCTGGTGGTGTGGGTGGAAGCCCCGCGGGAGGTCGTACAGGCGCGGCTCCGCGAACGCCTGGCGCGGCAGTCGGCGGCCGAGCGGCTGTTCGAGCTGGACCTCGCCACGCTCATGGAGCAGGCGCGCCTGACGGACGCGTTGCGCCGCCTGATTGCGCGGCGTGGACGCGCGGTACTGCAGGTCGAGGGGCATCCCGGGCCTGGCCCCGACCAGGACGTGCTGCGCATCGCGGCGGCGGTGCGCGCACGCATCCGACCGGTCCCCGCCGAGGGAGCGCCAACGTGAGCGGGAAGCTGCTGGCGGGCCCGATGCTGCTGCGCCGGGGCATCCCGGACCGGCTCCTGCGCCTGTCCGCCTCCGGCCTCGCCAAGGCCAGTGGCGGATCGCTGGCCGTGCTCGTTGCCGGCGCGGGGCTGAGCTACGTCGCACAGGTCGTGACGGCACGGCTGATCGGGCCGGCGAGCTTTGGCGTCTATGCCTATGTCCTGGCCTGGACCACCCTGCTGGCCTACGCGGCGACGCTGGGCTTCCGTGTCTCGCTGTTGCGGCTGCTGCCAACCTATCGAGCGACCGGGAACTGGTCCCACGCCCGGGGCCTGGCCCGCTTCTCGGCTTGGGCCACGGCGGTTTCGGCCTGCTGCGTCACCGCGGCCGGACTCGCGCTGGTGCCGCTGCTGCTGGGCACCACATCGGAACAGGCGCGCACCTTCCTGATCGGCCTCTGCGTGGTGCCGCTGGTGGCGCTCCAGCTTATCCTGGCGACCTCCGTGCGTGCCTGGGGCGGTGTCGTCGAGGCGCTGGTCCCCGAGCGCATCCTGCGGGACGGCGTCGCGGTGGCGGTACTGGTCCTGGTGTTGGCGGCCGGCTGGATGGCGCCCGGCGCACCGGCCGCAGCGGTGGCCCTGCTGGCAGGCGGGGCCTGCGCCCTCATGGCCAGTTGGCTGATGCTGCGCCGCCGGCGGCCGGGCGAACTTGCCGCTGCCGCGCCGACGCTGACGCCGGGCGCGTGGTTGCGTCCGACGCTGCCGCTGACGGTGCTGATGCTGGCGGATGTGCTGATGGGCCGGGCCGGCACGATGGTCCTCGGGTCGATCGGCGCCATGCATGAGGCCGGGATCTTCACCGTCGCCTACAGCCTGTCGCTGCTGGCCGCGCTGCCCCGGATGGCAATCGCATCGGCCTTCGCGCCGACCGTGGCCGACCTGCATGCGCGGGGCGATCGGCCGCGCCTGCAGGCGCTTTGCACGCGGGCCGCACGGCTTTCGCTGGCGGCCACGCTGCTGGTCGCGCTGCCGCTGATCGCGGCGGCAGGGCCGCTGCTGTCGCTGTTCGGGCCTGCCTTCGCGCCTGGTGCGCCGGCCGTCGTCATCCTGGTCCTGGCCCAGCTCTTCGCCGCGGCCTGTGGACCGCAGCAGCACCTGCTGACGATGACCGGCCACGAGGTTGCGGCGGCCTCCAGCCTGGCCGCGGCGGTCGCGGCGGCGTTCCTGTTCGCCCTGCTGCTCGTCGGCCCGCTGGGTCTTCCTGGTGTTGCCCTGGCTTCGGCGGGAAGCCTGGTGGGGTGGAACCTGTTCATCCTGGTGTTCGCGTGGCGCCGGCTCGGCCTCAGGCCCGGGCTGGCCTTGCCCATGAGGAAGGCGGAGGTCAAGCGATGAACGTGCAGAGCGTCGTTACCGTGGCGGATGCGGCGGAGGACCCGATGACGGACGCGCCGGAGGTGCTTCCGCGGCCGCTCCGCGTGCTGCGCGCCGCGCTCGACCAGCGGGGCATCCGCTACTGCCATTGGAAGAGCAACATCCGCCTCGCACGGGCGCTGACCGGCATGGAAGACGTCGACCTGCTGGTGCATCGGGAGGATGCCGTGGCGTTCCAGGCGGCGCTGGCGGAGGCGGGCTTCCGGCGCACCGGATCGCGCGCCGGCCTCGGCCATCCCGGCGTCTTCCACGCCGTGGCGCTCGATGAAGCCAGCGCCAGCCTCATCCACCTGCACGCCTACCTGCAGATCGTCGGCGGCGACAGCCTGGTGAAGAGCTATCGCCTGCCGGTCGAGCCGATGCTGCTGACCGGATGTCGCCGGCTGCATGGCTGGCCGGTTCCGACGCCGGAGGCGGAACTCGCGGTCTTCGTGCTGCGCGTGGCGCTGAAGCATGCCGACCCGGTCGAGGCAGTCATGGCAAACCGCGGCTACGGCGCCACGGTGGAGGAACTGGCCTGGCTGCGCGACCAGGCCGACGAGCCGCGCGCCATCGCGCTGTTCGAGAGCCTGGTGCCGGGCGCCGGGCCGGAGCTGTTCGGGCGGCTCGTCGAGGCGATCGGTGACCGACATGCCCTCCCGCAGCGCATGCGCCTCGGATTGCACCTCGCCTGGTCCATGCGAGGCCTGCGCAGGCTCGGGCGCATCGCCGAGCTGCGGTCCCGCCTGCACCGGGTGGCGGCCGCCCTGGGTCGTCGCATCTCCGGGCGCCGGGACCTGGTTCTGGAAACCGGCGGCACCATCGTGGCACTGGTGGGCCCGAAGGCCACGGGAAAATCCACGCTGGGCGACGGCATCGCGGAGAGCCTGTTTGGGCAGCTCGACGTCATCCGGATCCATGCCGGCAAGCCACCGGCGACGCTGCTATCCGCGGCCCCGCGGACGCTGCTTCCCCTGGCTCGGCGGATGTTTCCGGGCGACCGGCCCAGCGCCTATGACAGTATCGAGAAGCGCCGCGGGCGAGGCCATTCGCTGCTCTACGTGCTGCGCATGACCCTGTTGGCCCATGACCGGCGCGCGCTGCTGCAACGCAGCCGGCGGGCCGCCGCCGCCGGCGCCATCGTGGTGAGCGACCGCTACCCCTCGGCCACCGAAGGTGCAATCGACAGCAGCTGCTTCGACGCGGCGACCATCGCCGCGTGCCAGTCGCCCCTCAAGCGCTGGCTGATGCGGCAGGAGCACAGGCTGCACGCCACGCTGCCGCGACCCGGCCTCGTGCTGCGCCTCGAGGCGCCGATGGAGACGGCGATCCGGCGCGACGCAGAGCGCTCGAAGCCCGAAGGGCCGGATGCCGCGGCGGTGGTCCGGCGCTGGCAATTGGAGACGCATGCGGAGTTTCCGGGAACCCCCGTGGTTCGCCTGCGCACCGACATGCCGCTCGAGGATTCGCTGCGCCGGGCGGTCACGGAGGTCTGGGCGCATCTCTAGCCGGCTGCCCCTGCGACGGGCGGTGGGGGCGATGCGTCGCCGCGGTGAAGTCCGGTCCTGCCGGTAAGGGTGCCATCCCCGGTGGTACAGCCCCTGGCGCAACATGCCGATAATCCGCATTTTGCCCCGGTCGCGAATTCCTGCTCTATACCCCAGCGTCGGGAGGCAACGCCTCGGTGACAACCAGATCATGCTGGAGTGGCTGCTAGGCTTGCACGATACACCCAACCTCCTCCACCCGGCGCCGATCGGGGGCGCCCTGGCACGGCGGCGCAACCTGCTGCCTGCGCCACCGGACACGGGGGCACGACGATGAGGCGCGGGCCGGTGCTGATCCGCTCCCTGCGCCTGGCGCCACCGCCCGAAGGCGCCTGGCACCGCATCTTCTTTGCGATGGAAGGACTGGAGGAAACCACGGTTCCCTATGTGACGCTGCACGATGCCGCCGGGGTCTCCCTGTGCGGCCACCTGTACCTGCACGCGCTGCCCTCGCGGGATGCTGGGCGGGAGGCGCGGGAGATGGTCTGGTATGTCCCTGGGGAAATCCGCGAGGCACGTCTTTCGGCCCTGGGTCCTACCGCTGGACTGCGTGCGGAGGCGTTCCTGTTGCAGCCGTTGGGCCGCGCCGCGGCCGCAATGCGGCTGTTGCGCCAGGCCCCGCGGCGCGATGTCGTGCGCCTGGCACGCATGGCGCTGACCCGCCCGCGCAACCTGCGCCGGGAAATGCGGCACGTGCTGGCGCTGACCACGAACAGTGCGCAGGTGTCCCGGCAATCCTACGCGACCTGGATCGCACTGTTCGACCAATGGTCCGCGGCGGATTTTCCGGCGAGCCCCGCGCCGCCGCGCATCGCCTACATCGTGCTGGCGCAGGATGCGCAGTCGCCTGCGCTGGCAGCGACGCTGGCGTCTCTCGCGGCGCAGCCGACGCGCCCGGACAGCGCAATCCTATATCCCGGCGCGCTGCTGCGGCCCGCCATCGCGCCGCTGGATGCCGACGTCATTGGCATCCTCCAGGCCGGTGAGGTGCTGCCGCCGCATGCGACGCAACTGTGCGGACAGAAGTTCGGCACAACGGAAATCGCGATCACCGACGAGGATGACGTGGCGCCGGACGGCACGCGCCATGCGCCACGGTTCAAGCCACGCCCGAATCTCGCGCTGATGCTGTCCGGTACCCTGTCGCGGGGCCTGTGGCTGGTTCGGCGCGACACACTGATGCGGCACGCGCCGGAGGTGGCGGAGACGGCGGAGGCGCTGCGCCTGGCCACCTGGCTCGCCCGCTACCGCGCCGACCCGCGGCCATTCAGCCGGCGAATTCCCTACATCCTGGCGCATCGTCGCCCCGATGCGGAGTCGGCGGCACCCGAGGCGCTGGCGGAGATTGTATCGCGGCACCTTCAGGGTGGCGGTCCCGCCATCACGCCCATCGCCGGCGTGCCGCTCAGGTTTCGGCTTGCGCCGGCCGCGCCTGAGAAACGCGTCACGGCCATAGTGCCGTCCACGCTGCGGGCGCACCATTCGCAGGCCTGCATCAGCGCCATCCTGGACGGGACGGATCATGCGGGCTTCGAGCTGCATGTGGTGGTGATGCAGCCCGGTCCGCTGGATGCCTGTCAGCGCGTGGCGGCGGAGGCGCTCGGCCGCCATCCGAATGCGAGGGTCAGTTGGCTCGAGGCGCCGGGCTTCAACTTCTCCACCGCCAACAATCATGTCGCGGCGCGAACGCAGGGCGACCACATCCTGCTGCTGAACGACGACGTCACCCCCATCCGGCGCGACTGGTTGCGCTGGATGTGCGCCTTCCTGCACGATCCGATGGTGGGGATGGTGGGTGCGCGGCTGCTGTATCCGGATGGCAGCGTGCAGCATGGCGGCATCATCATGGGTCTCTCGGGCCTGTGCGAACATGCGCATCGCCACCTGCCGGGAGATGAGCCCGGCTACATGTCGCGTGCTGTTCTGGCGCAGGAGCTTTCGGCCGTCACCGCCGCCTGCATGCTGGTGCGCCGCAGCCTGTTCGAGATGGTCGGCGGCCTCGACGAAAATTATCCTAGCGCCTTCAACGACGTGGATTTTGCGCTGCGGGTGGGCGAGACCGGGCATGGCATCGTCTACGCACCGCAGGCCGAATTGCATCATCATGAACTTCTGACCTACGGCAACCACTATTCGGGCGACCGCGCCGCCTTCCAGGCCGCGGAAAGCCGCAGGGTGCGGCAGCGTTGGGCAGCGGTTTGCGCGGAAGATCCGTTCCACAGCCCCAACCTCAGCCTGGCGCTCGGGCACGAATGGCGGCTCGCGTTTCCCCCGCGCGCCGAGGCGGAGTCGGCAGGGGGGCACCATGAAGGCACGAGCCCACTACCCGCTTCAGTTTCCTGACGCGCGTGGGATCCGGCGGAACCTGAAGGCTGTTCAGGTTTTGAATGGTGTCCTCAGGAAGCGTGACGCAGACTGACTTGAGACAGGGCCGGTTGGCGTGCACTCGCCCTGAAATCAGCCGAAGGTCAACGAGGTGACGGCCACCCGTAGACTCAACATTCCTGCGGACTATCCCTTCCAGACCTTGAACCGCGCGCTTTCTCCGCGTGACACCATGCATGCCGACAGTGATGCGCATTATCTTTCCGTCGGAATCTAGGCGATCTCAATTCTGGAACGCGCTCTCGGCGAAGCTGAACCTCAGAAAATCCTGGACCTGCCATGCGGCTTCGGGCGAGTCACACGAGTTCTGCGCGTGCGGTTTCCGCACGCGTCAATAACCGCATGCGATCTCGATCGCGAAGGGGTGGAATTTGCGCGGCGCAGTTCCAGGGCGATGCCGCGGTCTTAGTGAAGGATTTCAGCCAGCTTCAGCTGCGTGAGCAATACGACCTGATATGGGTGGGATCGCTCATCACCCATCTTCCTCCGCTGCAGACGCGGATGTTTCTTGCAGCGATGCGGCGGCACATGACGGACAATGCGAGGCTTGTCGTTTCATCCCACGGACCGAGCATCATCTCCCGCCTGCGTGCGCAAGGGTACGGGCTTGATACCGAAACAGCCACGGCGCTGATCGATGAGTTCGAGAAGACCGGCTTCGGCTATCGCGACTACCATACCGGCGGCGACGAGTATGGCGTAGCGCTGACGAACGAGCATTACGGCATATCGCTGACGGATGAAGCCTTGTTTCGCAACAACCTGCCGGAATGCGGCCTGCGCATAGTAAGCTACATCCCGCGCGTATGGGACGACCATCACGACATCGTCGTGACCAGGTTGAGCGAAGACGAATGACGTTCGCCCTGGCGGCCATGTCGCCGGGGCCTGGTCCGCACGAGCCGACCCGGCACATCGCAATGCTCTGGCCCCGTACAGGGTCCTGGCCTGCTGCCGGCTCGAGTCGACCGATCCATTGCAGATGAGCGGTCGCTCAGATGTTTGCGACCAGGATCTGTTGAACGCAAAGGCGCGCATCGGCGAGCGCATAATCCGTAGGCTGGCTCGTGGATATCGACGTCACCAGGTCCCGCAGCGGATTACCTGACCAAGCCGCCCGCAGCCGAAGGTCCGACGGAGATATGCGCCAGCGGTCAAGGAGGAAGGCGGGCGCAACATGGTGGGAGTCGAGGCTGTCAGGCTTCGGAGACTGCCGCCGCCGCGCAGGAAGAATCACGTCGCCCCACCAGGCAACAGGCACTTCCTCCACGCCCCCGACAGCGAGCGCATGGCCCGTCACGACCAGCCGGTCGTGCAGCCTGCGATAGGCGCCGGGACTCATCAACTGCCCGATCTCCACGCAGCCGAGGTAGCGCCCCTCGGCCCGTTCCATGCCCAGGTTGAGGAGCGGTACGCGAAGATCATGTGGTTCGGGGAGATGCCAGTTGTGTAGACGCACGGCCATCTCCGGGCATAGATCCTGGATCGGCCGCGTGGCATCGCGCACGGCCCGTAACTCCGCGACGGAAAACCGCGGGAGGCAGAGATGAATACGGAGTGGGCTGAGGCTGGAGGCCACGGCGCCTTGCGCGTCGGACGCGGCCCCGAGAAGCGCGAAGACACCTTGCTCCAGCCTCGGCAGATCGACCAGGTCCTCGAAAACGAGAAGGACGTCGAGGCCTCCTCGCGGCGCCGCAATCATCACCCGATGCCCTCCAGTTCCGCGGAGAATTCGGCCAGATGGCGCCACTCCGCAGGCACGGCAGGGCCGGCATCCTCCGGCAGGGAAAGGTTTGTTCCCCCGGTGGATGTGCAGTCGCGCCGTTCGCGCTGCAGCAGGCCTGACGGCGATCCTCGGTCGTCGGGGCGGGGTTGAGGGTTGCGGTACATCAACGACCAGGGCGCGGCCGTCATGCACGCTTTGCCCCTCAGCCGAACCGCTCCCTCCCTCCGGAAGCATGAACCTCGATGCGTCGCCGCACCGCCTTGCTGCTCGCCGCGCCGGTGCTGCTGGCTATTGCCGTCATCCTGCTGCGCCTGCAACCCATGGACGTGGAAATCGCGCCTGCCGAGACGAACATCCCCGTCACCATCTTCGGCCTTGGCACGGTCGAGGCGCAGACGTTGTCCCGCATCGGCTTCGAGGTGCCCGGCACGCTCACGGACCTTGCCGCGGACCACGGGGATGAAGTGCGCGCCGGCACGGTACTCGCGCGCCTGAACTCGGCCGGCCAGGAGGCCCGCGTCGCGCGCGCCGAGGCCGGTCTGCAATCGGCGCAGGCCGTCGCCGAACGCGCCGAGGCCCAGCGCGAACGTGCGGAAGCCGTGCAGGCGCAGCGGCAATCGACCGCGCGACGCCGCCGTGACCTGGCGCAACGCGGCGCCGGCAGCGCGGAAGCCGCGGAACTGGCGGAAACCGACGCCGTGCTGGCGGCGGCCGACCTGGCCGTGAATCGCGCCGATGCCGCCGTGGCCCGCGCCGCCATTGCCGACGCCCGGGCGAACCTGCTGGCGGAGCGCAACACGCTGGCCCGGCACAGCCTGCTCGCCCCCTATGACGCCCTGGTGGTCAGCCGCCAGCGCGAGCCGGGCACCGCGCTCAGCCCCGGCGAGGTCGTCTTCACGCTGATCCCGCCCGACAGCCTCTGGGCGCTCGCCCATGTGGATGAGGGGCGGGCAGGGGACCTCGCGGTGGGACAACCAGCGCAGGTTACGTTGCGCAGCCGCCCCGGCCAGCCCATGGCGGCGGAGGTGGTGCGGATCGGCCTGGAGGCCGACCGGGTGACGGAGGAGCGCCGGGTCTATCTGCGCTGCCGGTCCTGTCCCTCCCGCCCCATCCTGGGTGAACAGGTCGAGGCACTGATCGAGACAGGGCGCCTGCCGCGCGCGAGGCTGGTGCCGGAAAGCGCAGTGCATGGCTTCGACGGGGCCGGCGGCACCGTTTGGACGGTGGAGCATGGCCGCCTGGCGCAGCGCCACCTGCGCTTTGCCGCGCGCCTCGTGGATGCGCGCCTCGCCATCGTCGAGGGCCTGCCGGAGGGCGCCGAGGTCGCAACCCGCCCCACAGCGTCCTTCCGCATCGGCCGGGCGGCGCGCGCCCTGCCCGCGCCATGAACCTGGCTCTCGCCGACATCCGCCACGGCCTCGGCCGCTTCCTGCTGACCTGCGCCGGGGTCGGGCTGCTGATGGCGGTGGCGCTGTCCATGGTCGGCATCTACCAGGGGCTGGTGCGGGAAGCGCTGGCGCTGACGCGCAGTCTCGGCGCCGAGCTTTGGGTGGTGGAGGCCGGCACGCGCGGCCCCTTCGCAGAAGCCTCCCGCATCCCGGGCGATGTGCGGGAGATTGTGGCCCGCATCCCCGGAGTCGCCGCCGCCGGAAGCCTGGCGCTGCGAACGGTGGAGGCGGAGGGGCCGCGCGGTCGCCTGCGACTGCAGGTGGCGGGCTACGAGCCCGGTCGGCCCGGGGGGCCGGCCACGCTGGCTGCCGGCCGCGGCCTGGGCGGCGCACGGTTCGAACTTGTGGTGGACCAGCGCGCCGGATTGCCACTGGGCGCCACGGTGACACTGGGTCGCGATCGGTACCGCATCGTTGGCCTGACGCGCGGGCTGGTTGCCTCCGGCGGCGACCCGCTGGCTTTCGCCACGCTGCGCGACAGCCAGGACATGCAGTTCCGCCTGTCCCCGCCGGCGACCCGGCGCGCGACGGCGGCGGGCGCGCCACCGGCGGCGACCGACATCGTCAACGCGGTGATCGCCAGGCTGCACCCGGCTGCGGATGCGGATGCCGTGGCAGCGAATTTGCGCCGCTGGAAGCACCTGGCCGCGCTGACGGCGACGGAGCAGGAGGACCTGCTTACAAAATCCGTGGTGCAGCGCGCGCGGCTGCAGCTTGGCATGTTCACCGTGGTGCTGCTGTTCGTGTCCGGCGTGATCATCGCGCTGATCATCTACACGATGACTATGGACAAGCGGCGGGAGATCGCCACGCTGAAGCTGATCGGGGCGCCGGACCTGACGGTCGCCGGACTCGTCCTGCAGCAGGCGATGCTGCTGGGCGCCCTGGGATTCGCCGCGGCCGTGGCCCTGGTCTTCGCCGTGCGGGACAGCTTCCCTCGCGCGGTCGAACTGGGACCGGCGGAGATTGCCACGATGGCCGGCGTCATCGCGACCATCTGCCTGACGGCCAGCCTCGTTTCCATCCGCGCCGCCCTCCGGATTGACCCGCAGCAGGCACTCGGCTGATGCAGGCCACGCCGCCGCTGGTGCAGCTCGAGCGTGTGGCACGGACCTTCGGCCAGGGCGAGGCCGCCGTGCGCGCCCTGTCGGACGTCACGCTGGCGGTCCAGGGTGGGGAGGTCGTCGGGTTGCGCGGCCCGTCCGGCAGCGGCAAGTCGACGCTGCTCAACATCATCGCCTGTATCCTGGAGCCCAGCGCCGGTCGTCTCCTGCTGAGCGGCGAGACGGTATGGGATGGCGCCTACCGCGTGCCGGACCTGCGCCGGCTGCGACGGGACCGCATCGGCTTCATCTTCCAGTTCCACAACCTGCTGCCGTTCCTGAGCGCGGTGGACAATGTCGCGCTGGCGATGACGCTGGCCGGCACGAAGCGGCCCGAAGCACGGGCGCGGGCGCGCGCGCTGCTGGATGAATTGCAGGTTGGGCGGCGTGCCGATGCGATGCCGGCGAACCTTTCGGGTGGCGAGGCGCAGCGTGTCTCCATCGCGCGCGCGCTGGCCAACACGCCGCCGATCATCCTGGCGGACGAGCCGACCGCGGCGCTGGATTCGGAACGCGCCCGCGTGGTGATGGACCTGCTGCGCCAGGTGGCGCGCGAAAGGCGGGCCGCGGTGTTGGTCGTGACCCATGACGAAAAGATCTTCGACCGCTTCGACCGCATGGTCTCCCTGCGCGACGGCCGCATTGAGGAGGACACTGGCAGCGATGCCTTGACCCAGGCAGCACGTTGAGCATGCGGCCCGCTCAGTCCGCCGGCTTGCGCCACGGCGGAAAGCGATTGAGCGGGATCTTGAGGTAGGAGACTCCATTTGCCTCTGGCTCCGGCAACCGGCCGCCCCGCATGTTCACCTGCAACGCCTCCAGCATCAGTGCCGGAAGCGGCAGGCCAACATCGCGCTTACGCCGCCGGCGGAGGAACTCCGCCTCCGTCACGCCGTCATGGACGTGGATGCTGTGGCGCGCTGCCCGGCGTGAACAGGACCTCCGCCTCCATCCCGCCCACCTGGAACCGCTCGCCACCCGCGAACAGACGGTCCCACTGTGAACCGCCAGCGGGAAAATCCGGCAGGTTGTAGATCTCCTTCCAGATACGCTGCACCGTGATGACACCGGTTCCGATTGCAGTGGGGGCCCAAGCCGTTCCTTGAGATGTGGGGCAGCGGAAAGGTGGTCGGCATGCGGGTGGGTATCGAGGATCCATTCGACCTCCAGCGCCCGTTCGCGCACGAAGCCCAGCATCCGGTCGGCGCATTCGGTGGAGGTGGCGCGGGCATTGCGGTCGAAGTCCAGCACCGGGTCGATCACCGCGCAGCATCGCGTCTCCGGATCTGCGCAGACATGGGCGATACTGCTTGTCCCTTCATGGAAGAAGCCGGTCACCTCGGGCCGGTGCTGCTGCGTTATGCCGGTCGTCTCCGTACCCTTGCTGCTGCGCCGAAGCCGACGGTCGGGGGCGTCTTCTCAACACCCCGCACCCGCGGTGGTTCCAACGCCAGCCGGGGCGACCTGTACCAGCTTCCCTATCGCGGGTGTGCGGCTTCAGGGCGCGTGGCGGAGGCACCGCTTGAGGCAAGTCAACGCCGGTGTCGTGGCAGTCGGCCAGGCTGCCGGTCGGCCACAAGCCAGGGGAGAAGCCGCTCTTGTCCATCACCGCCGGCAACAAGCCACCCGGTTCCGCCGACGACACGCCCTGGCATGCCATCCCGGCCGAGGCGGCGCTGGCGCGCCTCAATTCCCGCCCCGAAGGCCTCGGCGCCGCGGAAGCCGCGCAGCGTCTGGCCGAGCACGGGCCGAACCGTTTGCCGGCCGGCGCCCCGCGCAGTGCCCTGCGCCGCTTCCTGGCGCAATTCTCCAACCTGCTGATCCACGTGTTGCTGGCCGCCGCGGCGGTGACGGCGCTGCTCGGGCACGCGCTGGATGCCGTAGTCATCCTCGGCGTCGTCCTGGTGAACGCCGTCGTCGGCTTCGTGCAGGAAGGCCGCGCGGAACAGGCGCTGGAGGCGATCCGCGGCATGCTGACGCCGCACGCCTCCGTGCTGCGCGACGGGCGGCGCCTGACCATCGACGCGGCGGAGGTGGTGCCCGGCGACCTCGTGCTGCTCGAAGCCGGGGACCGGGTGCCGGCCGACCTGCGCCTGATTCGGGCGCGCGGCCTGCGGATCGAGGAAGCCGCCCTGACCGGCGAATCCGTCCCGGTCGAGAAGTCGTTGGAGCCCGCAGCGGCCGGGGCGCCGGTTGGCGACCGCGGCTCGATGGCCTTCTCCGGCACGCTGGTCACAGCCGGAAGCGGCACCGGCCTGGTGGTGCGAACCGGCGCCGCGACGGAACTTGGCCGCATCAGCGGCATGATCGGCGACGTCGAGCAACTCGCCACGCCGCTGCTGCGCCAGATGGACGCCTTCGCGCGGCGCCTGACCTTCGTGATCCTGGGGCTATCGGGCCTGGTCTTCGCGATCGCCCTGCTGCTGCGCGGCTACGGCGCGGAGGACGCCTTCATGGCCGTGGTCGGCATCGCGGTGGCCGCCATTCCGGAGGGGCTGCCCGCCGTGCTGACCATCGCATTGGCCATGGGCGTGCGGCGCATGGCGGCGCGCAACGCCATCATCCGCCGCCTGCCCGCGGTGGAGACGCTGGGCGCCGTCTCCGTCATCTGTTCCGACAAGACCGGCACGTTGACCCGCAACGAAATGGCCGTCGCCGCCGTGGAAATCGCCGCCGGCCGCTTCGGCGTCTCCGGCGAAGGCTATGCGCCGCAGGGCGCGGTGACACGGGATGGCGAGGCTCCGGACTCGGAGACGGCGCCGGTCCTGGCGATGCTGGCCCGCGCCGCCGCGTTGTGCAACGACGCCGCGCTGCGCGATGACGCGGAAGCCGGCTGGCTGGTGGATGGCGACCCCATGGAAGGCGCGCTGCTCGCCTTCGCCGGCCGATCCGGCGAATCGCCGGAGGCGGTGCGCATCCGCCTGCCGCGCCGCGACGAGATTCCCTTCGACGCGCGCCACCGCTTCATGGCGACCCTGCATGGCGGGCACGGCCACGCCTTCGTCTGCGTGAAGGGCGCGCCGGAGCGGCTGCTGGAGATGTGCGACCGACAACAGGGCGCGGCGGGCACGGAGCCGCTGGCCCACGCCGCCTGGCAGGCGCGTGCGGAGGCGCTGGCGGCCGGCGGCATGCGCGTCATCGCGCTCGCCACCCGCGAGTTGCCGCACGGCATGGCGGAATTGCCGCCGGACGCCGTGGAACACGACCTGGTCCTGCTGGGCGTGCTCGGCCTGATCGACCCGCCGCGGGAGGAAGCGGTGGCGGCGGTGGCGGACTGCCAGGCCGCCGGCATCCGTGTGAAGATGATCACCGGCGACCATGCCGCGACGGCCGGCGCCATCGCCCACCAGGTCGGGCTGCGTGGCGCTGCCGCCGTGGTGACGGGGGCGGAGCTGGACGCGCTGGACGATGCGGCGTTGCGCGTCCGGGCGCGCGACAGCGACGTCTTCGCCCGCACCAGCCCCGAGCACAAGCTGCGCCTGGTCGAGGCCTTGCAGGCCGAGGGCGCGGTGGTGGCGATGACCGGCGACGGCGTGAACGACGCGCCGGCGCTGAAGCGCGCCGATGTCGGCGTCGCCATGGGTCGCAAGGGCACCGAGGCGGCCAAGGAAGCGGCCGAGATGGTGCTGGCCGACGACAACTTCGCCACCATCGCCGCCGCCGTGCGCGAGGGTCGCAACGTCTACGACAACGTCCAGAAGGTGATCGCCTGGACCCTGCCCACCAATGGCGGCGAGGCGCTGACCATCATCGCCGCCATCCTGCTCGGCCTGACGCTGCCGATGACGCCGGTGCAGATCCTGTGGATCAACATGGTGACCGCGACGACGCTCGGCCTCGTGCTCGCCTTCGAGCCGGCCGAGGCCGACATCATGCGCCGCCCGCCGCGGCCGCCGCGGGAGCCGTTGCTGTCCGGTTTCGTGGTGTGGCGCGTGGCCTTCGTCTCGGTGCTGTTCACCCTCGGCGCCTTCGGCATCTTCGCCTGGTCGGAGTGGCGCGGCCTGCCGGTCGAGGCGGCGCGCACGGCGGTGGTGAATGCCCTGGTGGTGATGGAGATCGCCTACCTGTTCAGCGTGCGCTTCCAGGCTAGCACGTCCTTCACCTGGCGTGGCGCGCTCGGAACCCGCGCGGTGCTGATCGGAGTCGGCGCCGTGGTGGCGCTGCAACTCGCCTTCACCTACGCGCCGCCGCTGCAACGGCTGTTCGCGACGCGGCCGCTCGACCCGGTGGCGGACGGCCTGCCGATCCTGGCGCTCGGCCTGCTGCTGATGCTGATCCTGGAAGCCGAGAAGGCGATCCGGCGACGCGGCTTCAGCCGGTAAGTTCGCGGCGGACGATGGCGGCGCCCTCCGCCAGCGCCTTCAGCTTGCCGAAGGCGCGCGCGCGCGGCATGTACTTCATGCCGCAATCCGGTGCCGCCACCAGACGTTCCGCCGGCACATGCCGAAGCCCGGCCCGGATCCGCGCCGCCACCGTCTCCGCCGTTTCCACTTCATGGCTGCCAAGGTCCAGCACGCCCAGCATGATGGTCTTGTTCGACAGGTCGGACAGGATGCCGAGGTCGAGCTTGGGCTGTGCCGCCTCGATCGAGATCTGGTCCGCGATCGAATCGGCCAGCTGTGGCAGGAAGGAATAGCCGGAGGGCTTGTCCTGCACGACCGCCGCGTAGCCGAAGCACAGGTGCACAACGGTCGGCCCGGACACGCCCTGGAGTGCGCGGTTGATCGCCCGCACGCCATAGCGCTTCGCCTGTTCAGGTCGCGCCTGCAGCCAGGGCTCGTCGATCTGGACCACATCGGCACCGGCCGCCCGCAGGTCGCGGGCTTCCTCCGCCACCACCTCGGCATAGGCCATCGCGACGGCCTCGTGGTCGAAGTAGTATTCATCCTTCGCCTGCATCGACAGGGTGAAGGGGCCGGGCAGGGTGATCTTGATGCGGCGATCGGTGTTGGCGCGCAGGAACTCCACGTCGCGCACCTCGACCGCATGCCGCCGGCGGATCGGGCCGATGATGCGCGGCACCTTGGTCATCCGGCCGGCGCGGCCCATCACTTCGGCAGGTGTGTCGACATCAACGCCGTCCAGCGCCAGGGCGAAGCGGTTGGAATAGCTTTCCCGCCGCATCTCGCCATCGGTGATGATGTCGATCCCGGCGCGTTCCATATCGCGGATGGCGATCAGCGTCGCATCGTCCTGCGCGCCTTCCAGCACGTCCTCGCCCACCCGCCAGATCTCGCGCATGCGCACGCGCGGCACGACATTCTTGGCCAGCACGGCGTGGTTCACCAACCAGTCGGGCTGCGGATAGCTGCCGACGACGGTGGTCGGCAGCAGGGTCGTGGTCTCGGCCATGGCGCGTTCATCCTTCCCGCTGCCAGCGGATATTGGGGGTCGGGCGGAGGATGGCGTGCCGGGCTGCACACTACAATAGCGGTAAAACAGATTGACAAGCGCATTTTATCGGGAAAATCTACGCCCGGGATGGAGCGGAACATGCGGGTTTGGGGCGATTGAGGCCGGGTGGCATGACAGCACCCGAGGTCACGCTTAGCTTCGACAACGGGCCCGAGCCCGAGGTGACGCCGCATGTCCTGGACGTGCTGGCGCGCCGCCGCATCCAGGCCAGCTTCTTCGTCATCGGCAGCAAGCTGGCCGACCCGGTCCGATACGCCTTGGCGGAGCGGGCCGGGGCGGAGGGCCACTGGATCGGCAACCATAGCTATACACACGCCGGGCCGCTGGGCGATCGCCGCGACCTTGGCCATGCCGAGTCGGAGATCGGCCGCACCCAGGCGCTGCTCGGCCCGCTGTCCCATCCGGACCGGCTGTTCCGCCCGGTGGGCGGCGGCGGCCGGCTCGGCCCGCATCTGCTGAGCGTGGAGGCACGCGACCACCTGCAGGCACATCGCCACACCGTGGTCTTGTGGTCGGCAGTGCCGGGCGACTGGCGCGACCCTGACGGCTGGCCGGACATCGCCCTGGCGCAGTGCCTGGCACAACCGCGTCCGCTGCTGGTGCTGCACGACCTGCCCGGCGGCGCGATGCGCCACCTCGACACTTTCCTGGGCCGTCTTGTGGAGGCCGGGGCCACGTTCCGGCAGGACTTTCCCGAGGACTGCGTGGCGATGCGCCGCGGCATCCCCACCTCACGCCTCCCGGCGACGACGATGCCGGATACGGCACAAGGAGACTTCGCATGGTCCGCAGCATGATCGACCGGCGTTCGCTGGCCCTCGGCACCCTGGCCGGCCTTGGCCTGGCCGCCGGCCCGGCGCGGGCGCAGGCCTGGCCGGCGCGGCCGCTGCGCCTGGTTGTGCCCTTCGCCGCCGGCACGACCACGGACCTGTTTGGCCGGGCGATCGCCAACCACCTGTCGCAGGTGCTCGGCCAGACCGTGGTGGTGGACAACCGCAGCGGCGCCGGCGGCAACATTGGTGTCGCCGCGGTCGCCCGGGAACGGCCTGATGGCTACAACATGGTGCTCGGCACCAGCGGCACGCACGGCGTCAATGCCAGCCTCTACCGCGACCAGGGCTACGACCCGGTGCGCGACTTCACCCCGGTGGTGCCCTTCGTCACCGCCCCGGTGGTGCTGGCGGTGCGGCCCGAACTCGGCGCGTCCGACTTCGCGGGCTTCCTGGAACTTGC
The DNA here is from genome assembly GCF_050563525.1 of Falsiroseomonas sp. HC035. Taxonomy (NCBI): domain Bacteria; kingdom Pseudomonadati; phylum Pseudomonadota; class Alphaproteobacteria; order Acetobacterales; family Roseomonadaceae; genus Falsiroseomonas; species Falsiroseomonas sp. HC035. Next base: position 51,670 of record NZ_JBNXUN010000004.1, read on the forward strand.
CCGCCGGCGCGACCGGCCGCTGACCTTCGCCTCCGCCGGCAACGGCACCACCGGGCATTTGTCCCAGGCGCTGGTCGACCTGCGGGGCGGGGTAAAGACCGTGCACGTGCCGTATCGCAGCGGCGCGCAGGCGGTGACGGACCTGCTGTCCGGTCAGGTGGACGCCATGTTCTACCACTACCTGCCGCTGATGCAGCATGTGCAGGATGGCCGGCTGCGCGTGCTCGGCCTGACCGCGGCGCGGCGCACCACCACGCTGCCGGAGATCCCGACGATGCAGGAACTCGGCCTGCGCGATTTCGTGGTAGAGGGCTGGTGGGCGATCTATCTGCCGGCTGGCGCAGCGCGAGAGGTGGTGGACCGGATCAACGCCGCCACGAATGACTGGCTGCGGCGGCCGGAGTCGCTGGTGACGCTGCGCAACCAGGGGGTGGAGCCGCTGGGCGGCACGCCGGAAGATCTGGCCGAACGGACCCGGACCGAGGTCGCCAAGTGGCGCGACATCATCCGCGAGGCCGGCATCGAGCCCAACTGATCAGGCCCCAACTGATCTGGCCCCAACTGATCTGGCTTTGACCAACAGGATCAATCGATCGCCCGCACGGGCAGGAGGATGCGATGCAGGACCTCGACGTCAACGGGATCACCGACGCGGTCATCGAGCAGATGGCGACCACCCCCGACCCGCGCATGCGGGAGATCATGGAGGCGGCGGTGCGCCACCTGCACGCCTTTGCGCGCGAGGTGAACCTGACACCCGATGAATGGCTGAAGGGCATCGCCTTCATGACCGCCGTCGGCCAGGCCTGCACGCCCTACCGGCAGGAGTTCATCCTGCTGTCCGACGTGCTCGGCCTGTCCCGGCTGGTCAACGTGATGCACGACACCAAGGGCCGCGAGGCCACCGGCACCGAGACCAGCCTGCTCGGCCCGTTCTTCCGCGAGGACGCGCCCAAGGTCGAACTCGGCGGCAGCATCGCCCGCATCGCCGGCGGGCCGGAGATCCAGATCTACGGCCAGGTGACCGACACCGGCGGCCAGGGCGTGCCGGGGGCGGTGATCGATGTCTGGCAGACCGATGCGGAGGGCCAGTACGACCTGCAGGCGCATGATCCCTCCGTGATGGACATGCGCGGCCAGCTGCGCTGCGACGCGGATGGGCGCTTCCACTTCCGCACGGTCCGGCCAATCGGCTACTCGATCCCGATGGACGGTCCGGTGGGCGAGCTGGTGCGCCAGCAGAACCGGCACGGCTTCCGCCCGGCGCACATCCACATCCTGGTCGCCGCCCCCGGGCACCGGGAACTGGTGACGGCGCTATATTTCGGTGACGACGCGCATGTGGACAGCGACACGGTGTTCGGCGTCTCGCAATCCCTGGTGATCACGGCGCGCGACGACCTGCCGGATGCGCCCGTGAAGGGCCTGCCCGGCATCCGCTACGACTTCACCCTGTCGCGCGACGCCGACACGGAAGGCGGGCGGGTCGGGTCCGATCCGTCGAGGCTGATGCCCGCCGGCTGAGCTGCCGCACGCAACCAAGACACGCAAAGTGCCTGAACCAGACTGGGAGGACGACCAACGATGTTCCGACGTGCAATGATGGCCGCTGCGGCCGCGCTGACCCTGGCCGTCCCGGCTGCCGGGCAGGCGCAGGAAGCCTTCCCGACCCGCCCCGTCCAGGTCGTCCTGCCCTATCCGCCCGGCAATGCCATCGACCTGCTGGTTCGGGCGCTGGGCGCGGCGATGACGCCGCATCTCGGCCAGTCCGTGGTGGTGCTGAACCGCGATGGCGCGGCGGGCTCCGTCGGCTCGGCCTCCGTGGCGCGCTCGGCGCCGGATGGCTACACGCTGCTGTTCGTGCCGGCGCTGGTCGCCTCCGTCCTGCCGGTGATCCAGCCGACCTCCGGGTTGCAGGCCAATTCCTTCCGGCCGATCTGCCAGGTCTTCAACAACTCCATGGCGCTGATCGTGAAGCCGGACAGCCCGATCCGCACCCTGAGCGATCTGCAGGCGGCGGCCCGGGCCCGGCCGGGCCAGGTCACCTACGGCACGCTCGGCGTCACCTCCATCCCGCACCTCGCCATGGTGCAATGGGCGCAGACGGCGGGCGTCGAGGTGGAGCACGTGCCCTACCGAGCCGATGCCATGGTGATGACGGAAGTGCTGGCCGGCCGGATCGAGGTCGGCTCCATCGTGCTCGGCTCCGCCGCGGGGCGTGACGACCTGCGCGTGCTGGCCGTCTTCGACACGCAGCGCCACCCGGACTTCCCTAATGCCGCCACCGCCGTCGAACAGGGCTTCGATGTCTCGCCGGCCAGCTTCGGCGGGCTGTTCGCGCCGGCCGCCACGCCGCCGGATCGCATCGCGCGGATCGAGGCCGCCTGCGCCGCCGCCGCCGCGGGAGACAGCTACCGCGCCGCGGCCCGCACCGGCTCGCAGCCGACGAACTTCTACCTCGGCGCCGCCGACTTCACGCGCCGGGTGCAGACCGATGTGGAACAGAAGGCCGGGCTGCTGCGCGGCCTGACCATCAACCGGTAAAGCATTTCCAGGCCCGGCGTCCGCGCCGGGCGACTCGGAAAATGCGCCTCTACCGGGCGGCCATCAGCCGCCCGGCTCGAAGCCCTGCACACCGGAGCGGCTGGCCAGTTCCACGCTCTGCGCGAAGGCATCGCGCCGGGCGAGGTTGGTCGCCGCCAGACTGCGCAGGCGACCGACACCCTGTGGTGTCGTCGCCGGGATTTCGGCCTGCACGGTGAAGGCAGTGCCAAGCGCGTAGCCCGAGACGCCACCGCCCGCCTCAGCCAGCACGAAGCCGCCCGCCGCCCGGCGCAGGCTCACATCCCGCCCCGCCTCCAGCGTTGCGACCACCGGCGCCGTGCCATCCGGCCGGGCCCGTAGCGGCACGCTGGCCGAGGCGACCGCGCGCGTCGTCCCTGGCTGGGGCGCCCGCGCCGCGGCCAGCGCCGCCCGCGTGCCGGGTGCGGCGGCCTCGACCGCCTGTTCGATCCGCGCGCTGCGGGCGGCAATCTGCTCGCGCGTCTGGCGGGCCTGTTCGACATCCCGGCGCAGCCGTCCTTCCGCCGCGCCCAGTCGGCGCGGCAGCTCCTCGGCCGGGAAGGCGCCGGAGCCGGCCTCGGCCCGGATTACCCGCACTTCCGTCCAGCGGCAATACAGCAGCGCATCGAAGGCGATCTGCAACCGCTCCAGCGCCGCATTTTCGCGCGCCAGCTCCGCCGCCAGCTCTTCCGCGGAGGGCGTGCCGGCTCGGCGCGGCGGCGTGCCGAACAGGTCCCCGGCCGAGACGAACACCACCACCTGCGGACCGCAGCTATCCTGTGGATCGGCGGCAGCCGCGCGGGCCGGGCCAGCGGGCGCAAGCGCACCCGGGGCGGCGCAGCCGGCGCCGAGGGCCAGGATGGCGCCGCCGATGACGGCCAGTCTGAACGCGCCCAAGGCTATCTCCTGCCGATTTCCGGCAGGACCGTCGCACTGCCGGGCACAGGCGTCGAGGCCGGCCCGGTTTCACCCGCTTCACGCGCTCAGTGCAGCGCCTCGCAGAAGCCGCGGATGCGACGGCAGGCATCGTCGAGCAGCGCATCGGCGGCGGCGAAGCTGATGCGGAAATGGCCTGGGAACATGAACGCTGAACCCTGCACCGTCGCGACGCCGGCCTCCGACAGCAGTGCCAGCACGAAATCCCAATCATTCCCGATCCGCGTGCCGGCGGCGGTGGTGCGGCCGATGCAGGCGGTCATGTCCGGGAAGGCGTAGAAGGCGCCTTCCGGCAGGTGGCAGCGCAGATGCGGGGTCGCGTTCAGCGCCGCCACCACGCGGTCGCGCCGCGCCTCGTAGACCTGGCGCATCGCCTCCGTCGCCTCCTGCGGCCCCTCCAGCGCCGCCACCGCGGCGGCCTGGGCGATGGAACAGGTGTTGGAGGTGCTCTGGCCCTGCAGCTTGTCCATCGCCTTGATGATGTGGCGCGGCGCGCCGCCGAAGCCGATGCGCCAGCCGGTCATCGCATACGCCTTGGAACAGCCGTTCATCGTCAGCGTGCGGTCGCGTAGCCGCGGTTCCACCTGTGCGAAGGTGGCGAATTGGCGACCGTCGAAGATCAGCTTCTCGTAGATGTCGTCGGTCAGGATGTGGACCTGTGGATGGCGCAGCAGCACGTCGCACAGCCCGCGCAGTTCCTCCGCACTGTAGGTCGCGCCGGTTGGGTTCGACGGCGTGTTGACGATCAGCCACTTCGTGCGCGGCGTGATGGCCGCTTCCAATTGCTCCGGCGCCAGCTTGAAGCCCTGGTTCGGGCCGCAGGGCAGCAGCACCGGCGTGCCATCGGCCAGCCCGACGATATCCGGATAGGACACCCAGCAGGGCGTCGGGATGATGACCTCGTCGCCGGCATTGATGGTGGCGATCAGCGCATCGTAGATCACCTGCTTGCCGCCGGTGCCGACCAGGATTTCGTCCGGCGCGTAGTCCAGCCCGTTGTCGCGCTTGAATTTTACTGCCACGGCGCGGCGCAGGGCCAGCGTGCCGGAGATGTCGGTGTAGCGCGTCTGGTTGGCCTGGATGGCGGCGATGGCCGCGTCCTTGATGTGCTGCGGCGTGTCGAAATCCGGCTCGCCGGAGGAGATCGCCAGCACGTCGCGGCCCTCCGCCTTCAGCGCCTGGGCGCGCTGGCGCATGGCCGTGGTCAGCGACGGCTGGATGCGGTTCAGCCGGTCCGCGATGATCGAGGAAGCGCTCATCTCAGCGCGCCAGGCTCAGCCGCGCGCGGGCGACGATATCCTTGAATTTCGCGAACTCGCCGGCGACGAAGGCGGCCGTCGTGGCGGGCGTGCTGTCGCTGACGGCGTCGATGCCGGCGGTGGCCAGCCGCGCCTTCACATCGGGCATCGCCAGCACCTGGTTCGCAGTCGCGTTCAGCTTCTCCACCACCGCGGCCGGCATGCCCTTCGGGCCGAGCATGACGTTCCAGGTGCTCGCCGCGAAGCCGTCCAGCCCAGCTTCCTGCATCGTCGGCACGTCCGGGAACAATGGGTGGCGCTGCGCCGTGCCCATGCCGATGATGCGGAACAGCCCATCCCGCGCTGCCGCGGCCAGCGAACCCAAGGGCTCCCAGCCATACTGCACCTCGCCCTTGGTCAGCGCCTCCACCAGCGGGGCGCCGCCGCGATAGGGGATGTGCTCGGCGCGCAGCCCGCCGGCGGACAGGTTCATCAACTCCCCAGCCAAATGCCCGACGCTGCCCGACCCCGAACTGCCCCAGCTCGCCTGGCCGGGGTTGGCCCGCAGCGCCGCGATCAGCGATTGCGGATCGCGGTGCGGCGAGGCATTCGGCACCGCGAGCGCGATCGGCGCCCGCCCCAGCACCGCAATGGCGGTGAAGTCCGCGATCGGGTCATAGGGCGTGGTGTCCGGCTGCAAGGCAGGCACGGTGCCGTGCGTGGAGGGCGTGGCCAGCAGGATGGCGTGGCCATCCGCCGGCTGCCGCCGCACATGGTCGCTGCCGATGGTGCCACCGGCACCGGCACGATTTTCCACCACCATGCGCGCGCCGACGCCCAGCAGCGGGGCCATACGGTCCGCCACCAGCCGCGCCAGCAGATCCGCGGACCCGCCGGCGGGGAAGGGGATGGTGAAGCTGATCACCCGATCCGGCCAGCCGGCCCCCTGCGCCCAGGCTTGTGCCCCGACCTGCGCGAAGGGGGTGGCGGCCAGCCCGGCGAGGGCAAAGCGACGGGTGATCATGGCGGAAATCCTTCAGCCCAGGGTGATGTTCTGGCTGCGGATGATCTCGCCCCACTTGGCCAGCTCCTCCGTCCAGTAGCTGTCCAGCTCGGCCGGGGTGCTGCCGATCGGCTCGATCCCCAGCCCGATGATCTTGCGCCGCGTCTCCGCATCCGCCAGCGCCTTCTGCAAGGACGCCGAGAGCCGCGTGACGATGGGCGCCGGCGTGCCGGCCGGCAGCAGCATGATGACATCGGTCGAGGATGCGAAGCCCGGTACCCCGGCCTCCGCCAGTGTCGGCACGTCGGAGGCCAGCTGCGAACGCTCCGCCGTGCTGACGCCGAGCAGCTTCAGCTGGCCGGTCGGGCGGAAGGGCAGGGCGGTGACGAGATCGACGAAGGACATCGCGACCTCCCCGGCCAGCAGGCCCTGCGCCGAGGGGCCGCCGCCACGATACGGCACATGCAGCAGGCGGATGCCGGCCTTGGCCTGCAACAGCTCCGTCGCCAGGTGGCTGCTCGCGCCGATGCCGGCGGAGGAATAGGTCACCTCGCCCGGCTTCGACTTCGCGTAGGCGATCAGTTCCGCCACGTTGCTCACGGGTACCGAGGGATGCACGCACAGCGCCTGCGCGCTGCGCGCCACCAGGCTGAGCCCGGTGAAAGCGGCGCGGTTGTCGTAGGGCAGGCTGCGCATCAGGTGCGGCGCGATGGCGTAGGTGCTGTTGGTGCCGAGCAGGAAGGTGTAGCCATCGGGCCGCGCGCGGGCGACATGGCCATGGCCCACGGTGCCGGAGGCGCCGCCGCGATTCTCCACCACCACCGGCTGGCCGAGGTCGGCCGCCATGGTCTGCGCCAGCAGCCGGCCGAGGGTGTCGGTGGACCCACCCGCCGCCCAGGGGATCACCAGCGTGACCGGACGCGATGGGAACACGTCCTGCGCCGCCGCGATTCGCGACACCGTTGCAAAGGCGGGCAGCGCGAGGCCGGCTGCCAGAAGGGAACGACGCGTCGCCATGGTCCGGTCTCCGTTGTCGCCGCGTGCGGCGTTGATGTTGCCGTGCTGCCTGCGCAGTCCCTGTCGGTGGCGCTTCTTGGTGGCGCCACCTTGTTCAGTATTGCCCGCTCAGGGCAGTTCGACGACCAGATTTCGGAAGGCATCGACCGAAACCCGGGCATCCGGCCCGATGACGCAGGTGGATTCGCGTTCCTCCACCAGCGCCGGGCCGGTGAAGCTGGCGCCGGGGGCCAAGGCGTAGCGGTCATAGACCTGGCAGGGCAGCCACCCCGCGCCCTCGAACAGCACCTCCCGCACGCCACGCCGTGCCTGGGTGGCATCGGTGAAGGAGTCGGTGGCGGTGTTGGCGACCTCGGCGAGCTGGATGTCACGGCCAGGCGCGAGGCAGGCGACGCGCCAGGACAGCGCCTCGATCGGCAGGTCGGTCAACGCGCGGCCGAAGCGCTCCCGGTAGCTGGTGAAGAAGCTTTCCCGGATCGCCGGCAGGTCGGCGGCCGTGAGCTTCATCGCCGGCAGCTTCACGGGAATCTCGAAGCCCTGGCCGACATGGCGCATGTCGGCGGCGGGCAGGGCTGTGATGCGGTCCGGGTCGGCACCGGTCTCCAGCAGCAAGGCGCGGCCTTCCTCGGCCATCTGCGCCAGCAGGCCATTCACGTGGTTCCAGTCCAGCCGCTCCAGCCGCCCGACATGGCTGCGCACCAGGTCGGTCGCGGGCGGCGCCACCAGGAAGCCGAGCGCCGAGGCGACGCCAGCCCCCAGCGGCACCAGCATCCGCTTCATCTTCAACAATCGCGCCAGGTCGTAGGAGTGCACCGGCCCGGCGCCGCCAAAGGCGATCAGCGTGTAGCGGCGCGGATCGCGCCCCTTCTCCGCCAGGTGCATGCGTGTCGCCGCCGCCATCGTCTCGTCCACGATGCGGCGGATGCCGAGCGCCGCCATGTCATGCGTCACGCCGAGGTTCTGGGCGATGCCCGTCTCGATCGCGCGCCGTACCGCGCCGGGGTCCAGCGCCATCTCACCGCCGAGGAAGTACTTCGGATCCAGCCGGCCGAGTACCAGGTCGCCATCCGTCACGGTGGGTTCCGTGCCGCCGCGCCCGTAGCAGATCGGCCCCGGCTTCGCCCCCGCGCTGCGCGGCCCGACCTTCATCAGGCCGGAGGCCGAATCCACGCGGGAGATGCTGCCGCCACCGGCGCCGATCTCGATCATGTCCACCACCGAGACCTTCAGCGGCAGGCCGGAGCCCTTCTGGAAGCGCCGCACGCGGCCCGCCTCGAAGTCGAATTTGCGGTCCGGCGACGCGTTCTCCACCAGGCACATCTTCGCCGTGGTGCCGCCCATGTCGAAGGAGACGACGTGGTTCTCGCCCGTGAGGCGCGCCAGGAAGGACGCCGCCATGGCGCCCGCCGCGGGGCCGGATTCGATCAGGCGGATGGGAAATTCCTTGGCGTCCCGCACCGCCGCGATGCCGCCGCCAGACAGCATCACATGCAGCCGCCCGACGAAGCCGAGCGCGGCGAGATCCGCCTCCAGCTTGTCGAGGTAGCGGCGCATCAGCGGCTGGACATAGGCGTTGGCGCAGGCGGTGCTGGTACGCTCGAACTCGCGGATTTCCGGCGCAACGCGGGAAGACAGCGACAGAGGCAGGCCGGGGTACATCTCTGCCACGATCTCGCCGGCGCGCACCTCGTGCCGGTCCGCGTGGTAGGCGTGCAGGAAGGCGATCGCCAGCGCCTCGATTTTTTCGGCCTCGACCAGCCGCGTGACGGCTTCGCGCACCGCGTCCTCGTCCAGCGGCAGCAGCGTCGTACCATGCACGTCGATGCGTTCCGGAATCTCCAGCCTCCGGTGCCGCGGCACCAGCGTCGGTGGCGCTTCCAGGTACAGGTCGTACAGGTCGTAGCGCGTCTCCCGCCCGATCTCGATGACGTCCCGGAAGCCGGCGGTGGTCAGCAGGCCGACGGTGGCGCCGGTGCGCTCGATGATGGTGTTGGTCACCAGCGTGGTGCCGTGCACGATGCTGTGCAGGTCTGCGGGCTTCAGGCCCGTCTCATCCAGCAGGCGGACCACGCCGGCGATGATCGCCTCGCTGGGATCGTCCGGCGTGGTCAGCCGCTTGCCGGTGGCGACGAGCTTCCTTGCCGGATCATGCAGCACGAAGTCGGTGAAGGTGCCGCCGACATCGACCCCGATGCGTGCCGTGCCGCTCATGCCTCCACCCCGTAGTCGCGCAGCGCGGCTTCCGCCGTGACGTAGCCATCGCGAATATCCGCGCGCACGGCGTCCGGGTCGCGCAGCTTCGGGTCGCCGAAGCCGCCGCCGCCGGGATACAGCAGCGTCACGCGCCGCCCGGTCTCGACTCCGGTGCGCGATTTCGGATGCGGCCTGGTGCCGTCGTCGATCTCGATCACAGCCGGTGCGCCCGGGCCGCCGCCCAACAATCCCTGCGCCGGATGGTCGCGCCGGTCCGACAACAGCGAAAGTCGCACCGCCGCCGGCGTCCGTACCTCGATCTCGGCTTCCTGCCCCAGCCCGCCGCGGAACCGCCCGGCGCCGCCAGAATCGGCCCGAAGCTGCTTTCGCCAGACCAGCAGCGGCGCGACGCTCTCATACGCCTCGATGGAGCCCGCGCCGACATTGGTCGGGAAGGCCGTGGTCGGCAACCCGTCCCGATGCGGGCAGGCGCCCATGCCGCCGCTCGCGAACAGAACCTGGGAGAAGCGGTCGCCATTCTGGTCCAGGCCGGAGAACAGCGCGCGCATCGTCGGCGCCCCGCCGCATTCCGCCATGACGCGATCCGGCAGCACATCCGCCAGTGCCTTGTAGATGGCGCCCGCCAGAAGATGCCCGGTGAGCTGCCTCGCGCTGCACGGGGCAGGGAAGCGCGGGTTGAGGATCGAGCCCTCCGGCGCCGCCACGGTGATGGCGCGGTAGCTGCCCTCGTTGCGCGGCGTGAAGGGGTCCAGCGCACACTTCACCGGATACACCGAATAGGCGTGCGTGTAGTTCATCACGCAGTTGATGCCACGGTCGATCTGCGGCGAAGTGCCGGCGAAGTCGATATGCATCGTCTCGCCGCTCACGGACACGCGGCAGACGATGCGCGTCACCTGCTCGTCGAAGCCATCGGCCTCCAGCACCGACTCGTACGTGCCGTCCGGCACCTCCGCGATGGCGCGGCGCATCGCCAGGTCGGCGCGGCTCTGCAACGCCTCCGACAATCCCTGCAGGTCGGCGAGGCCGGTGTCGTCCAGGAATTCCGCCAGCCGCCGAACCGCCACCTGGTTTGCGACCACCTGCGCCTCCAGGTCGCCCATCACCGGGCCCGGAATGCGCACATTGGCGCTGAGCAACTCCACCAGATCCGCGTTGCGCTCCCCCGCGCGATACAGGCGCGACGGCGGGATTCGGATGCCTTCCTCGTACAGCTCCCGGCAATCCGCCGACCACAGCGCGCCGCCGACATCCGGCGAATGTGCGATGGAGCCGGCGAAGCCGACGATCGTCCCACCATGGAAGATAGGCGACACCGCCGTGAAGTCCGGCAGGTGCCCGGTCGCCAGGAACGGATCGTTGGTGATCACGCAATCACCCGGCTGCCAGGTCTCGATCGGGAAGCGCTGGAGAAAGTGCTTCGTCGTCTTCGGCAGGATGCAGGAGAAGGAGGCGATGCCGCCGGTATTCTCCGAGATCGAATCCCCGTTCCGGTCCATCAGCACCGTCGCGTAGTCGTTGGACTCCCGCACGATGGTCGAGAACGCCGTGCGCAGCAGGCCGGTCGCGGCCTCGTCGGCGATGGAGATCAGGCGGCTCCAATAGACCTCGAGGGTGATCGGATCGAACTCGTCCAAGGCGCGGCCTCCAGCAGGGCGAAGCGAAACGCTAGTCGGCCCGAAACAACGCGTCCAATATCAAACACGTCTCCCACGATAGGCGTTCGATATGGAACTGCGGCACCTGCGCTACTTCGTCGCCCTGGCGGAGGAACTGCACTTCACCCGCGCCGCCCGCCGCCTCGGCATGGCGCAGCCGCCGCTGAGCCAGCAGATCCGGCAGCTCGAGACCGAGCTGGCGACGCCCCTGCTGGAGCGTGGCACGCGGCGCGTCGCCCTCACCGAGGCAGGCCGCATGTTCCTGATCGAGGCGCGCGCCACACTGGCCCAGGCGGCGCGGGCGGAACTGGTGGCGCGGCGCGCCGGGCGCGGCGAGATCGGCGAGCTGCGCATCGGGCTGTTCGCCTCCGCGCCCCTGCTGCCGGTCTTCACCCGCACCGTGCTGGAATTCCGCCGCCGCCTGCCAGATGTCCACTTGGCGCTGCACGAAAGCCCGACCCTGGAACAGGTGGACGCGCTGCGCCGTGGCCAGCTCGATGCCGGCTTCCTGCGCTGCCCCTCGGCGGCTGACATTCCGGCCGACATTGCGGCGGTGGAATTGCTGCGGGAGAAGCTGGTGGCGCTGATGCGGGTGGATCATCCGCTGGCAGCGCGCCCCGGCACGCTGCCGGTCTCGGCGTTGGCGAACGAGAAGCTGATCTTCTTTGCGCAGTCCGTCGGCACCACGCTGCATGCCCAGTTTCTGGCACTGTGCCGCGCCGCCGGCTTCGCCCCGGACATCACCCAGACGGCACGGGAAAACTCGACGCTGATAGGTCTCGTCGCAGCCGGCCTCGGGATCGCGGTCGCGCCGGAATCGCTGGCGCAGATCCAGGTGGCGGGAGTGACGCATCGCCGACTGCGCGACCCCGGCGCCACGACCAGTATCTGGTTGGCGACACCGCAGGCCGGGCCGGCGGCGCTCGCCCGCGCCTTCCTAGAATGTGCCGAGGCGAGCTGAATAACGCGCAGGCTTGCTCCAGATCAAGGAAGTCATGCCATGAGCTAGCAAGATATCGACCTACCTGAATAATTTGAAAAGATATCTGGAGGGGGTCATGGCTTACAAAGTTGGAGATCTCGGGAACGATCTGCTGATCGGCATCGATGGAGAGATTAACAACCTTTTCGGAGATGCTGATGATAGTCTTAGTGCGGTTGATAGGGGTGGCGATGATACCCTCATTGGTGGCGCGGCAGCGCCTGAGAACTGGCTCTATGGGGACGCGGTGTTCCTGAATGTCGCGACGGGGGGTAACGACAGCCTCCGGGGCGGTGATGAACACACCCTGCTCAACCGCCTGTTCGGCGACGGGCTGACCCTGACGATGTCCACCGGCGGAAATGACATCCTGACAGGGGGAGCGTCCGCGCGCGAAAACTTCCTTTTCGGGGATGCCTTCACGCTGACATCCGCCTCCATCGGAGGGGACGACATCATCACAGGCGGAGCGCGATCTGCCGACGATCTTCTGTATGGCGATGCCTACGATATGGAGGCGTCCACGGGTGGCGACGATCTCCTGACGGCCGGGGTGGGGGCCGTCTACAATCACCTCCACGGCGATGCTAGGCAGATGGCGTTGTCCATGGCCGGGGACGACACCCTCATCGGCGGATCGAACTCGCATGACGCCCTGTTCGGCGACGCCGTCGCAATGGCGGGTTCCGTTGGGGGAAACGACATTCTCGCCGCTGGCACGGGTCCATTGGAGATCCTGTTCTTCGGCGACGCCGCGTTGATGGCATCCTCCACGGGTGGAGATGACGCACTGACCGGCGCGGAGAGGTGTGACAGCTACCTCGTCGGTGATGGCGGCACCATGACCCATTCGCAGGGCGGAGATGACACTCTCACGGCCGGCGGAACGGCGCTGGGTCCAACAACATCCAACCGGTTCTTCGGCGATGCTGAGGAAATGTTCGATTCCTCCGGCGGCAATGACGTCCTCACGGCTATCGGCTTCTCAGGTGACAACGAGCTTTACGGAGACGCCGCGCGCATGACGCTGTCGACCGGTGGTGACGACACTCTGACGGGAGGCGCTGCCGACGACTTGAACCTCATCGTTGGTGATGCCGGAGAGATGGCAGGGTCCCAGGGCGGGGACGATGTCCTGATCGGTGCACGTGGTTCCTTCGAGAACTACTTGTACGGCGATGCCTTCCACATGACCTCTTCGACGGGAGGCGACGACAGCCTCTTCGGTTCAGGGTTCGAGGCGATATCCCTTCACGGTGATGCCGCGGTGATGACCAACTCCGCAGGTGGCGACGACCTCCTTGTGGGCGGCGCCAACACAATCTTTGCAAACTGGTTCTACGGCGATGCCGTGCATGGAGAACAGGGTGCCGTGGGCGGCGCCGACCGTCTCGTGAGTGGCGAGAATGCCGAAGACCACATGTGGGGCGATTTCGGCACCCAGGACGGCATCGCAACGGGCGGCGCCGACACGTTCGTGTTCATGCCTCAGAACGGCACCGACTATGTCTACGACTTCAGGAAAGGCGAGGACACCATCGAACTTACCGGATTCGGGTTTCCCCCGATTCCCTCCGCCGTCTGGGCGCGCCTGCCCGCAAAGGTGTTCAGCCATGTCCTGCAGAAGGTCACGGATGTAATGATCGAGACGGTGGGCGCGGACACGATCATCCACTTTGGTGAAAGCAACAGTGTCACGGTTCTCAATGTCGCCAACCTGACCGGATCCGACTTCCACATCATCGCCTGAGCCGCTTCGGAAAGTTCAGGCAAACGCCCAGCGCAGCGTCCGCGCCACGCCGAACGTCCCGGCGCGAACCAGGCCGCGCGGCGGCGGCGGCAGCTTGTGCATGTGGCGCGCCCAATCCGGCAGCAGGTCGATGCCGGCCTGCATGGTCAGGCTGTGCAGCGCCTCCGGGTACCGGCTCGGCTGCGGCCGCGTCAGCACCAGGCGTGCCACCTCCCGCGTCCGCGCATCGCACAGCAGGTCCGGCCGCATCGCCTGGATCAGCGCCCGCGCCGCCGCCCGGCTGCGCGGCACCGGCGCGGCACCCAGCGCCTCCCCGATCCGCGCCATCTCGGCGAAGTAGCGGTCCTGGTCGGCCAGCGTCATGCGGGGCTCGGCGTAGCGGATCCAGGCGTCGAGGAAGCTGGTGGTTTCCGTCACATGCACCCAGGCCAGCAGGCGCGGGTCGTTCGCCTCATAGGGCGTGCCGTCCGGCAGGGTGCCGCGCACCTGGTCGTGGATGCGGCGGATGCGCGCCATCAGCGCTTCCGCATCCGGCTTCGCGCCATAGGTCGTCGTTGCAATGAAGCGCGCGGTGCGGCGCAGCCTTCCATGCATGTCGGCGCGGAAATTCGAATGGTCCCACACCCCGGCGAGAACCGCCGGATGCAGCATCTGCAACAGCAGGGAGGCGATGCCACCGACCATCATGGCGGCGACGTCGCCATGCACGCGCCAGGCAACGGAGCGCGGGCCGAACAGCCCGTCCGCCCGCCGCGCCACCGGCGCCTCGCCACGGGAGGCATCGTTGAACAGGGCGACAACCTGGCGCGCGATCGCCCGCTTCAGCGGCTGCGCCAGGGCGGAGGTGTCAGGATAGGCCATGAGAGGTGAGATGAGGCCGCGAAGGCCGCCGGCAAGCCGCCGTTCCGCAGCCGGCCGGATTGCGGCAGACTGCGCGACATGACCCAGAGCCTCACTGCCCGCCTTGACCGCCTCGCCGCCACCCTGCCGCAAGACCATGCCGGCCCCGGTGGCGCCATCGCCGTGCTGCGGGCAGGAGAGGTGCTGCTGCGCCATGCCTGGGGCTACGCCAACGCGGAGCGCCGCATTCCCTTCACGCCGGCGACGCTTTTCCGCATGTGCTCCGTCACCAAGCAGTTCACCTGCGCCGCGTTGCTCGATTCCTGCCCCGACCCCACCATCCTGGACCCGGCGCTGCGGGCGCGGCTTCCCCTGCTGGAGGGTCCGGCCCCCGGCGCGCTGCACCTGGCGCACAACCAGTCCGGCCTGCGCGACTACTGGGCAGTCGCGATGCTGCACGGCGCGCCCGCCGAATCGGCCTTCGGGGACCTGGAATCGGCCCGCCTCATCGCCGGCACGCGCAGCCTGCACTTCGCCCCCGGCACCCGCTATTCCTACTGCAACCAGAACTTCCGGCTGCTGTCGGATGCGGTGGCGGACCACACCGGGCGCAGCTTCGCCGAACTGCTGCGCACTCAGGTCTTCGACCGCGTCGGCATGGGCTCCGCCATCCTCGCCGCCGATACCCGCGCCATGCCCGATGGCACGGAGGGCTACGAGGGCACCGTCGCCAGCGGCTTCCGCGCGGCGGAAAACCGCGTCCTGTGGACCGGCGATGCCGGTCTCGGCGCCAGCCTGGACGACATGATCGCCTGGGAACGCCACATCGATGCGACGCGGGACGACGCGGGTGGCCTCTACAGGCGCCTCTCCGCGCCTGTCGCCTTCGCGAGTGGCGCCGCCGCGCCCTATGGCTTCGGCCTCGGCCGCGGCATGGAATTCGGCCGCGCCACCACCGGCCATGGCGGCGCTCTGCGCGGCTGGCGCAGCCACCGCATCCACATGGCGGCGGAGCGGCTTTCCGTCGTGGTGCTGTTCAACCACATGGCGGATGCACAGGCCGCGGCGCTGGATGCGCTGGCGGCCGTGCTCGATGCGCCACGCCCCCAACCTTCGGACGAACATCCAGCGCCCGCCTGGCTCGGCGCCTATACGGAGCCCGAGACCGGCCTCGCCGTCCGCATCGACCAGGCGGGACCGGTTTCCGGGCCGGGCCAGCTTCGCCTGCGCTACGGCCATTCGGCGGAACGGCTCCAGATCCAGTCCGATGGCAGTGCAGGCAACGGTCGCACGCGGCTGTACCTGGCCGGCGACGCCCTGCAGATGGACCGCCCGCAGGAGAACCACGCGGCTCGGCTGCAACCCCTGGGCCAGGCCTCGACGGCTCCCGTCGCCGGCCGCTACCGCTGCGAGGAGCTGGATGCGGAGCTGCTGGTGACGGATGCCGGTGGAGTCGCCTATGGCGGATTCTCCGGCTTCCTCGGCCAGGGGCGGATGGAAAAGCTGGAGCCGTTGGGCGGCGACACCTGGGTGCTGCCCTGCCCGCGGGCGCTGGACCACACCCCACCGGGCGATTGGACCCTGGCTTTCCGGCGCAAGGCCGGCGGCGCCACCACCGGCCTCACGCTGGGTTGCTGGCTGGCGCGGCGGCTGGACTACGTGCGAATCGGCTGACCCCGCCGGCCGGCGGCGCGCTGGCGCCCAGCCGCCGCGCCATGCCAGGCTTCGCACGGCCCCCGCAGGGGCCGCGAGTCAGGGAAGGAAACACCATGCTGACCAGCCGACGTGCCCTTCTGGGCACCGCGGGGGGCGCGGCTGCCCTCGCCACGACGAATGCCTTGGCCCAAGGGATGGAGGGCCGGATGGATGGCCGGATGGGTGGCCAGATGCGTGGTCCGATGGGCGCGCCGCACGGCCGCTACCCGGACCCGGCCATCGAAGTCCTCGACCCCTCCTTCAACCGCTACCGCCTGGTGCTTGCCGCCGTGGAACGGCTGGCGACCGGTTTCCGCTGGTCCGAAGGCCCCGCCTGGTCCGGCGCCCAGCGCTGCCTGATCTGGTCCGACATCCCCTCCAACAGGCTGATGCGCTGGCACGAGACCACCGGCCGCGTCGACGTGCTGCGGGAGCCGTCGAACAACAGCAACGGCAACACCTTCGACCGCCAGGGCCGCCTGGTGACCTGCGAGCACCTGACGCGCCGCGTCACCCGCACCGAACATGACGGCCGCATCACCGTCATCGCCGACCGCTACGACGGCAAGCGCCTGAACAGCCCGAACGACGTGGTGGTGAAGTCCGACGGCAGCATCTGGTTCACCGACCCGCCCTTCGGCATCCTGGGCTACTATGAGGGCGAGCAGGCCGAGCCGGAACTGCCGACCAACCTCTACCGCGTCAGCCCCGACGGCGCAGTCAGCGTCGCCACCGGCGATGTCGGGCGGCCGAACGGCCTCGCCTTCTCCCCGGATGAGCGCATCCTGTACGTGGTCGAGGCTGCGGCCACTCCGCGCGTGATCCGCGCCTTCGATGTCGGGGAGGACGGCCGCCTGTCCAACAACCGCATCTTCTACCAGTGCCGCGAAGGCGAGACCCCGGACGGCTTCCGCGTCGACATGGACGGGAACCTGTGGTGCGGCTGGGGCATGGGCACGCCGGAGCTGGATGGTGTGCGGGTCCTGAACAAGGGCGGCATGCCGATCGGGCATATCCACCTGCCGGAACGCTGTGCCAACGTCGCCTTCGGCGGGCGCTTCCGCAACCGCCTGTTCATGCCGGCCAGCCGTTCGCTGTACAGCCTGTATGTCAACACCCAGGGCACCCCCTACGGGTGAGTGCCAAGGGGTGACGCACTGTCGCAAATGATTGTAAATGGAGCCGCGGATGACTATATCCGCGGCTCCCACGAAAAGGCGCTGCAATTGAAAGAAGACATGATGGAGTTCGGCGGCCTCGTCACCGAGCGGCTGCCCAATGCCATGTTCAAGGTGAAGCTGGACAACGACCACGAGATCATCGCCCATACCTGCGGCAAGATGCGCAAGCACCGCATCCGCATCCTGGCCGGTGACCGCGTGAACGTCGAGATGACGCCCTACGACCTGACCAAGGGCCGCGTCACCTTCCGCTTCAAGTAGGCCGCTTCAAGTAGGCCCTCTCAGTTGGCTTGCGGCAGGGCCGGACCCTCCGGCGGCGCGCCCAAGCCCACCGAGGCCACTCGGCCCGAAAGCCTGCATCTCTCGTCCACGGCCCTCGCCTTCGCGAGAGGCCGCGATGCCCGTTGCCATCAGCCGGCGCTCGTACCCACCTGTTCCTTGGCCAGGGCTTTGGCGAGGGATTCGGCCAACTGCGCCTGGCAGTAGGGCTTGGCCAACCGCGGCAGGTCGGCTGGAAGGGTGCCCTCCGCCAGATCGGCGAAGCCGCTCGCCAGCAGCACCGGCAGGCCCGGCCGCAGCTGCCGTGCAGCCAGCGCCAGTTCCAGGCCGGTCATTCCCGGCATCGCGAAATCCGTCAGCAGCAGGCTGACCCGCGGGTCGCTTTCCAGCAGGGCCAGGGCCATCGGCGCATTGTCGGCCGCCACCACCGTATGCCCCAGATCCTCCAGCATGTCGGCTGTGCTGCGGGCGATCAGCGCATCATCGTCCACCAGCAGGATGCGCGATGGCGGCGTGGCACCGATGGGGCCGGCGGCACCCCGCGCCGGCTTCCCCTTGGCAGCCGGGCGCGGGCGCGGTGCGGCCGGCAGCAGGATCTCGGCCATCGTGCCGCTGCCGGGCCGGCTGGTCAGCCGCAGGTCGCCGCCCAGTTGCCGGGCCACGCCATGCACCATGGACAATCCGAGCCCGGTCCCCTGGCCCACCGGCTTCGTCGAGAAGAACGGTTCCACCGCCCGCGCCAGCGTCGCCTCGTCCATCCCTGCCCCGGTGTCCATCACCCGCAGGCGCAGGTAGCGCCGGCCGGCGGAGCCGGCATCGGTCGTGGCACGGTCGAGCGTGATGGTCAGGTGGCCACCGCCCGGCATCGCATCCCGCGCATTCACCGCGAGGTTGAGCAAAGCCAACTCGATCTGGTTGGAGTCGGCCATAGCGGGCGGCAGGCCGCGCGCCGCCTCGATCCGCAACTGCACGCGTGGGCCCAGCGACCGGCGCAGCAACTCGCCCATGCCCTCGACCAGCGCCGCCAGGTCCACGGCCTCGGGCCGCAGGTCCTGGCGCCGGGCGAAGGCCAGCAGCCGGTGGGTCAGCGCGGCGCCACGCTGCGCCCCCTGCTGCGCGCCGTCGAGCAGCCGGGCGATACGCGGGTCGCCTGCCGGCAGCCGCTTCTTCAGCAGCGCCAGGTTGCCAAGCACGGCCATCAGCAGGTTGTTGAAGTCATGTGCCACGCCGCCGGTCAACTGGCCGATTGCCTCGACCTTCTGCGACTGCCGCAGCTGCGCCTCCACCCGCTCGCGCTCCGCCATCTCCTCCCGCAGCGCGAGGGTGCGGGCGGCGACGCGCTCCTCCAGCGTCTCGTTGGCCTGGCGCAGCGCATCCTCCGCCTGCCGCACCTCCTCCAGCCGCGCGCGCGCTTCGTATTGCCGGCGCCGGCCGCGCAGCGCGGCGCGCGCGACGCTGACCAGGGTTGTCGGGTGGAATGGACGCTCGAGGAAGGACACGTTGCCAAGCACGCCCCATAGCTGGGCGGCCGCCGGATTACGCTCCGGGCCGCCGCCGCGACCGGTCAGCAGCACGAAAGGGAAGTCCGACCAGGGCGGCTGTGCCGACAGCCGCGCCGCCAGCGCATTGAGGTCGGCACCGCGAAAGGCTTCCTCCGCCACCACCGCCAGGCCGGCGCCCTGTTCCAGCGCCGCGATCAGGGCCGGCACCCCGCCGACCGTCAGCGACTCGATCCCCGCCTCCTGCAGCAGGGCGCAGGCGAGCGCCGCGTCGCGCCCCATCGGCGCCAGTACCAGCGCGCGTTCGG
This sequence comes from Falsiroseomonas sp. HC035, assembly GCF_050563525.1. NCBI lineage: Bacteria > Pseudomonadati > Pseudomonadota > Alphaproteobacteria > Acetobacterales > Roseomonadaceae > Falsiroseomonas > Falsiroseomonas sp. HC035. Next base: position 70,832 of record NZ_JBNXUN010000004.1, read on the forward strand.
AGGCGGCAGGACCGTCGGCTTCCGGTGCGGCCAGCCCGGCCTTGCCCCTGCTCACGACACGTCGGGCAGCGACGTGTTGTCCAGCAGCGGGTCGTCCGCGCCGACATAGACCGGCACGCCGCGCAGCACGCCCTGGAAATTTTCCAGCGGCGCGCCGAGCTTGATGCCCTCGGCGCCAATTCGAACCTCGCGGATCGTGTCCTCATGCGCGCTGGCGCGTTTCTTGATGCAGGAGATGGCACGCCGCACCCGGCCTGCCGCCTCGAAATAGCGCAGCAGCACCACGGTATCGGCCAGGTAGGTGACATCCACCGGGCTCTTCATGTCGCCCACCAGCCCGTGCTGCGCCACCGTCAGGAAGGTGCTGGTGCCGCGGCGGTTCAGGTATTGCAGCAACTCGTGGATGTGCAGCACCAGGTCGCGCTCATCCGGCATCGCCGCCTGGTAGCCGTTCAGGCTGTCGATCACCACGGTGCCGATGCCGCCGACATCGACCTTCTGCCGCACGCGGTGGGCGAACTGGCCTGGGGAAAGCTCCGCCGCATCCACCTGCTCGATCACCAGACCGCCGGAGTCGCGCATGGCGGCAAGGTCGATGCCCATGGCGAGCGCACGGTTGAACAGCAGGCCAAGCTCCTCGTCGAAGACGAAGATCGCGGCCTTCTCCCCGCGCTGCACGGCGGAGGAGGCGAACTGCAAGGTGATCAATGACTTGCCAGCGCCGGCCGGTCCAAGAAGCAGGGTGCTGGAGCCGCGCTCGACACCGCCGCCCAGCATCTGGTCCAGCTCCGGGATCCCGCTGCCGAGCGGCGCGCGGTCGTAACTCGTGCGGTGTTCGCCGGCGACCAGGCGAGGATAGACCTGCACGCCTCCGGTCTCGATGTTGAAATCGTGGTAGCCGCCACGGAACGGCTGGCCGCGGTACTTCACCACGCGCATGCGGCGGCGCTCCGCGCCATAGCTCGGCGCCAGCTCCTCCAGTCGAACCACGCCATGCGCCACGCTGTGCACGGTCTTGTCCTGCGCCTCCGTGGTCAGGTCGTCCAGCATCAGCACTGTGGCCTCGTGCCGGGTCAGGTAGTGTTTCAGTGCCAGGATCTGCCGGCGGTAGCGCAGCGAGCTCTGCGCCAGTAGGCGGATCTCGGACAGGCTGTCGAGCACGATCCGGACCGGCTGCACGCGCTCAATCGCCTCGAAGACCTGCCGTGTCGTCTCGCCCAGTTCGAGGTCGGAGGAATAAAGCAGGCTCTGCTGCTGGTCGGCGTCCAGCAGGCTCTCGGGCGGAACCAGCTCCATCACCTCGATCGGCGCCTCCAGCACCCAGCCATGGGAGGCAGCGCCATCGCGCAACTCGTCCTCGGATTCGGAAAGCGTGACATACAGCCCGCGCTCGCCCCGCACCGCGCCCTCCATCAGGAAGCGCAGCGCGATGGTGGTCTTGCCGGTGCCGGGGCTGCCTTCCAGCAGGAACAACCGGCCGCGCGTCAGGCCGCCATGCAGCACGTCGTCCAATCCGGGAATCCCGGTTGGGGCCTTGGCGGGCGTGGTCCTGTCAGTCGACGTCATGAAGCAATCCGGAGGACATCAAGGCCATAACGCAGCAGCGAGGCCGTTGCTCCGAGGCTAGAGGGCGCGAAGTTGCACGCCAAGCAACGCCGATGCACCCGGCCGCGGCCAGGGCAGGACGAGGCCGTGCAGCCTGCATTGCATCATTGCAGATGCCGCAACGCAGGAATCGACCAGCGGCGTGTCCCGCCCTCCGTTCGCAGCCCTGCCGTGCGTTGTATCAGCCGCGGCTTCTCAACCGAACGTTACCAGAGTTGAAGCGATACCGGTTACAGATCGAATGGCGCGCTGGCTCAGCGAGCCATGGCCACCAGCCCGCTCTGCTCCCGCACCGCATCGAAGCGCAGCGCCGGGTATTCCTCCTCCGCCCGCTTGCGGCGCCAGTCGGAGCCGAACAGGGCGACATACTCGCCGTCGTGGTCGGTCGCGGTGTCGCCACGGTTGCCGGTGGCCCATTTCTCGATCGCCGCCTTGTCGCCGCCCGGCGCCGAGATCCAGCGCATGGTCTGCCAGCGCGTCTCGTCGAAACCCGCCGGCACGCCGTATTCGAAGGCGAGGCGGGACTTCAGCACGTCCAGCTGCAACTGCCCGACGACGCCGACCACCGGCGGAGATCCGTCCAGTGGCCGGAACACCTGCACCACGCCTTCCTCCGCCAGCTGGTCCAGCGCGGTACGCAGCTTCTTCGCCAGCATCGGGTCGCCGAGCCGGACGTGCCGCAGGATTTCCGGCGCGAAGCTCGGCACGCCGCGGAAGTTGATGTCCTCGCCCTCTGTCAGCGTATCACCGATACGCAGCGTGCCATGGTTGGCGATGCCCACGACATCGCCGGGCCAGGCCTCCTCCGCCACCTGGCGTTCCTTGGCGAAGAAGAACAGCGGGGCGTTCACCGGCACCTGCTTGCCGGTGCGCACCTGGCGCAGCCGCATGCCCTTGGTCAGCCGGCCGGAACACAGCCGCACGAAGGCCACGCGGTCGCGGTGGTTCGGGTCCATGTTGGCCTGCACCTTGAAGACGAAGCCGGTCAGCTTCTCCTCCGCCGCGTGCACTGGGCGCTTGTCGGACAAGCGGTCGCCGGGCGGCGGGGCGAAGTCGGCCAGGCCTTCCAGCAGGTGGCCGACGCCAAAGTCGCGCAGCGCGCTGCCGAAATACACCGGCGTCAGCGTACCCTCGCGGAAGCGCTCCAGGTCGAAGCTGTTTAGCCCGGCCTCGGCAAGAAGAATATCCTCCGAAAGCTGCGTCGCGCGCTCCTCCCCCACCAGGGCCGCGATGCGCGGATCGTCCGGACCCTCCACGGCGATGCCCGCATCCTCCGTCGCATCCACCGGCATCAGGCGCTTTGCCAGGATGTCGTAGGTGCCCCAGAAGGTGCTGGCGCGCCCGACCGGCCAGGCCACTGGCGCGGCATCCAGTGCCAGGGTCTGCTGGATCTCCTCGATCAGCTCGAACGGGTCGCGCGCCTCGCGGTCCATCTTGTTGACGAAGGTAACGATGGGGATGTCCCGCAGCCGGCACACCTCGAACAGCTTGCGGGTCTGGCTCTCGATGCCCTTGGCGGCGTCCAGCACCATCACTGCGGCGTCCACCGCGGTCAGGGTGCGGTAGGTGTCTTCCGAGAAATCCTCGTGGCCCGGCGTGTCCAGCAGGTTGAACACCATGCCGTCGCGCTCGAAGGTCATCACGCTGGTGGCGACGGAGATGCCGCGGTCCTGCTCGATCTTCATCCAGTCGGACCGGGTGCGCCGGGCATTGCCCTTGGCGCGCACCGCGCCGGCCAGCTGGATGGCGCCGCCCTTCAGCAGCAGCTTCTCCGTCAGCGTGGTCTTGCCCGCGTCCGGGTGGGCGATGATCGCGAAGGTGCGCCGGCGCGCGGCTTCGCGCGCGACGTTCTCAAGGGCCGTGGTGTCGCTCATGCGCGCGGTATAGCCCCCGGTGGGCCGGGATGCGATGGGCGTTCGGCCCGGGCGGTCAGGCCCAGTTCACCCGCAGCGTGTCGTTGGAAGCGGCCCCCCGATCCGGGTCATCGGCATCTGATCGATACGGTCGGGGATGGGTGGGTTGCACGCCACGCGCAGCGATCCCCCCTTTTCGGCCGGGGACGCAAGGTCTACATAGCACCTATGCAGGCACGAAAACTGTTCGACTTCAATGACCGTCGCAACGCGGCGGAAGAGGCCCGGAAGAAGACCGCGGAGAAGTTCCAGGCGCTGAAGTCGCGCCTCGACGATCCGGAGGTCCAGCGCAAGCTCGCCGAGCAGAAGGCCATCGCCGACGCCCGCGCCGCTCGGATCGCCGAACGCGCCGCGGAGAAGGCCGCCGAGGCCGCGCGGATCGCCGCCGAGAAGGCCGCCGCCGAGGCCGCCGCTGCCATCGCCCGCCGCGAGGCCGAGCGCCTGGCCGCCGAGGAAGCCCAGCGTGCCCGCATCGCCGAGATCGACGCGCAGCACCGCGCCGTCAACCTGGACGCGGAAAAGAAGGCCCGCGCCCTGGCCATGGCCGCTGAGCAGAAGGCGAAGCGGGACGCCCGCTACGCCGCGCGGAAGCAGCGCACCAAGTAGCCTACGACTGCCCGGCCAGCTCCGGGCAGCATTCCATCATGGCCGCGCCGGGCGCCCCGCCCAGCGCGCGGCAGGCGGCGAAGGCGCAGGCCAGGTTCGACGAGATCATCGGCACGCCGATGCGCCCTCGCATCCAGGCCATGGCGTCCAGCGTCGGCATCCCGGTGCCGGACAGCAGCACCGTGCAATCCGCGGGCGGCACTAGCCGCGCCAGCCCATCCGCCACCTCCTGCGGCGACATCTCGTAGGCCCGGAAGGTGTCGGAGACCTTGAAGCTGGCCACCAGCTCCACGCCGGTGGCGCGCCAGTAGCGCTCCGCCCGCTCCGTCAGCCAGCCAGGATAGGGCGAAAACAGCAGCAGCTTCGGCCGGCCCAGCACGACCAGCGCCTGCGCGATGGCGCGCGCAGCGAGGATAACGGGGCGGCCGGCCTCGGCGCCCAGCCGGTTCTGCAACGCGGCATCCTCGGCCGGCGGCAGCGCGTAGCTGGGGCCGGTGATGCCGATGATCACGGCATCCAGGGCGAGATCGCCGAAATCCCGCAGTTGCCCGGCCATGGCCGCCGGATAGGCCGCGTTGCGCTGTTCCAGCGTGGTGCCGGGCATCACCGGCAGGCGCGTCGCGTGCAGCGCCACGCGCGGCGGCAGCAGGTCCCGCAGTTCCGGCTCCACCGCCGGGTTGGCGGAGGGTGTCAGCAGGCCGATGCGGTGCGTCGGCAGGAAGCGCGGCTCGGGCCAGGTCATCCGGGGGCTCCCACACGGGCCATGTCCAGCATCGAGGCCTCCCGCGCCCAGACCAGGGCTTGGTCCGGCGTGAGGGCCGCCATGCGGGCCACTTCCGCGGCAGGGTCGGCGGCAACGCGCCCCTCGCTGCGCGGCAGAAGCGCGTCCCGCACCACCCGCAGCCGCGCCGCCGCCCAATCCTGCAACAGCCGGTCGGGCCCGCCTTCCAACACCTTGCCCAGCGTTGCGGCCAGGGTCATCGCGTCATGGATGCCGGCATTCATATTCATGCCGCCCCGCGTGTTGGTCAGGTGCGCGGCATCGCCGGCCAGCAGCACCCGGCCGGCGCAATACGACGTGGCCATCGCCCGCTTCACGCCATAGACATCCTGCCCGGCGATCTCGAGGTTCTGGTGGCCCGGCAGGAAGCGCCCGATGCGGCCGCGCACATGGGCCGGCTCCATCGCCTCGGCCTCCGTCATCTCCGGCGGGATGCGGAAGATCAGCCGCCAGACCTCCGGCATCCGCAGCAGGGAACAGGAGCCCGTCGCATCGTACAGGTAGCCCAGCCCATCCAGACCCGGCACCACCTTCCGCAGGTCGCGCGGCGTCAGGATGCGCAGCACGCGGTGGGCATAGTCGCTGCCCTCCACCCCGATCCCCGCCAGCCCGCGCAGCGTGCCGGAGGCCCCGTCGCAGCCCACGGCGTAGCGGGCGCGGTGCGTGCTGCCATCGGCGGCGTGCAGCGTGACGCCCGCCTCGTCCTGCGCCAGCCCCGTGACGCCGGCCCTGAAGCGGACGCAACCGGGCGGCAAGGCCGCCAGCAGCGCCGGGGTGACATCCTGCTGTTCCCGGTGCCAGCGGAAGGGATGGCCGGTCTCGGCGGCCAGCATGCCGAGGTCCAGCGTCGTCGCCGCCCCGGTCTCCACCTGCCGCCACAGGATGCGGTCCACCCGCACGCCGCCCGGCAGCAGCGGCGCCAGCACGCCGAGCTCCGCCAGCGCATCTAGCGTCGGCGGATGGAAGGTGGAGGCGCGGGAGGCGGCGGACAGCGCCTCGCGCTTCTCCAGCACCCGGACGGCGACGCCGCGCCGGGTCAGCGCCAGGGCCAGCGCCAGGCCGACGGGGCCGGCGCCGGCGACCAGGATGTCGGTCTCCTCAGCCATGCCAAAGGCCCCCGGCGGGCGCGTCCTTCAACAGCGCGGCGATGGCGCGGGCGATGCCCGTCGCATCAAGTGCCGGGGTGGCAAAGCGGCGGAATTTGCCGAGTGTCTCGGCCTCCGACATCGGCCGGTCCGGGTCGCCCACCACGCTGTCCACCCGCGCGCTGGCCGCGCCGATGGTGACGGTGGCGCCGCGGCGGCCGGAGGTTGTCAGCGCCGTGTCCTCCACCAGATCCACCGCCGCCTCCAGCGCCCGCAAGAGCGGGTCGGCCAGTGCCGCCTCGGTGTACGCCGCCGGCCCCAGATCGCCCTGCGCCAGCGCCGCCGCGACCGCCCAGGACAGGCTGAACTGTGCCGAGATGGCGGCCGTCGGCGCACGGTTGCCGGCGTAGCGCAACGCCTCGGCATAGGTGGCGACGGTGATCCGCCCCTGCGTTTCCGGGACGCGGTCGCGCAGGGCCAGCGCGGCGGCGGCGGCGTAATGCGCATGGCGCACGCCGGCGAAGGGCTTCTGGTACGCCTCCTCGATCAGCCAGGTGCCCGGCGGCGCCATCGCCACGGCATCGCCATGGCCGAGCGCGATACGCCGCGCCTCGGCGAAACCCTGCTCCGGCGCATCCATCCCGGCGGCAGCCGCCGCGACGGCCATCTGGCCCATCAGCACAGCATGCGCCGGGTAGCTGTTGCGGCCATCCATCCCGGCGGTGATCGGCGCATACAGCGCGAAGGGGATCTGGCAGGCGGCCAGCCGCACCGCCCGCGCCACCCCGGCCGCATCCAGCCCGGCCAGCCGCGCGGCGCAGGCCGCGGCGCCGAGGCTGTGCCAGGACCCATCGACATGCATCCCCGGCCGGATCCGCCAGGCCTCCCCGGCGCGGGCCGCGACCTCGTAGCCCAGCGCGAAGGCGGCCAGCGCCAGGGCCGGGTCGGCGCCCCGCGCCCGCGCCACCAGGGCCAGCGGCGCCACCGGCAGGGCCGGGCGCCCATGCGCGCGGGCCAAACCTTCATTCGCCTCGTCCCAGCAGGTGGCGGTGGCCAGCACCGCGGCGGCGGCGGCGGGCGCCAGCCGCGCCCCGGCCAGGGCAACCTCCCCCGGAAAGCCGGCCTGCATCGCCTGCGCGAAGCTGGCGACCCGCGGATGCGCGAGGCCCGCCAGCGCGCAGCCAAGGCTGTCCAGCAACAACAGTCGCGCCTTGTCCGCCGCAGCGCCGCGCGGCCCTTTGAAGGCCCAGTCGATGGTCCCGGAAAAGCTCAATCCGCCCGAGCGCCGGACCGCGCCACCGCATCCCGCCACACCTGGCGTTCCCGCGCCATCAACTGCGCCAGGGCAACGCGGCCCTGCGGCATCGCATCCGCCTGCCGCTGCGCCAGCAGCGCCGCCCAGGCCGGGCCCTCTACCACGCGCCGGAACGCCGCCTCCAGCGCCGCCAGCACCGGCTCGTCCAGCTTCGATTGGGCGAAGACGCCGTACCAGGGGCTGGCATCGAAGCCGGGCAGCGTTTCCGCCACCGCCGGCACATCCGGCATGGCGCGGAACCTTGTGGCGGAGGTCACCGCGATGGCCCGCAACGCCCCGCCCGGCCCGACCTGCGGGGCGGAGGTGGCGAGCCCGTCGAAGGCGAAGGGGATGGTGCCCGCCACCATGTCCGTCAGCAGCGGCGCGCTGCCGCGATAGGGCACATGCGTCAGCTCCAGCCCGGCGACGGAGCGCAGCAGTTCCATCGACAGATGCGTGAAGGACCCGGCGCCGTTCGAGCCATAGGGCATCCCGCCTGGCTTCGCCTTCACGGCCGCGATCAACCCGGCCAGTGTGGTGACCTCCGGCAGTGCCCGCGGCGAGACGACCAGCAGGTTGGGCTGCTGCGCCAGCATCGCGATCGGCACGAAATCCGCATCTGGGTCATAGGACAGGCGGGAGAACAGCGCCTTGTTGATGGCGATGATGCCCTGCGTCGCCACCAGCAGGGATGTGCCATCCGGCGCCGCCCGCGCCACCGCTTCCGCCGCCAGGTTGCCGCCGGCGCCGGCGCGGTTCTCCACCACCACCGGCTGGCCGAGGATCGGGGTGAGTTGGTCCGCAACCGCGCGGGCCAGGATATCCGTCAGCCCGCCCGGCGCGAACGGCACCACGAGACGCACCGGGCGCGCCGGGCGCCAGGCGTCCTGGGCGTAGGCAACGAAGGGCGCCGACAATGCGCCCCCCAGGACCAGGCGTCGCGTGGCGCGCATCGGCGGAAAATCCCTTGCGTTCAGCGCCCCTTGAATTGCGGCGGGCGCTTTTCCAGGAAGGCGCGGCGGCCTTCGATGTAATCCTCGCTCGCGAAGCAGGCCTTGACCAGGGTGTCGCAGGCCGCCTCGTCCGCCGCGCCGCGATCCTTCAGCGCCTGGGCAACGATGAACTTCACCGAGCCAACGGTCAGCGGTGCGTTGCCGGCAATTGTCTTCGCATAGTCCGTCACGAAGGATTCCAGCTGGTCATTCGGCACTACGCGGTTCACCAGGCCCATGATGCGGGCATCCTCGGAGGACCACTTCTTGCCGGTGTAGAAGATCTCCTTGGCGAAGGACGGCCCGACCAGGTCCACCAGCCGCCGGATGCCCGCCAGCGGGTAGCCCAGGCCGAGCTTCGCCGCCGGCACGCCGAAGCTGGCCGTCTCGCCGCAGATCCGCATGTCGCAGCACACGGCCAGCGCGGTGCCGCCGCCGATGCAGTGGCCCTGGATCATGGCGATGGTCGGCTTCGGGCAGTTCGACACGGCGTCATAGGCGCGCGCTGTCTGCGCCTGGTAGGCGGCCACCGCCGCTTCCCCGCTGCGCTCCGATTCGAATTTGGAGATGTCGGCGCCGGAGACGAAGGCGCGGCCGCCGGCCCCGGTCAGGACGACGACGCGCACCTCCGGGTCGGCGGTGTAATCGGCCATGATGCGCTCCACGGCCTCCCACATCTCCATGGAGACGGCATTGTGTCGTTCCGGGTTGTTGAAGGTCAGCCAGCCGATGCCGTCCGCCTTGCGGGCCAGCATCTTCTCCGAACCCGTCACGATCATGCCGTCCATTGAATCTCTCCGTCCAACCCGCAAAGCCCTCTCCCCTGACAGGGGGAGAAGGTTGGGCGAGGGGATCCGCGCCGAAGCCGGACGACCCCGCCACCCTCATCCCGACCCTCTCCCTCAGGAAGGGAGAGGAAGAAAACTCAGATCACGTGCCGCGCGCGCAGGTCGGCGATGGTCGCCTCATCCAGGCCCAACTCGGAAAGCACCGCATCGGTGTGCTCGCCGATCGCCGGCGGGTGCGTCACGATGCTGGACGGCGTGCGCGACATGTCGATCGGCTGGCCGACATAGGCGACGTTGCGGTTGCCGCCGTTCAGTGTCTTGGCGATGCCGAGATGCTGCACCTGCGGGTCGGCAAACACCTCGTCCACCTTGTAGATCGGGCCGCAGGGCACGCCCTGGTCGTTCAGCGCCTCAACCCAGAAGGCCGAGGTGTTGGTCAGGGTGACGGCCTCGATGCCCTGGTTCAGCACGTCGCGGTTGTCGCTGCGGGACTTGCCGTCGATGAAGCGCGGATCCTTGACCCATTCCGGCTTGTCGAAGGCCTGGCAGCAGCGTTCCCAGATGCGCTGTCCGGTGGCGGCGATGTTGATGTAGCCGTCGCTGGTCTTGAACACGCCGGTCGGGATGCTGGTCGGGTGGTTGTTGCCGGCCTGCTTCGGCACCTCCCCCTGCATCAGCCAGCGGCTGGCCTGGAAGTCCAGCATGAAGATCTGCGCCTGCAGCAGGCTGGTCTGGATCCACTGCCCCTTGCCCGAGACCTCGCGCTCCAGCAGCGCCACCATGATGCCCTGGGCGGCAAACAGCCCGGCGCAGAGGTCGGCGATCGGGATGCCGACGCGCACCGGCCCCTGGCCCGGCAGGCCGGTGATGGACATCAGCCCGCCCATGCCCTGCGCGATCTGGTCGAAGCCCGGCCGCCCGGCATAGGGCCCATCCTGGCCGAAGCCGGAGATGCTGGCATAGACCAGCCTGGGGTTCACCGCGGACAGCGCCGCATAGTCGATGCCGAGGCGGGTCTTCACGTCCGGCCGGAAGTTCTCGACGACGACATCGGCCTTCTCCGCCAGCTTCTTCAGCAGCGCGACGCCGTCCTTGTCCTTCAGGTTCAGCGTCATGCCGCGCTTGTTGCGGTGCAGGTTCTGGAAGTCGGACCCCATGCGCGGCCCGCCCATCGGGTCGCCCTGGTCGAGGCCTTCCGGCATCTCGATCTTGATGACGTTGGCGCCCCAATCGGCCAGCTGCCGCACGCAGGTGGGTCCGGACCGCACGCGGGTCAGGTCCAGCACGGTGAAGCGCGAGAGCGCGGTCGAAGCTTGCGGGATCGTCTTGTCCTGCAGCATGGGGTCCTGCGGCATGGGGCGGTATCCTCCTTCGCGGTCACCCTACCTAGCACCGGCTTGCGCCAGGGCAAACTGTCGACAGATTGCAGGCGTTGACAGCGGCAACCCCGCCTCGGCAGGCTGCGAACCATGACCGAAGATGTTTCCGCGCTGGAGATCGTACGCACCCGCTCCCTCGCCTCCCTCGTGGGGCAGGAGATCGAGGCGATGATCCTTGCCGGCAACCTGGCGGCCGGGGAACGCCTGAACGAGCAGCAGCTCGCCACCCGCCTCGGCGTCTCCCGCGGCCCGGTGCGGGAGGCGGTGCGGGGCCTGGAACGCTCCGGCCTGGTGGTCTCCGTCCGCAACCAGGGCAGCTATGTCCGCAGCGTCAGCGCGGCGGAGGCGCTGGAGATCTACGATCTGCGCGCCGCGCTCACCGGCCTCGCCTGCGCCCGCCTGGCCGGGGAGGCGACGGCGGTGCAGCGCGACCTGCTCGGAGACCTGGTGCAGCGGATGGATGCGGCGCGGGAGGCCGATGCAGCCGCCGCCTATTATGCCCTGAACCTGGAATTCCACGCCGCGCTGCTGGCGCATGGCGGCGGCCCGCGCGCCCGACGGCTCTACGAGGACCTCGGAAACGAGCTGCACCTGTTCCGCCGCCGCGCGCTGGTCGAGCCCGAGAACATGCGCGAAAGCAACGCCGAGCACGCCGCCATCCTGGCTGCCATCGCCGCTGGCGACCCGGCCGCGGCCCGCGCGGCGGGGGAGGCACATATCGCCGGTGGCAAGCGCCGTTTCCGGGAGACGGATGCCAGCACGCCGGCGGAAGCGCGCGCCGCGCCGAAGCGGCGCCCGCGCCCGGCGGGCTGACGCCCCGCGGTTGCCGCGGTGACGATTCCGCGCCTAGGGTGCGCCGCATCGGCAGACCAGACCGATCGGCAGATCAGACCGGGAGACAAGAAGATGACCGACCACAGGATCACGCGGCGCGGGCTCGGCCTGGCCGCCGCGGGCGCCGCCATGGCCCCCGGACTGTCCTTCGCGCAAGCGCCACAATTCTTCCGCATCGGGACCGGCTCGGCCGGCGGCACCTACTATCCGATCGGCGGCATCATCGCCAACGCGATCTCCTGCTCGCCCGGCGCGCCCTGCAACGTGGCCGGCGCGACCGATGGCGTGCCCGGCATGGTGGCCGTCGCGGTCGCCACGCAGGGCAGCGTGCAGAACGTCAACCTGATCCAGTCCGGCAATGCCGAGGCCGGCTTCACCCAGTCCGACGTGGCGCATTGGTCCTACACGGGCACCGGCCTGTTCGAGGGCCGGCCGAAGGTGGACCGCCTGCGCTTCGTGGCGCACCTGTTCCCCGAGCACATCCACGCCGTGGTGCGCCGCGACAGCGCCATCCGCGGCTTCTCCGACCTGCAGGGCAAGCGCATCGCCATCGGCCTGCAGGCCAGCGGCGCGCGCATCGGCGCGGAGATGATCCTGGAAGCCAACGGCCTGCGCGCCGGCCGCGAGTACACGGCGGAGTTCCTGAACCAGGCGCAGGGCACGGAGCGCATGCAGGACCGCGGCCTGGACGCGACCTTCACCGTGGTCGGCTACCCCGCCGCCGCCTTCACCGAGTTCTGCAGCCGCGCCGGCTGCCGCATCCTGCCGATCAGCGGCACCGAGGCGCAGAAGGTGATTGAGCGCGCGCCCTTCTACGGCACCGGCACGATCCCGCGCACCGCCTATGAGGGCCTGGAGGCCGATGTCCCGACGCTGACCGTGGGCGCCGTGCTGGCGGTGCGCGACAGCGTGCCGGAAGCGACCGTCTACGCCATCACCAAGGCACTGTGGTCGGACACCACCCGCGGCCTGCTCGACCGCGGCCACGCCAAGGGCCGCGAGATCGTCAAGGAAGGCGCGCTGACCGGCCGCGGCGTCGTGCCGTTCCATCCGGGCGCCGAGCGCTACTACCGCGAGAACAACATCCTGCGCTGACGACTTGCCCTCTCCCCCATCCTGGGGGAGAGGGTCGGGTGAGGGCGGCCAGCGGGCCGTCCCTCCATGACCGACTCCAGCGCCACAGAGACCCTGCCGATGAGCGGAACCCCCGCCTCCACCAAGCTCGACCTCGATGCCGCCGCTCGGCTGGAGAAGGAGGTCGACTCGGAACTCCACTTCCGCGACCTGAAGGGCTTCACGGCGCAACTCGTCTCCGTGCTGCTCGTCGCGCTGTCGGTGTTCCACTACTATACCGCGGGCTTCGGCATCCTGACCGAGCACTGGCACAAGGCCATCCACCTGGCCGCCGTGCTCAGCCTGATCTTCCTGGTGTTTCCCGGCGGGCTGATGTCCATCGGCCCGCGCCTCGGCGGCGTGCCGGTGCTGGACTGGATCTTTGCGGGATTGATCATCGCGGCCACGATCTACCTGCCGCTGATCTTCGACGACCTGACCTTCCGCATCGGCAACCCGAGCGACACCGACGTGCTGATGGGCACCATCATGGTGGTGCTGGTGCTGGAGGCGACGCGGCGCGCGATGGGGCCTATCCTGCCCATCATCGTCTGCGTCTTCATCGCCTACGCCCTGTGGGGCAACCTGCTGTCCGGCGTGCTGGCGCATCCGGGCTCCGACTGGGCCGGCTTCGTCAACCACGTGTACCTGACCGGTGAGGGCATCTTCGGCATCCCGGCCAAGGTGGTCGCCACCTTCGTCTTCCACTTCGTGCTGTTCGGCGTGATCGCGACGCGGATGGGCCTCGGCCAGTTCTTCATCGACCTCGCCAGCATCATCGCCGGGCGCTATCCGGGCGGGCCGGCGAAGGTCGCGGTGCTCGCCTCCGCCATGTTCGGCTCCATCAGCGGCTCCTCCATCGCCAACACCGTCACCACCGGGTCGCTGACCATCCCGGCGATGAAGAAGGTCGGCTACAAGCCGCACTTCGCCGGCGCCGTGGAAGCCGCCGCCAGCGCCGGCGGGCAGATCACCCCGCCGATCATGGGCGCCGCCGCCTTCGTCATGATCGAGTTCCTGGAAATTCCGCTGACCACGCTGCTGATCGCGGCCGCGGTGCCGGCGGCGATGCACTTCTGGGGCGTCTTCGTGCAGGTGCATTTCGAGGCCAAGCGCCTCGGCCTGCGCGGCATGACCGAGGCCGAGATTCCGAAGCTGTGGCCGACGGTGCGCGATGGCTGGCCCACGGTGATCCCGCTGATCCTGCTGGTCTGGGTCATCGTCGATGGCTACACGCCCTATCTCGCGGCCTTCGTCGGCATCACCGCCTGCGTCATCGTAGGCTTCATCAATCCCCGCAATCGCCTGACGCTGCGCGACCTGTGGCAAGCGCTGGACATGGGCGCGCGCTACGCGCTCGCGGTCGGCGCGGCGGCGGCGGCGGTCGGCATGGTGGTGGGTGTGGTGACGCTGACCGGCGCCGGCTTCCGCGTCGGCTTCATCGTGACGCAGGCGGCGGCCAGCACGGCGCAGTGGTTCGTGCCGTTGCTCGACATCCTGCCCGCGGGCTTCGGCAGCCTGGCCGGGCTGACGCTGTTCCTGACGCTGCTGTTCGTGGCGCTGATCTGCATCGTCATGGGCGCCGGCATCCCGACCACGGCGCTGTACATCGTGCTGGCCGCCATCGCCGCACCGGCGGTGATCCAGCTCGGCGTGCCGCCTTTGGCCGCGCACCTGTTCATCCTGTACTACGGCATCCTGGCGGACCTCACGCCGCCGGTGTGCGTCGCGGCCTATGCGGCGGCCGGCATCGCCGGGTCCAACCCGTTCCGCACCGGCCTGACGGCATTCCGCCTGGGTACTGCCAAGGCGACCGTGCCCTTCGTCTTCGCCTATGCGCCGGTGATGCTCATCATGGTCGATGACTTCACCCTGGCCAGCTTCCTGTTCGTCACCATCACCTGCGCACTCGGCGTGCTGGTTCTGGGCATCGGGCTGACGGGATACGCCTTCACCCATATGGGGATCGGGTCCCAGGTCGGGCTGGTGCTGGCGGCGCTGATGACGATCTCGCCGAGCGGGCCGCTGACGGCGGTGGGCGTTGCCATCGCCGCGCCGATCCTGGCGTGGAACTTCGTACGCAGCCGGCGGGTGGCGGTGGCGCCCGCCTGAACCGGCTCAACCCGCCGGGTGATCCAGCGTCTCCCGCAGCCCGGCGGTCAGGCCCAGGAAGCGATCCCGCACCGCGGCGGCGTAGGGGTTGCCGCGCTCGATCGCCTCGAAGACGCCCGGCGCATCGTGGCGCACCATCTCCACCGCCTGCATCAGCAGGTCGAAGCTGCGCGTTGTCATGTGGGTCGGCAGCGGCTCCATGCGCACCAGCACGGCGGCGATCAGGTGGGTTAGGCCCTGCGCCACGGCCATCTCCCGGTCGTGCTTTTCCGGCGTGGTCAGGATGACGCGCAGCCGCAGGTGACGGCGGAGGAACGCCGCGACCCGGAAGGCGCTGCGGCCGCGAACCTGGCAGAGCGCCAGCTTCAGCCCGGCGATCCCGGCCCGTGCGCTCTGTGGACCGAACAACGGATGGGTGCCGACGATGTCCACATCGGGGGGCAGCGCCTCCAGCATGATCCGCGCGGGCACCACCTTCACCGAGCCGACATCCACCACCACGGTGCCGGGCCGCAGATGCGGCCGCAGCGCCGCGATGGCCTCGCCCAGCCGGTCCACCGGCACCGCGAGGACCACGATGCGGCAGCGGGCGGCGGTGGCGAGCCCGGTGAAGGTCACGCCCGGTTCCGGGGCCAGGCCAGGCGCCACGTCGTGGACCAGCAGCCTGAAATGCGGGGCCAGGTGCCGCGCCATCAGCCGGCCGAAGGCACCAAAGCCGATCAGTCCCAGGCCGGGGAGGGGTGATCCCTCAGACAACTCCAACATCGTGCGATCTCCGAGGGCGCTTCGACGACTGGAGGTTCTTCGGAAACCGCAACCGCCAGGGACGAGGCGGTTGAGGGAACATGACGCACCCCGCCGCTATGAAAGCGGCGCGTAATACCGGCTGGGGCTGGCGGGCGTGTGGTTCATGGTGGGATCAGGCGGCCGTCGCGGCGTCCTGTCAAGCCGTCTCGGGGTCATCCGGCCCGAGGCCGGCGCCGGGCCTGGCGGCTCCGCAACTGTCCAGCCACAGGCCGAGATAGAGGCCGAACCCCAGCAGCAGGTCGTGGATGACGCCGGTGGCGAAGGCCGGGATGGTCCTTTTCCCTGAAGGCATCCGAACAGGCGCTGAAGACGATCCATGCGACCAGCAGGACAGCCACCGGGATCGCGCCGAGGAAGGCTCCGATGAAGCGCAGGGTGGTGCCGTGGTTGAAGTAGCCGACGTGGTACATGGAAGGCTTCTTGCTGGAACGGTTCCCGCTAAACCGGCGCCAGCCCCACCGTCAGCCCGCCGCACACGTAAAGCACCTGCCCGGTCACGAAGCCGCTGCGCGCATCCAGGAAGAACTGCACGCCATTCGCCACATCTTCCGGCGTGCCCAGCCGCTTCACCGGCACGCCCTCGATGATGGCGCGGGTGCGCGGGCTGTTGTCCGGGTTGGCGCGCTTGAACAACTCCGTCGCGATCGGCCCCGGCCCGATGGCGTTCACCGTGATGCCGTCGGCCGCCAGTTCCAGCGCCCAGGTTCGCGCCAGCCCGATCAGCCCGGCCTTGCTCGCCCCATAGGCGGTCCGCAATTCCTTCCCTAGCGCGGCGCGGGAGGCGATGTTGACGATGCGCCCGAAGCCCGCCGCCCGCATCGCCGGCAGCAGCGCCTGCGCCGCCAGCACGGCGCTGCGCAGGTTCACATCCATGACCGTCGCCAGGTCCTCGACCGAGGTCTCCTCCAGCGAGGCCGGCTTCACCACGCCCACATTGTTCACCAGCCGCGTCGGCGCGTGCTGGTCCGCGACCTCGGCCAGGACCGCCCGGGTGGCGGCAAGGTCGGAGAAATCGCACTCGCGAAACACCTCGCGCGGCAGCGGCGCATCCGGCGGGCGCAGGTCCAGGTTGACCACGCGCCACCCGGCTTCCGCCGCCCGCTGCGCCACGGCGCGGCCGATGCCGCCCGAGCCGCCGGTCACCAGCACGGCTTCGCTCACCTGTAGGTTTCCTCCAGCCAGTTGGTCAGCCGGTCCGCCAGGCCTTCCCAGCCGGCATCCAGCATCATCGCATGCGCCATGCCGTCGAGCAGCGCGAAGGGGGCGGCGTGCCAGGCGGCGGTGCGGACCACGGCATCCGGCGGCACCAGCGGGTCCCGCCTGCCGCCGAACACCACCGCCGGCTTGCAAAGGCCCCAGGCCGGCGCCACCGGCTGCGGCGCCTGGGCCTCCAGCAGCGCCACGCGGCTCTCGACGCCCATCCGGGACAGGTGGTGCAGCGCCAGGATCTCCGGCAGCGCCGGTCCGAACAGGGCACGGCGCAGGATGGCGGCCTCGGCCGGGCTACCCGCCGGTTCCGCCATGCGGGCCACGGCGCGCCACAGCGGCGGGTCGGCCATCGCCAGACGCCAGTTGGCCCAGGCCAGCCCCTCCGGCGGCACCGGCGCCAGCAGCGCCATGCCGGCCACCGCCGGCGCATCCAGCAGCCGCTGCGCCACCAGGCCGCCGAGTGAATGGCCCACCAGCACCACGCGCCGGCGCAGCGCGCCGAGCGCCGCCCGCGCATCCTCGGTGAAGTCGGCGAGGCCCGCCGCCCGGCCCTCCCGCGCCCGGTTGAAGCCGGGCGCGAACACCTCGAACCCCGCTGTGGCCAGCCGGCTGCCGAAACCCTCCGCCCAGACCCAGGCGCCGCAGGCCGCGCCGTGCAGCAGCAGCAGCGCCGGTGCCCCGGCACGGGCGGCCGGAGGCTCCCAGGCCAGCATGGTGCCGCGGGCGAAGTTCAGCTCGAAAGGGTCGGGGGCGCGCATCCCGGCCATGGTGGCAAGGCGCGCGGTCGGCGACAACTGTCAGGCACCGGCATCACGCGCTATCGTCAGGACATGCCGCACGGACCAGACCCCATGCTGGCGACCATCGTCGCCTGCATCCTGCTCGCCTTCATCATGGGCTCCGGCGCACGCCTGCTGCGGCTGCCGGCGCTGATCGGCTACATCGCCGCCGGCATGCTGATCGGCCCCTGGCTGCCCGGCGCGGTAGCCGAACGCGGGATGGTCTCGGCCATGGCGGAAATCGGCGTGGCGCTGCTGCTGTTCAGCATCGGCCTGCATTTCCGGGCGAAGGACCTGCTGGCGGTCTGGCGCGTGGCGGTGCCGGGGGCGGTGGCGCAGATCGCGGTGGCGCTGCTTGTCGGCGCCGTGGTGGGGCATGCGCTGCTCGGGCTGGCGCCGGTGCCGGCGCTGGCCTTCGGCTTGGCGCTCGCCATCTCCTCAACCGCCGTCGCGACCAAATCGCTGGAGGAGCGTGGCAAGCTCGGCGGCGCGGCCGGGCGCATCGCGCTCGGCTGGCTAGTGATGCAGGACCTGGTGGTGGTCTTCGCGCTGGTGCTGCTGCCGGCGCTGGCGGGGCACGGCGAAGGCTCGCTGACGCTGGAACTCGGCAAGGCGGCGCTGTCGCTGGTCGCCTTCGTGCTGCTGATGATGCTGGTCGGCCGGCGCGTGCTGCCCTGGGCGCTGAAGCTGGTGGCGCGCGGCGGGTCGCGGGAGTTGTTCACCCTGGCGGTGCTCGCCGCCGCGTTGGGCGTCGCGGTGCTGGCATCGTCCCTGTTCGGGGTGTCCTTCGCGCTCGGCGCCTTCTTTGCCGGGGTGCTGCTGGGGGAGAGCGATGTCGGCCACCAGGCCGCGGCGGAGGCGACGCCGCTGACCCGCATCTTCTCCGCCATCTTCTTTGTCTCGGTCGGGCTACTGCTGGACCTGTCGCAGGTTTCCGGCCAGCCAGTCGCGGCGCTGGCGGCCACCGTGTCCGTCATGCTGGCGATCGGCGGCAGCGTGCTGGGTTTGCTGCTGCTGATGGGCACGCCGCCGCGCGTCGCGCTGCTGGTCGCCGCCGGGCTGTCGCAGATCGGGGAATTCTCCTTCCTGCTGACCGAAGTCTCCATCCGCCAGGGCCTGCTGCCGGAGACGGTGCGCGGCCCGGTGCTGATGGCCGCCATCGGCAGCATCATCGCCACCCCCCTGCTGCTGAAGGTGGCCGAGGCGCTGGCGCCGCATGTCGAACGCCGCATGGCGCGCCGCACGCCAAAACCTTGCCCCGCCGCGCCGCCCACCCATTTGTCCGCCCCCTGGCCGGTGCTGGCCGACCACGCCATCATCGTCGGCGCCGGCCGGGTCGGTGGCACCATCATCGGCGCGCTGCGCCGCCACCACCTGCCGCTGATCGTGGTGGAGGAGGACCGCGCCGGCGCCGAGCGCCTGATCGCGGAGGGCATCCCCGCCATCTGGGGCGACGCCAGCCGGCCGGAGGTACTGCACGCCGCCGCCCCGGAACGCGCCCGCATCCTGATCCTGGCCCTGCCCGGCGCGCTGGAGGCGCGGGAGGTGCTGCGCCTCGCGCGGCTGTACAACCCCGCCATCCTGACCGTGGTGCGCAGCCACACGGAAACCGAGGCGGTTTGGCTGGAGGCCGAGGCCGGCGTCGGCCTGGTGATGATGGGGGAGCGCGAGATCGCGCTCGGCATGGCGGACTACGCCATGCAGCGGCTCGGCCTCGCTGCCAGCACGGCGCAGGCGACGGTGGACGTGCTGCGGCGGCGGAAGCTGCGGGACGTCAGCGTCGGCTGACAGGATCCGGCCGGTTCGGCTCCCCGCGAAAGGCCGTGGCGGATCCCGGAGCGGATGACGGAGGAGGTCCCGCAATGCGGACCCGCCCGGTGCGACCTACGGCGTCGCAAGCCGAAAGACCCGATCCAGTATGCAGTACCGCAGCAACCGGATTGCGAGGTCCCGTGCTTCCGCGGCCAACCCATTTGGCGGGCCATAGGGCGTGTTGTTGGCGTCGACCACGTAGATGCGCCCCTCATCAAGGTCGCGCAGAACGTCGAGCTCGCCATACTCGAGACCGATGTGCTGTGAAAACAGCACGATCGACCTGAGTTCTCCCGGCGACATCACATCGAGCGGCGAGCAGATGCGAGCCCAGCTGTTGGTGTTGGAGAACCGCGTCGCATGGGGGCGGAACTTGAGGTAGATGAAGGGGATGCGCCCAAGCACGATGGGCACGCGGAAATCGCAGACGTAGTTGCCGACCTGATTGTTGACGACCCGTTCGTAGGCGGTCCCTGGTTTGGCTGCCTCGATCGGAAAGCGCATGATCCGGCCATCATGGGCCGCGTTCTGGCGTGACTTGGCGACCCCCTCCCCGACGTGCGCGAGCGGATCGATCCCAACGCTGTACCCGAAGACCCGTTCGAAGCCGAGCGAGACTGACCGCTTGTCGCAGTTGAAGTGGGTATCGTTGATGATGTGAGCCGATGCCGGAACCGCCGCCCGCAGGTCGGTCGGGATCGCATACCGAGAGTGTGGCGCCCATCTGATCCAGGCTTCGTTGGGAACCGGATCAGCGACCTGATCCGGCCCGGTGACGGAGCGCACGTCGAGGCAGCCCTGGGCGACTTGCCCCAGCACGGACGGTTTGAAGTGATCGAACTGCCCCACGACATTCAGGCGTGGGCGGAAGGCCTTGAACGCCTCAAGGCGCTTGACGAGGCGCGGAAAGTCTTCGGCTTCGGGAGTGCTTCCGTCGGTCACGTTGATCTCGTGCTGCTGATTTTCTTTTGGATTAAAAATTTCTAGCACCAGCCCCGAGCAGGGGAAAGCCGGCTTGGTTCTTGACAAACCGTCCAGCCGGTATAGTTAAATCGTAATGAACGACAGCCCGCCGCTTCCCGAAGCCCGCACCCGTATCCTCGATGCCGCGGAGGCCATCGTGCAGGCGCGCGGCGTGCCGGCGTTGACGCTGGAGGCGGCGGCGCGGGATGCCGGCGTGTCCAAGGGCGGGCTGCTGTACCATTTCGCGTCCAAGGAAGCGCTGCTGACTGGGATGCTCGGCCGGCTGGCCGCCACCATCTCCGCGGATTTCGACGCCACCGTCGCCAACCAGGCGGAAGGTCCGGGCCGCGCCGCCCGCGCCATGCTGGCCTGGGCCTTCGACGAGCCCTCTGCCGCCTGCGCCAACCAGGACCGTGCCGCCGCGGTGTTCCTGGCGGCCTTCCACCACGATCCGGCGCTGCTGGACCCGGTGCGCGCCGTGTTCGCCCGGATGCGCGCGGCGCTGGCCGCCGACGCGCTGCCGCCAGGCGCGGCGCAGGCCATCATGTGCGCGACGGACGGCCTGTTCATGGCCCATCTCTTCGGCCTCTACAGCCTGAACACCGAGGAGTTGGCCGGGGTCCGTGTCGCGCTGGAACGCCTGCTGGAGCCGGTGGCATGACGCGCCGCGGCAAGTTTTTGGGCGCCGTGGCGCTGGTCCTGGTGGCCGCAGGCGGTGGCTATGTCGCCCTCGGCGGCGCGGCGCAGCCCGCCGCCCCGCCGCCGGCCGCCGCACCGGCAGGCCCGGTCGGCGTCGGCGCGCTCGGGCGGGTCGAACCCGCATCGCGCATCCTGCGTCTGTCGCCCGGCAACGGCCAGCAGGGCACCCGGATCGGCCGGCTTCTGGTGGCGGAAGGCGCCACCGTCGCCGCCGGCCAGATCGTCGCCGAGTTCCACGACGCCGCGCTGAAAGACGCAGCCTTCGCCGAGGCCGAGGCGCAGCTCGCCCAGTCCCGCGCCCGCCTGGCCCGCACCCGCGCCGCCGGCCGCCCTTCGGAGGTCGCTGCCCAGCGCGCCCGGGTCGAAGCGCTGCGCGCCGCCGAGGCCTCCGCACGCCGGGAGGCCGAGCGCGCCGAGCGCCTGCAGGCCAGCGGCGCCGGCGCCGAGGCGGTGGCCGAGCGCAACCGCTTCGCCGCCACCCGCGCCCGCGCCGAACGCGCCGAGGCCGAGGCCACGCTCGATACGCTGCTGAGCCCACGCGCCGAGGACCTGGCGCTGGCCGAGGCGGAACTCGCCGCCGCCGAGGCCGCCGTGGCGCGCGCCCGCGCCGAAGCCGGCATGGCCCGGCTGCGCGCCCCCATCGCCGGCACCGTGCTGCGCGTGCTGGCGCGGGAGGGCGAGGGGGTGGGCACCGACGGCGTGCTGGAACTCGCAGACCTGTCCGCCATGGACGTGGTCGCCGAGATCTTCGAGACCGACCTGCCGCGCCTGCGCCCCGGCGCCGCCGCCGAGATCCTGGTGCCCGGCGAAGCGCGCCGCTTCGCGGCGACGGTGCGCGAGATCGGCTGGCAGGTGCGCCGCGTGACGCAGGCGACGACGGACCCGGTGGCGGCGGTGGATGCGCGCACGGTGGAGGTGCGGCTGACCCTCGGTGCCGATGGCGTGGCGGCGCTGGCGCGGCGATCCAACATGCAGGTGCAGGTGGCGATCCGGCCATGAACAAGTTTTCGCGAATCTCCCCTGATTTCAGCGCCGAGCCGCTTCCGCTGCTGCCCTGGGCGCCGGAACGCAACGGCGAGGCCAGCCTGCCTGCGCCGCCACCGCGACCGGGCTTCTGGGCGCGGCTTGCCGCATGGCTGGGCCTGCATGCCTGACGGCGCGCTGCCCCGCGCCGCCACGCTGCGGCGCCCGCCCGGCATCGGCACCGGCACGCTGCTGGCAATTCGTCTGGCCTGGCGGCAGCTGTGGTCGGAGAAGGCCCGCCTCGCTTCCGCGATCGCGGGCGTGATGTTCGCCTGCGTGCTGGTCTTCATGCAGCTTGGCTTCCGCGCCGCGCTGTTCGACAGCGCCACGGCGCTGATCGGCGCCATGCGCGGCGACCTGTTCCTGATGCACCCGCTGACCACGGCCAGCTTCCGCCCCGAACCCTTCCCGCGCGTGCGGGCCTACCAGGCGCTGGCGCTGCCCGAGGTGGAGCGTGCGGTCCCGGTCTACCTGGCGCAGGCCACCTGGCGGAACCCCGAGGATGGCAGCCGCCGCTCCATCCAGCTCATTGGCGTCGATACCGATGCGGGGGTGCTGGAGTTTCCCGGCCTGGCGCCGATCCTGGAGCAGTTGAAGCGCACCGACACCATCGCCTTCGATGCACGATCCCGCCCCGAATTCGGCGCCGTGTCGCGGCTGCTGGAGGAACGCGGGCCGTTCGAGGTGCAGGTCGGCAACCGCGACATGCAGGTGGTCGGCCTGATCGAGATCGGGCCATCTTTCGGTGCCGACGGCAACATCGTGCTGTCCGACGTGAACTTTCGCAGGCTGGTGAAGGAACGCCTGGTCTCTGCCGTGGATCTCGTCGCGATCCGGCTGCGCCCGGGCAGCGACATCGCGGCTACACAGCAGCGGCTGCGGGCGCTGTTGCCGGCGGATGTCATGGTGCTGACCCAGGCCGAGCTGAACGCGCATGAACGGCGGTACTGGGAGGAAGCGACGCCGATCGGTTTCATCTTCGCCTTCGGCAGCCTGATGGGCCTCGTCGTCGGCATGGTCATCGTCTACCAGATCCTGTTTTCCGACATCGCCGGCCACCTGAAGGAATATGCGACGCTGAAGGCGATGGGCTACTCGAACGGCTATCTCGGCCGCGTCGTGCTGGGCGCCGCGCTGATCCTGGCCGTCGCGGGCTTCATGCCCGGCCTCGCCATCTCCGCCTTCCTGTACGACGTCGTCGGCGGCGCCACCTTCCTGCCGCTGGCGATGGACATCGCCCGCGCCACCAGCGTCTTCGCCATGATCTTCACCATGTGCGCGGTGGCCGGCCTGCTGGCGATGCGCAAGCTGCGCGACGCCAACCCGGCGGACATGTTTTGAACATGCGCAATCCTGCAGATCGTGGGCGATTCGCCATCAATCGCCGGCGCCCGCATCCGCAGGCTTGGCTGCGCCGCATGAGCGGCGGCGCCCGTTCGGGCGCTCGCCTGCCTTCGGCAGGCGCAGGTCGCGACTGATGATCCCCGTCCTGCTCTCCAACGTCACCTACGCCTATGGCGAGGGCGACCTTCGCCGCCCGGTGCTGCGCGACGTCGACCTCTCGGTCGAGCCCGGCGAGATCGTGCTGCTCACCGGACCCTCCGGCAGCGGCAAGACCACGCTTCTGACGCTGATCGGCGCGTTGCGCGCAATGCAGGACGGCAGCGCCCGCGTGCTGGGGCAGGAACTGCGCGGCGCCAATGAACGCACCCGCGTGGCGCTGCGCCGGCGCATCGGCTTCATCTTCCAGAACCACAATCTGCTGGGCTTCCTGACGGCGCGGCAGAACGTGGCGATGGCGATGGAACAGGATGGCGCGACCGCCGAGGCCGGCCGCCTGTCCCGCGCCGCCGACATCCTCCGCCAGGTCGGACTGGCAGACCACCTGGACAAGCTGCCCTCGCAGCTTTCCGGCGGCCAGCGCCAGCGCGTCTCCGTCGCGCGCGCGCTGGCCACCGACCCCGGCCTGGTGCTGGCGGACGAGCCCACCGCCGCGCTCGACAAGGCCAGCGGGCAGGAGGTGGTGCACCTGCTGCGCGGCCTTGCGAAATCGCGCGGCGTGCCGATCCTGCTGGTCACCCACGACCCGCGCATCCTGGATATCGCGGATCGCATCGTGGCGATGGAGGATGGGCGCATCGTCGCCGGCGAGACCGCCAAGGCCTGACAGGGACAGCTTCCATGCAGCGCTTCATCTACACCGCCGCGCCGATGCGCGTGATCTTCGGCGACGGCACGCTCGCGGAATTGGGCGAGGAGGTGGCCCGCCTCGGCCTGAAACGCGTCGCCATCCTCGTCACGCCGTCCCAGGCCGCACGCGGCGAGGCGCTGGCCGCGCAAGTCGGCCCGCTGTGTGCCGGCGTCATCGCCCGCGCGGCGATGCATGCGCCGGTGGAGGTGACGGAGGCGGCGCTGGTCGAGCTGGAGGCGATGCGCGCCGATGGCCTCGTCGCCGTCGGCGGCGGCTCCGCCATCGGCCTCGGCAAGGCGCTGGCGCTGCGGACGGACCTGCCGCAGGTGGCGGTGCCGACGACCTATGCGGGATCGGAGATGACACCGATCCTCGGCCAGACCGCGGGTCGCGAAAAGCAGACCATCCGCTCGGCCAAGGTGCTGCCGGAGGTCGTGATCTACGACGTGGCGCTGACGATGGGCCTGCCCCCGGCACTGACCGCGACCAGCGGCCTGAACGCCATGGCCCATGCGGTGGAGGCGCTGTACGCGCCGGATGCCAACCCGGTGACCTCCCTGATGGCGGAGGAGTCGATCCGTGCCCTGGCCGCCGCCTTGCCGGTGCTGGTCGATCGTTCCGCGGACCGGCCCGCGCGGGCGGAGGCGCTGCGCGGCGCCTGGCTCGCCGGGGCCTGCCTCGGCAGCGTCACCGTCTCCCTGCACCACAAGCTGTGCCACGTCCTCGGCGGCAGCTTCGGCCTGCCGCATGCGGAAACCCACGCGGCGGTGCTGCCATATGCCGCCGCCTACAACGCCGCGGCGGCGCCGGAGGCGATGGCGCGGGTGGCGCGGGCGCTGGGGGCGGCGGATGCGGTGGAGGGGCTGTTCGCCCTGTCCGCCCGCATCGGCGCGCCGCGCAGCCTGGCCGCGCTGGGCCTGCGGGAAGCGGACCTCGACCAGGCGGCGGAGATCGCCGCGGGCAACCCCTACGCCAATCCGCGGCCGGTGACGCGGCAGGGCATCCGGGACCTGCTCGGCACCGCCTTCCTCGGGCGCTGAGGGTTCAGCGCATCGCCGCCGCCCAGGCCCGCACATTCTCCAGCAGCCCGAAGCGCGCGACCTGCGCCTCGGTCGCCTCGCCCAGCTCCATCAGTCGTTGCAGGCCGGTCAGCAGCTGGATCCGGCGGCGGTCGAGCCGGCGGCCTGTCAACATCTCGTAGCGCGGCAGGATGCGGCGGGTCACGTCGGGGTCGATGAAGTTCTGCGCCACGAAATCCCGGTGCAGTGCCCCGAAGCCGCTGCCGGCGAAGTCGAACACGCCGTGCAGGCGGCTCGCCGCGTGGTCGAAGGCGAGGTTCCAGCCATGCGTGTCGAAATGCCCGAACACGGTGCCGCCTGGGTCGGCCGGCAGCGCCGCGCACGCGGCCGCGATCCGCTCCGCGAAGGTTTGCAGTCCGGGCGGCAGGCGCGGCCAGGCGTCGCGCAGGATGCTCTCGGGCGAGGGCCAGTCCCACATCGCCTCGGCGCCGGCCTGCCGCAGCGGGGCCGGGTCCAGCCCGTGCAGTTCCGCCGCGAAGCGGGCCAGATCCTCCGCCAGCCGGTCGCGCGCCGGCTCCGGCAATGCGGCGTAGTGCGGGGCCAGCAGCGTCTCGCCTGGCAGCCTGCGGTGCCAGGCAAAGGCGGGCGGGCCGGGATGGAACTGCGTGCGCGGCACCGGCAACGTGAGGGCCGGGGCCAGCACCGCCAGCAGCCGCGCCTCCCGCGCCAGCTGGTCATGGCCGCGTTCGAATCGGGGAAAGCGAAAGATCAACGCGCCGTCGACATCTATGGCGAGGCTTTCCCAGCCATCCGCCAGTTCGGTGAAGCGGGCGCCCGCAAGGTCTGGGAAAGCGGCGAGGATCGCGTCCCGCGCCGCCTGCATCAATCCGCCTTGGCGCTGGCGTCCGATCGCGTGGTGCCGACGCGCAGCGCCAGGGCGGCGGCCATGAAGTCGTCGATCTCGCCATCCAACACGGCGGCGGGGTTGCCCTTCTCCACGCCGGTCCGCAGGTCCTTCACCATCTGGTAGGGTTGCAGGACATAGCTGCGAATCTGGTGGCCCCAGCCGATATCGGTTTTTCCCGCCTCGACCGCGTCGCTGATCGCCTCCCGCTTGCGCAACTCCAGCTCGTACAGCCGCGCCTTCAGCATCTCCATCGCGATGGCGCGGTTCTTGTGCTGGCTGCGGTCCTGGGTCGAGGCGGCGACCACGCCGGTCGGAATATGGGTGAAGCGCACGCCCGATTCCGTCTTGTTGACGTGCTGCCCGCCGGCGCCTGACGCGCGAAACGTGTCGGTCTTGAGGTCGGCCGGGTTGATCTCGATCTCGATCCGGTCGTCGATCACCGGATAGACATAGACGCTGGCGAAGCTGGTCTGCCGGCGCGCCGCCGCATCGAAGGGGCTGATGCGGACCAGGCGGTGCACGCCGGTTTCCGTCTTCAGCCAGCCAAAGGCATTGGGGCCGGAGACCTGGATGGTGGCGGACTTGATGCCGGCCTGCTCGCCGTCTGACTGCTCGGTCAGCGACAGCTTGTAGCCGCGCTTCTCCGCCCAGCGGGTGTACATGCGCAGCAGCATCTCGGCCCAGTCCTGGGCCTCCGTGCCGCCGGCGCCGGCGTTCACTTCCAGATAGGCGTCGTTCTGGTCGGCCTCGCCGGCCAGCAGGCTTTCCGTCTCGCGGTGCTTCAACTCGGCCGCGTAGCGCTTCATGTCCTCGACGGCGGCATCGGCGATGGCGGCATCGCCCTCGGCCTCCGCCATCTCGATCATCTCGATGGCATCCGCCGCGTCGCGTTCCAGCTTCTGCACGCCCTCGATCTGGGCGGCCAGGCGGTTGCGTTCCCGCATCAGGGCCTGGGCGGCATCCGCCTTGGTCCAGAGGTCCGGGTCCTCCGACTTCGCGTTCAACTCCTCCAGCCGCCGCACCGCCTCATCCCAGTCGAGATGGGCGCGGAGCAGGGCGAGGCCCTCGGCGATCTGGGTCTTCAGGTTCTCGGCATCGGCGCGCATGGCGGGTTCACTAGTGCCCGGCCGGGCGGCTGTCGAGACTTGGGCGCCCTATGCCAGCGCCTGGGCGATCCGTGCCGCCAGGCGCCGCGCCACCTCCTCCTTCGGCAGGCGTGGCCAATCCTCCACCCCCGCCGCCGTCACCAGGTGCACGGCATTCTCCGAGCCGCCCATCACGTCGCCGGAGACATCGTTCGCCACGATCCAGTCGCAGGCCTTGCGCAGGCGCTTCTGCTGCGCGTGAGCCACCACATCCTGGGTTTCCGCGGCAAAGCCCACCACCAGCCCCGGGCGCTGCGCGGGGTGCTGCGCGACGGTCGCCAGGATGTCCGGGTTCAGCACCAAAGCGAGGCCCGGCGGCGGAGCGCCCGGCACCTTCTTGATCTTCTGCGCCCCGACATCGGCCGGCCGGAAGTCCGCCACCGCGGCGGCGAACACCGCGGCATCCGCCGGCAGCGCCGCCTGCACCGCCGCCAGCATGTCCCGCGCGCTTTCCACCCGCACCACCGCCACCCCCGCCGGATCCGGCACCGCGACCGGGCCGCTGACCAGCGTGACGCGCGCGCCAAGGGCGGCCAGCGCCGCGGCGATCGCATGGCCCTGCCGCCCACTGCTGCGGTTGGCGATGTAGCGCACCGGGTCGATGGCTTCCTGCGTTGGCCCGCTGGTCACCACCACATGCCGTCCGGCCAGCGGGCCATCGGCCAGCGTCGCCTGGATCGCGGCGAACAGCGTCGCGGGTTCGGCCAGCCGGCCGGGGCCGCTTTCCGGCTCCGCCATCGCACCCTCCTCCGGCCCCACCACCCGCACGCCGCGCCCGGCCAGGGCTCGCAGGTTCGCAACCGTTGCCGGATGCGCCCACATCGCCGGGTTCATGGCCGGCGCCACCAGCACCGGCGCGCGCGTCGCCAGCAGCACGGTAGAGGCCAAATCATCCGCCAGCCCCGCCGCCATCTTCGCCAGCAGATCGGCCGAGGCTGGCGCCACCACCACCAGGTCCGGCCAGCGCGCCAGGCGGATATGGCCGATCTCGGCCTCGGCCGCCCAGAGGTCGTCATGCACCCGAGCGCCCGAGATGCCGGCCAGCGCCTCCTTCGTCACGAAGCGGGCGCCGCCGGCGGTCAGGATGGGGGTCACGGCATGGCCGGCGCGACGCGCCAGCCGCACCAGTTCCAGCGCCTTGTAGGCGGCGACGCTGCCGGAGACGATGAGGAGCAGGTTGGCCATGCCGGAAGCGTAACCCGTGCGGGTGCGGCGGGCCTACCCCCCCGGGGCGCCCTGGGTGTTGACGTACAGGCTGTACAGCGAGTGCGCCGCGGCCATGAACAGCCGGTTGCGGTGCCGTCCGCCGAAGCAGACATTGGCGCAGCGTTCCGGCAGGTCGATGAAGCCGATCGGCACGCCGGCTGCGTTGAACACCTTCACGCCATCCATCCCCGGCCCACCCATGCCCCAGCCACACCAGAGGTTGCCCCCGGTGTCGACGCGGAAACCATCCGGCGTCTCGCCCGTCTCGCACCGCACGAAGACCCGGCGGTTGCGGAGCGTGCTGCCGGCGCAGTCATAGGCCAGGATGTTGCGCGGCTCCGACCGGCTTTCGATGACATAGAGGATGGATTCATCCGGGCTGAACGCCAGGCCGTTCGGGTGGTCCACATCGTCCGCGACCAGCGTGATGGCGCCGGACTGCCCATCCACGCGGTAGACATTGGTGTGTGGCAACTCGGGCGTGTGCTTCTCGCCCTCGTAGAAGCCGCCGATGCCGAAGGGCGGGTCGGTGAACCAGATGCTGCCGTCCGACTTCACCACCACGTCGTTCGGGCTGTTCAGCCGCTTGCCCTCGAAGCTGTCGGCGATGATGGTAATGGCGCCGTCATATTCGTGGCGTATCACCCGGCGGCCGCCATGCTCGCAGGCGACGATGCGGCCCTGGCGGTCCCGCGTATGGCCGTTGGCGTTGCCGGACGGCTTGCGGAAGTGGCTGACGCCGCCGGTTTCCTCGTCCCAGCGCAGCACCCGGTTGTTCGGGATGTCGGACCATAGCAGGCAGCGCTGGTCGCCGAGCCAGACCGGGCCTTCGCCCCAGCGGCTGCCGGTCCATAGCCTTTCCACCGAGGACAGCGGCAGGCGCAGCTTGTTGAAGGCGGGGTCCAGCGTGCGGATCGCGGGGTCGGGGTAGCGCAGGCTTTCCTGCCAGGTCATCGGGCTTCCTCCTTGTGCCGGCCGGGCCTCTCTTGGCGCCGGGCGGGCCGGCGGCCATGCTGGCGCGATTGGGGCAGGAGGGAAACCATGGGTCCATGGCCGGCACGCATCGCCGACGAGACGGTGCTGGAGGAGGTGATGTCCCGCCCCGACCCGGCGCTGGTGGCCGACCTGGCGCGCGCCCCCGGGGACCTGCTGGTGCTCGGCGCCGCCGGCAAGATGGGACCGACGCTGTGCCGCCTGGCGAAGCGGGCGGACCCGACGCGGCGCGTCGTCGCCGTGGCGCGCTGGTCCGAAGCCGGGCTGCGCGAACGCATGGAGGGCTGGGGAATCGAGTGCCTGGCCGCCGATTTGATGGACGATGCCGCGCTGGCCGCGCTGCCGGATGCGCCCAATGTCGTGTTCATGGCCGCCCGGAAGTTCGGCAGCACGGGCAACGAGGCGCTGACCTGGGCGATGAACGTGCAGCTTCCGGCCCGCGTCGCGGCGCGCTGGGCCGCGTCCCGCATCGTGTTCTTCTCCACCGGCAACGTGTTGCCGATGTGGCCGGTGAACGGCCCAATGCCGGATGAGGCCGCGGCACCTTCCCCGATCGGCGACTACGCCGCGAGCTGCCTCGGCCGGGAACGCGCCTTCCAGCACGCAGCGGCATCCCGCGGCACCGCCTGCTTCGGCATCCGGCTGAACTACGCCATCGATTTGCGCTACGGCGTGCTGCATGACGTCGCGACCAAGGTCGCCACCGGCACGCCGGTGCCGCTCGCCATGGGCCACGCCAACGTCATCTGGCAGGGCGACGCCAATGCCTGGACGCTGCGCGCCCTGGCACGGGCCGATGACACCTGCCCGGTGCTGAATGTGACGGGGCCGGAAACCGTGTCCATCCGCTGGATGGCGCAGCAATTCGGGCAGCTTCTGGGCCGCGAGGTGAGCTTCGCCGGGGAGGAAGCGCCGACCGCCCTGCTGTCCAATGCCGGGCGCGCCTTCGCCACCTTCGGCTACCCTACCGTGCCGCTGCTGACCCTGGTGGGCTGGGTCGCGGATTGGGTGGCCGGCGGTGGCCGCGCACTCGGCAAGGCCACGAAGTTCGAGGTCCGGGATGGGCGTTTCTAGCCCCGCGCACCAGCTTTCGGCCCGCGCCAAGGCCACCCGCCAGCGCATCCTGGACGCCGCGCTGGTGGAGTTTGCCGAAAAGGGCATGGCCGGCAGCCGCGTGGACGAGATCGCGGCGCGGGCCGGTGCCAACAAGCGCATGCTCTACGCCTATTTCGGCAGCAAGGAAGAACTCTGGCTGACCGTGCTGGAACAGGCATACGCCGCCAAGCGCGCGGAGGAGCGGGAGCTTTCGGTGGACAGCCTGCCGCCGGCCGAGGCGATGGCCAGCCTGGTCGCGTTCAACCTGCGCTACACCAGCCGCCACCCGGAATTCGTGGCCCTGCTGAACCAGGAAAACCTGCACCGCGCCGCCTATCTGCAACGCTCTGAACATGTGCCCGCGCTGTATTCGCCGATGCTCGCCGCGCTGACCACGGTGCTGCGGCGCGGCGCGGCGGCCGGCGTTTTCCGGGACGGCGTGGATGCGATGCAACTCTACATCTCCATCCTGGCGCTGGGCCATTTCTACGTCGCGAACCGCCACACGCTGTCCACCATCTTCGGCACCAAGCTCGACACCGAAGCCGCGATCGCAGCGCGGGAGGCGCACATCGCCGATGTCGTGCTGGGATTTTTGCGCCCTTGACCTGAACCCAGCCTGGCGACAAAGTAACCGTCTGGTTACCGGGTGGAGGAAACGAAGTGGGGCTGCGCTGGCAGGACTGGCCCGAGGGCCTTGGCGCCCGGCTGCGCGCCGGCTGTGCCATCCCGGCGCATCCGCTGGCGCTGACCCACCGGCGGGAGTTGGACCCGCTGCGGCAACGCGCTTTGTCCCGCTATTACCTGGCGGCCGGCGCCAGGGGCCTCGCCGTCGGCGTCCACACCACCCAGTTCGCCATCCGCCAGGTCGGCCTGTTCGAGACGGTGCTATCCCTGGCCGCGGAGGTCGCCTCCCAGCAGGCGATGCCACCAATCCTGGTCGCCGGCGCCATCGGCCGCACGGAACAGGCGGTGCGGGAGGCAAGGATTGCCCGCGGCCTCGGCTACCACGCCGTGCTGCTGAGCCTCGCCGCCTGGAAGGGCGCCTCCGAGGATGAGATGGTCGCGCATTGCGCGGCGGTGGCGGCGGAAATGCCGGTGTTCGGCTTTTATCTGCAACCCGCCGTCGGCGGCGTGCCCCTGCCGGCCAGCTTCTGGAAGCGCTTCGCCGCCATCGAGAACGTCGTCGCCATCAAGATGGCGCCCTTCGACCGCTACGCGACGCTCGACGTGCTGCGCGGCGTGCTGGAAGCCGGCGCGGTGGACCGCGTTGCCCTCTATACCGGCAACGACGACCACATCGTGGCCGACCTGCTGACGCCCTTCGCGCTGGCTGGCGCGGAAAAGCCGCTGCGCATCCTCGGCGGCCTGCTCGGGCATTGGAGCGTCTGGACCAAGGCGGCCGTCGATCTGCATGCACGCTGCCGCGGCGCCGACGTGACGCCCGAGCTGCTGGCGCTGGACGCGCAGGTGACGGAGATGAACGCCGCCGTCTTCGACGTGGCGCATGACTTCCACGGCGTCATCGCCGGCTGCCATGAGGTGCTTCGACGGCAG
Source organism: Falsiroseomonas sp. HC035 (assembly GCF_050563525.1). Lineage (NCBI taxonomy): Bacteria > Pseudomonadati > Pseudomonadota > Alphaproteobacteria > Acetobacterales > Roseomonadaceae > Falsiroseomonas > Falsiroseomonas sp. HC035. Next base: position 102,739 of record NZ_JBNXUN010000004.1, read on the forward strand.
GGGTTGCTGGACGGCATCTGGTGCCTCGACCCGGCCGAGGGTCTCTCGCCCGGGCAGGCCGACCTGCTGACCGCGGTGGCCGCACGCTATCCGCATCTGACGGACGACGCCTTCGTCCGCGCGAACCTCAACACCTGGCTGTCCTGAAGGAATTATTAAGCATGGCGGAACGCCGCATCGGCCTCATCATGAACGGCGTCACCGGCCGGATGGGCATGAACCAGCACCTGATCCGCTCTATCGCCGCGATCCGGAGAGACGGCGGCGTGAAGCTGGCGAATGGCGACCGGGTGATGCCCGACCCGATCCTGGTCGGCCGCAACCGGGAGAAGCTGGAGGCGCTGGCGAAGGCCCATGGCATCGCACGCGTTTCAACGGACCTCGATGCCTGCCTGGCCGATCCGAACGACACCTTGTTCTTCGATGCGGCGACGACGCAGATGCGCGCCGGCCTGCTGACCAAGGCGATCAACGCCGGCAAGGACATCTATTGCGAGAAGCCCACCTCGGACAACCTCGCGGAGGCGATGGCGGTCGCGCGGCTGGCGAAGCAGAAGGGCATCAAGGCCGGCGTGGTGCAGGACAAGCTGTTCCTGCCCGGGCTGCGCAAGCTGAAGATGGCGATTGACAGCGGCTTCTTCGGCCGCATCCTCAGCGTAAAGGGCGAGTTCGGCTACTGGGTGTTCGAGGGCGATCTGCAGCCGGCGCAGCGCCCGTCCTGGAACTACAAGAAGGACGAGGGCGGCGGCATCATCCTCGATATGCTCTGCCACTGGCGCTACGTGCTGGACAACCTGTTCGGCAATGTCGAGAGCGTGTCCTGCCTGGGTGCTACGCATATCCCGACCCGCATCGATGAATCCGGCAAGCCCTACAACGCGGACAGCGACGATGCGGCCTATGCCACCTTCCAGCTCGAAGGCGGCGTCATCGCGCACATCAACTCGAGCTGGGTGACGCGCGTGCGCCGGGACGACCTGGTGACCTTCCAGGTCGACGGCACGCATGGCAGCGCCGTGGCCGGATTGCAGAAGTGTTGGACGCAGTCCCGTGTCAACACGCCGAAGCCGGTATGGAGCCCCGACACGCCGCAGCCGATCAACTTCTACGAGGGCTGGCAGGAGATCCCCGACACCGAGCCGATGCCGAACGGTTTCCGCGTGCAGTGGGAGCTGTTCTTCAAGTACCTGGCAGGTGAGGTGGACACCTATCCCTGGGACCTGCTGGCCGGCGCCAAGGGCGTGCAGCTGGCCGAGGCCGGCCTGCAATCCTGGGCCGAGCGCCGCTGGATCGATCTGCCGAAGCTGGAGGTCTGAGCAATGCCGAGCATCAAGCTGCCGGAAGGCGACTACACGCTGCAGGGCCCGCGCGACTTCCCGAAGGCGACGCCGCCGTTCCCGCGCGTGGCGCTGGCCGCCGCGCATGTCGTGGCGGACACGCTGGCCGAGCAGGACCCATGGCTCGATGCGAAGATCGACTGGGACCGCACCATCGCCTTCCGCAAATACTTGTGGTCGCTCGGCCTTGGCGTGGCGGAGGCGATGGACACGGCGCAGCGCGGCATGGGGCTGGACTGGATCGCGGCGCAGGAACTCATCCGGCGTTCACTGGACGCGATGCAGGACCACCCCGGCGCTGTGATGGCGAGCGGTGCCGGCACGGACCACCTGGCCCCCGGCCCCGATGTCACCGTCGATGACGTGATCCGCGCCTATGAGGAACAGTGCGAAGCTGTGGAGGCGATGGGCGGCCGCATCATCCTGATGGCATCCCGCGCGCTGGCCAAGGCGGCGAAGTCGCCGGCGGATTACGAGCGGGTCTATGACCGCATCCTGACCCAGGTGAAGCAGCCCGTCGTCATCCACTGGCTGGGCGAGATGTTCGACCCGGCGCTGGAAGGCTACTGGGGCAATCACGACCACATGGCAGCGATGGACACCGCGCTGGCCGTGATCCACGCGCATGCCGACAAGGTCGACGGCGTGAAAGTCTCGCTGCTGGACGACAAGAAGGAGATCTCCATGCGCCGGCGCCTGCCGAAGGGCGTGCGCATGTACACCGGCGACGACTTCAACTACGCCGAACTCATCGCCGGCGACGAGCATGGTTACTCCGACGCGCTGCTCGGCATCTTCGACCCGATCGCGCCGGCGGTGGGCGGCGCGCTGGCCAGCCTGTCGAAGAACGACCTGACCACCTTCCACGACATCCTGGCACCGACCGTGCCGCTGTCACGCCACATCTTCAAGGCGCCGACGCGCTTCTACAAGACTGGCGTGGTGTTCATGGCGTGGCTGAACGGCCACCAGGACCACTTCGTCATGGTCGGCGGCCAGCAATCCACCCGCAGCATCCGCCATTTCTCCGAGCTGTTCCGCCTGGCCGACAAGGCCGGCCTGCTGCGCGACCCGGATATGGCGGTGGCGCGGATGCGCACCCTGCTCGCGCTGCACGGTGCCGCCTGATGCGGATGTCGCTCAACACCGTCACGGTGAAGGAGAAGTGGGGGCTCGCCGAGTGCATCGAGGGCTGCGCCCGGCACGGCATCCCCGGCATTTCCCCTTGGCGCGACGTGCTCGGCGCCATGGGCGTCGAGCATGCGGCGCGCCAGATCCGCGACGCCGGCCTGACCGTAACCGGCCTCTGCCGCGGCGGCATGTTTCCCGCCAATGACCAGGCCGGCCGCGACGCCGCGATCGAGGACAACCGCCGCGCCATCGCCGAGGCGCATGCCATCGGCGCGAAGTGCCTCGTCGTGCTCGGCGGCGGCCTGCCGCCCGGCAGCAAGGATTTGCCCGCAGCGCGCGAGATGCTGCGCGAGGGGCTGGCAAAGATCCTGCCGGATGCGCGCGCCGCCGGCGTGACCCTGGCGCTCGAGCCGCTGCATCCGATGACCTGCGCGGATCGCTCCGTGCTGTCCACGCTCGGCCAGGCGCTCGATCTCTGCGACGAACTCGGCGAGGGTACCGGCATCGCACTCGACGTCTATCATGTCTGGTGGGACCCGGACCTCGCGGACCAAATCGCCCGCACCGCCGGCCGCATCGCCGGCTTCCATGTCTGCGACTGGAAGGTGCCGACCACCGACACGGTATTCGACCGCGGCATCCCCGGCGAGGGCGTCATCGACATTCCCGCGATCCGCCGGATGGTGGAAGCGCAGGGCTATGACAGCTTCGCGGAAGTTGAAATCCTGTCGAAGCACTGGTGGCAGCAGGACCCGGACGAGGTCCTGGCCCTGCTCAAGCAACGTCACGTCGACGCCGTCTGAACCAACGGGGAGAAGAAGAATGTCCGCGAACCGCATCACCCGACGAAGCATTATGGCCGCCGCGCTTGCCGCACCGGCCGTCGCCCGCGCGCAGGGCGCTGCCTGGACGCCGACGCGCCCGCTGCGCTTCGTCGTGCCCTTTCCGCCGGGTGGTGCGACCGATGTGGTGGCGCGCGTGCTGGCGGACCGCATGCAGGCGGTGCTTGGCCAGCCCGTCACGGTGGAAAACCGCACCGGCGCCGGCGGCAACGTGGGCGTTGAGAACGTGGTGCGCAGCGCACCGGATGGCTATTCCATCCTGATGGGCACGACGGGCACGCTGACCATCAACCCGCACCTCTACACCAACATGGGCTTCAACCCGGCGACCGACCTGACACCGATCGGCATGGCCTTCGCCACCGACCACGTGCTGATCGTCAACCCCACTGTCCCGGCGCAGAACCTGCAGGAATTCCTGGCGCTGCTGCGGGAACGGCCCGGCGCGCTGTCCTACGGCTCCGGCGGCAACGGCTCCTCCACCCATCTGGTGCCGGAGCTGTTCAAGATGGTGGCCGGCGTGCAGATGCAGCACGTGCCGTATCGCGGCAGCGCACCGGCACTGAACGATACAGTTGCCGGCAACGTGCAGGTGATGCTGGACCAGTTGCCCTCCGCGCTGGCGCAGGTGCAGGGCGGCCGCGTGCGGGCGCTTGCCGTCACCGGCCCGAAGCGCAGCAGCCTGCTGCCGAACCTGCCGACCTTCGCCGAGGCTGGCCTCGCCGACGCACAGGCGACCTCCTGGGGTGCGGTGATGGGCCCGGCCGGCATGCCGGCCAACGTCACGGAGCGTCTCAGCGCCGTGATCCGGGACGTGCTGGCGGAACCCGCCGTGCAGCAGCGCCTGGCGGCCGCCGGGGCCGATGCAGTGTCCTCCACCCCCACCGAACTCGCCACCACGATGCGAGACGAGACCGCGAAGTGGGGCCGCGTGGTGCGGGAGGCGCGCATCACCGTGAACTGAAGTCTTGACGGCGGCCGCAGCCGGGCGAAGCTGCGGCCGCACCTGAAGGCGTCGTTCATGCGTTCCCTGCCTCGCTGGGCCTGGCTTGCCATCCTGCTCGGCCTGCTTGCCGCGACCGCGCTCATCCTGCTGGCGATGGGGCGGGAGCCGATCTGCAAATGCGGCAGCATTAAGCTGTGGCATGGCGAGGTCGTCAGCGCCGAGAATTCCCAGCACATCACGGACTGGTACACGCCGTCGCACATCGTGCACGGCCTGCTGTTCTACGGCGCGCTGCACCTGCTGGCTGGGCGCTTCGGCCTGCTGCCGCGCGCCGTGATCGCGACGGTGATCGAGGCGGCGTGGGAGATCGTCGAGAATACCGAGATGGTGATCCAGCGCTACCGCGAGGCGACCATCGCGCTGGACTACTTCGGCGACAGCGTTCTGAACTCCGTCAGCGATATCGCCGCGATGTGGCTGGGCTTCGCGCTGGCGGCGCGGCTGCCGGTCTGGGCCAGCGTGGCGCTGGCCTTGGCGCTCGAGATCGGCGTCGCGCTGGTGATCCGCGACAACCTGACCCTCAACGTCCTGATGCTGCTCTGGCCGCTGGATTCCGTCGCGGAGTGGCAGGCGGCGCGGTAGCCAGCGCTATTCCTCCGCCCAGTTCAGCTCCTGCTGCACCAGACTTGCCCAGTAGGCGGCGCCGAGGCCCAGGATCTCGTCGTTGAAATCGTATTGCGGCGTGTGGACGTTGTGGAAGCTGCCATCGGCCTTCATGCCGTTGCCGATGCGCATGAACACGCCGGGCTTCTCCTGCAGCATGAAGGCGAAATCCTCGCCGCCCGTGCTCAGGCCGACCTCGCCCACCCGGTCCTGGCCTACCACCGCCGCGGCGGCGGCGATGGCGACAGGCAGCTTCGCCGCCGCGTTCACCGTGGGCGGGCAGAGCGGCACGTAGGTCAGTGTCGCGGTGCACCCCTGCGCCGCGGCCAGCGTCTCGGCCAGCGTCTGCAGGCGCGCACGGATGATCGCCTGGGCACCGGTCTCGAAATAGCGCGCGGTGCCGCGCACCACGATCTTGGACGGCATGACGTTGGGCGAGTCGAAGCTGCCGCCCGAAACATGGCCGACGGACAGCGCGGCACTGGCGGTGGGCTTCAGGTTGCGCGGCAGGATGGACTGTACCGCCAGCAGGAAGTGCCCGAGCACCACGGTGGCATCGGTGGCGAGGTGCGGCGCGGCGCCGCCATGCCCGCCGGTGCCCTGGAACTCCACGCCCCAGAAATCCGCTCCCGCCAGCATCGGCCCCGGCCGCGTGGCGAAGCTGCCCACCGCAAGGCCCGGCGAATTGTGCAGGCCATAGACGGCATCGACAGGAAAGCGCTCGAACAGCCCGTCGCGGATCATCGCCGGCGCGCCGGTGCCGGCTTCCTCGGCCGGCTGAAAGATGAATTGCACGGTCCCGGCAAAATCCGGCCGGCCGGCCAGGTAGCGCGCGGCGCCGAGCAGCATGGTGGTGTGCCCGTCATGCCCGCAGGCATGCATCTTGCCCGGCACGGTGGAGGCATGCGCGAAGTCGTTCTCCTCCTGGATGAACAGCGCATCCATGTCGGCGCGCAACCCGATGGCGCGCTGTCCGGGGCGGCTGCCCTTCAGCGTGCCGACCACGCCTGTGCCGCCGATGCCCTCCGTCACCTCGATGCCCCATTCGCGCAGCTTGCCGGCGACCAGGGCGGCGGTGCGGTGCTCCTCAAAGCGGGTCTCGGGATGCCGGTGGATATCCTGGCGAATCTCCCGCAACTCGGGCTCATAGACCTTGATCGCGTCGAGGATGTCCTGCCGCATCGATGATCTCCGTTCGGTCGTTTCAGCCAGGCCAGGCCGCATTCGGCATCGGCGCCATCGCCGCGAAATCCGGCTCCAGCGTCGCGCCCAGGCCCGGCGTCTCCAGGCTGCCGATATCCAGCATTCCGTCCCGGATGGCCAGCCGCGGCCCCTTCGCGGTATCCGCATACAGCCTTGGATGCGCCTCCAGAAAACGATACGCCTCCGCCTTCGGACGCCCCGCGAAGCCATCCACGAAATGATGCCCGTTGCGTTCGACATGTGGCAGGCCGAGCAGCGCGACCAGCGCCAGATCCTGCTGCACGCAGACGCCGGCCAGCGTGGTCAGGTCCTCCGCCGACATGAAGTAGCGGTCGCCGCCTTCTTCCGCATTCCAGGCGCGGCAGCGCGCCAGGTTGATGAAGGACCGCCAAACGCCTTTGCAGGCCTTGGAGGAGACGCCTGCATAGCCCAGCGCACGGCCCGTCACGAAGGCATCCAGCGGCCCGTCGCTTTCATCGATGATTACGGGGCGCTCCGCCGCCAGTGCCGCCATGCCGGTGTCCAGCGCGCGGGCCCGCTTCACCGGCTGCTCGATGTAGAGGATGGATTGGCACAGCCGCGCCAGCCGCGGTTCCGCCTGCATCGCCCGCCACAGGGCCAGCGCGCCCTCGGCATCCTCGTACTGCTCATTGCCGTCGAGGCTGGCGTGGTAGCCATCCGGCTGGCGATCCAGCACGCTGGCGATCCGCGACAGGCGGTCCACATCCTGCGCGATGTTGCCGCCGACCTTCAGCTTCCAGTAGCGGTGGCGGTAGATTCGAGAAATCTCCTCCAGTGTCTCCGGCAGCCCGTCATTCACCCGCGTATCCTGGTCCGACGCCGTGATTGGATCGACCAGGCCCACCGTGTGCCGCGCATGCAACCGCATCAGCGGCGCCTGGCCGGCCAGCATCGCGCCGAAATCGAAGGCCGCAAGATCCGGCGCCACGCCATGCGTCGTCATGCCGCCGATATTCGCGCGCATCCCGGTCCAGAAGCTGACGCCCTTCGCCTTCAGGGCCGCATCGAGCATGGCGCGGTCCAGCAGCGCGCGGCCGTAGCTCGCGACCAGCGGGTTCAGCGCCTCCGCGGCCGCCGCCCGGGTCACCGCCGCATAGCTGTTCGCGAAATGACCGAAGGCGGTATCCGCGCCCGCACCGCGCGTCGCTTCCGTCGCAAGCTCCAGCGCACGCCGCAACTGCTGTTCGTTCTGCGCGTCGGACAGCCTCGGGTCCTTGTCGAACCACTTGGCCGCCAGCGTTTCCGCCGAGATGCCCCAGGCTTCCGTGCCGTCCTCCAGCCGGATGCGCGCGCGCACCACCGCCTGCCGGCCCTGCGTCACGGTGATGACACCGAAGCGGAAGGGCAGGCGCAGCGTGAACGGCCATTCGAAACGCTGCGTCTCGACCAGGGTGAACCGCATGCTCATGGCTCCAGGATGCCGCGCAGATAGCCGATGGCGCGCGCCGCGCTCGTCGGTCCATCGGGATGGTAGTCGAAGGGTTCCACCGCGCAGAAGCCGGCATAGCGCGTCTCGTGCAGCGCGGCGAACACCGGTGCGAAGCGATCGGTACCTTGCCCCGGCCCGCGGCGGTTGCGGTCGTTCAGGTGGACATGCGCGATCCATTCCATCGGCACGAAGCGGCGCAGCAGATCCGCCGCCGGCTCGGCCTCGCCATTCCCGGCGGCGCTGACATCCAGCATGGTCTTCAACCCCGGCGAGGCGATGCGGGAGACGATCGCCACGGCCTCCGCCACCGTGCGCGCCCAGTTGGTCTGCGCGGCATCGAGCGGCTCAAGGCAGTAGGTCATCGCATGTTGCGCCGCCCAGGCGCCGGCCAGCGCCAGCGCCTCCTCCGCCCGCACCGCATCGCCATCCGCCGCGACGTGGCGCTGCTTCGGCGAGCCATGCACCAGCAGCGTCGCGCCGAGATCCGCGGCCAAGCCCACCAGGCGCTGCATTACATCCAGCGTGCGCGCGCGCAGCGCCGCGTCGGCGTTCGTGATGGAAAGCCCCGCCGGCGCCAGCAGCAGCCAGTGCAGCGATGTGATCGGCGCGCCTTCCTCCCGCGCGATGCGGCGGAGTTCGGCGCGGCGCGCGGCGGGCAGCAGGTGCGGCGCCTCCGCATCCAGGGTGAAGGGCGCGACCTCAAGCCCGTCATAGCCCAGCGCCGCGGCCAGCCGCGCCTGCTCCGCGAAGGGCAGCGCCGCGACCACCTCGTTGCACAGCGAAATCCGCATCGGCGCAGGGTCTCCAGGACCAGCATCTCTTGCGCGGAACACGGTACCAGCGCAACCGCTTGACCGTGCGGAAGCCGCGCGCAAGCCTGTGCCGATGCTGAGCTTCCGCGCCGCCACGAGAGCGGATCTTCCGCGCGCCGCCGCGCTGTCGGCCCTGGTCGGCTGGAACCAGGTGGAAGCCGACTGGTCCGTGTTCCTGGAACACGGCGAGGTGCGCCTGCTGGAGGATGCGGCGGAAGGCCTCGCCGCCAGTGCCGCGCTGCTGCCCTATGGCGCGGATCTCGCCTGGATCTCGATGGTTCTGGTGCGCCCGGACCAGCGGCGGCGCGGTTTGGCTAGCGCCCTGCTCCGCTGGGCGATGCAGGCGCGGCCCGGCATCCGCGGCCTGGCGCTGGATGCGACGCCGGCGGGGCGGCAGGTCTACGGGTTGCTCGGCTTCGCGGATGTCTTCGGCTTTGCCCGCTGGTCGCTGCCCGAGGCGCTGCCGCCGCAGGCCATCCCGGTGCGGCCGATGAGGGAGGCCGACTGGCCCATGGTGCTGGCATTGGACACCATGGCCTTCGGCGCGCCACGCCTGGCGCTGCTGCGCAACTTCGCCGGCCGTGCGCCTGCGCTGGTGGCGGAGGGCGGCTTCGTGCTGGCCCGGGACGGGCTGCGCACGCCGCAGATCGGCCCGGTGGTGGCGCAGGACGAAGCCACCGCCACCGCCCTGGTCGCCGCCGCACGCTCCGCGCTGGGCCGCCCCGCGGTGCTCGACGTGCCGGATGCCGCGACCGGCCTCGCCGCGCTGCTGGCCGCGCATGGCGGCGCGCCGCAACGGCCCTTCACCCGCATGGCACTCGGCACGATGCCACCCGGGCAGCCGGCGCAGAACTTTGTGCTCGCCGGGCCGGAGTTCGGTTGACGAAGCCCCGGAAGGGGTCCCACCATCGCCGGTAACCGGTGGGTTACCACCAATGCAGGGGAGGTCAGGACAGGCCATGTCGATCACACGCAGGACGCTTCTGGCAGCGAGTGCCGCCGGCCTCGCCGCACCCGCGCTGGCACAGGGCGCCGGCTGGCGGCCGGACCGGCCCGTGACCCTCATCGTCCCCTGGGCCGCCGGCGGATCGACCGACCAGATGGCGCGCATCGTGGCGACGGAGCTGGAAGCCGCCCTCGGCCAGCGCTTCGTCGTGGTGAACCAGCCGGGCGCCTCGGGCTCCATCGGCACGCGCAACGCGCTGGAGGCGGCGAAGGACGGCATGACCTGGGCCGCCGGCGCCGCCGTCGATGTCGGCTGCTACAAGGTGCTGGGCCTGCTCGACACTCAGTTGCAGGACTGGAACCTGTACTTCGCGGTGGCCAACGTGAACGTGCTGGTCGCCAACCCATCCGCCAACATCCGCGACTTCGGCGCAGCGATGGAAGCGTTCAAGGCGCGCGGCGCCAGCACCTCCGTCGCCACCGCGGGCGTGTCCTCCGCCGGCCACAACATGATGGAGGCGGTGCGCGCCGCCTCGCAGATCCAGTACCGTCACGCGACCTATGATGGCGGCAACCCGGCGATGATCGCGACCGTCAGCGGCGAGACGCCGATGGGCGCCGTGCTGCTGGTGGAAGCAGCCGAGATGATCCGCGCCCGCCGTCTGGTCCCGCTCGCGGTGCAGTCCGAACAGCCGGTGACGCTGCAGGGCGTGGGCGAGATCCCCTCCGTGCGCCGCTGGCTGCCGAACATCCCGGCGCCGCTGAACTATTTCGGCATCTGGACGCCGAAGGGCGTGCCGGAGAACGTCATCAACACGATGAACCAGGTGTGGCAGGAAAAGATCGCCAACAGCCAGCGCCTGAAGGACTATTCGAACCAGCGCGCCGCCGTCTTCGCACCGCTGCATGGCCAGAACGCCCATGACGAGGCCTGGAAGATGGTCCGCCAGACCGCCTGGCTGTACTTCGATGGCGGCAAGGCGCAGGTCAGCCCGGACACGTTGGGCATCGCCCGGCTTTGAGTGAGGACGCGCCTGCCACGAGCGAGCGCGCGCCGCTGCCGCCGCGGGTGGATCTGTACACCGCGGCGGTGCTGCTGGCGCTCGGGCTGGGCGTGGTGGCGCTGGCCTGGCGGATGCCGACCTTCGTGGAGCAGTCCGGCACCGGCCTGACCGCACCGGGCATCGTGCCCGGTTTCCACGGCATGGTGGTGGCGCTGCTGTCCGTGCTGCTCGGCCTGCGCGCCATTCGCCAGGGCGCGCTGAAGCGTGGCACCGCCCAGGCCGGCGCCTGGAGCCGGGAGGATGCGCGGCAGCTTGGCACCGCGGCGCTGCTCGGCGTGCTGTATGCCGGTGTGCTGGTGGGCCGCGTGCCGTTCTGGCTGGCCGCCAGCCTGTTCGTCTTCGCCTTCACCGCCGCCTTCGAATGGCAGGATGGCCCCGTCGGCCGCACCCGGCGCCTCATCGAGGCCGCTCTGCTCGGCCTCGCCACCGGCGGCCTGGTGACGCTGGTGTTCGAGCAATTGTTCCTCGTGAGGCTGCCCTGAACAATCCCATCACGATGCTGGGCGACGGCTTCGCCCATGTGCTCGCCGGCGGCGCCATCTTCCATGCCTTCTGGGCGGTGCTGATCGGCATCGTCGTCGGCGCCCTGCCGGGGCTGACGGCGACGATGGGCGTGGCGCTGCTGACCACGCTGACCTTCACCATGGGGCCGCAGGTCGCCATGCTGGTGCTGGTCTGCGTCTATGTCGGCGCCATCTACGGCGGCTCACGCTCCGCGATCCTGCTGAACATCCCGGGCACGCCGGCCTCCGCGGCCTCCACGCTGGATGGGTTTCCGCTGGCGAAGCAGGGGCTCGCCGGGCGGGCCATGGGCATCTCCACGCTGGGGTCCTGGTGTGGCACGCTGTTCGGCACGCTGATCCTGGCGATGTTCGCGCCCAGCTTCGGCGAATTCGCGCTGCAATTCGGCAGCTACGAGATGTTCTGGGTGGCGCTGTTCGGCATCGTCATCGCCGGCAGCCTGTCCGGTGGCGACCCGCTGAAGGGCTACATCGCCGGCTTCCTGGGCCTGCTGGTGGCGACCATCGGGCAGGAGACCAACCACGCCTATCCCCGCTTCGCCTTCGGCAACGCGGACCTTGCCGGCGGGCTCGGCCTGTTGCCGGTGCTGGTCGGCGTGTTCGGCGTGGCGGAGGTGCTGAACGCCATGCGCGGCCCGGCCGTGAAGGCGGTATCCGCCAAGATCGACAGCGTCATCCCGCGCATCCGCGACGTGACGCAGTACTGGCGCACCATCCTGCGCTCCGGCGCGCTCGGTACCTTCATCGGCGCCATGCCCGGCCTGGGCGAGGACATCGCCGCCTGGACCAGCTACGCCGCCGCCAAGCGCGCGTCCAAGGAAAAGGAGCTGTTCGGCAAGGGCAGCGTCGAGGGCCTGATGGCCGCCGAGACGGGCGAGAGCGCCTGTGTCCCCGGCGCCATCATTCCGGTCCTGACACTGGCCGTGCCGGGTTCCGCGCCGGCGGCCGTGCTGATGGCGGCGATGATGATCCATGGGCTCAATCCCGGGCCGATGCTGGCGATCACCGCGCCGGAATTCATCTACCAGATCGTCGCGATGCTGGTGATCGCCGACATGGTGAAGCTGGTCTATGGCCTGATCCTGGTGAAGCCGCTGCTGTGGGTGCTGCTGATCCCGCGGTCGCGCCTCATGCCCATCGTCTTCGTGCTGTGCACGGTGGGAGCATTTGCCATCACCTCCCGCCTGTTCGACATCTGGGTGATGCTTGGCGCCGGGCTGGTCGGTTTCATCCTGCGCGAGCTGCGCTTCCCGATGGCGCCGCTGGTGCTGGGCATCGTGCTGGGCGAATTGCTGGACAAGAACCTGCTGCGGGGCCTGGTGCTGACCGGCGGCGACGTCTCGCCCTTCTTCACCCGGCCGATCAGCATGGCGCTGTGCGTGCTGACGCTGCTGGCGGTGGCCTGGGCGATCCCGGGCTTCGTGCCGCGGGTGATGGGCCTGTTCGGCCGGCGGCGGACCGCCTGATCAGCACCTGATCAGCAGGTGCTGGCGCGACCTTCGGCGAAGTCCAGCAGACAGGCGGCGTAGCGCAGGGTGAAGCGCCAGTCGCCGCCGGCGCCGTGGCCGGAAAGCCCCTGCGGCCGGTCCAGCAGCAGCAGCGCCGCGGTGCGTGGCGCCAGCCTGGCGAAGGCGGCGGCGCGGCCGGACGGGTTGGGCGCGTATTCGTCCCCGGCGAAGGTTGCGACGACAACGCGGGTCGTCGGCGCGTTCGCGGCGGCGACGACCCGGGAAAGGTCATCCAGCGCCCAGGCATGGGCTGGGCTGCCGGTCGGGCCATGCGCGGCGGGGGCGATGGCGATGACGGCATCGGCGCGCACTGTGGACCCCATCGGCGCATCCAGCGCCGCCAACGCGTCCCATGCGCCGCGCGACTGGCCAGCTGCGATCACCCGCGCATAGCCCCGTGCGCGCAACTCGGCCAATGCCAGGCGCATGCGGGCGGCGCCAGCCTCGGTCTCGTCCGTTTCCGGGTCGCGATCCAGGCGCAGAACGTCGTAGCCGGCATTGTTGAAGGCGCGGGCATGCGGCTGCGGCTGGCTGCCGCGGCTGTCGGCGCCGCCTGCGGCACGGCCATGCGCCCAGAGATAGGCGCCGCGCGCCGCCTGCGGCCCCTGCCACAGGAACCGCCGATCCGGCATCAGGGACCAGCCGGGCCCACCGGCCAGCGCGGCCCGCGGCGTTTCGGGGGCCGGCCGGGCCGCCTCCGGCCAGACGATGTCGAGGTCGCGTGCGTAGACCCGGCATTGCGTGCCGCCATGGCTGGCACAGTTGTGCAGCGCCCGGTCGACGCTCGCCTGCGGATCATCGGCGATGGCCGCGGCCCAGCCCCAGGCGCCGCCGGCCGACAGTGCGAAGGCGCGCGGCGTGGGTTGCAGCAGGAAGCGCCGGTAATCCGCCCGACCTTCCGGTGACAGGTGCGGCACCCTGGCGGCATCCAGCAGCGGCAGGCTTTCCGCCCGCGCGGCCGGACCGAGCGCCAGGATGACGAGCAGGCTCAGCACGATGCGGGGGATGGGCATCAACATGTCGTGAGCAATGGAACCAGAGGACAAGAAGCTTGTCCAGCACGATTCGCGTCCGACCCGCTTGCCCCGGCGCGGCTTCGGCGGCATGGTCCGCCGCCTTTCGGGCCGGCCGACCGGCCCCGGCCGACCAGGGGATTCTCGGATGCGCGTCAAGGACGTGAAGAAGGTCGTGCTTGCCTATTCCGGCGGGCTCGACACCAGCGTGATCCTGAAGTGGTTGCAGACCACCTATCAGTGCGAGGTGGTGACCTTCACCGCCGACCTCGGGCAGGGCGAGGAACTCGGCCCGGCGCGCGACAAGGCGCTGCTGCTCGGCATCAAGCCCGAGAACATCTTCATCGACGACCTGCGCGAGACCTTCGTGAAGGACTTCGTCTTCCCGATGTTCCGCGCCAATGCGCTGTACGAGGGGATGTACCTGCTCGGCACCTCGATCGCCCGGCCGCTGATCTCCCAGCGCCAGATCGAGATCGCGGAACAGGTCGGCGCCGATGCCGTGGCGCATGGCGCGACCGGCAAGGGCAACGACCAGGTGCGCTTCGAACTCAGCTACTACGCGCTGAAGCCGGACATCAAGATCATCGCGCCGTGGCGGGAATGGGAGCTGACCAGCCGGACCGCGCTGATCGCCTTCGCCGAACAGCACCAGATCCCGATCGCCAAGGACAAGCGCGGCGAAAGCCCGTTCAGCGTCGACGCCAACCTGCTGCATTCATCCTCCGAGGGAAAAATCCTGGAGGAGCCCTGGGACGCGCCGGACGAGATGGTGTGGCAGCGCACCGTCAGCCCGATGGACGCACCCGACCGCGTCACGGAAATCACCATCGAGTTCGAGCGCGGCGACGCCGTCGGCATCAACGGTGAGCGCATGTCGCCGGCGACGCTGCTGACGAAGCTGAACGCGCTGGGCCGCGAGAACGGCATCGGCCGGCTCGACCTGGTGGAGAACCGCTTCGTCGGCATGAAGTCGCGTGGCTGCTACGAGACGCCGGGCGGTACCATCCTGCACACCGCGCATCGTGCGATGGAAAGCATCACGCTGGACCGCGAGGCCTGCCACCTCAAGGACAGCCTGATGCCGCGCTATGCGGAGATCATCTACAACGGCTTCTGGTTCGCGCCCGAGCGCCGGATGATGCAGGCGCTGATCGACGAGAGCCAGGCAAGCGTCACCGGTACCGTCCGGCTCAAGCTGTACAAGGGCAACACCATCGTCACCGGGCGGCAGTCGCCGCACAGCCTGTATTCCATGAAGCACGTTACCTTCGAGGACGACCAGGGCGCCTACGACCAGTTCGATGCGCAGGGCTTCATCAAGCTGAACGCGCTGCGGCTGCGGCTTGGCGCGATGGCGGGCCGGCGCGGCGGCGCGTTGTAGACCCCGCGTTCAACCCTGCTTCGGCGGCCGCAGGCGCCAGCGCTTGCGGAGCCGCCGGAACAGGCCGCGCTTGGCCAGCGGCTCGAACATCTCGTCCGGCCCCTCGGGGTCCAGTACCTCGTTGTCCGCGAGCCAGGCCTCCACGCTGCTGAGGTCTGGCGTCTCGTAGGGTTGCAGCGTACGGCCGGGGCGACGCAGGGCCTCGATGGCGCCGATCAGCGAGCCCCGCGCCGCGATCTCCCGCGCTACCTCCTCCGGCGTGCTGCCCAGGTGCTCGGCCAGCAGTCCGTCGCGCACGCCCCGGATCTGGTCCTCGACGCCCGGGTTCAGCGCCGCGTCCAGCACCACGTCGCATTCCGTGTCGAGGCGCAGGGACCGGTTGTTCATGTTGGAGGATCCGACGCGCAGCACGCGGTCATCCACCACCAGCACCTTCGCATGCACATAGATCGGCTGCCCGCCGGCGGTCATGGGATGGTAGATGCGGAATCGCCCCTGCGGGTCGTGCCGGCGCAGCGCCTCTCGCAGCCGGGCGCGGGCCGAATCCATTGCGATCGGCTCCAGCCAGCCCTGCGCCGAGACCGGGTTGACCAGCACGATCTCCGGCCCCTCCGGCTCCTCCAGCCGCCGCGCGATCGCCTCGGCGATGCGGCGGGAGGCGAAGTACTGGCTCTCGGCATAGATGCAAGCCCGCGCATCGGCGATGAGGTCGAGGTAGAGGCGCTCGATCTCATGGATTCCCGTGACATCCGGCATCTCCGGCTGGGTGCGGGCGATGCCGATCCGGACGTCGCGGAACTGCGCATGCAGCGCCTTCGGCCAGCAGTCGCTGCGCACGGTGGCCGGAGCCAGGGTCATGCCGCTGGCCAGCCGCCAGCGTTCCCGCGCCAATTCGCCGACGGCGGCGGCAACCGGGCCTTCCAGCGCTGTGGTCGCATCGTGCCAGGGGCCGTGCAGGCTGCCGCCGGGGCGGACGCGGCGCGGTTCCTCGTCCAGATGCTCGCGCGTGTCCCAACGGTCGCCCGTCATGTCGATGCCGCCGCAGAAGGCCAGGCAATCGTCGATCACCACGATTTTCTGGTGGTGCGACCCGCCGGCCGGATGTGCGCCATCGAAGCGGGAGGTGATGCGCTTGTGCGCCTTCCAGCGCAGCAGCGTCAGGATGGTGGTGCCGCGGAACAGCGCCTTGATGGCGCCGAGGTCCCAGTGCAGCAGGAAGATCTCGAGCTCCGGTCGCCGCCTCACGAGCCAGATGATGAAATCGCCGAGGCCATTCGGCGCATCCTTCGAATCGACACCCGGCGTCAGGTCGATGCGTGCATCGAAGTCCCAGCCGATCAGCATGATGCGCCGCTGCGCCGCCATCATCGCCGCACGCGCGGAGGCGAAATACTCCGCGGCATCGATGATGACGGTGGCACGGGTGGCCTGTTCCACCCGCCAGACATTGGAGCCGGGGCGCAGAGCGGTTTCGGAGGTCGGCACGGCGGGAGGTGGCATGGCGTGCATCGCTCCATTGGATCGCGGTGCGCCATGCGGTCAAGCCTGCTGTTGCAACCCCGCGATGGGTTGATCCGCAACGCTGCAAATGCCCTCACGCACAGATCAAATCAGCCTGCCGGCAGTCGCACGATGAAGCGCGCACCCAGGACCGCGCCGCCGGCATCGCGCCGGTTCTCGGCCGCGATCCGGCCGCGCAGCCCTTCCACGATCTGCTTCGAGATGGACAGGCCGAGGCCCGAATGCTGGCCGAACAACTCGCTGCTGGGACGCTCCGAATAGAAGCGGTCGAAGATGCTTTCGAGCTTGGCGTCCGGGATGCCCGGGCCTTCATCCTCGATGACGAACTCCACCATCTGCCCGGTGCGCCGCGCCCGCAGCGTCACCTTGCCGCCCTTCGGGCTGAAGGAGATGGCATTGCCTATCAGGTTGCGGAATACCTGCACCAGACGCCCCTCGACGCCGCGCACGATGAGGCCGGAGGCCGGCGCCTCGATCTCCAGCCGCGGGTCCTCCTCCTCCCGCGTCGCCGCCTGCAATTCGCCGAGCGCGCCGAGGATGGGCGCGACATCCACCGGCTGCGCGATGGTGCGTGACAATTCCGCGTCGACTCTTGAACTATCCGCGATGTCGTTGATCAGCCGGTCCATCCGCACCGCGTCGTCGGAGATGATGGCCAGCAGCCTGCGCTGCTTCACCGGGTCCTCGATGCGCCGCAGCGTCTCGATCGCGCTGCGCACGCTGGTCAGCGGGTTGCGCAACTCGTGCGCCACATCCGCCGCGAAGCGCTCATTCGCGTCGATGCGCGCCCACAGCGCGCGCGCCGCCGTCTGCAGGTCGCGCGCCAGCACGCCGATCTCATCCTCCCGCTTCAGCAGCGGCGCCGGCACGCTGCCGCCGCGGCCCTCGCCCTCGCGCATCGCGGCGGCGGAGCGCGCCAGTTGCAGGATCGGCGTGGCAATGGTGCGCGACAGGTACAGCGACAGCAGCACCGTCAGCACCAGCGCGATGGCGAACAGCACGAGCACGGAGACGCGGATGTCGAGCAGCCGCTGGTCCACCTCCCGCGCCTCCCGCGTCAGCAGCACGATGCCGACGGAGGCCGCGCCGCGCCGCGCAGGCTCCGCGACGGAGACCAGCAGGCGGCCATCCGCGGTGCGGCGGATATACGGACGCACGCCGCCTTCCAGCGCCAGGCGCAACTCCTCCCGCCGATCGGTACCGCTGCTGCCGCCGAATTCCGGCTGCCAGTCGAAGGACGGCGCATTGGGGTTCACATCCACCAGCATGCCGGTGCCGCCGCTGCCGCGCGGCAGCACCGCCAGCACCCGTTCATAGATGCCGGCGACGGTGCCGGCGAAGGCACCGCGCGGCTCCGGCGGGGTCAGCGGCTCCGTCACGATGGCGCCGCCAGGGCCCTCCCGCACCCGGCTGTCGGCCACCAGCAGGCCGGTGTTGTCGAACAGCCTGGCCTGGGTGTTGGGAGAAGGCTCCACCAGCCGCCGCAGCAGCGGCCGCGCTGCCTCCGGCACCAGGATTGTGCGGTCGTCGCTGGGGCGGGAGGCTGCCTCTCCGATGGCCGCCGCGTAGATGCGCGCCTGGGTGCGCAGCGCCTCCACCTCCGCCGCCAGCAGGCCGTTCTGGTACTGGTCCAGGTACAGAAGTGCCGCGGCCAGAAGCGCAGGCGGCAGCACGTTCATCAGCAGGATGCGGCGCAGCAGCGGCGACATCCAGCGCCGCCGCCGCGGCTCCGTCTTCACGGCAGGGGAGGGTGCGCCACCCGCATCCGGCATCTTGTCTCAAAATTCCCATCGGTTGGCTGCCGTAGGGTAACGCGGAATGGCACAGGGAGGCCATGCCGGTTGCAAGCCGCGTCGGAACAGCCAAGACTCGCCGCAAACCAGGGAAACGACCGAAAATGCTCGGATTGATGCAGGACTGGCCGCTGCGGCTTCACCGGCTGATCGACCATGCCGCCCGCCACCACGGCGCCCGCCCCATCGTCAGCCGCAGCGTGGAGGGTCCGGTCCATCGCACCGACTATGCCGCCATCCACCGCCGGTCCCTGGCCCTGGCGCAGCGCCTGGCGCGCGAAGGCGTGAAGCCCGGCGATCGGGTGGCGACGATGGCCTGGAACACCTGGCGCCATATCGAGGCCTGGTACGGCATCACCGGCGCCGGCGCTATCTACCACACGCTGAACCCGCGCCTGTTCCCCGACCAGATCGCCTGGATCCTGAACCACGCCGAAAGCCGCCTGATGTTCTGCGACCTCAGCTTTCTCAAATTGCTGGAAGGTCTGGCGCCGAAGCTGCCGCACATCTTGCGGTTCATCGTGCTGACGGGGCCGGA
The DNA here is from genome assembly GCF_050563525.1 of Falsiroseomonas sp. HC035. Classification (NCBI taxonomy): domain Bacteria; kingdom Pseudomonadati; phylum Pseudomonadota; class Alphaproteobacteria; order Acetobacterales; family Roseomonadaceae; genus Falsiroseomonas; species Falsiroseomonas sp. HC035. Next base: position 121,410 of record NZ_JBNXUN010000004.1, read on the forward strand.
GACGATGCCGGAGACCAGCCTGCCCGGCGCGGTGGATTACGAATCCTGGCTGGCCGAGGCGGATGGCGACTTCGAATGGGTGGCGGGGGAGGAAAATGCGGCCGCCGGCCTCTGCTACACCTCCGGCACCACCGGGGAGCCGAAGGGCGTGCTGTATTCGCACCGTTCCAACGTCATCCACGCGCTCGCCTGCAACGCCCCGGACATGCTGGGGCTTTCGGCCACGGACCGGGTGATGCCGGTGGTGCCGATGTTCCACGCCAATGGCTGGTGCCTGCCCTTCATCGCGCCGCTGTCCGGTGCTTCCCTCGTGCTGCCCGGGCCGAAGCTGGACGGTGAATCGTTGCAAAGCCTGATGCAGGCGGAGGGCGTCACCTTTACTGCCGCGGTGCCGACGGTCTGGCTCGGCCTGCTGCAGTACCTGGAGGCGTCTTCTGCACCGCTGTCCACGCTGAAGCGCGTGGTGATCGGCGGCTCCGCCTGCCCGCGCGCCCTCACTGCCGCCTTCGAGCGCCGCGGCGTGCATGTGGTGCATGCCTGGGGCATGACGGAGACCAGCCCGATCGGGACCATCTGCGGCGTCAAGCCGGAAGTGGCAGGCCGCGACGCCGAAGGCACGCTAGACCTGCAGGAGACCCAGGGTTTCCCGCCCTTCACGGTGGACATGCGGATCGTCGGCGACGACGGCGCGGAAAAGCCCTGGGATGGCACCACCTTCGGCAACCTCCAGGTGCGGGGCCCCACCGTGACGCGCGGCTACTTCAAGGCGGAGCGTGACGCGCTGACGCCGGATGGCTGGTTCGAAACAGGGGATGTCGCGACCATCGACCCCGCCGGCTACATGCATATCACCGACCGCACCAAGGACGTGATCAAGTCCGGCGGCGAGTGGATCTCCTCCATCGAGTTGGAGAACCTCGCCATGGGCCACCCGGACGTGGCCGAGGCTGCGGTGGTGGCGGCACGCCACCCGAAATGGGACGAACGGCCGCTGCTGGTGGTGGTGCCGAAGGCGGGGCGGGAGGTATCCCGCGACAGCCTGCTGGCCCACCTGGCGCCGCAGGTCGCGAAATGGTGGCTGCCGGACGACGTGGTGGTGGTGGCTGAGATCCCGCATACCGCGACCGGCAAGATCCTGAAGACCAAGCTGCGGGAGCAGTTCGCAGGCTATTTCGGGGTGCCGTAGGACCACCCGGATGACCCGCCCACGCATCGGCCTCGCCCTCGGCAGCGGCGCCGCGCGCGGCTGGTCGCATATCGGCGTGATCGAGGCGCTGGGCGAGGCCGGCATCGTGCCGGACATCATCGCCGGCACCTCCATCGGCGCGCTGGTCGGCGCTGCGCAGGTCGCGGGACGCCTGCCTGCGTTGCGGGACTGGGTGGCGGCCGCGACCTGGCGGGACATCGTCGGCCTGCTGGATGTCCGCCTGACCGGCGGCGGGTTGATCGAGGGCGACGACCTGCTCGAGTTCCTCCACGGCCTCGGCATCGACGCGCCGATCGAGAGCTACCCCACCCGCTTCGCTGCCATCGCCACGGACCTCGCCACGGGGCGGGAGGTCTGGCTGCAATCAGGCCCGATGGCGGCCGCGGTGCGCGCCTCCGCCGCGCTGCCTGGCCTGTTCAGCCCGGCGCGGGTGGAGGGGCGGTGGCTGGTGGATGGCGGGCTGTGCAACCCGGTGCCGGTCTCCGCTTGCCGCGCTCTGGGGGCGGAGGTGATCCTGGCAGTCAACCTCAACGGCGACCTGCTCGGCCGCCGCTTCCAGGTTGAGCCGGAGCCGCCACCCGCCACACCGGCCGTTCCCGCCGAAGGCTTCGTCGAGGCGCTGCGCCACCTGCCCGTGACGCTGCGCGGTCAGGCCGCCACCATCGGCGCCCGGCTGTTCCCGCCGGCACCGGCGACACCGGGCTATTTCGACGTGCTGGCCAATTCCATCAACATCATGCAGGACCAGATCACCCGCACCCGCCTGGCCGGGGAGCCGCCGCACGCCATGCTGCTGCCGCGCCTGCGTGACATGGGGCTGATGGAGTTCCAGCGCGGGCGGGAGGCGATCGCCGAAGGCCGCGCCTGCGTCGAACAGGCGCTGCCGACGATCCGCCGCTACCTGTAGGGTCAGGCTTCCTTGTAGCGATAGCCCAGCCCGTACAGCGTCTCGATCTGCTGGAAGTCGTCATCCACCTGCCGGAACTTCTTCCGCACCCGCTTCACGTGGCTGTCGATGGTGCGGTCATCCACATAGATGTTCTCGCCATAGGCACCGTCGATGAGCTGGTCGCGGTTCTTCACCATGCCGGGCCGCACCGCCAGCGCCTTCACCAGCAGGAATTCCGTCACCGTCAGCTGCACCTGCTGGCCCTTCCACATGCAGGTGTGCTTCGTCTCATCCAGCACCAGGTCGCCGCGGGCGATGATGCCGCCTGCGGGGGTGCCGCTGCCCTCGGCGCGGCCGGCCTCGTTGCGGCGCAGCAGGGCGCGGATGCGCTCCAACAGCAGGCGCTGGCTGAACGGTTTGGTGATGTAGTCGTCGGCGCCGAGCCGCAGGCCCATCAGCTCATCCAGCTCGTCATCCTTGCTGGTCAGGAAGATCACCGGCATGGCGCTGCGCTGGCGCAGGCGCTGCAACAGCTCCATCCCGTCCATGCGCGGCATCTTGATGTCGAGCACGGCGAGGTCCGCCGGCTTGGCCATCAGGCCCTGCAAGGCGCTTTCGCCATCCGTGAAGGTGCGAACGGTGAAGCCTTCCTGTTCCAGGGTCATGGACACGCTGGTCAGGATGTTGCGGTCGTCGTCCACCAGGGCGATGGTATGCGGCACGGGTGCGGACCTCCTTGAGGGGCGGAAACGGCGCCAGACGGATAGACTGAAGTGCAATTGTGGCAAAGCCACGGTCACGCAGCCGTGCTGCCATGATGGGGGGCCGAGTGACGGAACAGCCAGGGTTCGAGGCGCGCAAACTGCTGCGCGCCGCCGCCTCCGCCACCCTTGCGACAACGACCGGCGCCCAGCCCTTCGCCAGCCTGGTCACGCCCGCCTACCTGCCGGACCTGACGACGCTGCTGCTGCTGTCCGACCTGTCCGAGCACACCCGCCACCTGAAGGCAGAGCCACGCTGCGCCCTGATGGCGCAGGGTGCGCCGGACGGCGCCAACCCGCAGACCGCGCCGCGCGTGACGCTGACCGGTCTGGCGGAGCCGGTCCCGGCGGCGGAGGTCGCGGTGCTGAAGCCGCGCTGGCTGGCCCGACACCCCTATGCCGCCCTCTACGCCGATTTCGGCGACTTCCACCTGTGGCGCATCACCCCCGCCGCGGCCCTTCTGGTCGGCGGCTTTGCGCGTGCCACGCGGCTGCGGCAGGAGGCGCTGCTGCCGGACGCCGCGGCAGTGGCGGCGCTGGCCGCGACCGAGGCCGGCATACTCGGCCATGTGAATGAGGACCACGCAGATGCGCTCGCCGCCATAGCCACCTTACTACTCGGCCAGCCGGCAGGAGATTGGCGGATGGTGGCGGTGGACCCGGATGGCTGCGACCTGACCTCCGGCGACCGCGTGGCACGCCTGCCCTGGCCCACCCCGGTCGCCGACGCCAACGGGGTGCGTATGGCCCTGGTCCAGGCGGCGCGGGATGCAAGAACAAGAAAGTAACCAGCCGGTTCGCGTTGCTTGTGACAGCTTACCCGCCCTAATTTCGCCGCCAGCGGCGCCCAGAGGGGACGACGATGATGTGGCGGGCGCGTTAGGCGTCGAACCACATCCATTTGGAGGATAGTCATGACGTCCGAGGTATCCGCCCTGGCCGGGACCGGTGTTGCCGGCCCCGCCACCATCCACGCCAACCTGACCGCACCGGGCCTCTATGCCCATGCGCTGCGGCGGGGCGAGGGGCGGCTTTCGGCGGACGGCGCCTTCATGGCCGTCACCGGCCAGCACACCGGCCGGTCCGTCCAGGACAAGTTCGTGGTGGACGACCCCTCGGTGCATGATGCGATCTGGTGGGGCAAGGTCAACCGGCCCCTGGCGCCCGAGAAGTTCGCCGCCTTCGCCGGAAAGGTCCGCACCTGGCTCGGCGAGAAGCCGGAACTGTTCACGCAGGACCTGTATGCCGGCGCCGATCCCGCACACCGCATCAAGGTGCGCCTGGTCACCACCAATGCCTGGCACGCGATGTTCGCGCGCAACATGTTCATCCGCCCGCCGCGCGAGGAACTGGCCGGTTTCAAGCCGGACTACACCATCCTGCACGCCCCGGAATACGAGGCCGACCCGGCCGTCGATGGCTGCCGCACCAGCACGCTGATCGCGCTGTCCTTCGCCGCGCGCACCATCTGCATCGCCGGCACCAGCTATGCGGGCGAGATCAAGAAATCCATCTTCACCGTGATGAACTGGATCCTGCCGGACCGCGGCGTGCTGCCGATGCACTGCTCCGCCAACCTCGGCAAGGATGGCGATACCGCGCTGTTCTTCGGCCTGTCCGGCACCGGCAAGACCACGCTGTCCTCCGACCCCGAGCGCAGCCTGATCGGTGACGACGAGCATGGCTGGTCGGACACCGGCGTCTTCAACTTCGAGGGCGGCTGCTACGCCAAGGTCATCAAGCTGTCGCGGGAAGCCGAGCCGCAGATCTGGGACGCCAGCCACCGCTTCGGCGCGGTGCTGGAGAACGTGGTCGGCGACGACTACGGCAGCCTCGACCTCGACGACAACGGCCTGACCGAGAACACCCGCGCCTGCTACCCGATCGAGTTCATCCCGAACACGGTGCAGGGTGGCGTCGCCGGGCTGCCGAAGAACGTGGTGATGCTGACGGCGGACGCCTTCGGCGTGCTGCCGCCGATCGCCAAGCTGTCCGCCGCCCAGGCGATGTACCACTTCCTGTCCGGCTACACCGCGCGCGTTGCCGGCACGGAAAAGGGCCTGGGCAAGGAGCCGCAGGCGACGTTCAGCACCTGCTTCGGCGCCCCGTTCCTGCCGCGCCACCCGGAAGTCTATGGCCGCATGCTGGCCGAGCGCATCGCCCGCGACGGCGCCGAGGTGTGGCTTGTGAACACCGGCTGGACCGGCGGCGCCTACGGCACCGGCAATCGGATGAGCATCCAGCACACCCGCGCGCTGCTGCGCGCCGCGCTGGACGGATCGTTGGCCAAGGTGGAGTTCCAGCGCGACCCGTACTTCGGCCTGATGATCCCGAAGTCCGTTCCGGGCATCCCGGCCGAGGTTCTAAACCCGCGCGACAGCTGGGCCGACAAGGACGCCTATGATCGCCAGGCGAAGCAACTTGTCTCCCTGTTCGAGCAGAACTTCGAGAGCTTCGCCGGCGCCGTCAGCGACGATGTGAAGGCTGCGGCAATCCGCACGGCCGCCTGAACCGACAATCGGGTGGGCCCTTCGAATGGCCCACCCGATCCGGCCGGCAGGGCTCAGCCCGCCGCATCCCGCCCGGCATCGCGATCCTTTTCCGCGTGCAGCGTGCCGGGCAGGCGGTAGCTGATCATACCGCGCTCGACGAAGGACAGGTCCAGCATGCGGCGGAATTGCCCCGCGCGCCGGCGCTGTTCCTGTCCAGGCAGCAGCTTCCGCAACAGCCGGTCCGCGCCGTTGCGCAGGCGCAGGAAGGGCAGCACGCCGAAGGTCGAGGCCTTCGGGTAGTTCAGCTGGTCCGCCATCTCGTCGCCGATCAGCGCACGAGAGACGCGATAGACATAGCGCGAGAGCCTGCGCCGCGCCGCGGGCTCCGTGATGCCCGCGACCAGCGGTGCGGAATTGATCAGGCTGTTGGCCAGCATGATCGCCTCCATCTGCGGCTTCGGCTCGCACATCCGCCCGATCGCGACCAGGTGCAGCGCCTCCGCCTCCGTCGCCGCCTGCAAGTCCGGCGGCACGCCCATCAGGTGGCCGGCATAGCGCCAGACCAGCATGATGCTCTCGGCTTCCTCCGCGGAGAAGCGCAGCCCGAGCTGGCGTCCACGATGCAGCAGCAGGCCGGAAAAGGCGGCGGTAGCGAAGCCGATATGCGCCGCATGCAGCGGCACCCCCCAGGCCGGTTCCTCCCACTCCGGCGATCGGCTCAGCAACTGTCGGATGCGGGCATGCATCAGCCGGATGCGGACCGAAAGCTTCCAGCCCTCTCCCTGCCGGTCCAGCCCGCCCGGCATGAAGATCTCGACCAGGTGGCGGTTGTTCTGCTGCAACCGCCGAACCCCCTGATCCGTCACCCGGCCAGTGATGGCGAAGGATTTGCTGATCAGCGTCGCGAAGCCCTCGATCAGCACGGCACCGACGAATGCGCCGATCAGCATCTCCGAATTGCCATGGAAGGCCCGATGGCCCGCGCGCGTTGCTGCCGGATGGTACCAGTCCGGCACGCGCTCGGCCTCCGCGAAGAAGGCGCGCATCTGTTCCGGTGCCTCGGCCAGCGCCCCGCCGCCGCCCTCGATCCCCAACTCGATCCAGCGGCGCCCGACGCTGGACTCGACCGAGGCCAGGGCGGCATCGGCCAGCGGATCACCCTTGCCGGTGAAGCGGAGATAGGTTTCGGCCAGCGCCGGGTCATGATGGCCTGCGAGGGCGAAGCCCGCCACGTAATCCTGCGGGATGATCATGACTGCGGGATCCAAACGTTGCGACATCGTGCCACAGCCTGCCGGGCCGCGGATAGACGGCTGGACGAATGCCGTCGGCCGAGGCCAGATGCCCGGCACGATTGGGGGAGACACGCGTGAACACGGCGCATGCACAGAAATTCGACCTGTCCGGGCGCGTCGCGCTCATCACCGGCGCCTCGCGCGGCCTCGGCGCCGCCATGGCGCGCGGCCTGGCGCAGGCGGGGGCGGAGGTGATCCTCAACGGCCGCAATGTGGAAACCCTGGAGGCGCAGGCCGAATCGCTGCGCGCCGAGGGCCTTGCCTGCCGCACCAGCGCCTTCGACGTGACGGATGGCGCGGCGGTGGAGGCCGCGGTCGGCTCGCTCGGCCCCATCGACATCCTGATGCACAACGCCGGCAACCAGCACCGCGCCCCGATCGAGGAAACCACGGAGGAAGGTTGGTACAGCGTCATCGACACGCATCTGACGGCGCTGTGGCGCCTGTCGCGCGTCGTCGTGCCGGGGATGAAGGAACGCCGCCGCGGCAAGGTCATCGCCACCGGCAGCCTGGCCAGTGATCTCGGCCGCGCCACCATCACGCCCTATGCCTCGGCCAAGGGCGGGCTGAAGATGTTCATCCGGGCGCTGGCGGTGGAACTCGGCCCCTGGAACATCCAGTGCAATGCGATCGGGCCGGGCTGGTTCGACACGGAGCTCAACAAGGCGCTGCTGACCAACCCGGACTGGCTTGCCATGGTGCAGCGGCGTTGCCCGGCGGGGCGCTATGCGCAGCCGGAGGAGATTGCCGGCACCGCGGTCTTCCTTGCGTCACCCGCATCGGATTTTGTATCCGGCCAGTTGTTGTTCGTGGATGGTGGCGTCACGGCCAGCATGAGTTGACTGAAACGAACGTGATCCGATGCGGACCGGCCGGCGCGTTGCGCCGTGCTAGGGATGCCGCGTGGATTCACGAGGGTTTCGCATGCGGCACAACGGCGTGCAGGTGGCGCATCTGGCGGAGGCGGCGCTGCGCCACGCCATTCCGTTCCGCAAGGCGCTGCGCCGCCTGAAGCGGCGGCTACAGCCCTACGACGACAACGCCAGCAATTCCCACTACTGCATCACCAACGGGCTGGAACAGATTGTTGCCCTGCGTCGCGCCGGCTTCGACGTGCGCGGCAAATCCGTGCTGGAATTCGGCACCGGCTGGCTGCCGCTGATTCCGCTGCTGTTCCACCTGGCCGGCGCTGCGCGCCTGACGCTGACCGATATCGACCGGCTGATGGACGACCAGACCATCGCCCGCGCCCGCGCGATCGTCCGCGGCCGCATGGATGACATCGCCGCCGCGCTGGGCCAGCCACGGGACGCGCTGCTCGCGCGGCTCGATGTGCCGATGGCGTACGAGTACCTGGTGCCCTGGGACGCCGCGGCGCATCCGGCCGGAAGCATGGACCTGGTGATCTCCCGCGCCACCTTCGAGCATGTGCCGGAGGCGCAGATCGCCTTCTTCCTGCGCCAGTTCCACCGCATCCTGCGGCCCGGCGGCATGACCACGCATCTGGTGGACAATTCCGACCACTGGCAGCACCGCGATCCCGCCCTCAGCCGCATCAACTTCCTGCGCTTCGAGGATGGCGACCCGGTCTGGAAGCTCGGCCAGTTCAACCCGCAGGCCTTCCAGAACCGCCTGCGGCACGATGACTACATTCGCCTGCTTGAGGATGCCGGCTTCGAGCTGCGTGCCGCGCTTGGCGAGCCGGATCCGAAGTGCCTGGCCGACCTGGCGACGCTGCCACTGGCGGCGCGCTTCCGGGGCCGCCCGCCGCGCGACCTGGCCGTGCTGATCTCGCTGTTCGTTGCCCAGAAGCCCGCATAGGGCCAGCAGCCGCTATCAGGCCGCGATCCCGAGCGCCTCGCGCAGCGTCCCCTGGGGCTGTGCGAGGTCCTGGATCGTGGTGCCATCCAGCACGGCGAGGAACGCCGCCCGTGCCGCATGCAATGCGTGTTTCAGGCGGCAGGCCGGCAGGATGGCGCAGTCGCCGCCGGCGAAGCAGGGCACGAGCGCCAGATCGGGTTCGATCCGCCGCACCACATCCCCGGCGGTGATCTCCGAGGCCGGCCGGGCCAACGCCAGTCCGCCGCCGCGGCCGCGCGAGGTGCTGACATGGCCCGCCTGCCCGAGCAGATGCGCCACCTTCATCAGGTGGTTCTCCGAGATGCCATAGGCCTTGGCCACCTCCCCGATCGTCGCGCGGCGGTCGGGCTGCAGCGCCAGGTAGATGAGCATGCGGAGCGAGTAGTCGGTGAGGGTGGTGAGGCGCATGGCTGGAAGATGCATCATCCGTATTGCTTTGCAAGCGGCCAAGGCCCATAAGATGTATGAGCGATCCATCTTAGGAGGCCGCGATGAGCCCCGTCAGCCTGTTCCTTCTCCCCGGCAACCTCGCCAGCGACGCGCTGCATATCCGTGACAGGGACAGCCGGGTCATGCTGCGCACGCTGGTCAACATGTTGGTGTGGAACCTGGTCGCCGTCCTGGCCGTGCTGCCCTTCCTGTGAGCGGCGCGACCCCCATCACCGAGGCGGACATCGCGCGGTTGGTAGACCGCTTCTACGCCCGTGTGCGCCACGACCCGGCGCTCGGCCCGGTGTTCCACGCCGCGATCGGGAAGGACGCCGGGGACTGGTCGGCGCATCTGGAAAAGCTGCGCCGGTTCTGGTCGGCGGTCATGCTGCGCAGCGGCGCCTATCACGGCGACCCCTTCACCGCGCATTTGCGCCTGCCCGGCCTGACGCCGGACCTGTTCGAGCAATGGCTCGCGTTGTTCGACGCCACCTGCCGCGACAGCTTTCCACCGGAGACGGCGCTGGCGTTCAGCGAGCGGGCGCACCGGATCGCGCGCAGCCTGCGCATGGGCCTGTTCGAACGGCTTCCGGCGCGCCGGGCGTAGGTCTCATCCTCGGCGAGCCCGCGCCAGCTCCTGCGCCAGCGCCATGGTGGCGGTCGCCAGCATGAACATGCCGCCAACCAGGAACACCGCCTCCGGCCGGCCCGAATCGACAAGCCAGCCGAACATCGGCGGCGCGATCATGCCGCCGATATTGAAGCCGGTGGAGACCACGCCGAACACCGCGCCGGCCTGGCCGGGCGGGGCCGCGGCGCGCACCATCATGTCGCGGGACGGCATGCACAGGCCGCTCAGGACACCGGCCATTCCGAGCACCAGCACCACCAGCAGCGCCGGCATCGGCAGCAGCGCGACGCCGATGGTCAGCACCCCCGCGGCGCCAAAGCCCGCCATGGCGACCAGCCCGTGCCGCGTGAAGCGATCCGCCAGCGCCCCACCGATCAGCACGCCGCCCGCCGACCCGGCCAGCAGCAGGGTCAGCGCGGTGGAGGCCATGGCCAGCCCCATGCTGCCGGAGGCGACCAGGGCGGCGATGGCGAAGGCGTTCATGCCGCCGAAGGACAGCGAGATCAGCACGAAGAAGCCGGTCAGCGAGATCACCGTGCCGTTCAGTACCCGTGTCGGCTGCCCTGCCACCGGCTTGGCCCTTGCCGCCTTGACCGGGTCCGCAGGGCAGGTCAGCCACAGCCAGGCGGCCGCGGCCCATCCGATGGCCCCCGCCACTACCAGCGCCCCGGCCAGGCCCAGCCCGGCCGCGAGACCCAGCATCAGGAAGGGCGCCACCGCGCCGCCCGCGAACCCCGCGAAGGTGTGCAGCGAAAAGGCGCGCCCCATGCGTGGCGCCGCGATCTCCGTGTTCAGGATCGCGTAGTCGGAGGGGTGGTAGACGGCGTTGGCCAGCCCGGCCATGGCGCCGGCCAGCAGCAGGGCCGGATAGCTCAAGGTGGCGCCCAGCAGCATGAAGGCCGCGCCGCCCAGCACCAGTCCCGCCGTCAGCACCCGCCGCGGCCCGATCCGGTCCACCAGGAAGCCCATCGGTGCCTGGGTCAGGGCGGAGACGATGCTGAACAGCGTGATCGCCAGCCCGAGTTCCACGAATCCCACGCCAAGCTGCGCCTGCAACAGGGGAAACAGGGGCGGCAGCACCAGGATGTGCAGGTGCGACACGGCATGGGCGGCCGCGATGGCGCCCAGCGTGCGGCGTTCCGGCGCCGTCCAGCCAGAGGATGCCGTGTCGGCGGTGATGCTCATGCCGAGTGCCTGCCAGCACGACCTGCGCCCGCCGAGGGCGGGCGAGCGCCCGACTGGGCGCAGCGCCGCACGGCGCGAAGTAGCTCCAACCGGCCACGATCCGCAGGATTTGCCCTCAATGCGCTTCCGCCCAGGAAGCGCCATGCCCGATCTCGACCCCGAGCGGCACGGACAGGCTGGCGACGTTCTCCATGATGCTTTTCACCAAAGCGCTGGTCGCCGCCACCTCGGCCTCCGGTACCTCGAAGACCAGTTCGTCATGCACCTGCAGCAGCATCCGCGCGCCGAGCCCGGCCTCGGCCAGCGCGCGGGGCAGGCGGACCATGGCGCGCTTGATGACCTCCGCCGCGCCGCCCTGGAACGGCGCGTTGATCGCGGCACGCTCCGCCCCGCCACGGCGCACCGGGTCCTTGGAGGCGATGTCGGCGATCCAAAGCTTGCGGCCGAAGGGGGTCTGCACGTAGCCGGTGGTGCGCGCATCCTCCTTCAGCTTTTCCATGCAGGCGCGGATGCCCGGGTACTGCGCGAAATAGGCGTCGATGATCGCCTTGGCCTCGCCCGGCGAGATGCCGAGCCGCGCCGCCAGCCCGAAGGCCGACATGCCGTAGATGATGCCGAAATTGATCGTCTTCGCCCGCCGCCTGGCTTCCTTGTCCACAGCATCCGGAGGCAGATGAAAAATGTCGGCCGCGGTGCGGGAATGGATGTCCTGGCCGGTGGCGAAGGCTTCCTTCAGCGCCGGCACGTCGGCCACATGCGCCAGGATGCGCAGCTCGATCTGACTGTAGTCGGCGGCCATCAGCACATGCCCCGGCTCCGCCACGAAGGCGCGCCGGATGCGCGCGCCTTCCTCGGTCCGCACCGGGATGTTCTGCAGATTGGGATCGGAGGAGGAGAGCCGACCGGTCGAGGTGAGCGCCATGGCGAAGTCGGTATGCACCCGCCCCTGCGCATCAGCCGCCTGGGCCAGCGCATCGACATAGGTGGATTTCAGCTTGGAGATCTGGCGCCAATCCAGCACCCGGCGTGGCAGGGCGTGGCCCTGGGCGGCCAATTCCTCCAGCACGCTCGCATCCGTGCCCCAGGCGCCCGTCAGCTTGCTCCGCCGTCCGCCAGGCAGCTTCTGCTCGTCGAACAGGATTTCGCCGAGTTGCTTCGGCGAGCCGACGTTGAACGGCTTGCCCGCCAGCTCATGGATTTCGCGCTCATACCGCGCCAGTTTCTCCGTGAAGTCGGCGCCAATCCGCGAAAGTTCGCCGGCGTCGATCTTGATGCCGGCGAGTTCCATGTCGCGTAGCACCGGCACCATCCGGCGCTCCACCTGCTCGTACAGCGCCAGCGCCCGCGCCGGACGCAGTTCCGGCCGCAGAGCGTGCCACAGGCGCAGCGTCACATCCGCATCCTCGGCGGCATAGGCGGTGGCCTTGTCCAGCGCGACGCGGCCGAAGGGGATGCGGTTGCGGCCGGTGCCGGTGCAGCTGTCGTAGCTGATGCACTCATGGCCGAGATGGGTCTTCGCTAGCTCGTCCATGCCGTGGCCGTGCTTGCCGGCGCGCAGCGCGTAGGACATCAGCATGGTGTCATCCACCGGCGCCACGGCGATGCCGCCATTCTCCGCCCGGGTGAGCACCTCCAGGTCGTACTTCGCGTTGTGCAGCACCTTGAGGACGGAGGGATCCTCCAGCAGGTCCCGCAATTCCGCCATCGCCGCATCCGGGTCGCATTGCACCGGCTGGGCATTGTCCATCAGGTCGCCGCCACCCTCATGCCGCAGCGGCACATAGCAGGCGCGGCCCGGGGCGGTGGCGATGGAAAACCCGACCAGGCGGGCCTTCAGCGCATTCAGATTGTCGGTTTCGGTATCGAAGCCGATCACGCCGGCGGCACGGGCCTCCGCCACCCACTCCCGCAACTGCTCCAGCGTCGTGACCGTCTCGTAGCCGCCGAAGGGCAGCGCCTCCGCCGGCGCGGCCGGCATCGGCGCGGCGGAGGGGAAGGGCGGCCGGCGGCCATTGGTGACCGCGCCGGCATCGCCCATGCCAAGCCGCGCCAGCAGGCTTCGAAACCCGTTATCCCGTAAAAACTTCTCCAGCGTCGCCGGCTGCGGCGCGCGCGCCAGCATCTTCTCGATCGGGCAGGGCAGGGGGGCGTTGGCGTCCAGCTGCACCAGGCGACGGCTGATGCGCGCCTTCTCCGCATTCAGCTCCAGCACCTCCCGCCGCTTCGGCTGCTTGATCTTCCCGGTGTTCGCCAGAAGGCCTTCCAGGTCGCCATATTCGTTGATGAGCTGCGCCGCGGTCTTGATGCCGATGCCCGGCACGCCCGGCACATTGTCGGTGCTGTCGCCGGCCAGCGCCTGCACCTCCACCACCTTGTCCGGCGTCACGCCGAACTTCTCGAACACCTCCGGCTCGCGGATCGGCTTTTGCTTGATCGGGTCCAGCATCTGCACGCCCGGCCCGACCAGCTGCATCAGGTCCTTGTCGGAGGAAACGATGGAGACGGTGCCACCTTCCTCGACGAAGCAGCGGGCATAGGTCGCAATCAGGTCGTCCGCCTCGAACCCCGGCAGTTCCACCTGGCAGACACCCAGCGCCTCCGTCGCCTCCCGGATCAAGGCGAATTGCGGGACGAGTTCAGGCGGCGGCTCGGGGCGGTGCGCCTTGTAGTCGGGGTAGATGTCATTGCGGAAGGTGGTGCGCGCGCTGTCGAACACCACGGCGATGTGGCTGGCGGCATGGCGCGACAGGAACTGCGACAGCATCTGGGTGAAGCCGAACACGGCATTCACATGCACCCCGTCCGGCCGAGTCATCGGCGGCAGGGCATGGTAGGCGCGGAAGATGTAGCCCGAGCCATCCACCAGGATCAGGCGTTTCTCCCCCGGCGCGACCGGCGGCACCGCCTCGGCCACCGCCTCCGGCACGGGCATCGGGGCGAGGACCGGGGCTTCGCTCATCTCAATGCCCGTGGTCGTCGCCGGCGCCCTCGGCCAGGACGTAGGTGCGGGAGCAATAGGGGCAGGTCACCTGCCGGTCCTCGATCCGCAGATAGACCAGCGGATGGCCGAGCGCGCCGCCGCCGCCATCGCAGCCGACGGTGCGGGCGGTGGCGGGCAGCGTGTCCATCGGCGTCACGCCGGGCAGGGCCACCGGGGTGTAGCCGGTCTGTCGCGCGTCGCGCATGGCGGTCCTCATGTTTGGCGGCGGGAACATAGGGGGTCCGGGGGTGATGGACCAGCCCGGGCTGGCGCAGTAGGGGGCCGGCGCGGTAGGGAAATCGTATGCGACCCCTGGTGCTGATCCTCGCCCTGCTGCTGGCCGGCTGCACCCCGGTCGTGATCCCGGCCGGGCCCCGCATCGCCGCGCCATCGCTGGTCGAGGATGCGGTGGTCGCCGCCGATGGCGCACGCCTGCCGCTGCGCGCCTTCGCGCCGAAGGATGCGCCACGCTCGATGCTGCTGGCGCTGCACGGCTTCAACGACCATTCCGGCAACTTCCTGAAGGACAGCATCGGCCCGCTCACCGAGGGGGGGCTGCTGGTCTATGCCTACGACCAGCGCGGCTTCGGCCGGTCCCCCAACCGCGGCTACTGGCCCGGCGCGGAAACGCTGGCCGCCGATGCCGCCACCGCCGCCCGCCTGCTGCGCGCCCGCCACCCGGACCTGCCGCTGTTCGTGATGGGGGAGAGCATGGGCGGTGCCGTCGCCATCCTGGCCGGCAGCAGCGCGGAGCCGCCACCCGTCGATGGCTACATCCTGCTGGCACCGGCGCTATGGGGCCGGCAGTCCATGAACGCCCTGATGCGCGGCGGCCTTTGGGTCGCGGCGCGGACCATGCCGATCGTCGGCTTCCAGGGCGGCGTCGGCGGCATCGTCGCCAGCGACAATGAGGCGGCGCTGCGCCGGCTGGGGCGGGACCCGCTGGTGGTGCGCAGCACGCGGGTGGATGCCGCGATCGGCCTGATCGACCTGATGGACGAGGCCGTTGCAGCCCTGCCCGCCTGCTGCCGCACGGCGGAGGGGGCGCCGGCGCCGGTGCTGCTGCTGTACGGTGCCAAGGACATGCTGATCCCGGCGCGCTCCGTCCGCACCGCGCTGAACGCCCTGCCGGCCGGAAGCCCGATCCGCATCGGCATCCATGAGGAGGGTTTTCACCTGCTGCTGACCGACAGCAACCGGGACGCGGTGGTGCGGGACATCCTGGCCTTCGTCGCGGACCCGGCCGTGCCGCTGCCCTCCGGTGCCGATGCCTTCGCACCGGAATGGCTTTCGCGCTAGCCTGCGGATTGTTCCTTCTCCGAAAGTTTTCATGCGACTCCACGGCATGCGGGTGTCCGGCAATTGCTGGAAGCCGGCGCAGATCCTGGCCCTGACCGGCCACGCCTTCGAATGGGTGGAGACGGATGGAAATTCCGGCGCGACCCGAAGCCCGGATTTCCTGGCCATCAACCCCAACGGCAAGGTGCCGGTGCTGGTGCTGGATGACGGCACGGTCCTGGTCGAGAGCAACGCCATGCTGCTGCACTTCGCCGAGGGCACGCCCTGGCTGCCGCCGCCCGGCTTGGCGCGGACACGGGTGCATGAATGGCTGTTCTTCGAGCAGTACAGCCACGAGCCCTACATCGCCGTCGCCCGCAACATCATCGCCTGGCGGCGGGAGGCCCATCTGCACGCCGACCGCCTGGCCGAGTGCGCCCACCGCGGCGCCCAGGCGCTGGATGTGATGGAACGCCGCCTGGCGGCGCATCCCTGGCTGGTCGGCGAGGCGCCGACCATCGCCGACCTGGCGCTGTTCGCCTACACCCACCGGGCGGAGGAGGGGGGCTTCGACCTCGCCCGCTGGCCCGGCGTGCGGGACTGGGTCGCCCGGGTGCAGGCGATCCCCGGCATCACCACGCTGCCGCGGGCTACAGCGACTTGAACACTTGGTACAGCTTGTTCTTGGCCTCGAAGCCGATGCCGGGGATGTCCGGCATCGCCACGCGCCCCTCCACCACCGGCACATCGTCGGCGAAGCCGCCGAAGGGCGCGAAGACCTCCGGGTAGCTTTCATTGCCGCCGAGGCCGAGGCCCACCGCGATGTTCAGCGCGAACTGGTGCCCGCCATGCGGCACGCAGCGGCGGCGGGACCAGCCATGGGCGGCCAGCATGTCCAGCGTCCGCAGGTATTCGCACAGCCCGTAGGACAGCGCCGGGTCCATCTGCAAAATGTCGCGGTCCGGCCGCAGCCCGCCATGGCGGATCAGGTTGCGCGCATCCAGCATGGAGAACAGGTTCTCGCCGGTCGCGATCGGCGGGCCGTAATGCTCGGCCAGCGTCGCGTGGGTCGCGTAGTCCAGCGGGTCCAGCGGTTCCTCGTACCAGCGCAGCTTCATCGGCGCGAGCGCTTCGGCATAAGCCAGCGCCGCCGGCAGGTCGAAGCGACCGTTCACGTCCACCGCCAGCTTGGCGCCATCGCCGCCGAGCAGCCCCAGCACCGCCTCGATCCGCGCGCGATCCTCGGCCAGGGCATCGGCGAGGGAGGTGCCGGGGGCGCCGCCGATCTTCATCTTCACGGTCGCATAGCCCATGCCGAGGTAGCGCTTCATCTCCTCGACCAGCGCGTCCACCCCCTTGCCGGGGTAGTAGTAGCCGCCCGCGGCGTAGACCCAGGCCGCCTCATCCGCCACGCCGCCATTGTAGCGGTCCGCCAGCAGCCGCCACAGCGGCTTGTCCTCCAGCTTGGCCGCGGCATCCCACAGCGCCATATCCAGCACGCCGACGGCGACGCTGCGCTCGCCATGGCCGCCCGGCTTCTCGTTCTTCATCATCGCCGCCCAGGCGCCCTGCGGGTTCAGCTTTCCGTCCGGCGCGGTGATCTGCGCCTCGGAGGCTTCCGTCAGGCGCGGCACGAAGCGTTCCGCCAGCAGGCCGGGCTGGGCGTAGCGGCCGTTGGAGTTGAAGCCGTAGCCCGTGGCGCGCTTGCCACCTTCACCCTCGACCGTCACCGCCACGATGGAGGCGGTCATCTTCGAGAAGTCGATATAGGCGTTGGCAATGTCGCTCGCGATCGGGGCAATGCCCTGCTTCACGCTGACGATACGCATTTTATGGACCTCCATCCGGCTGCCCGCCTTGTCGCCCCGCACCGGACCGCTGCACAAGAGGGGGGAGGAGGAACCAACCCATGCCCGATATCCTGCACGAGACCCGCGGCCCGGTCGCCTGGACCACGCTGAACCGCCCGGAACAGCGCAACGCCATGACCTTCCCGATGTACGAAGGCCTGTTCGAACAGGCCGCCGCGGTGGCCGCGGATCCGGCGATCCGCTGCTGGGTCATCACCGGCGCCGGCGGCAAGGCCTTCGCCGCGGGCACCGACATCAGCCAGTTCCAGAACTTCAGCACCGGCCAGGACGCGCTGGACTACGAAAGCCGCATCGACCGCGTGCTGTCCGCCATCGAGGATTGCCCGAAGCCCGTCATCGCCGCCGTGGCCGGCGCCTGCGTCGGCGGCGGCCTGGGCATCGCCGGCGTCTGCGACCTGCGCATCGCCAGCGCCAATGCCCGCTTCGGCGTGCCGGTGGCGCGCACCCTGGGCAACACCTTGTCCACCATGAACATCTCCCGCTTCGCGGCGCTGATCGGCCCGGCGAAGCTGAAGGACCTGGTGTTCACCGCGCGGCTGATGGACGCGCCGGAAGCGCTCGCCGCCGGCTTCATCTCGGAGATGCTGGAGACGCCGGAGGCGCTGGCCGAGCGGGCGATGAAACTGGCGGAGGATGTCGCCGGCATGGCGCCGCTGACGCTGACCGCGACCAAGCTCGCGCTGAAGCGCCTGCGGCTCGCCAATGGCAGCATCGACGGCGACGACCTGGTGACGATGTGCTTCGGCAGCAACGATTTCCGCGAAGGGGTGCAGGCCTTCCTCGCCAAGCGGAAGCCGGTCTGGACGGGCACCTGACACCCCGGCATCCTGCCGCCACAACAAAAAACCGGAGGATCCCCATGTTGAATCGACGTGGCCTGCTGGCCGCGGCGGGCGCTGCCGCCCTGCCGCTGCCGGGCTTGGCGCAAGGCGCCTACCCCACCCGCACCGTCTCCCTGCTGGTCGGCTTCGCACCGGGCGGCGGCACGGACATCATCGCCCGCCTGCTGCAACCGGCGTTGCAGGAGGAATTCGGCCAGCCCATCGCCATCGACAACCGCGCCGGCGGGTCCGGCACCATCGCCGCGACGCAGAACGCCCGCGGCCGGCCGGATGGCTACCAGATGCTGATGACCACGGTCAGCGCCTCCGCCGTCGTGCCGCCGACCATGAAGCCGCCGCCCTTCGACATCATCACGGACCAGACGGCGGTGGTGCTGGCCGGCACGGTGCCGCTGGTGGCGGTGGTGCCGCTATCTTCCCCGGCGCAGGACTTTGCTGGCTTCATCGCGCATGCCAAGGCGAATCCGGGCAAGCTGAACTACTCCTCCTCCGGCGTCGCGACGCAGCAGCACCTGGCCGCCGCCGCGCTGTCCTTCGCCGCCGGCCTCGACATGACCCACATCCCGTTCCGCGGCACCGGCCAGGCGGTGAACGAGGTGCTGGCCGGGCGCATCGACATCGCCATCGACACGCTGCCCACCTACCTGCCGCATATCCGTGCGGGTCGGGTGCGCGCGCTCGCGACGACGCTGAAGGAACGCGTGCCGACGCTGCCGGACGTGCCGACCATCGCCGAAAGCGGCTTTCCCGATTTCGATGCCGCCGTCTGGTACATGGTGATGGGCCCGCCCGGCCTGCCGGCGCCGATCGCGGAACGCTGGGTCGCCGCCGTGAACAAGGCGCTGTCCGACCCGGGCCTGCGCCAGCGCGTGGCCGAGGCCGGCTTCATCCCGGGCGGCGGCACCAGCGCCGACGCGGCCGCCCTGCTGCGGCGGGACGCGGCGAAGTACGCCGAGGTCATCCGCCGCGCCAACATCCAGTTCGACTGACTTCTGAGCCCTCTCCCCCCACTGGGGGGGGAGAGGGTTGGGTGAGGGCGGGCCTCAGTTCCGCCGCGGCAGGACCTCCGCATTCACCACGATCTCCGGGTCCAGCGTCCCGGCGAAGCACGCCAACACCGCGCCCGCGCTGTCCAGCGCCATCCGCCGCAGCCCTTGCGCCGTGCTCGCAGCGACATGCGGCGTCATCACCAGGTTGGGCGCGGACAGCAGGCTGAGCGGCGTCTCCACCGGCTCCTCCTCGAACACGTCGATCCCGGCGGCGGACAAATGCCCGGCGCGCAGCGAGGCCTCCAGCGCCGACTGGTCCAGCACCGTGCCGCGCGCCGTGTTCACCAGCACCGCGCCCGGTTTCATCCGCGCCAGGAACTGCGCATCCACCATGTGCCGCGTCTGCGGGTTGGACGGCACGTGCAGCGTGACGATGTCCGCCTGCCCGGCGGCCTCCGCCGCGTCGTCCACCGGCGTGAAGCCGAGCCCGGCGATGGTGCCCTTGGCGACGTTCGGATCACGCACCAGCACCTTCATGTCGAAGGCCGCGCACAGCTTCGCCACGCGCGTGCCGATGCGCCCGAAGCCCACCACCAGCACCGTGCGTCCGGCCAGGTCGAAGGTCGGCAGGCTGGGCTGGCCGCCCCAGACCGGCTTGGGCTGATGCATGTTGCCGTCATAGCCGGACAGCTTGCGGGCGCAGGCCAGCATCAGCATCAGCGCGTGTTCGGCCACCGAGACCGCATTGGCATCCGGCGTGATGGTCAGCGGAATGCCGCGTTCCGTCAGCGCCGCCACATCCACCTGGTCGTACCCCACGCCATGCCGCGCCAGGATTTTCAACTGTGTGCAATGCGCCAGCAGCGGCCGGTCGATCTTCGCGGTGCGGACGATCAGCGCATCCGCATGCGGCAGCCGTGCGGCGAGCGAGTCCGGCGAGAGGTCCATCAGCACCTCCACCGTCACCCCCTCCGTCGCCCGCATTTTTGCCAAGGCATCGTCGTGGATGGGGCGGAGGCAGATTACATGCGGCATTTTTCCGGACTCACAATTGGTGGTGGGCGGCGGGGCCGAGCACGGCCTCGCGGAAGCGCGCCTGCAGGATGGCGCCATCACGCGGCGGCAGCACCAGCGGCAGGTTGCCGACCGCGATCTTGACCACGGCGAACAGCGGCCCGCCGCCGGCATGGACCCGGTCCCGCAGCGCCGGCACCTCCGCGAGGTCGCGCAGCGTGCGCGTCTCGGCGATGCCGGCGCCGCGCGCCATGGCGGCGAGGTCCACGCCATGCTTCGTCGCCGTCTCCTGCCCGCCGGTCTCGCTGTAATGCTCGTTGTCCAGCACCACGACGGACAGGTTGGCCGGCTTCTGCACAGCGATGGTGGCGACCGCGCCGATGCCCATCAGCATCTCGCCATCGCCGGTGATCACCAGCACCTTCTGCGAGGGCTGCGCCAGCGCCAGGCCCAAGCCCATCATCGCCGCGCCGCCCATGCCGCCCCACAGCGGCAGGTTGCGCGGATGGTCGCCGATGGCGGTGATGTCCCAGGCGGAGGCGCCGAGGCCCGCGATCACCAGCAGGTCGCCGCGATCCGCCAGCAGGGCGCGCACCACGTCGCGCCGATCCGGAAGCTGTGCCATGGGTCAGTCCTTGCCGAAGGTCTTGGCGCCGATCAGGCGCTGGCCCAGCAGCGTCGCCGCCGGCCGGAAGGTGTTGAAGGCGAGCCGCAGCGTCGCATCCACCGTCTCCGCCACGTCCTCGGCCTTGTCGGCGCGATGCACCAGCGTGCCCATCGCCTCCAGCACCGTCTGCGTCGCATGGCCCATCGGCACCTGCGCCGGGTTGAACTCCGCGAAATCGCCGCGCATCGTCACGATCATCGGCAGCGGCGTGCGGTGCAGCGTGGACAGCGACAGCATGTTGATGCAGTTGCCGACGCCCGAGGACTGCATCAGCAGCACGCCCTTCACGCCGCCGAGCCAGGCGCCGCAGACCATCGCGACGCCTTCCTCCTCGGTCGTCAGCGTCACCACCGTCATCTCGTTGTCGGCAAGGCATCGGCGGATCAGCCGGCTGTGCCCGGCATCCGGCACCAGGGCCACCTGCGTGATGCCATTGGCCTTGAGCGCATCGTAGATCTGGTCGGGCCAGGCCGCCGCCGCGTCCGGCCGCATTTCCAGTTTTTCGCGATCCATGCCGATGCTCACTCCCGGGGATGATTCATGGCATCCTCCCCCCGGCAGATCGGGCTGGCAAGGAGAGGGCGGCATGGGTTTTTCCGCGACGGTGGGCGGCACGCGGCACGTCTTCGCCGATCTGCGCGCCCTCATGGCCTGCGCCACGCCCTTCCGGTCCGGCGATGCCCTGGCCGGCGTGGCGGCCGAGACCGCCGCGCAGCGCGTCGCCGCACAGCGCGCCCTGGCCGACCTGTCGCTGCGCCATTTCCTGTCCGAATCGGTGGTGCCCTATGAGGATGACGAGGTCACGCGACTCATCGTCGACGGCCATGAGCAGGCCGCCTTCGCCCCGGTCTCCCACCTGACCGTGGGCGGCTTCCGGGACTGGCTGCTGGCCGCCGACCCCGCCGCTGTCACCGCGCTCGCCCCTGGCCTGACGCCCGAAATGGTTGCGGCAGTATCGAAAATCTGCCGCCTGCAGGACCTGGTGGCGATCGCGGGGAAGTGCCGCGTCGTCACGAAGTTCCGCAACACGCTCGGCCTGCCCGGCACCCTGTCCATCCGCCTGCAACCGAACGACCCGGTGGACGACCCGAAGGGCATCGCGGCCCAGGTGCTGGACGGGCTGCTGCTCGGCGCCGGGGATGCCGTGATCGGCGTGAATCCTGCGACCGACAATGTCGACAACCTGTGTCGCGTGCTCGGCCTGCTCGATGCGGTGCGCGACCGCTACGCCATCCCGACGCAGACCTGCGTGCTGGCGCATGTCACCACCACGCTGCTGGCCATGCGACGCGGCGCGCCGGTGGACCTGGTGTTCCAATCCATCGGCGGCACGCAGGGCGTGAACGAAAGCTTCGGCGTCTCGCTGGCCCTGCTGGCGGAGGCGCATGCGGCGGCCCTCGCGCTGAAGCGCGGCACGCTCGGCGACAACTGCATGTATTTCGAAACCGGCCAGGGCAGCGCGCTGTCCGCCGATGCGCATAACGGCGTGGACCAGCAGACGCTGGAATGCCGCGCCTATGCGGTCGCGCGCCGCTTCCGCCCGCTGCTGGTCAACAGCGTGGTCGGCTTCATCGGCCCAGAGTACCTGTTCGACGGCAAGCAGATCATCCGCGCAGGTCTCGAGGACCACATGTGTGGGAAACTGCTCGGCCTGCCGATGGGCGTCGATGTGTGCTACACCAACCATGCGGAGGCCGACCAGGACGACATGGAGGCGCTGCTGACCCTGCTCGGCGTCGCCGGCGTCACCTATGTCATGGGCGTGCCGGGGGCGGACGATACCATGCTCGCCTACCAATCCACCTCCTTCCACGATGGCCTCTATGTCCGCGCCGCGCTCGGCAAGCAGCCGGCGCCGGAATTCGCTGGCTGGCTGCACGGCATGGGCCTCGCGGAACGCACGCCGGACCGGCTGCCGCAGGGCATGGCGACGGCGGGCCTGCTGTGAGCCAGCCCGTCCTCTGGTCCGACCTGCGCCGCTACACCGCCGCGCGCGTCGGCCTCGGCCGCGCCGGCAACGGGCTGCCCACCGCCGCGCATCTCGATTTCCAGGAAGCCCACGCCCAGGCCCGCGACGCCGTCTGGTCCGCGCTGGATGCGCCCGCCCTGCAGGCGCGCATCGGGGGCACCGTGGTGGCCAGCGCGGCGGCGGACCGGCGGGCGTATCTGCTGCGCCCCGACCGCGGCCGCCGCCTGGCTCCCGGCGAGGCGGCCAGGCTGGCGCCGATGCCCGGCTGCTTCGCCATCGTCATTGCGGACGGCCTGTGTGCCACCGGCGTCCAGGCGCAGGCGCCGGCGCTGGTGGCGATCCTGGTGGAGGGGCTGCGCGCCGCCGGCTGGCAGGTCGCGCCGCCGGTTATCGCGACCCAGGCGCGCGTCGCGCTGGGCGACGAGGTGGGGCACGCGCTGGGCGCCGCGATGGTCGCCGTGCTGATCGGCGAGCGTCCCGGCCTTTCGGCGCTCGACAGCATGGGCATCTACCTGACCCACGCGCCGCGCCCCGGCCGCAGCGACGCGGACCGCAACTGCATCAGCAACATCCGGCCCGGCGGCCTGTCCCCCCGCGATGCCGCCGCCAAGCTGCTGTGGCTGGTCGCCGCGGCGCGGCGGCTCGGCCTCACGGGGGTCGGGCTGAAGGATGAACAGCCCCGGGCGCTGGAGGCGCCCTGACCTCAGCGAGGCGCTGGAGGCGCCCTGACCTCAGCGAGGCGCTGGAGGCGTGCTGAACTCGTCCAGGCGCTGGAGGCGCCGGGCCGACTCATGCCGCCAGAGCCGCCTCCACCGCCGCCGCCACCGCGAACAGCCGCGCATCTCCGCCATGCTCGCCCATCAACTGGAAGCCGACCGGCGCATCTCCCGGCCGGTGGCAGGGCAGGCTGATGGCGCAGCGGTCGAGGAAGTTCCCGACGCTGGTGTTGCGCAGCAGCAGCAGGTTG
Organism: Falsiroseomonas sp. HC035; assembly: GCF_050563525.1. NCBI lineage: Bacteria > Pseudomonadati > Pseudomonadota > Alphaproteobacteria > Acetobacterales > Roseomonadaceae > Falsiroseomonas > Falsiroseomonas sp. HC035. The sequence continues at coordinate 144,736 of NZ_JBNXUN010000004.1, forward strand.
ATGCGGCCATACTCCGCCTCATCCTTCACCGCCGAGATCGCCGGCGGAACCAGCGGGCAGGTGGGGGACACCACCGCATCGAAGCCCGCCGTCCGCGCCGCGAAACCCGCGATGATGCGGGCGCGGTCCCGGAGCAGGGCGATGTAGTCCGCTGCCGGCATCTGCCCGCCGCGCAGGATGCGCGCCAGGATGCGCGGGTCGTAGCGGTCGCGCGCCCGCTCGATCAGCCCGCGATGCCAGGCGAAGGCCTCACTGGCCACGAAGCCGCCGGTGGCGTTGGCCTGCGGTATCTCGGCCAGTTCCGGTACCGTCAGCTTTTCCACCCGCGCGCCGGCGGCGGAAAGCCGGGACAGGGCGCGCTCGAAGGCCTCCGTCACGCCGGGATCCCAGCCATCGCAGACATAGCCCTGCAACACACCGAGTCGGAGCCCGGTCACCGACCCCACCGGCTGCGGCGGCGCCGGATCATCCCCCGCCATGACCCTGTCCAGCACCTCGCAGCAGCCGACGGAACGCGCGAGCGGCCCGAGGCTGTCCAGCGTGGAAGATAGCGGCAGTGTCCCCGCCAGCGGCACCCGCGCAGCGGTCGGCTTCCAGCCGACGATGCCGCACAGCGCCGCCGGAATCCGGCAGGACCCGCCGGTGTCCGAGCCCAGGCCTGCGAAGCCCATGCCATCTGCCGTCGCGACCGCGGCACCGGAGGAGGACCCGCCCGGCAGCCTCCCGGTTTCGCGGTCCCAAGGGCTGCGTGGCGTGCCGAAATGCGGGTTCACGCCGAGGCCGGAGAAGGCGAATTCGACCATGTTGGTGCGCCCCAGCACGACGAAGCCCGCTCGTTGCAGCCGCGCCACGGAAGGTGCCGTTGCCTGGGCGGGCGCGACATCGGCCAGCGCGACGGACCCGCCGAGGGTCTGCTGGCCGGCTTCATCGTACAGGTCCTTGATGCTGATCGGGATGCCGGCCCAGGGGCTGGGCGCCAGGCCGGCGGCGCGCAGCCGGTCCATGGCGCGGGCGGTGGCGCGCGCGGCATCGCCGTGGACCGTGATGAAGGCGCGGGCGCCTTCGCCGGCCGGGTCGGCAATGCGGGCCAGCGCGGCCTCGGTCAGGGCCTCCGCGGTGGTGTGCCCGGCGGCGAGGGCCTCGGCGGCTTCGGCAAGAGTCTGGGGCATGAGGGCGGGCATCCGGCGACGTGACACCGGATGCTGCGGTCACCCGCCGGATCGGGCAAGCCGGGGCGGGCTGGTCAGGCCCCGCCCGGCGGAACCTGGTCGTTGGCCGGCGGCACGGTCAGGATCAGTTCCAGCGCCGAGGGGTAGATCAGGTAGCCGATCATCCGGGCCGGCAGCAACCGGACACCACCAGTCTCGACTTCCTCAACCAGCATATCCCGGTCCATGCTCGCACTCCCCTGCGCATGGAGTGTCAGCGCCGTGGGCAGGGGTTCGTTCCAGCCGGATGAATTGACAAAGCCGCGCGGCACCGGTTGTATGATGTCGTATAACCCGCAGCCAGAAGGCCGCGGGACGGGGAAGGAGAGGGATCCACATGAAAGCGATGCGCGCGATTCGCGCCGAGATCAGCCTTGCGCTCCGCGCCGGGGCGATCGCCGCCGCGGCCCTGCTGCCATGGGCCGCCAGCCCGAGTGTCGCCCAGGAATGGCGCGGCTGGAACATCCACGCCGGCGACTATCCCAACGGCCGCGGCATGGACCGGTTCGGCGAGCTGGTGGCGCAGCGCACCAACAACCGCATCCGCATGCGCACCTACCATTCTGCGCAGCTCGGCCAGCAGGACGAGGCGATCCAGCAGATGCGGCTGGGCTCGATCGACTTCGGCAACTTCAACCTGAGCCCCTTCAACAACCTGGCGCCCTCTACCAACGTGGTGACGCTGCCCTTCCTGTTCCGCAACGTGGCGCACAGCCATGCCGCGATCGACGGCGTGGCCGGGGAGGAGATCGCCAAGGACCTCGAGGCGATCGGGATCATCGCGCTGGCCTGGTACGATGGCGGCGCCCGCAGCATGTACACCACGCGCCCGGTGCGCACGCCGGCCGACCTGCGCGGCATGAAGATCCGCGTGCAGACCAGCGACCTTTGGATCGACCTGGTGCGCGCGCTCGGCGCCAATCCCACGCCGCTGCCGTTCGGCGAGGTGTTCACCAGCCTGCAATCGGGCGTCATCGACGGCGCCGAGAACAACTTCCCGTCCTACGAAAGCACCCGCCACTTCGAAGTTGCGCGCTTCTACAGCACGACGGAGCACTCCAACGTGCCGGAAGTGCTCGCCGTGTCCCGCCAGCGCTGGCAGCGGCTGAACGAGGCGGAGCGCAACATCCTGCGCGACGCCGCACGCGAATCGGCCACCTTCCAGCGCCAGCTCTGGGCCGAGCGCGAGCAGGTGTCCCGCCAGCGGGTCATCGCCGGTGGTGCCACGGTGATCGAGATCACCGATCGCACGCCGTGGTCGCAGTTGATGGAGCCGGTCTACGCCAAGTACGCGGCGACGCCGCGCCTCGCCGGCATGGTGCAGGCGATCCGCGCCCTGCCGTGACGTGATCCGGGCGGGCGGCCGTTGCGCCGCCCGCCTTCCCCTGCCGAGTCCCATGCAGCCAGGATGCCGCGCGCCATGGCGATGTTTTCCCGCGTGCTCGATATCTTCTCCCACATCGTCGTCGTCGTCGCCGGCATCGCGCTCGTCGGGCTGGTCGTGATGATGGGCTGGATGGTGTTCGGCCGCTACGTGCTGAACGACACGCCGACCTGGATCGAGCGGGGTGCGACCCTCGCCATCCTGGCGATCGCCCTGCCGGTCGCCGCCGTCGGCGTGCGGGAACGCTTCCACCTTTCGGTGCTCGGCTTCCGCGAGGCGCTGCCGATGCAGGCGCAGCGCTGGATCGCGGTGGGCTGCGACACCGTCGTCGGCATCTTCGGCTTCTGCATGATGGTCTATTCGCAGGAGCTGGTGGACATGGTCTGGAACTTCCGCATCCCGCTGCTCGGCATCAGCCAGGGTTGGACCTACGTGCCGCTGCAGGTCTGCGGCGGCCTGGTGACGCTGTTCGCCATCGAGCAGGTGCTGCTCGACGTGCTGAACAAGGACGGGCCCGAACAGCGCGGCATCAAGGCCGCCTTCCTGGAGTAGTCGCGCGTGGAATACGGCCTGCTGCTGATCTTTGGCATCTTCGTCCTGGGTGTGGTCTCGGGCGTCCCGGTCGCCTTCGTGCTCGGCATCGCCGCGCTGACCGGCTTCTGGTACGAGGGCATCAACCCCGCCGTCGCCTTCCAGCAGATGGCCAGTGGCATGAGCATCTTTGCGCTTCTTGCCATTCCGTTCTTCGTCTTCGCGGGTGAGCTCATGCTGCACGGCGGCATCGCGCGGCGGCTGGTGGCGCTGGCCTCGGGCGCCGTCGGCTGGATGCGCGGCGGGCTGGGCATGGTCGATGTCTCGACCTCCATGCTGTTCGGCGGCATCTCCGGCTCCGCGGTGGCCGATACCTCCGCCACCGGCGTCATCCTGATCCCGGCGATGAAGGCCAAGGGCTATGGCGTGGACTACGCGGTCTCGGTGACCGTCACCTCCTCCATCGCCGGCATCCTGATCCCGCCCAGCCACAACATGATCCTGTACAGCCTTGCGGCGGGCGGCGGCATCTCCGTCACGGCGCTGTTCATCGCAGGCATCGTGCCGGGCCTGATGATGTGCGGGTTCCTCGCGGTCGCGGCCTATGTGATGGCGGTGCGCCGCGGCTATCCAGCGGAGCCCTGGGCCGGCTTCCGCCACCTGTTCTGGACCTTCATCGACGCGCTGCCGGGGCTGTTCACCGCCATCATCATCCTGGGCGGCGTGCTGTCCGGCATCTTCACTGTGACGGAAAGCGCCGCCTTCGGCACCATCTGGGCGCTGCTGGTCACCATCCTGGTGTATCGCAACCTGAGCTGGAACGCCTTCACGGTCGCCGTCGCCGCGGCGGTGCGCACCTCCGCCGTCGTGTTCCTGCTGGTCGGCACCGCCACCGCCTTCGCCTACCTGCTGGCGCTGTACCGCCTGCCGGACCTGCTGACGGAGGGGATGCTCTCGATCAGCTCCAACCCCATCGTCATCATGCTGATGATCAATGTCTGCCTGCTGCTGCTCGGCTGCGTCATGGACATGGCGGCGCTGATCCTGATCACCACGCCGATCTTCCTGCCCGTGGTGGTGGCGATCGGCGTCGACCCGGTGCAGTTCGGCATGATCATGATGATGAATCTGGGCCTTGGCCTGACCACGCCGCCGGTTGGTGCCGTGCTGTTCGTCGGCTGCGCCATCGGCAAGATCCCGATCGAGGCGGTGATGAAGACCATCTGGCCCTTCTACGGCGCCATCCTGCTGGCCCTGATGCTGACCACCTACTGGCCCGCCGTGTCGCTGACCCTGCCGCGGCTGCTGCTGGGCTATGAGGGCTAGCGCGATGTTCACGCTTGCCGCCGATCTCCGCGCCGAGGTCGGCGAGGGCCCGACCTGGGACGATCGCCGCCACGTGCTGTGGCTGGTCGATATCCTGGCCCCCTGCGTCATCCGCTTCGATGCCACCGATGGCAGCGTCCGCCGCATTCCGGTGCCGGAAGTCTGCGGCAGCCTCGCGCTGTGCCGGTCCGGCGACCTGCTGGTGGCGCAGCGCGCCAGCATCATCCGGCTGGACCCGGACAGCGGCGCCATCACGCCCTTCGCCAGCATCCCGGAGGAGCCGGCGCATAACCGCCTGAACGACGGCAAGGTCGGACCCGATGGCGCGTTCTGGGTCGGCAGCATGGATGACCGGCCGGAAAAGCAGGCGACGGCCATGCTGTGGCGCGTCACCCCCGATGGCCAGGCGGAGCGGCGGCGCGAGGGGCTGACCGTCTCGAACGGCCTCGCCTGGTCGCCCGATGGCCGCACCATGTGGCATTCCGACAGCCGCAGCGCCCGCATCGACACCTGCGACTTCGACCCCGCCACCGGTGCCACCGGCCCCTGGCGCACCGTCATCACCATGACGGACGCCACCGGGCGGCCCGATGGCGCCGCCTGCGATGCGGCGGGCAACTATTGGTCCGCCGGAGTTTCCGCCGGCCGCATCAACGTCATCTCCCCCGCGGGCGAGATCCTGCGCCACTTCGCCTTTCCCGTACCGGCCCCAACCATGCCCTGCTTCGGCGGGCCGGGCCTGTCCACGCTGTTCGTCACCAGCCTGCGCCGCGGCCGCGAAACGGCGGTGGCTGAGCATCCGACCCTGGGTGGGCTGTTCCGCGCCGAAGGCCTGGGCCAGGGTGCGCCGGTGCATCGCTTCGCCGACTGAGGATTCCTGGCATGACCGAAACCAAACCCATCCTGCTGACCGGCGCCTCCGGCAATCTCGGCCGCATGCTGACGCGCGAATTGTCGGCAGCCGGCTTCACCCTGCGCCTCACCGACATCGTCCCTTTCCCGGATGAACTGCCCGCCGGCGCCCGCTTCGTGAAGGCCGACCTGTCCGAGGCGCTGGCCGTGGTGCGCCAGGCGGAAGGCTGCGGCACCATCCTGCATTTCGGCGGCGTGAGTGTGGAAAAGCCGTTCGAGGAAGTCGCCGGCCCCAACCTGCACGGGCTGTACCACATCTACGAGGCGGCCCGGATGTTCGGCGCCCGCGTGGTCTTCGCCAGCTCCAACCACTCCATCGGCTTCCACGAACGCCCGCAGGGCAACCAGGCCAAGCTGGACGCCGACTGCGCCTTCCGGCCGGATGGCTATTACGGCCTGTCCAAGGTGTATGGCGAGCTGATGGGCCGCATGTACTGGGACAAGCACGGCGTCGAGAACGTCAACATCCGCATCGGCTCCTGTTTTCCGAAGCCAATCAACAAGCGGATGCTGGCCACCTGGCTTTCCTACGCCGACCTCGCCCGCCTCATCACCCGCACCATCGTCGCCGAGCGCACCGGGCATTGCGTGATCTGGGGCGCGTCGAAGAACCCCGACAGCTTCTGGGGCGCCGACCACCGCGACCGGCTGGGCTGGCAGCCGGAGGACACCGCCGAGGACTTCCGCACCGAGGTCGGCCACATCGTCTCCGACGACCCGGTGGAGGAACGCTACCAGGGCGGCGGCTACTGCTCGATCGAATACTCCCGGAAGGGCGGTTTTTCGCCCCGCGACCAGTTCGACCCGGAATGATCGGGCTGGCGGCCGGCGACTGGGCGGCGACGATCCTGGAAGATGAGGGCGCCGCACTCGGCACCCTGACCTGGCGCGGCCGGGACATCGTGGCGCCGGTGCCGGCGGGCGAAAGCCCGAACCGCGGCCTGCACAGCGCCTTCCTGATGGCGCCCTGGACCAACCGGCTCGATGGCGGCCGCATCACCGTGAATGGCACCGAATACCGCATGCCGATCAACCGGCCGCCGGAGGGCAACGCGCTGCACGGCTTCGTTCGGGACCAGGCCTGGAAGATCGTATCCCAGGCAACGGATCGCGCCGTGCTGTCCTGCGTGGTGGACCACCCACCCTTCCGCTGCGGCGCCTGGCTGACCGTGGCGCTGACGGATCAGGGCCTGTCCCTGACGCTGGCGCTGACCAACACCGGCAGCCAGCCCACCCCGATGGGCATGGGCTGGCACCCCTTCTTCACCCGACCCCTCGGCACCCGCCTGCGCTTCGCCGCCACCACCACCTTCAGCCGCGACGCCCGCGGCCTGGCTCAGTCGCCGCGCCCTTCCGCCGGGCTGGCGGGTGGGGAGGCCGTGCTGGTCGGCCACGACACCCACTTCGCCGGATGGGACGGTCTGGCCGAGATCGCCTGGCCGGGCGGCCCCAATTTGGTCCTGCGCGCCACCGGCGACTGGTCCCGCCACCTGCAGATCTATGCGCCAAGCGTCGCGGAGGTGCTCTGCGTCGAACCGGTGAGCCATGTGCCGGACGCCGTGAACCGCCCGGACCTCGCCGCCCATGGCCCGATGCATGTGCTGGCGCCGGGCCAGGCGCTGCAGGGCACGGCAACCCTGCACCTGGGATAACCCCCCTCCCCAAGCGCCGCCGGCCGGGCGAGAATGGGAGCATGCAAAGCGCGCTCATCCTCGGTGGCGGTGTCATGGGCCTGTCGGCCGCCTGGGCGCTGTACCGGGCCGGGTACGCCGTGCGGGTGGTGGAACAGGACCCGGTGCCGAACCCCCGCGGCAGTTCGGTGGACGACCATCGCCTGATCCGCCACGCGTATGGCGCCGCGCGCGGCTACATGCGGATGATCGACCCCGCCCATGCCGCCTGGAGCCTGCTGTTCCAGGAAGCCGGGGAGGTGGCCTACGTCCCGACCGGGGTGCTCGCCCTGGCGAACGCGCCAAACGCCTGGATCTCTGACAGCCGCGCGGCCCTGCGCGCCGATGGCCACGCGGTGGAGGACCTGGACGCCGCCACCATCGCCGCTCGCTACCCCTACCTGTCCGCCGAGGGTCTGGCGGACGCCTTCCACCTGCCCACCGGCGGCGTCCTGCTGGCGCGCCGCATCGTCGAGATGCTGTCCCGCATCCTGGCCCACCGCGGCGTGGACATCCGCCGTGGCCATGCCGTTGCGGTCGATCCGGCCCGCGCCGGACTGTTGCTGGGTGACGGCACACGGTTGCAGGCCGACCTGCTGGTTGTCGCCGCCGGCCCCTGGGCACCACGCCTGCTGCCCTCCCTCGCCACGCGGGTCCGCCCGACGCGGCAGATCCTGGTCCGCCTGGCGCCGCCACCCGAACACGAAGCCGCCTGGCGGCAGGCTCCGATGCTGCTGGACCTCGCCGAGGATGGCGGCTTCTACGCCGTCCCGCCGGTCGCCGGCACGCCGCTGAAGATCGGCGACCACCGCTTCGCCCCCACCGGCGACCCCGACGCGCCGCGCGAGGCCACCGCCGCCGAAGCCGCGGAAATCCTGGACTTCGCCCGGCCGCGCATCCTCGGGCTTGATCGTTATCGCGTATTGTCCGCCGCCGCCTGCTACTACGATGTGGAGGCGGAGGAGCGATTCGTGGTGGAGCGTCTGGGCGACATGGCCTTCGTGATGTCCGGCTTCTCCGGGCACGGCTTCAAGTTCGGCGCGCTGCTCGGTCTGGCCCTGGCGCGCGCCGCGGGCGACGCCTCGCTGGCCGATGCGCTGCCCGGCTGGGCCGCCGGCGCCAAGCCGCCACCGGCGGGCCTGCTGGCCGACCTGCAACAGGAAAACGCGGCATGAACCTGCCCACACCAGCCGAGGACCTGGTTCTCGGCCTCACCCAGGTCATCGGCCTGCCCGGCCTGACCGAGGCTGCCGGCAGCCCGTTGCCCGCCGCCGATATTGCTGCCCTGATCGAGGAGGCGGCGCGCTTCACCTTGGAAAAGATGGCGCCCGGCTGGCAGGACGCCGACCGCCACGGCGCCCGCTATGCCAACGGTACCGTCACGGTGCCGCCGCACTACAACCAGTTGATGCGGGATTGGATCGACAGCGGCTGGCAGGGCGTCTCGGCCCCTGAGGAACATGGCGGGCAAGGCCTGCCGCATGCGCTGTGGGTGGCGGTGACGGAACTCGCCTCCGCCGCCGACATGGCCTTCTTCCTCGGCCCGGTGCTGACCGCCGGCGCCATCGACCTGCTGGTGACGCATGCGACGCCGGACCAGGCGGCGCGCTGGCTGCCCAAGCTGGTCTCCGGCACCTGGACCGGCACCATGTGCCTGACCGAGCCTCAGGCCGGCTCCGACCTCGCCGCGCTGCGCACCAGGGCGGAGCCGCTGGACGAGGGCCGCTACGCCCTGCACGGCCAGAAGATCTACATCACCTGGGGCGAGCATGACCTGACGGAGAACATCCTCCACCTTGTCCTGGCCCGCCTGCCCGGCGCGCCGGAAGGCTCCAAGGGCATCTCCCTGTTCGCCGCGCCGCGCATCACCGAGGCGGGCCAGCGCAACGCGCTGCGCTGCGGCGGCATCGAGCGGAAGCTGGGCATCCACGCCTCGCCCACCTGCACCATGCTGTTCGAGGGTGCCGAGGCGGAGCTGGTGGGCGAGCCCGGCCGCGGGCTCAACGCCATGTTCGCCATGATGAACGCCGCCCGCCTCGCCGTCGGCGTGCAGGGGGTGGGGCAGGGTGCCCGCGCCCTGGAACGCGCCGAGGCGTTCGCCCTGCAACGCGTGCAGAACGGCCGCCCCATCGCACAGCACGCCGATGTCGCCCGCATGCTGGCGGAAATGCGCGCCGTCACCCTCGCCGGCCGCCTGCTGGCACTGGAGGCTGCGGCGGCGCTCGATGCACATCACCTGCTGGGCGACGAGGAAGGCGCCACGCGCCTGGCGCTGCTGACCCCCATCGTGAAGGCCTGGTGCACCGACCGTGGCGTCGAGACCGCCAATACCGGCATCCAGGTGCATGGCGGCATGGGCTTCGTCGAGGAAACCGGCGCCGCCCAGATCCTCCGCGATGCCCGCATCGCGCCGATCTACGAAGGCACCAACGGCATCCAGGCCATCGACCTGCTGGTCCGCAAGGTCGCCCGCGATGAGGGCGATGCGATGCGGGTTCTGCTCGCCGAGGTTTCGGCCAGCGACCGCCGCCTGGCCCCGGCCGCGGAACGCCTGGGCGACGTCACGGAAATCCTGCTCGGCCTTCAGGCGAAGGACCCCGACCGCGCGCAATCCCTCGCTGCCCCCTACCTCGATGCCTGCGGATGGCTGCTGGGCGGCTGGATGCTGGCCCGCGCCGCCGCGGCGTCCCCCGCACACGCCCCGTTGGCCGCCTTCTACCTGGCCCGACTGCTGCCGCGCGCGGAGGCCCGCTGCCTGGAAATCGAGCAGGGCGCCCTGGTGCCCGTGCCGTCCGTGCTTTAACCGCATCGACATGCCTCTTGCAGCATTCCGACGCGCACGCATCTGCTGCGGACTGACATGACCGCTCCTCTCGCCTCCCCCGCCCTTCACCGGTCACGCCCGAAGGTTGCCATCATTGGCGCCGGACCGGGTGGCCTTGCCGCAGCCATGCTGCTCGCCGCCTCCGGCGCACGGGTCACCGTGTACGAGAAGGACGAGGTGGTGGGCGGGCGAACCCGCACCCTGACCTCGGCGGAGGGCTACAGCTTCGACCTGGGCCCGACCTTCTTCCTGTACCCGCGCATCCTGAAGGAGATCTTCGCCCGCTGCGGCGCGGACCTGGAACGCGAGGTGGATATGCGGCGGCTGGAGCCGCAGTATCGCCTGCTGTTCGAAAAGGGCGGCGACGTCACGAAGCTCGACGCCAGCGCCGACCTGGACCGGATGGAGGCGGAAATCGCCCGCATCTCGCCGGGCGACGCCAAGGGCCTGCGCCCCTTCATGCTGGAAAACCGCGCCAAGCTGGAGGCCTTCCGGCCCGTCCTGGAACGCGCCTTCTCCACCGCCGCGGACATGATGCGGCCGGACATGCTCAAGGCGCTGCCGCTGATGAAGCCCTGGTCCACCGTGGACAAGGACCTGGCGCGGCACTTCAAGGACCCCCGCGTCCGCCTCGCCTTCTCCTTCCAGACCAAATACCTGGGCATGAGCCCGTTCAAATGCCCGGCGCTGTTCACCATCCTGTCGTTCCTGGAATATGAACACGGCGTCTTCCACCCGATCGGTGGCTGCGGCGCGGTGTCCACCGCCATGGCGCGCGTCGCCGAACGGCTCGGCGCCGATATCCGCCTGAACACCCCGATCGAGGCCATCGCCTTCCAGGGCAAGCGCGCCAAGGGCGTCGAGATCGGCGGCACGCGGCACGACGCGGACGCCGTGGTGGTGAACGCGGACTTCGCCCACGCCATCCCGAAGCTGATCCCCGACCAGCTCCGCAAGGGCTGGAAGGACAAGAAGATCGGACAGGCGCGCTATTCCTGCTCCACCTTCATGCTCTACCTCGGCCTCGACCGCGAGTTGCCCGGCGTCGCCCACCACAACGTCATCCTGTCCGAGCAGTACCGGCAGAACATCGGCGAGATCGAGACCGGGGTGATCCCGGAAATCCCATCCCTGTATGTCCAGCACGCCGGCGCCACCGACCCGACCATGGCGCCCGCCGGCCACTCCGCGCTCTACGTCCTGGTCCCGGTGCCGAACCTGATCCACCAGCCGGACTGGGCCGCGCAGAGCGCCCGCTTCCGCGAGATCGCCCTCGACCGCCTCAAGGTCCTCGGCCTCGGCGACCTGCGGCCGCACATCAAGTACGAGCGCATCGTCGCCCCGCAGGATTGGGAGAGCGACTTTGCCGTGGGCTACGGCGCCACCTTCAACCTGTCGCACGAACTGCCGCAGATGCTGCTGTTCCGCCCCGGCAACCGCTTCCGCGACGTCGAAGGCGTGTACCTGGTGGGCGGTGGCACCCACCCCGGCAGCGGCCTGCCCGTGATCTACGAAGGCGCCCGCATCACCACCGGCCTGCTCGCCGCCGACCTCGGCCTCTCGGCCGCCCCCAGCCGCCCGACCGCCGACAGCGGCTTCCGCGCGGCAACCCCGGTGGCGGCGGAGACTTAATCAGCTTCTGCGGGTGGCCTTGCAGGGGGCGCTGCCCCCTGCACCCCCGCCAAAGGGACAGTGGTCCCTTTGGAAACCCATTCAGGGGTGGAAGGGAGGAGGGGCATCGCGGGACCGCCGGTTCAACGGTCCCTCCAGGCCCCTCCTCCCTTCCACCCCTCATAAAAGGGTTCGAAGGGGCCGCTGCTCCTTCGCGGGAGGGTGCAGGGAGGGCAGCGCCCTCCCTGCGAGCCACCCGCGGAACCTGCTAAGACTTCGACGACACGGAGGACGCACGCATGGCAGACCGGGTGGTGGTGGTGGGTGGCGGCCTGGGTGGGCTGGCGGCGGCTGCGGTGGCGGCGGCGCGTGGGCACAAGGTGACGCTGCTCGACAAGAATCCGTGGCTGGGCGGCAAGGCGGCGGTGTTGAACCTGCCGGCGCCGGATGGGTCGGGTGAGTTCCGCTTCGACATGGGGCCGACCATCCTGACCGTGCCGCGCGTGTTGCGGCGAATTTTCGCGGAGGCGGGGCGCGACCAGTCGAAGGACCTGCCGTTGATCCGGCTGGACCCGCAGTGGCGGTGTTTTTTCGAGGATGGCACGCAGATCGACCTGATGGCCGACGTTGCGACCATGCAGTCGGAGATCGAGAAGTTCGCGCCTGGCCGCGGCCTGGGCGAGGGCTACCGCAAGTTCCAGGAGGAATCGCGCCACCTGCATGGTGTGTCCGAGAAATTCTTCTTCTGGCGGCCGGTCGAGGGGGTCTCCGACACCATCGACATGAAGGCGAACCTCAACCCGAACACGCTGCGCGACGTGCTGTCGCTCAAGATGGGCAAGACGGCAGCGAAGATCATCCGCGGCCATGTGCCGGATGAGCGGCTGGCGCAGATGCTGGACCATTACTGCCAGTATATCGGCTCCTCGCCTTATCTGGCGCCGGCGGTGGTGTGCTCGATCGGCGACATGCAGGCCAGCGAGGGCGTCTGGTACCCGGTGGGCGGCACCCGCGCGGTGGCGGAGGGCCTGGCGAAGCTGGCCGCCGACCTTGGCGCGGAGCTGCGCACCGACAGCGAGGTCACCGGCTTCGACATCGAGAACGGCGCCATCAAGGGCGTGCGGGTGGGCAGCGAGCGGATTGCCTGCGACGCCGTGATCTCCAACATGGATGCGGTCCGCACCTACAAGGAACTGGTGGGCGGCGAGCCCGGCCGGAAATACGCCAAGAAGAACTTCGAGCCGGCCTGTTCCGGCGTGGTGCTCTATCTCGGCCTGAACAAGCGCTACGAGCATCTCGGTCACCACGACTTCGTCTTCTCCCGCGATGCGGAGGAGGAGTTCGACGCGATCTACAAGAAGGGCATCCCGGCCCCCGACCCCACCGCCTACCTGGCGGCGCCGTCCGGCACCGATCCCTCGGTCGCGCCGGAGGGTGGCGAGGCGTTGTACGTCCTGGTCCACACGCCCTATCTGCGGCCGAGTCATGACTGGTCGAAGATGCTGCCGCAGTATCGCCAGACCATCCTCGACAAGCTGAAGCGGACCGCGGGGATGGAGGATATCGAGGGGCGCATCGTGGTGGAGCGCCACCTGACGCCGGTCGATATCCATGAGCGCTACAAGGTGCTGGATGGCGCCATCTATGGGCTCGCCAGCCATGGCAGCTTCATGGGCGCCTTCAAGCCGGGCAACCGGTCCAAGCTGGTGAAGGGCCTGTATCTGTGCGGCGGTGCGGCGCATCCGGGGCCAGGCATGCCGATGGTGATGATGTCCGGCTGGATCGCGGCAGACGCGCTGGATCGCGACCGCGGCGGCCGTGGCATGGATGCGGCGGCGAAGGAGGCCGGGCGGCGCGAATCCGAACTGGCCACCGCCGCGGAATAGCCGTGCCGTGAACCATATGACGCCGCCGGCCAGGGTTGCCGCGGGGGACGACCCCGTCGCGCTGTACGACCCGCGCCGGATGGCGTTCTTCCACTATATGTTTGGCCGGTTCTTCCGGAAGCACATGCGCGCCGCGCGGGTGGCGCTTTGGGGCGTGCCGCAGCACTACGGCGACCGGCCGCTGGTGGTCTTCGCCAACCATCCGGGCTGGTGGGACGGCGTCGCCTTCATGCTGCTTTCGCAGCGGCTGTTCCCCGGCCGGCGCATGTTCATCCCGATGGATGCCGGCGCGCTGACCCGCTACCGCTTCATGACCCGCATCGGCGTCTTTGGCGTGGAGAACGCGACGCCGCGCGGAGCCGTCGCCTTCCTGCGCACCGCCCGCCTGGTGCTGGGCGCGCCGGACCGCATGCTGTGGATGAATGCGCCCGGCCGCTTCAGTGACCCGCGCGAACGCCCGGTGCCGATCGCGTTGGGCATGACCCGCCTGCCGGAGATGGCGCCGGAGGCGCTGTTCGTGCCACTGGCGCTGGACTACCCCTTCTGGTCCGAGCGCAAGCCGGAAATGCTGTGCGCCTTCGGCCAACCGATCAGCGGAGAAACGCTGGCGGCTCTGCCGCGCGAAAGCCGCGTCGCGGTGCTGTCCGACGCGCTGGCAATGACCATGGACCGCCTGGCGCAGGATGCCATCACCCGCGATCCCGCGCGGTTCGAGACGCTGTTGCAGGGCCCGGAGGGCATGGGCGGAATCTATGAGTTGTGGCGGCGCTTGCGTTCCGCGATGAAGGGCCAAACATTCGATCCACGACACGATCCCAGGGGAGGGGCGGGCTAGGCGATGGATATGGAATTCACCTGGGCCTGGATTGCGCTTGCCCTCGCCATGTTCCCCGCCACCATGGGCGTCGTGAACCTGTTCCTGGTCCGCCCGCCGCGCGGCACGCCGCCGGACGGCACCCTGGTCTCCATCCTGATCCCGGCCCGCAACGAGGCCGTCAACATCGCGGCCTGCCTGGATGCGGCGCTGGCCTCTCGCGGCGTCGCGGTGGAGGTCGTGGTGATGGACGACGGCTCCACGGACGAGACCGCCGCCATCGTCAGGGCCTATGCCACCCGCGATGCGCGCGTGCGGCTGGAGGCGGCGCCGCCCTTGCCGGCCGGCTGGACCGGCAAGGTGCATGCCTGCGCCCGGCTGGCGGAGGCCGCGCGCGGCACGCATTTCCTGTTCATCGATGCCGACGTCCGCCTGGCGCCGGAGGCCGCGGCGAGCATGGCCGGCCACGCCGCACGCACCGGCACCGCCATGGTCACCGGCGTGCCGAAGCAGCTCATCGGCTCGCTGGGCGAGGCGCTGACCGTGCCGATGATCAATTTCCTCCTGATCTGCTACCTGCCCGGCGGCGGCCGCGCCTTCACCCGGCGCTCCGGCATGGCGGCGGCCTGCGGCCAGCTCATGCTGGTGGAGCGCGCGGCCTATCTTGCCGCCGGCGGGCATGAGGGTGTGAAGGGCGTCATGCACGACGCCCTCGCGCTGTCCCGCCGCATGCGCGAGCACGGGCTGGCGACCGAGATCGTGGAGGGCGCCGGGCTCGCCACCTGCCGCATGTACAGCGACTTCGGCCAGAGCTGGGCCGGCTTCATCAAGAATGCGCGGGAGGGCATGGCGACCCCGGTCGGCCTGCCGATCTGGACCGTCATGCTGGCGGGCGCGCATCTCTGGCCGTTCTTCTTCCTGCCGCGCTCGGCCGCGCTGCTGGCCCTCGCGCTCGGCTTCGCGCTGCGTGCCGCGGTGACCCTGCGGGTGCGGGAGCCCTGGTGGACCATTCCGCTGCATCCGCTGACGGTCGCGGTGGCGCTCGCGATCCAGTGGACGGCGTTGGTGCGCGGGCTGCTGGGCAAGCCGGCCGGCTGGAAGGGCCGGGCCTATGAGCCCGTGTAGCCGCCACGCCATGACCGGCGGTTCGGCCTGAGGATGGATTCCGCCGGGCTCCCCGCCGGTCCGCCGAACCGCACTGAAACGACGGAGAATTTCCCGGTCGCCTCGCGCCTGCTGCCGGCCGCGCTGCGCCCCAAGGTGCTGGCCTTCTACCGCTTCGCCCGCATGGCGGACGACATCGCCGATGCGCCCGCGCTGACCCCGCCGGAAAAGCTGGCTCGGCTGGACCACATGGAACGGCTTCTCGACGATCCGGCCGGCCCCTTGGCCGAAGTCGGCACCGGCGAGGCCCGCACCCTGCTGTCCGCCTTCCGCCAGGACGCCGTGCAGTCCCGCTACGCTGATTGGCCGGCGCTGGAGGATTACTGCGCGCGCTCCGCCGAGCCTGTTGGCCGCCTGCTGCTGCGCCTGCATGGGGAGGCGGATGCCGGAGCGCTCCGCGCCTCCGACGCGCTGTGTACCGCCCTGCAGATCCTGAACCACCTGCAGGACCTGGTGCCGGACCGCGCGGCGATGGACCGCATCTACCTGCCGCAGCCCTGGATGGCGCTGGCCGGTGGCGAGGGCGCATTCTTTGCTCCCAAAAACCCGCAGCGCCGCGCCGTGCTGGATGCGGCGCTGGACCGGGTTGAGGCGGGGCTGGAGGTCGCGGCACCTCTGCCGCGCCTGCTGCAGTCCCGGCTGCGCCTGCAGGCGGCCGTCACGCTGGACCTCGCCTGGCGGCTGCTCGCACGCCTGCGGGCGGCGGACCCGGTGGCGGGGCGCGTCGCGCTGACGAAGGCCGATTTCGCCGCGGCCTTCGCCGGCCTCGCCCGCCCGCCGCGCAGCGACGCCGCCGTGGTCCGCGCCCGCGTCGCCCGCGCCGGCAGCAGCTTCGGCCGCGGCATGGCGGTGCTGAAGGGCGAGCGCCGCCGCGGCCTCTATGCCGTCTATGGATTCTGCCGAGCGGTGGATGACATCGCCGACGGCGCCATGCCGGAGGCCGAGAAGCGCCGCCTGCTGGAATCCTGGCGCCGCAAGCTGGATGCGCCGGATTGCGCGCTGTCCGCCGAACTCGCCTGGGCCCGGCAGCAATATGCGCTGCCGCGCGCCGAATGCGCCGCGATGATCGACGGCATGGAAACCGACGCCACCGCCGCGCTGCGCCTGCCCGACGAGGCCGCGCTCGCCCAGTACTGCCGCCGCGTCGCCGGCAGCGTCGGCGCCATGGCGGTGCGGATCTTCGGCGCACCGGACGCCGAGGCCTTTGGCCTGGCGCTCGGCCGCACCTTCCAACTCGTGAACATCGTGCGCGACGTCGATGAGGACGTGGCGATCGATCGCGTCTATGTCCCGGCCAGCCTGCTCGCGCGCCACGGCGTCGAAGGCCGGGACGCCGCCGCCCTGGTCGCGCATCCCGGCTTCGCCCGCTGCTGCGCCGACCTTGCGGCGCAGGCGGCGGAGGGCTTCGCGCAGGCGGAGCGGGAATTGCGGGGGCATGATCCGAAGGCGATGAAGCCGGCGCGCGTCATGATGTGGGGCTATCGCCGCCTGCTGGACCGCATGATCGCGCGCGGCTTTGCCCATCCCCGCACCCGCCTGCGCCTGACCCGCGGCGAGAAGTTCCGGATGGCCTGGCTGGCGATGAAGCCCGCGGGATTGCCATGACGGTCCATGTCATAGGTGCCGGCGTCGCCGGCCTCGCAGCCGCGCTGGCCCTGGCCCGCGCCGGGCAGCGCGTGGCGTTGCACGAGGCGACACCAGCCCCCGGCGGCCGCGCCCGAGCCCTGCCGGATGGTACGGACAATGGTACCCATGCGCTGCTCGGCGCCAACCGCGCCGCGCTGCGCTTCCTGACCGCGATCGGTGCACGGGAGGCCTGGGTGGAGCCGGAGCCGCTCGGCCTGCCGGTGCTGGACCTGGAGGAAGGCACGGCGCGCCGCGTCGCGCTGTCGCCGCTCGGCTGGGGCGATGCGGCGCGGCGGCCGGACGGCATGAGCCTCGGCGGGCTGTTCGCCCTGCTGCGCCTTGCTATCCCGGGCCCGGATCGTAGCGTCGCCGCCGCCTTCGCCGCGCACCCCCGGCTGCTGCGCGCCCTGGTCGAGCCGCTGACCGTCGCCGCGCTGAACACGCCGGTGGAGGAAGCCTCCGCCCGGCTGCTCGGCGCGGTGCTGCGACGGCTTGGCGGCAAGGGTGCGGCACGGCTGCTGGTGGCGCGCCAGGGGCTGGGGCCGGACCTGGTGGCGCCGGCGCTGGCGACGCTCGGCTGCCACGGCGCCAGCCTGCGCGCCGGCGCGCGGCTGCGGGCGCTGGTGCAGGCGGAGGGCCGGGTGACGGCGTTGGATTTCGGCGACACCATTATTGCCCTCCTCCCCGGCGATGCCGTGGTGCTGGCCGTGCCGCCGTGGGAGGCCGCGCGGCTGCTGCCCGGCCTGCCCGTGCCGCAGCGCCACGCCCCGATTCTCAACGTGCATTTCAACCGGGTGGAGGAGGGGCCGGTGCGCTTCCTCGGCCTGCTCGGCGGCCTGTCGCAATGGGTTCTCGTGCGGCCCACCGGCGTCTCCGTCACCGTCAGCGCCGCCGATGCCGCCGTCGGCCTGACGGATGCCGAGGCCGCGGCGCGGATCTGGCCGGAGGTCCGCCAGGCCGCGTTGCGCTTCCGCCTGCCCGGCGCCTGGCCGGAGGCCCCGCCGCTGGCCCGCGCCGTGCGCGAACGACGGGCCACGCCACGGCACGGTCTGAACCCGCCCCCCGCGCCGCCGCGCCGCCCGCTGGCCAACCTTGTCCTGGCTGGCGACTGGACCCTCGCCGCACTGCCCGCGACGATCGAGGCGGCGGTGCGGTCCGGCGAGGCCGCCGCCGCCGTGCTCGGCCGCGCGCTGCGCCAGCGGGTGGTGGCGTGACACCAGCCGAGGCGCTCGCCCATCTCCGCGCCGCCGAGGCCCGCGACGGCGCCCTGGCTCCGGACCGCCGCCGCGCCCTGCTGGACGAACTCGGGAAAACCCTGCTGAGGCGGGCGGAGGACATCGCCGCGGCGCTGGATGCCGATTACGGCGGCCGGTCTCGGCTGGAGACGCTGCTGGCCGACGTGCTCTGCACCGTCGACGCCGCACGCTATTCCCGCCGCCACCTGCGCGCCTGGGCGAAGCCACGCCGCGCCGCGGTGCCCTATCCCTTCTGGCCCGCCCGGGCGTGGGAGGAGGCGGTGCCCAAGGGCATCGTCGGCATCATGGCGCCGTGGAACTACCCGGTGCAGCTGGCCCTGGTGCCGGTGGTGGATGCCCTCGCCGCCGGCAACCGCGTCGCCATGAAACCCTCCGAGGCCGTGCCGCGCACGGCGGCGCTGCTGGCGGAGGTGCTGGCCACGGCGCTCGGCCCCGATGTCGCCGTGACGGTGCAGGGCGGGCCGGAGGTCGCGGCGGAATTCGCGGCACAGCCCTGGGACCACCTGATGTTCACCGGGGGCACCGAGACCGGCCGCAAGGTGGCGCTGGCGGCCGCGCGCAACCTGGTGCCGCTGACCCTGGAACTCGGCGGCAAATGTCCGGCGGTGGTGCTGCCGGGCGCGGATCTGGCGGTGGCGGCGCGGGACATCCTGGCCGGCAAGGCGGTGAATGCCGGGCAGACCTGCATCGCACCCGACACCGTGCTGCTGGTCGGCCACACGCAGGAGGCCTTTGCCGCCGCCTGCCGCGCTAGCGGCATCGGCCTGCCCGAATCGGGCATCGCCACGGCGGCCCAGGCCGCTCGGCTGGATCGCCTGACCGAGGGCGTGCGGCTGGACCGGCTGGCCTCGGACGGCCCGGGACGCCAGCGCGCCCTGTCCCTCGCCTATCCGGAGCCTGGCGACGCCCTGCTGGCGGAGGAGATCTTCGGCCCGGTCCTGGCTGTTCAACCATTGATTGATGTTTCGGCAGCCATTGCCTGGATCGCGGCGCGCCCTGCTCCACTTGCGATCTACCTGTTCGGCGCCACTCGCGGGGAGGTGGACCTGTTTGCATCCGGCACACGCTCCGGCGCCATCGTCACTGGCCGCACAGTTGAATACGCCGCGTTCCCCTCCCTCGGATTCGGCGGTGTCGGCGGCTCAGGATATGGGCGATATCATGGGCATGCGGGATTCCTCGCATTTTCGAGCCAACGCGCCCGCGTCGATCACGGTCGCGTGAGTCTTGCACGTATATTTGATCCACCACGAAAGAAACTCGCGGTGCGGTTGATCGAGAGACTGGTAAGATTGCCTTAACGCAGGCAAAGTTTGTTCATGAACGCAGTTGGCGACCCTGTCCGGGAGGTTCACACGCACAGGCTGTGCCTGCGCCTGCCGTTCCCCGAGGATGCCGAAGCCCTGGCCGGCCTGATGGGCCCCGCCATCAGCGCCCGCCTCGCCTCCTGGCCCGTCCACCTGCTGCCGGCCGCCGCCGCGTCCCGGCTCAGCGAGGCGCGCGCTGCCGCCATGGCGGGCCTCGCGCTGCCCATGGTCATCACCCGCCGTGAAGGCAGCCCGCGCGGCCAGGTGCTCGGCTGGATCAGCGCCAGCCGCGCCGAAGCCGACCGCAGCCGCGCCGTGTTGACCTACTGGCTCGGCGATGATTTCCAGGGTGAGGGCCTGATGCGCGAGGCCGCCCCGGCCGCCGCATCCGCCGTGTTCGAGCATCTGGGCGTGGCCGAGATCCGTGCCGCCGTGCAGCCGGACAACCACGCCTCCCGCGCCGTGCTGATCGGCCTCGGCATGCGCCCGCTCGGCTCCGGCCGCATCTGGTGTGCGGCCCGGGGGCGGGAGGAGGAGTGCGAGTGGTGGAGCCTGCTGCGCCCGATCATGGAATCGCACCTGCAATCCGACATGGATCAGGCTGAGCCACCGCCGGCCCGCACCGCCCAATCGGTGTCGCAGGCGGTTCCCTGACCCTTCACGAGACGGCATACTCGCGCCAGGCGGGCGTGCCGGAATGGTAGACGGAAGGGTCTTAAAAACCCTCGGCCTTGGGCCATGCGGGTTCGATCCCCGCCGCCCGCATGTCTTCGGTGCCCTCGAGCGCCGGGCGCGGCTTCAGGCCGCTTGGCTCGCCGCATAGGCGGCGGGCCGCAATTCGCGGCCTCGGCCGGTTGTGCCGGCCGCATGTTGTGGTGCCTTCAGGCGCCTCGGCGGCCGCTCGCCGCCGCAGGTTCCGGCGGCGATCGGCAGCTGGTTGGTTAACGGCGGCTGGTCTGGTCCAGCAGCGCGAAGGTCAATTCGTGCTTGTTGTGCGCGCCGTGGAACAGCACCGCGCCGGGGATGGCGGCGAAGGCCTCGGCGGTGGCGTGGTCGGTCTCGCCCTGGAATTTCAGCGTGCAGACATAGTTGCGCGCGGCTCCGGCGGCGATCCAGCGTTGCACCAGGGCCAGCAGGCGGCTCGGGTAGCAGATCACGTCGCTGAACAGCCAATCCACCGGGGGCTCGGTGCGCGGGTCCAGGCCGAAGGCGCTTTCGGCGCGCATCGTCACGCCGGGCAGTGCCGCCACCGCCGCATCCAGCGGCGCCTTGTCCACAGCCACCACCCGCGCGCCCAGCTTCGCCAGCACCCAGCTCCACCCCCCCGGCGCGGCGCCGAGGTCGAGGCAGGTCTGGCCTGGCCCGGGATAGCGCCCGAGCCGGGTCAGCGCCTCCCACAGCTTGAGGTAGGCACGGGAAGGCGGGCCCTCGCGATCCTCGACGAAGGCGACCGCACCAAGCACGAACGGGCTGGTCTTGGTCGCGCTCGCCAGCAGCCGGTCCGGCGCCAGCAGCGTCCAGGCGCCGAGATGCCCGGCGGGCGCCGGTTCCGGGAAGACCAGCGGGCGCGCCTTCACCGGCGGCAGGCGTTCCGTGATCAGCGCGCTGCGCCGATGGTGGCTGGCGGCATAGCCGGCCCAGTTGCGCTGGATGGCGCGCAGCGCATCGGCGGCCTGCTTCACCGATTCGACACGAAATTCCTGCGGCTCGGTCCAGCACTCCAGCGCCCAGGCCGATGGCGCCGGCGGATCGGGCGACAGCGCCAGCCTGCCATGCCAGGCCTCGATCCTGCGGCGCGATCGGGCAAATTCCTCCGCCAGCTCCGCCTCGAACCCCTCGGCCGCCAGGTAGGCGCTGGCGATCATCGCGCTGGCAATCACCGCTCCGGCGCCAGCGCCGCCGCCGCCGCCAGCAACCCCCAGCCGACCAGCAGCAGCATGCCGCCGAGCGGTGTCACCGGCCCGGGCGAGGTTTCGGTCAGCACCCGGACATAGACGCCGCCGCAGAAGGCGAGCGTCCCGGCAACGAAGCAGCCGGCGGCCAAGTGCACCAGCGGCCCGCGCCGCCGATCCGCCAGCAGCCCGCAGCCGAGCAGCGCCAGCGCATGCCAGGCCTGCAGCGAGGCGCCGGTATTGGCCAGGCTCGCCACCTCCGGCGGCAGTCCATGGCTCGCATAGGCGGCCATCGCCACCGCAACCAGCCCCGAAAGGGCGCCGAGAACCATCCACAACCGTGCCATGGCGCGCGGCTTAACCCGCGGCGGCGCGGGCCGCCAGCCGGACCCTTGTGGCGGCCTCATGCGCCAGCCGCGTCGGCTCCGGCAAGCGCCGGCCGCGGCCGGTGGCGATCACCCAGCGAAGCGCCGTCTCCAGCGAGACTCGATGGCCGACGGACACATAGATGGGATTGGCGCCTCGCCGGGTCCGCAGCGCGACGCCCACCGGCCGCCCCTGCCAGACCAGCGGCGCCTGCGCCCCCGCCTCCTCGCCCAGATCGCCCTGCACGGTCCCCACCAGGATCGACTTCGCGACGCCGATGGTCGGCACGTCCAGCACCACGCCGAGATGACTGGCGACGCCGAGGCCGCGCGGATGCGCCAGCCCATGCCCATCCACGAAAATCAGGTCCGGCTTCACCGCCAGCGCCCGGAACGCTTCGGCGAGCACCGGCACCTCCCGGAATCCGAGCAGCCCGGGGATGTAGGGCAGGCCGCCGCTGCCGGTGGCGCCGGCCTCCGCGGTCTGCGCCAGGCTCGCCGCGTCCAGCGTCACCAGGCCAGCGTGGACGGTCCGCGTCGGGTCGAAGCGCAGGGTGCTGGCATCCGCCCCGCCCAGCACCCGCACCGGCCCCAGCGCATCCCGCGCCACCACCTGCGCCGCCAGTTCGGGCTGCCGGCGGCGCGCCTCGGCGGCGGGTGACGCCTCAAGGGCCGCCGAGCGAGGCCCCGTCGTTGAACAACTCATGCACGGTCCTGCCGATGGTGAGGCCGAGCGGCACGCCGCCGATGTCGTCCGCGGCGTTGCGCGGCAGCCCGTCGAAGCGCCAATGCACGCCAAGATAGACGCGGCTGATGGCATTCTCCCACACCGCCCGGGCGTAGCTGTTGAACGGCCGCTCGACCCGCGTGCGCACCGAGCCATCCGCATCCACGGCGCGACCGTCCAGCTCGTCCGAGACGAAGCTGAACGCCTCCTCCTCCACGGGCCCACCATCCGCCGCATCGAGGATGGTGGCGACCGTCAGCGCCGGGCCGCCGAGCCGCAGCCGAAGCACCTGGAACATCGCCGCCCCGAAGGCTGCGTGGCCGGAGGGGTAGGCCGGAAACGGTGGCGTGGTCGGGGCACCGCCGGGCCGGTTGGTCTGCGGCGCGCCATAGGGCGCCCGGAAGGGGTCGGCATAGCCCTGCACCTCGTCGCGGATGCCGGCCACGGGCCGCCAGAGGTTCTGCTGGTACTTGTAGTGCCAGGCATCGATCCCGGCATCCGCCATGGCGACGTTGATCTCGGCGAACATCACCGCCGTCTGCATCAGGGTCAGGTTCCGCGCCAGCGCGATCTTCCGGGCGATCTGGTTGTAAAGCCGTGGCGGCACGCCAAGGCCCTGCGCCCCGTCATAGCCCCAGTAGACGCCGATGACGCTCTGCTCCGCGGTGCGGCTGCGGCGCTCCAGCGCGCCGAATTCCTTCACCGACCATGAAGCGCGTCGCGTGGCCCCAATGGGAGGTGAGGAAGCCCTGGCCCGGGTTGTAGGGATCGACCCGGTGCGTGCCATGGGCCGCGAGGCTCGGCGGCGGGTCGGGCAGGTTGGCGTCGTCATTCGCCCGGAACTGGAGGATCGCATCGGCGACCGAGGCGCCGAAGTCGAAGCCTCCCAAAGGTGCCGAGCGCCTCGGTGAAGTCATCGGCATAGGCAGGATACATCGCGGTCAGCGACCGGACGGCGGCGCCGTCGATCGCATCCTCCAGCACGATGCTTCCCGGGTTGCCGATGACCGGTTCGCCCTGCTTCACCAGGGAGGCCGCCGGCGGCCGGCGCAGGAAGGCGATGGTGTCGTGGATCGCGAGAGGCACGATCGCCATGGCGCGGGAGGTATGGGTAGGGTCCGCCTGCTGGGTGTTGGCGTAGCCCTGGGAATGGTCGCGCCGCGATGCCTCGAGCAGCACGGAATTCCAGTACATCACTTGGTTCATGTCCGTCTCTCCTTGCGGCGAGGCAAGGACTAGACAGCCCGGCCGGCGGAACACGTTTCCGCCGGCTTCGGCAGGTTGCGGCGCGGCCGGCCCTTATTTCAACGCACTTTATGCCGTCGTGCCCGCAGATCTGGCGTCACAATCCGCGCCAGCCCAGCCGGAACAGCACTGCGTGCGAAATGCCCAGCCCCGCCGCATCCTCGCGCGCATACCGCCCATACTGGTAGCCGGCATCGACCTTGAAGTTGTAGGGCAGGTCGGTGCCGATGGAGGCTTCGAGATAGTTCTCCGTCGGCAGCGTCTCGACGCTGCGCTTCCGCTGATCGCGCTGCCAGGCGACCGTGCCGCGCCATTCGCCGATGCGGTGCTGCACGCCGAGCGTGGTGAAGGTGCGACGCTCGCGCAGCGCGGTCTCCAGCACCGTCTCGATCTCGTCGCCGGTACTGGGGTCGAAGCCGAGCAGAGTGACCTCCGTGCGCGGCCGGGCGGCGGCGTTGCGGTACTGCACGCCCTCGGCGAAGAACATGGTGCGCTGGCTGGGCGACCAGCGCTGTTCGTAGCGCAGCCCGGCGGCATAGCCCCATTCGCGCGCGGTGCCGTCATTACCCGCGCCGCGCGTCAGAACGCCCAGGTGGTAGGACAGGCCCGGCGCCCAGGCGAAGCCATCGCCATCGAGCGCGACCGCGAAATTGTCCGCCTGGCCCGTATTGGCCGGGCCGCCTTGCTGGCGGGTGTTGCGGTTGAAGCGCTCGTAGCGCTCGTCGCAGCAGCGCCGGCGGGTCGCGAAGGTGGAGGACAGCGCCGTGCGGTCCAGGGTGAAGATGGCGGCGGAGACGTCGTGCTCGCCCAGCACCGGGTCGGACAGGAAGGTATAGGTCGCACCGCCGCCGAGGCTGTCGGTGATGGCATAGACCTCGTGCGCCCGGATGCCCGTCAGGATGCCCGGGAAGTCGTGGTGGCCGCGGCCGAAGGGCGCGACGAAGCGGCCGGCCTGGAGGGTCAGATCCTCGGTCGGCCGCCATTCCGCGAACAGCGCCTCGAGGAAGGCGGATTGGCGGCGAAAGCCGGTGACGCCGCCATCCGGCGACCCACCCAGCGCATCGCCCTCGCCGATCGGCTCGAAGGCCAGTACGCCCTGGATCGAGAAGCCCGGTGCCAGGTGCAGCCCGGCCGCCACCTCGCCGTACAGGAAGCCGCTGGTGCCGCGGCGTTCGCGGTCGGTCGCGCGGGTGGTGCCGACGGCGGTGAAGCCGAGATCGACCTCGGTCGCCAGATGCGGCTGGAAGCCGGCATCCAAGCGGACCTCCTGCGCGCCGGCCGCCAAGGGAAGCGTTGCGGCGAATGCGAGAAGGGCGGACCTCACGCCGCGTCGCCGCGCATCGCCGGAACCAGGACGCCGATGTTGTGGCGGAACATCGCCTCGTATGTGGGCGCGAGGCCGGAGGGCTCGGACAGCGCATCGGCGTAGAGCCGGCCGCGGACCACCACCCCGGCCTCCCGCGCCAGGCGCTCCAGCGTCGCCGGGTTGCCCATGTTCTCCAGGAACACCGCGGTGATGCCCTCGGCGCGGATCTGGCGGATCAGGCGGGCAACATCGGCGGCGCTGGGCTCGGCCTCGGTTGAAATGCCCTGCGGCGCCAGGAACGTCACGCCATAGGTGGCGCCGAAATAGCCGAAGGCGTCGTGGCTGGTCACGACCTTGCGGCGCGCCTCCGGCACCGCCGCGACCTCGGCGCGCACCCAGGCGTCCAGCGCCTCCAGCCGGGCGACGTAGGCCGCCGCATTGGCCTGGATCGCCGCGGCCTCGGCCGGCACGGCGGCCGCCAGCGCGGCGGCGATGGTGCGGGCATAGGCGATGCCGAAGCGCAGATCCTGCCAGGCATGCGGGTCCGGCACCTGGCGCGGCGCCACGGAATGGTTGTGCCGCCGCGCGGCGCCGCCATGGTCGTGGCCGTGCGCGTGCGCATCCATTTGCCGCGGCGTGATGCCCTGGGTCGCGGTCGCCACCGGGCCGGCATACCCGGCGGCACGGATCATCCGGTCCATCCAGCCATCGAAGCCGAGCCCGTTCCGCACCACCAGCGCCGCGCCACGCAGCGCCTGTGCATCCGACGGGCGGGGGGAGAAGCTGTGCGCATCCGCGTTCGGCCCGGCCAGCGTGCGCAGCCGGACCCGGTCGCCGGCGATCTGCGTGACCATGTCGCCCAGGATGGAAAAGGACGCGACGACCGACGGCGCGGCCTGTGTCTGGGCCCCGGTCTGAGCCCGTGTCTGGGCCCCAGTCTGGGCCGGGGCCAGGCCGGGCAGCAGCAAACCGGGCAGGGCGAGGAGGGAGCGCCGACGCATGGCGACTTGCCTTTGCAACGTTATAATATAACCATAGGTGGTCAAGCCGAAGCGGGCAAGGGTGCCGTGTCGCTCAGCCCCGCCCGATCCATCGCCGCAGCCGCGCGAACAGGCCCTCGCCACGCTTCTCGATCCGCTGGTGCGTCACATGCGGTCGGCGGGACGGCGGCGGCAGGGCGGAAGCCACGGTATGCCGCCCGGCATCCTCCGCCGCGATCAGCCGAAGCTCCAGCGCCACCACCTGCGCCACCGCATCCGGAGGGTCCGTCGCCGCAAGCTGTTCGGCGGTGTTGCCGGCATCGCCCCAGGCCTCGGCGCGGCGCAGCGCATCGATCACCCGCACCGTCTGTTCCGAATCCAGCGTCGGCCCGCCGCGCCACAGCGCCACGGCATCCAGCCGCCAGGCCCGCGCGAGGTCCGGCCGGCCGAGATCGTCCGCCACCCAGGCAGCGTGCAGCGTCGCCTCCGCCGCGGCATGCAGCGCGCCGGTCTCCTCCAGCACCAGCGCCCAGGCCAGGAAGCGGCGGGCGAGGGGCGGGGTGCCGGATTCCGCCAGCAGGGCGCGGAACGGCGCGGCGCGCACTGCCTCCGCTGCGGCCGGATGCGCGCGGGTGATGTCGGGCGCCGCATAGCCGCAACCCGGGCATTGCTGCAGCCAGCGCGCCATGGTGGAGCGCACCGGCTCCCCCGGACGCAGGTCGAGGTCCGGCGCCTGTTCGGGCGGCGCGGGGCGAAAAGCGGGGTGCCGGCTTTCCGTGCCACACACCCCGCAGCGCAGGGCGCCGGCGGTGGCGGAACGGGAGCCGGCCGAGGGGGTCTCGGCCATGTCCTGCAAACTAGGCACGAAACGGCCCGGGGCGAAGGGTGCGCGGCCGCAATTCCGCACCGGTTCCGTCAACAACCCTTATGGACTCGGGGCGCCCCGCCGCCGTAGAGGGGAAAAATGCCACGCGGCGACCTTTATCCCGATATTGCGCCTTTCGAGACCGGGCTGCTGCCGCTGTCAGCCGGCCATGTCATGTACTGGGAGCAGGTCGGCAATCCGCGCGGCCAGCCGGCGCTGTTCCTGCATGGCGGCCCGGGCGCCGGCGCCGGCGCCATCCATCGCCGCTTCTTCGACCCGCACCATTGGCGCGTGGTGATCTTCGACCAGCGCGGCGCCGGCCGGTCCCGCCCGCTCGGTGACCTGCGGGACAACACGACGCCGCACCTGGTCGAGGATATCGAGGCGCTGCGCCGCTTCCTCGGCATCGAGCGCTGGCTGCTGTTCGGCGGGTCCTGGGGCAGCACCCTGGCGCTGGCCTACGCCCAGGCGCACCCGGACCGCGTCACCGGCTGCGTGCTGCGCGGCGTCTTCCTCGGCCGCCGCACGGAAGTGGACTGGTTCCTGTACGGTCTGCGCCGCGTCTTCCCCGATGCCTGGGCCGCCTTTGCCGAACACGTCCCGCCGGAGGAGCGCGGCGACCTGCTGACCGCCTACCTCAGCCGCCTGTGCGACCCTGACCCGATGGTCCACCAGCCGGCGGCGCGCGCCTGGAGCCTGTATGAGGGCTCCTGTTCAACCCTGCTGCCGAGCCCGGAGACGGTGGCGAGCTTCGCACAGGACCGCACCGCGCTCGGCCTGGCGCGGATCGAGGCGCATTACTTCCGCCACGACCTGTTCCTGCCGCCCGAGGGCCTGCTCGGCAACATGCACCGCATCGCCCACATCCCGGCCGAGATCGTGCAGGGCCGCTACGACATGGTCTGCCCCTGCGACACCGCCTTCGACCTGGCGGCGGCCTGGGCGCGGGCGCGGCTGACGGTGATCCCGGATGCCGGCCATTCGGCGCTGGAGCCGGGTGTGCGGACGGCGCTGGTCAGCGCGGTGGAGCGGTTCCGGCGGCGGAGCTAGAGCGTGATCGCCGAAGGCTGGAACGGCCGGAGGCGTGAGTCAGGCGAGCAAACAAAAGGTTCGATCATGCTCCGCGCTTCTAGCAGCGCGGCTCAGGGTCTAGCCGGCGCTTCCGAGATAGGCCGCCACTTCCGAAAGCTGCCGGATCGCCGGCACGTGGCGCGGGCGCCAGGCGGCATCGCCCTCCGGCAGCAGCGCCAGCACCGGCATGCCGGCGGCCAGCGCGGCGACGACACCGGCCTCGCTATCCTCGATGACAAGGCACGCGTCCGGTGGGATCGCCAGCGCATCGGCGGCATGCAGGAACAAGCCCGGGTCCGGCTTCCAGGACCCGACCTCATAGGCGCTGAAGATGCGGTCGCCGAAATGCGGCCGCAGCCCGGTCAGCTCCAGGTTCAGCTCGATCTTGGCGCGCGGTGCGTTGGAGGCGACACAGAAGGGCAGGGTCAGCGCGCGTACCAGCGCCGCCGCACCGGCAATCTCCCGCAGCCCGGCACGCAGGGCGAGGGCGGTACGATCCCGTAGCCTCGCCTCGAAATCCGCGGGCAGCGCGTGGCCGAGCAGGCCGCCGACCTCGGCCAGCGTGGTGGCGAGGCGGCGACCACGGAACCGGGCCAGCGCCGCCTCCGCGGTCAGGGCCAGGCCCAGTTCGGCCAGCGCCTCGGCGAACACCGCGGCGCCGAGCGGCTCGCTGTCCACCAGCGTGCCGTCGCAGTCGAAGATCAGGGCACGGACGGTCATGGCGCGGGCGCCTCCCGCACCACATCCACCTTCACCAGCCACGCGATCGCCCGGTGCATGCGCGCCGCCTGGCCTGGCGGCAGCGTGGCCACCATTGCGGCGGCGGTGGCGGGCCCGTCCTCCAACGCGCCGAGCGCCTCGGCGAAGCTGTCAGCCCCCGGCAGCAGGTCCCCCCGCGCCGCCACGCCCGGGATGGCCGCGAGCGCCAGCACCCGCGCCAGCGCCGCCTTTGCATCGGACGGGCCCGGCGCCAGCATCAGCCGCGTCTCCGGCGCCAGCCGCCGCGTCGGGTAGTCGGCGAACAGGGCGCTCGGGTCGGGGCGGCGCGGCACCGGATCCTCGCCGCGCAGCGGGGTGGCGCGTTCGCCCCGGCCATCGGCGCGCAGCCGCGCCAGCTCCGTCCAAAGCAGGTGGTACTGCGCCATCACGGCGGCCCAGTCGAACCGCGCCAGCGCCTGCGCGCGGGCGGCGGTCGCCATCCGGGCGCGCAGGGTCTCGTCGCGGATCAGCGCGGCGAAGGCGGCCTCGGCGGCGCCGACATCCACCGCGGTGAACTGCGCGATGCCGCCGATGTAGTGGTCGTAGCTGTCCTGCCCGCCCTCAAGCCGCGCGGCGAGGTCCGGCATCGGCCCGGCCATCAGGGTCGGGATGCGGAAGCCGGTGACGCCGTGCTCGATGGTGTCGCGCAGCCCGTCCCAATCCGAGGCCACGACGGGCAGCCCGGCCGCCATCGCCTCCACCGGCGCCAGGCCGAAGCTTTCCTGCACGTTGTCGGACAGCAGGGCGAACAGGTCCGCCGCGGCGCGCAGCGTGGTGCCGGACTCCGGCCGTTCCACCAGCCGGATGACGAGGTCGGGCGCCAGCGCCCGCGCCATCTCGGTGAAGGCGCGCCGCTGCGTCTCGTCCGCGAACCAGCCTGACAGGATCAGCACCACGCGCGTCCCGGGCGTCGCCGAGGCTGCGCGGGCGATCCCCAGGAACATTGGCAGGGGATGCGCCTTGGCGTGGAAGGACAGCCGCCCGTGATGCAGCACCGCCACGTCCCGAGGCCCGATCCCGAGCCTGGCGCGCCATTCCGCCCGCGCCCGCGGGTCCGGCGCCAGCGCCTCCGCATCGACGCCGAGCGGGATCACCGGCAGCGCCGGCCCCTCCGGCCGCGTCGCGCCGACGCGCCGGGCGAGCCAGGCGGCCTCCCCGGCCCAAAGCCGCCGCACGGCGCCGCGCACGGCGGTGGAGGTGCAGACCAGCGCATCCCAGGGCTGCACCGGCGCCGTCAGCAGGCCTGCGATGGACTCCATCGCCGCCTCCGAGGCAATGGTGTGGGTGATGCCGACCAGGGAGAACTCGGCCGCCGCCGCCACCCGCCGGCGCCGCCAGCCATGCCCGCCGAGACTCGGCCCCGGCAGCATGAGGCAGCCGGTTTCCGCCAGCCGGCGATACTCGGCCTCCTCCAGCGTCTCCACCGGCACCCGCGCGCCCAGGGACGCGACCTGGCGCCGAAAGGCCCCGGCGTGCCCGGGCCGGGTGGTCAGCGCAACCAGCCGGTCGAAATCCGCATGCCTGACCAGCCCGCGGAGGAACCCGGCCCCGGCTGCCTGCCGGCCCATCACCTGTGGTCGCGATTCATCGAAGCCGTCCGGGGCGTACAGCAGCGCGGCGGCGGCGGGGCGGGGCATCGTGGCGTGAGGCTGCGGGCCGCCTGGGCCTTCGTCAACCGTACGACGCCGGCGGGGCACCAATGCCGGCGACGCCGGCGGGGCACTTATGCCGGCGACACCGGCGGGCCACCGTTGCCGGCGGCGGCGCGAAGCGGTATCGCGCGACGCATGGATGATCGGCCGATCGGGACTGGCGGAGGCCCGCTGCCCACCTACCGCGCCCGAGTCGTGGCCGGTGCGCTGGCGGCCGACCAGGCGCAGGCGCGCGCGGTGGAAGTGCTGCAGGATTTGTGGCGCCGCACCCGCGGCTACGACCCGGATCCGGAACAGCCGGAGAAGGGCGGCTTCTTCGCCCGCTTCACCCGCCGCAAGCCCGTCGCTGCCGAGGAAGCCCCCGCCGGCACGCCGATGGGCCTGTACCTGGTGGGGGAGGTGGGCCGCGGCAAATCCATGCTGATGGATCTGTTCTTCGAAACCGCCGACGTCGCCCGCAAGCAGCGCATCCACTTTCATCAGTTCATGCAGGATGTGCACCGCCGCATCCACGCCTGGAAGCAGGCGAACGGCGACACCGCGGACCCCATCCCGCCGCTGGCCGATGCCATCACCGAACAGGCCGCGCTGCTGTGCTTCGACGAATTCCAGGTGCACGACATCGCCGATGCGATGATCCTCGGTCGGCTGTTCCAGGCGCTGTTCGCCCGCGGCACGGTGGTGGTCGCCACCTCCAACACCGCGCCGGCGGACCTGTTCAAGGGCCGCCCCGGCCGCGACGCCTTCCTGCCCTTCATCGGCCTGATCTCCCGCCGGCTGGAGGTGCTGACGCTGGAGGCGGCGCGGGACTACCGGCGCGACCGTATCCGCGCCCTGCCGACCTGGCACGTGCCTGCCGATGAACGCGCCACCCGCGCCCTGGATACCGCCTTCGAGGAGCTGACCGGCTCGGCGCATGGCAAGCCTACACGCCTGACCCTCCTCGGCCGCAGCCTGGAAGTGCCGCAGGCCGCGAACGGGGTCGCCCGGTTCGACTTCGAGGCGCTGTGCGGCCGCCCGCTCGGCCCGGCCGATTATCTGGCGGTGGCGACGCATTTCCATACGCTGGTGCTGGATGGCATTCCGCGGCTCGGGCCCGAGAACTTCGATCGTGCAAGACGATTCATTACTCTGGTGGACGCCCTGTACGAGCACCGCGTGAAGCTATTGGCGAGTGCCGATGCGGTTCCGGACCGGCTTCATGAAGAAGGCCATAATGCTGCCATGTTCTACAGGACTGCGAGTCGCCTGAACGAGATGCAGAGCCAGGATTGGCTGGAACTTCCGCACCTGACGTAACAGTCCTCAAGATCCGTTGACAGGTCACGGTGCCGTCAGTCTAGTGATTGGCGGGGGGAGCCTGTTCCAGGGTCCCGGGGGGTTTCACGGGCCCGCGGAATCGGGCCGGTGTCGGGGAGATTTTGATCGCATGCGGACCGTCCTGTTTGCCCTGTTGTCTTTTCTTGTCCTCGCGCCGCAGGCGGCAGACGCCGCCAGGCAGAATGACCGAACGACGCAGGCCAGCAGATCTCAGTCCGCCGCGCAGCCCGCCACCCGCAACGCGACCCGCGCCGCGCCCAGGACGGTGACGCGCGCCAGCGCCCAGCGCGGCCGGGCCACACCGCCGCGCGCCGCCGCGGTGGCCCGCAGCGGCCGGCCAACGGCCCGCGCCGCGCGCAGCGGGGTCCGCAACGGGCAGGTCGCGGTCCGCCGCAACGACGTGCGGGCGCAGCGCCGTGGCACCGTGGTGCGCGGCGCCGCCGCGGCCACCATTTCCCGCAGCGTCGGCAACCGCAACCTTGGCTGGCAGGCCGGCCTTCCGGCGATGACCATGGAACAGCGCGACTGCCCGGTCGGCACCTTCGCGACCCTGGCACGCGGGCATGACGACGTGATCCGCTGCATGCCTCTCTGAGCGCCCACCCGGCCGCGCAGATGCGGCCGGCTTCAGTCTACAAAGGCCGCGCAAGCGCGGCCCGCCTTGCCCATAAGGTGGTGCGGGAGTAGGAAGCGGCGGGGCGCGCCGGGAACGGCGCGGCCTTGAAAATCCCGCGAAGCTCCTCATGAGCCCCACTCGGCTCACCCGTTTGGCCCCCCTTTGGCAAGGACCGCTGCATGGCCCGCAAGAAGATCGCGCTCATCGGCGCCGGCAACATCGGCGGCACGCTCGCCCACCTGATCGGCCTCAAGGAACTCGGCGACGTCGTGATGTTCGACGTCTTCCCGGGCGTCGCCGCGGGCAAGGCGCTGGACATCATGCAGTCCGGTCCGGTGGACGGCTTCGATTCGGAGATGAAGGGCACCGGCGACTACGCCGACATCGCGGGCGCCGATGTCGTCATCGTCACCGCCGGCTTCCCGCGCATGCCGGGCATGAGCCGCGACGACCTGCTGACCAAGAATGCCGGCGTGATCGGCCAGGTGGCGGAGGGCATCAAGACGCATGCCCCCAACGCCTTCGTCATCTGCATCACCAATCCGCTGGACGTCATGGTGTGGGTGCTGCAGCAGCGCAGCGGCCTGCCGCCGGAGAAGGTGGTCGGCATGGCCGGCGTACTGGATTCCAGCCGCTTCCGCCTGTTCCTGGCGCAGGAATTCGGCGTGTCGGTGGAGGATGTGACGGCCTTCGTGCTGGGCGGCCATGGCGACACCATGGTGCCGCTGACCCGCTATTCCACCGTGGCCGGCGTGCCGGTGCCCGACCTGATCAAGATGGGCTGGACGACGCAGGAAAAGATCGACTCCATCGTGGCGCGCACCGCCAATGGCGGCGGCGAGATCGTCAAGCTGCTGGAGAAGGGATCCGCCTTCTACGCGCCGGCGGCGTCCGCCATCGCCATGGCGGAAAGCTACCTGCTGGACAAGAGGCGCGTGCTGCCCTGCGCCGTGATGCTGAACGGCGAATACGGCCAGGACCAGTTCTACGTCGGCGTCCCTGTCGTGATCGGCGCCGGTGGTGTGGAGCGCATCATGGAGGTGCAGTTCACGCCGGAGGAGAAGGCCGCCTTCGACAAGTCCTGCGACGCGGTGAAGAAGCTGATCGCGGATTTCAAGGCGCTCGGCGTCTGACACCGCCCGCCGGTGGCCCCGTGCCTTGAAGGCATCGCGCCGCCGGCCGTTTTTCGCGCCCTGCCTGCCGGAGACATCGGATGAACATCCACGAATACCAGGCCAAGGAATTGCTGCGCCGCTACGGCGTGGCGGTGCTGGAAGGCCACGTCGCCTGGACGGCGGATGAGGCGGCGGAGGCGGCGAAGAAGCTGCCCGGGCCGGTCTATGTCGTGAAGTCGCAGATCCACGCCGGCGGCCGCGGCGCCGGCCGCTTCACCAACGACCCGAACGGCAAGGGCGGCGTCCGCGTCGTCAAGTCGGTCGAGGATGTGCGCGCCGCCGCGGATGCCATGATCGGCAAGGTGCTGGTCACCAAGCAGACCGGCGAGGCGGGCAAGCTTGTATCACGCGTCTTCGTGGAAGATGGCTGCGACATCAAGCGGGAGCTGTATCTCGGCCTGCTGATCGACCGCGAGACCTCGCGCGTCACCATCATGGCCTCCACTGAAGGCGGCATGGAGATCGAGGAGGTGGCGCATGACCACCCCGAGAAGATCCTGAAGGTTGCCATCGACCCCGCCTCCGGCATCTTCCCCTACCACGCGCGCAAGCTGGCCTTCGGCCTCGGCCTGGAAGGCAAGCAGGTCAGCGCCTTCGCGAAGTTCGTAACCAGCCTCTACGGCGCCTTCATCGAACTCGACTGCGCCATCGTCGAGATCAACCCGCTGGTCGTCACCGGCAAGGGCGACATCGTGGCGCTGGACGCCAAGGTGTCCTTCGACGACAGCGCGCTGTTCCGCCACAAGGACCTGGAAGCGCTCCGTGACGACAGCGAGATGGATCCGAAGGAATTGGATGCCATCAACAACGACCTGAACTACGTGGCGCTCGATGGCGAGATCGGCTGCATGGTGAACGGCGCCGGCCTCGCCATGGCGACGATGGACATCATCAAGCTGTACGGGTCGTCGCCGGCGAACTTCCTCGACGTCGGCGGCACCGCGAATGCGGCACGCGTGACGGAGGCGTTCCGGATCATCACCTCCGACGTCAACGTCAAGGCGATCCTGGTCAACATCTTCGGCGGCATCGCCAAGTGCGACATGATCGCCAACGGCATCGTCGAGGCTTCGAAGAACCTGAAGCTGTCGGTGCCGCTGGTGGTGCGGCTCGAGGGCACGAATGTGGATCTCGGCAAGAAGATCCTGGCCGAATCGGGGCTCGCCATCATCGCGGCCGACAACCTCGCGGATGCGGCCCAGAAGGTCGTGGCCGCGGTCAAGGGAGCCTGAGACCATGGCCGTTCTGATCGACGCCAACACCCGCGTCATGACCCAGGGCTTCACCGGCGCCCAGGGCACCTTCCATGCGAGCCAGGGCATCGCCTATGGCAGCACCTATATCGGCGGCACGACGCCGGGCAAGGGCGGCACCACGCACCCGGAACTCAACCTGCCAGTGTTCAACACGGTGGTGGAATGCCGCGACGCGACCGGGGCCAATGCCTCCGTCATCTACGTGCCGGCGCCCTTCGCCGCCGATGCCATCCTCGAGGCGATCGACGCCGAGATCCCCCTGATCATCTGCATCACGGAGGGCATTCCGGTGCTCGACATGGTGAAGGTCAAGCGCGCGCTCGATGGCTCGAAGTCCCGCCTGGTCGGACCGAACTGCCCGGGCGTGATCACGCCGGATGCCTGCAAGATCGGCATCATGCCGGGTCACATCCACCGCCGCGGCTCGGTCGGGATCGTCTCCCGCTCCGGCACCCTGACCTATGAGGCGGTGGCGCAGACCACGGCGGCCGGGCTTGGCCAGTCCACCTGCGTCGGCATCGGCGGCGACCCGGTGAAGGGCATGGATTTCATCGATGTCCTCAAGCTGTTCCTGGCCGATGACGAGACCCAGTCCATCATCATGATCGGCGAGATCGGCGGCCAGTCGGAGGTGATCGGCGCCGAATATTTGGCCGAGCACAATTTCGGCGCGGGCAAGCCGAACAAGCCGGTGGTCGGCTTCATCGCCGGCGCCACGGCGCCCCCCGGTCGCCGCATGGGCCATGCCGGCGCGGTGATCTCGGGTGGCAACGACACGGCGGAAGCCAAGATGGCGGCGATGGCCAAGGCGGGCATCCATGTCGCGGACAGCCCCTCCGCGCTGGGTTCGACGATGGTCAAGGCGCTGAAGAAGTAACGGAAGGGTCACCGTGCTCATGGCAGGCTCCCGTTCCGGGGGCCTGACGATGGCGCTACGAAGGGCCTATCTAGTGGCGTGACGCAGAAGGCGGAGCCCGGATCGGCATAGGCCCGGGCGCCATGGAGACGAAAATGGCCGGAGTGGATGTCCTCGCGAGTGCGATGTCGGGCGCGAATGCGGCCTACCTCGCCGACCTTTATGCCAGGTGGACGGAAAAGCCGGACAGCGTCGATCCCTCCTTCGCCGAGCTGTTCGGCGCGCTGAACGACGAGGCACGGTCGGTCCTGACCGACGCCACCGGCGCCAGCTGGGCACCCCGCCTCCGCGGCGCCTTCGGCCCGGACCCGGAAGCGCCGCCGGCGCCGAAGAAGGGCGATAAGCCCGCCGCCGCATCCGCCGGCAACACGGTGGACAAGGCCGCGGCGCAGCGGGCGGTGCTGGATTCGATCCGTGCCCTGATGCTGATCCGCAGCTACCGCGTCCGCGGCCACCTGGAAGCGCAACTCGACCCGCTCGGCCTGCAGCAGCTCAAGCCGCACCCCGAATTGTCGCCGGCGACCTACGGCTTCACCGATGCCGACATGGACCGGCCGATCTTCCTGGATTTCGTGCTCGGCCGTGAATACGCAACGCTGCGGGAAATCCTGGCGATCTGCCGCGCCAGCTATTGCGGCTCGATCGGCGTCGAATTCATGCACATCCAGGACCCGGACCAGAAGTCCTGGATCCAGCGCCGGATCGAAGGCGCTCCCTGGGTCAAGGCCTTCGACGGCCAGGCCAAGCGCCAGATCCTGCAGCAGCTGACGGAAGCCGAGGGCTTCGAGGCCTTCTGCGCCCGCAAATATGCCACCACCAAGCGCTTCGGCCTGGAAGGCGGTGAGTCCACGATCCCCGCGATCCAGTCGGTCATCGAGGTCGGTGCCGCCGGCGGCGTGAACGAGGTGTCGATCGGCATGGCCCATCGTGGCCGGCTGAACGTGCTGGTGAACGTGGTGAAGAAGCCCTTCGCCGCGGT
Organism: Falsiroseomonas sp. HC035; assembly: GCF_050563525.1. Taxonomy (NCBI): domain Bacteria; kingdom Pseudomonadati; phylum Pseudomonadota; class Alphaproteobacteria; order Acetobacterales; family Roseomonadaceae; genus Falsiroseomonas; species Falsiroseomonas sp. HC035. The sequence goes on from NZ_JBNXUN010000004.1 coordinate 181,379, forward strand.
GTTCAGCGAGTTCAAGGGCAATGCCGCGACGCCCGAGGACGTGCAGGGCTCGGGCGACGTGAAGTACCACCTCGGCACCTCGACCGACATCGAGGTGGCCGGGCGCATGGTGCACCTGTCCTTGCAGCCGAACCCCTCGCACCTCGAAGCCGTGGACCCGGTGGTGGTCGGCAAGGTGCGCGCGCGGCAGGACATGGCGGGCGATACCAAGGGCCGCCGTTCCGTGCTCGGTATCCTGCTGCATGGCGACGCCGCCTTCGCCGGCCAGGGCCTTGTGTATGAGACGCTGGCGATGAGCCAGCTCATCGGCTACCGCACCGGCGGCACCATCCATATCGTCACCAACAACCAGATCGGCTTCACCACCGTCCCGGCGCATGCCTATTCCGGCCTGTACTGCACGGATGTGGCCAAAAGCATCCAGGTGCCGATCCTGCATGTGAACGGCGACGATGCGGAAGCGGTGGTGTTCTGCGCCCGCATGGCGGCCGAGTTCCGCATGCAGTTCGGCGCCGACTTCGTGCTCGACATCGTCTGCTACCGCCGCCACGGCCATAACGAGACGGACGAGCCGGCCTTCACGCAGCCGATCATGTACGGCCGCATCAAGGAGATGAAGACCACCCGCACTCTCTATGCCGAGAAGCTGGCCCGCGAGGGCAGCGTCCCGGCCGAGGAATCCAAGGCGGTGCTGGATGCCTTCAACGCCAAGCTGGAGGAAGCCTTCCAGGCGGCGTCCTCCTTCAAGCCGAACAAGGCGGATTGGCTCGAAGGCCACTGGTCCGGCCTCAAGGCCGTGACGGTGGGCGAGGATGTCGAGCGGCTGCACGACACCGCCGTGGGCCTGGACGAGTTGCGCGAGGTCGGCGCCGCACTCGGCCGCGTGCCGCCCGATTTCGGCGCCAACCCCAAGATCGTCCGCCAGCTCGAGGCCAAGAAGATCGCCATCGACACCGGCGAGGGCATCGACTGGGCGACCGGCGAGGCGCTCGGCTTCGGCACGCTGCTGTTGGAGGGCCATCGCGTGCGCCTGTCCGGCGAGGATGTGCAGCGCGGCACCTTCAGCCAGCGCCACGCCCATCTGGTGGACCAGAAGACGCAGGCCGAATACGTGCCGCTGAACAACATCCGCGCCGGCCAGCCGAAGTTCGAGGCGTTCAACAGCCTGCTGTCCGAGATGGGCGTGCTCGGCTTTGAGTACGGCTACACCCTGGCGGACCCCCGCACCCTGGTGCTGTGGGAAGCGCAGTTCGGCGACTTCGCGAACGGCGCGCAGGTCATCATCGACCAGTTCATCGCCAGCGCCGAGACCAAGTGGCTGCGCATGTCCGGCCTCGTGATGCTGCTGCCGCATGGCTACGAAGGGCAGGGGCCGGAGCATTCCTCCGCCCGCCTGGAACGCTGGCTTCAGCTGTGCGCGGAGCGCAACATGCGCGTCGGCAACCTGACGACGCCGGCCAACTACTTCCACGCGCTGCGCCGCCAGTTGAAGGCGAACTACCGCAAGCCGCTGGTGCTGATGACGCCGAAGTCGCTGCTGCGCCACAAGCTGGCGGTCTCGCCGCTGGCCGATTTTGGGCCGGGCAGCGCCTTCCAGTACATCATCCCGGAAATCGACGCGCTGGTGCCGGAAGACCAGGTCAAGCGTGTCGTGCTCTGCACCGGCAAGGTCTACTACGACCTGCTGGCGGAACGGCGGGAGAAGGGCGTGAAGGACGTGGCGATCATCCGCGTCGAGCAGCTGTATCCCTTCGCGAAGAAGACGCTGGCGAAGATGCTGGCGCCGTATCGCAACGCGGAACTGGTGTGGTGCCAGGAGGAGCCCGAGAACATGGGCGCCTGGAGCTTCATCGACCGCAAGATCGAAGGCGTCCTGAAGGATGTCGAGATGAAGTCGAAGCGCCCCGCCTATGTCGGCCGCGCGGAGGCGGCGAGCCCGGCGACGGGTCTCGCCAAGGTTCACCAGCAGCAGCAGGAAGCCCTGGTGCGCGAAGCGCTCGGATTGTCCTGAGCGGTTTCCCCAGGCAGAAGGCAGGACATATGACCGAGATCGTGGTGCCCCCGCTGGGCGAAAGTGTTTCCAGCGCAACCATCGCCCGCTGGCTGAAGAAGGCCGGCGAGCAGGTGGCGGTCGATGAGCCTCTGGTGGAGCTGGAGACGGACAAGGTCACGGTCGAGGTCAACGCATCCGTCGCCGGCGTGATCGAGAGCATCGCCGCCGAGGAAGGTGCCGAGGTCGGCCCGGGCGCCGTGCTGGGCGTGATCGCGGAGGGCGGCACCGCCGCGGCCAAGCCCGCTGCCGGCACGCCGAGCAAACCCGCGCCGGCGCCCGCCGCCCCGGCCCAGCCGAAGGCGGAGGCGCCGCAGGCGGCCCCCGGCCCGGTGTCGCGCCCGGCGGAGGGTGCCTCGCACGGCCCCGCCGCGAACAAGGCGATGGCCGATGCCGGCGTGACCGCGGATCAGGTCGGCAGCGGGACCGGCAAGGATGGCCGCGTTACCAAGGGCGACGTGCTGGCCTTCCTCGCCAAGCCCGCCGCCGCACCCGCGCCGGCCGCCGCGCCGAAGGCTGCGCGCGCCCTGGATTCCGGCGAGGAGCGGGTGAAGATGACCCGCCTGCGCCAGACCATCGCGCGCCGGCTGAAGGAGGCGCAGAACACCGCCGCCATGCTGACCACCTTCAACGAGGTGGACATGGGCGCGGCGATGGCGCTGCGCACCGAATACAAGGAGGCCTTCGAGAAGAAGCACGGCGTGAAGCTCGGCTTCATGTCCTTCTTCGTGAAGGCCTGCGTCGCGGCGCTGAAGGAATTCCCGGCGGTGAACGCCGAGATCGACGGCGACGAGATCATCTACAAGCACGCGGTCCATATGGGCATCGCGGTCGGCGGTCCCTCCGGCCTGGTGGTGCCCGTGGTGCGCAACGCGGACCAGATGGGCTTCGCGGAGATCGAGAAGACCATCGGCAGCTACGGCCGCAAGGCCCGCGACGGCGCCTTGAAGCTGGATGACCTGACCGGCGGCAGCTTCACCATCACCAATGGCGGCATCTACGGGTCGCTGATGTCGACGCCGATCCTGAACCCGCCGCAATCCGGCATCCTGGGCATGCACAAGATCCAGGACCGGCCGATGGCAGTCGGCGGGAAAGTGGAAATCCGGCCGATGATGTACATCGCGCTGAGCTACGACCACCGCATCGTCGACGGGAAGGAGGCCGTGTCCTTCCTGGTGCGCGTCAAGGAAAGCATCGAGGACCCGCGCCGCCTGATGCTCGACCTCTGATCGCGACAGGCGGGGACCGGCGGTGCTGATCCTCGCCTTCGGCTTCCTGGCGCTTTGCGCCGCGCTGGAATATCGGGCGCGGGGGGAGGCGCCGCTGCGGCCGGACCCGAGCACGGACCGCATCTGGCGCGCGCTCGGCACAATCTGCGGCCTGCTTGCGGCCTTCGGGCCGATGGTGATGATGGCGCGGGTCGACGTGGCGCAGGGCGCCGGTGCCTACCTGCTCGGCGCTGCCTTCGCCTTTGCCGGCGGCTTCACCCCGGAACGCTGGTGGGGCATGACCTCCACCGCCGCCGGGGTTTTCGGCCTCGGGCTGCTGGCCGGGGCGCTGATTGGGGCTTAGGGCGTGATCGCCGAGGCTGGAACGGCCGCAGGCGCGAATCACGCGGATGCAGCCCCTATTCGATGGCGCGGAAGCCGGTGGCCCGCACCACCTCCGCCCAGCGCAGCGTTTCCTCCCGCATCAGGGTCGCGAAGGCCTCCCGTCCCCGCCCGGCGGGCCGGAACCCGGCTTCCGTCATCCGGTCCCGCAGGCGCGGTGCGGCAAGGGCGCGCAGCACGCCGTCCTCCAGCGCCGCCAACACCGGCGCCGGGGTCGCGGCCGGCGCCACCAGCCCGAACCAGGCGAAGAAGGACAGCCCCGGCCGACCCAACTCGGCGAAGCTCGGAACCTCCGGCAGCAGCAGCGAGCGTTCCGGGCCGGTGACCGCCAGGGCCCGCAGCCGCCCGGCGCGGACATGCGGTGCGACCAGCGCGATGCTGCCGAACATGCCCTGCACGTCGCCGCCGAGGATCGCCGTCATCGCATCGCCGGTGGCGCGGAAATGCACCGCCTCGTGCCGGAAGCCGGCCTCGGCCGCCAGCATGGCGCCGCCGAAATGGCCGGGCGTGCCGGCGCCGAAGGTGCCGAGGAAGGTGGTAGGGCGTGCCCTGGCCCAGGCGATGTAGGCCCCGAGGTCCGCGGCCGGCAGGCTGGCCGGCGCCACCAGGGCGAAGTCCACCGCCGCGACTTCCGCCACCGCGGCGAAGTCGCGTGCCGGATCGTAGGGCAGGCGCGCATAGGTGCTCGGCGCCATGGCCAGCTGCCCGACCTCGCCGAACAGCAGCGTGGTGCCATCGGGCGCCGCCCGCGCCACCTCCTGCGCCGCGATCGCGCCCGCGGCGCCAGGCTTGTTGTCCACCACGACGCCGGCCGGCCAGGCCTCCCGCAGCCCCTCCGCCAGCAGCCGGCCAACAACGTCCGGGCCGCTGCCGGGCGGGAAGCCGAGCACCAGGCGCACCGGCCGGTCCGGCACCGCGGCGCGCGCGTCGAAGGGAAGCAGGGCAGCGCCGGCCAGCAGGGCGCGGCGCGGCAGGCCATGGCTTGATTTCATCGACGGTCTTCCCTGATTGTTATGCAGCATAATGCACAGCCAGGGTGTCGGATGAAATCAGAATTCGTGGCGGAGGTGCGTGCCGAGGTCGGCCCGCCCCTCCTGTTCGGCCCTGGTCCGATTGGCGAGCGCCGCATCGTCCCGATCCTTGGCGGCCGCATCGAGGGGCCGCGCCTGTCCGGCGAGATCCTGCCCGGCGGCGCCGATTTCCAACTGATCCGCCCCGATGGCGTGGCCGAGATCGAGGCGCGCTACACGCTGCGCCTGCTGGATGGCGCCCTGGTCCAGGTCACCAACCGTGGCCTGCGCCACGCGGCGCCGGAGGACATGGCAAGGCTTCTGCGCGGCGAGGCGGTGCCGCCGGAGCGTGTGTATTTCCGCACCGCGCCGGCCTTCGAGACCTCGGCGCCGGCCCACACCTGGCTGACGCGCAGCCTGTTCATCGGCCTCGGCACCCGGCTGCCGGATGCGGTGCTGATCCGCATCCTGGCCGTGTAGTCCGCACGCGCCTCAGGTGAACCAGAACAGCCCTTCGAAGGCATAGCCCACCGGCAGGTCGGCGCGCGTCTTGCCGGTCCAGGTCACGGAGGTCTCGATCAGGCCGTTGCCGTCGAGGTCGGCATGCATCGTCACGCCCTGGTATCCCACGGCCCCGGCCTGGTCGACCCAGGTCGCGACGCTGGTACCCGGACGCCAGCCCCAGACGGAGAGTTGTTCCCCATCCTCCCAATCGGTGATGGTGGACCAGGTGATAGTGCCGCCGCGGCCATCAAGGAAGAAGACGTCGCCATCGGCACCGCCAGTGATGAAGTTGGACCCGGTCCCGCCATCCACCACATCAGCCCCCTGACCGGCTTCCACCGCATCGTCGCCGCCCAGCGCGTTGATGAAGTCGGCGAAGACCGTGCCCTGCACCGCCTCGCCCGCGCCACTTCCCAGGAAGCTCAGCACCAGGTGTTCCACCGGGCCGGAGTAGGTCACGGCAATCGGGGCGCTGGACTGGTTGCTGCCCAGGTCCGTGCGCGCGAAGCTTGGCGTGAAACCTGGTGCGCCCCCGACCAGGCTGGACAGCGCCGTGATGTCGCCGCTGCCGAAGCGGATGTTCTCCACCCCTTTCAGGGCGTTGGCACCCACGTCATCGACCAGCAGGGTCCACGCCCCCGCCGTGTAGGCGGTGACCGCGCCGACCGCTGGGTCCAGAAGTGCGACGTCCGTGCCCTCGCCACCGATCAGCACGTTGCTGCCGGCGCCGCCCTCCAGCGTGTCGTTGCCCGCATCGCCCAGCAGGACGTCCCCGCCACCCATCCCGCGCAGCAGGTCCGCGCCATCCCCGCCGCGCAGGATGTCGGCGTGGCGGTTGCCGGTGATGGTGTCGTTGGAGCCGAGGACGTTGATGGCGAGCGACTGGTTCGGGGTGTCCGAAAAGAAGGACAGGTCCAGTCCCGTGACCCGCAGAAGGATCTCCGTGGAGGGATTGTTCAGGACACTGTTCACGTCCTCGACAAAGATCCGGATCGCCCTGGCCACGCCGAACGCGCCGAAGGGCAGGTCACCACTGAGGAAGACGCTGCCGGCCGGTTCCACATCCAGCGAATAGCCGACATTGTTGCCGCCGAGCACCTTGTTCTGGGACAAGGTGCGGCTTTGCAGCAACCAGCCGGTCAGGCTCGGGTCTGTCATGTCCAGGCCCCGGCCCATACGGTCGAAGGCAACTACGGTCGTCATGCACGCGATCCCTGTCAGAAGTGAACAAACACCTAACCCGCGTGCATTTCGAATCAAGACCGAAATGTCGAAGGCCTTGTTAAGCCGGCACAAGCGCCGCGATCACGAGGCCGCCCTGTCCCGCAGCGGCAGCATCACCGCCGTCATCCACTCCGCCGGTGGCAGGCTGCGGCAATCGTTCAGGTAGTCCTCCCGCGGCGGCTGGTCGGCCGGCTCCTCGCCGCTCGCCGGCAACCAGTCCCGGTACAGCCAGGTGTAGGCCTGCTCCAGCTCGGCGTAGGGGCCCTTGAAGACCAGTACGGCGACCCGGCTGGCGGGCAGGTCCAGGATGCGGACGCCGTCGCTACCCTCCACCCCCGCCGGGACTGTCACGCAGGCGTCCGAGAGCAACTCCCGCTCCGGCACGGTCGCGGGGTCGTTGTGATACAGGCCGAGGAACCGCGTCTCCGGCCCGACCAGGCGCCGGGCAACGGCCCAGGCCATCAAGCGGTCGAAGACCGTGCCCATCCCGGCATAGGGGCCACGGTGCGCCAACGCGGCCAGGCGCAGCGCAGGTTCGTGCCGGATCTCGATGTCGAACATGCCGATCTCCTGCGGGGTGGATGTTGGGGCGGGCAGGGCGGCACCAATGCCACCCGAATCGCGGTAGGCGGCGGGCGGGGTGCCGTAGGCGGCGCGGAAGGCGCGGGTGAAGGCGGCCGCCGAGCCGTAGCCGCTGCGCTTCGCCACCAGGGCCACCGGCAACCCGTCCCGCACCAGCAGGCCCGCGGCGCGCGAGAGCCTTTCGCGCGCCAGCGTCTCGGCCGGAGTCTCGCCGGTAATCTCGCGGTAGATGCGGTGGAAATGATAGGGGCTGAAGGCGGCGGCGGCGGCCAGCTCCTCCAGCCCAGGGTTGCGTGCCGGATCGGCCGCGATCAGCGCGATGGCGCGGCCGATGCGGCGGCCATAGTCATGTTGGGTCAGCAGCCTGGTGGCCATGCGGCGGGATTCTCCGATGCCCCGATCCTGCCAGAGGCGCGCTTGATCGCGCTTGCGCATTTGTCGCGGTTTCAGCGTCCCGCCGCGGAGCGGTTTCAGCGTCCCGCCGCGGAGCGGTTTCAGCGTCACGCCGGTCGGGCTATGGTCCGCCCGTCATTCGCAGGATCACTCCCTCATGTCCGAGAGCTTCGACCTCATCGTCATCGGCGCCGGCCCCGGCGGCTATGTCTGCGCCATCCGCGCGGCACAACTCGGCATGAAGGTGGCGTGTGTTGAAAAGCGCGCGACGCTCGGCGGCACCTGCCTGAATGTCGGCTGCATACCTTCCAAGGCGCTGCTGCATTCCTCCGAGCATTACGAGGAAACCAAGCACAAGCTGGCCGACCATGGCGTGATGGTGGAAGGCGTGAAGATCGACCTGGCCCGCATGCTGGCCCGGAAGGGAGAGGTCGTCTCCGCCAACGTCAAGGGCGTCGAGTTCCTGTTCAAGAAGAACAAGGTCACCTGGCTGAAGGGCGAGGCGACCATCCCCGCCCCCGGCAAGGTCACCGTCGCAGGCACCACCTACGAGACGAAGAACATCGTCATCGCCACCGGCAGCGAGAGCATCCCGCTACCGGGCGTGGAGGTGGATGAGAAGCAGGTGGTCACTTCCACCGGCGGGCTGGAGCTGGAGAAGGTGCCCGGCCACTTGGTGGTGATTGGCGGCGGCTATATCGGGCTCGAACTCGGCAGCGTCTGGCGGCGGCTCGGCGCCGAGGTGACGGTGGTCGAATTCCTTGACCGCCTGGTGCCGACCATGGACCAGGAAGTCGGCAAGCTGTTCGAGCGCGTGCTCGGCAAGCAGGGCATCAAGACGAAGCTGAAGACCAAGGTCACCGGCGCTGCCAAATCCGCCGATGGCGTGACGCTGACGCTGGAGCCCGCCGCCGGCGGCGCGGCGGAAACGCTGAAGGCCGATGTCGTGCTGGTCGCCATCGGCCGCCGCGCCTTCACCGGCGGGCTCGGCTTGGCCGAGATCGGCGTCGCGATGGATGAGCGCGGCCGCGTGGTGACCGATGGCCACTACGCCACCAACATCCCCGGCCTCTACGCCCTGGGCGACGTCATCACCGGCCCGATGCTGGCCCACAAGGCGGAGGAGGAGGGCGTGGCGCTGGCCGAGATCCTCGCCGGGCAGCATGGCCATGTGAACTACAACGCGATTCCCGGCGTGGTCTACACCTGGCCCGAGGTCGCCAGCATCGGCGAGACCGAGGAACAGCTGAAGGCGCGCGGCGCCAGCTACAATGTCGGGAAATTCCCCTTCACCGCGAATGGCCGTGCTCGCGCGATGGGCGACACCGACGGCTTCGTGAAGATCCTCGCGGACAAGGCGACGGACCGGGTGCTCGGCGCCCACATCATCGGCCCGGATGCCGGCACGCTGATCGCCGAGATCGCCATCGCCATGGAATTCGGCGCGAGTTCGGAGGATGTGGCGCGTACCTGCCACGCGCACCCGTCCCTGAATGAATCGGTCAAGGAAGCCGCGCTCGCCGTCACCGGAAGAGCCTTGCATATCTAGCTGTCCGCAAGCGGCGGGCGGCGGCATCCGCCGCCTTGCCTTCGCGCCTTGGACTGTCGTGCATGGTGAAGCGGGCGGCCTGGGCGCGGGCCGCGTTCGCGGCCTCGGCGCGCTGTAGGGCGCGCCATCCGCGCAATGTCGCCGGAAGGTTCGAGGGTCCTGGCCTGATCAAGTACCTCGGATCGAAGCGCGGGTTGCTGCCGCACATCCTGCGGGCGGTGGGGGCCGCGGCCGGGGATGGCGCGGTGGTGGCGGACCTTTTTTCCGGCTCCGCCCGCGTCGCCCACGCGCTGAAGGCCGCGGGCTGGCGCGTCATCGCCAATGACGAGCTGCGCTTCGCCGAGACCCTGGCCCGCGGCCTGGTGCAGGCCGATGCTGGACGATGGGCGGCGCGTGCCGCGAAGATCCTCGCGGACCTGTCCCACCTGCCGCCCGCTGCCGGCTGGTTCACCGCCACCTACGCCGTCGAGGCCCAATTCCTGCACCCCGCCAACGCTGCCCGGATCGAGGCGATACGGGAGGCGATCCTGCGCCTGGACCCGGAGCCGGAGTTGGAGGCGATCCTGCTGAGCGCCCTGGTCCAGGCCGCGGACCGGGTGGACAGCAGCGCCGGCCACCAGATGGCCTTCCTGCGCAACTTGGCGCCACGGGCGATGAAGGTGCTGGAGCTTCGCGTGCCGGAGCTGCTGCCCCGCCCCGATTCCGGCCCCTGCCTCGCGGTGTCCGAGGACGCCGTGGCGCTGGCGGGGGCGATCGACTGCGACGTCGCCTACCTCGACCCGCCCTACGACCAGCACGCCTACCTGTCCAACTACCACCTGTGGGAAACGCTGGTGCGCTGGGACCGGCCGGAGGTCTATGGACGCGCCCGCAAGCGGGTGGATTGCCGCACCCGCCGCAGCGCCTTCAACAGCCGCGCCGCCATCGCCCCCGCCTTCGCCCGCATGGTCGCGGCCCTGCGCGCGCCGACCCTGGTGGTCTCCTTCGGCGCGGAGGGGTTCCTGGCACGGGCGGAGCTGGAACGGATGCTGGCGGGTCGCGGCTACCTGCATGTGCTGGAGGTGCCGCACCGCCGCTACGCCGGCACCCGGCTCGGCATCCACAATGGCCGCGGCGAGAAGGTCGGCACGCCGGGCCCGGCCGGCACCATGGAACGCCTCTACGTCACCAGCGACCGCCGCCTGGACCTGCCGGGCGACCAGGGCTACGGCGCGGTCCTGCTGCCGGGAAGCTGATCCGGCTGCTGTTGCTTCGGGGCAGGGGCGGAGCCATCTGGGGCGTCATGATGGAATACCGTCCCTCCCTCCCCCGCAAATGCGCGGGATGGTCGCTCATCGCGCTGGCCCCGGTCGGCGGCTTGCTGCCTGTGCTGCCCGGCGTGGTGTTCCTGGCGCTCGGCCTGTTCATCATGCGCCACCAGTACATGTGGGCGCATCGGGGCCTTGCCTGGACCGAATCGCGCTGGCCCGACACCGTCGCAAAGGTCGAGGTGATGGAAACCCGGCTGATCCTGCGCACGCGGGCAGCCTGGCAGCGGACCAAGGCGCTGGGCCGTCGCCTGCTGCGCCAAGGTTGAAAAAGATTGTCACCAATCCGGGTGTGACGGGCAACCCGCACCCGCTTCGCGACGTTTCCTCGCCGAACCCGAGCCAAGGATACATCGCAATGAACCGTCGCCTCCTGATCCTGTCTGGCGCCCTGCTGCTGCCGGCGCTGCCCGCCCTGGCGCAGCAGCAGCGCCCGACCGGCGTGCTGGACTTCCTGAGCGGCACCGGCGTCGGCGCCAACGCCTTTGTCGAGCGTGCCACCATCGGCGACAACTTCGAGATCCAGTCGAGCCAGATCCTGCTTGAGAAAAGCACCCACCCGCAGATCCGCGAGTTCGCGCAGGACATGATCACGGCGCATACCGCGATGTCCGCCGAACTGCGCGCTTTGCCCGAGGCGACCACGCGCCAGCCGGCCAGCGGCGACGACCGCATGCAGGCCAAGCTGGCCAGCCTGCGCGGCTACGAGGGCGATGACCTCAACCGCTGGTACGTGCAGATGCAGGTCGAGGCGCATCGGGAGGCGCTGACGATCTACGAATCCTACGCCGAGAACGGCGAGGTCGGTGCGCTCAAGGCCTTCGCGCAGAAGCACCTGCCGATGATCCGCATGCACCTGCAGCGGGCCGAGGCGCTTCAGGCTCCTCGCCCGGGCTGAGCAACCGGCCCCCTGCCGCCGCTGTGGCAGGGGGCCTCAACCCGGCACCGGTACGCCCGCCACCAGGTGGATCATCCCGCCTGGCGCCGCGATCCAGAACCCCTCGAACCCCTCCGGCAGCCGCTCGATCGAGTCGCGCCGCTGGACCCCGTGATAGGCCAGCCACTCGGCCGCCGCCGGCAGGTCCTCCGCCTGGATCTGCAACCAGGTCTCGCCCTGGCTCAGCGCCTCCACCCGGTCCACCCACAGCCGCATCGCGCCGAAGCGGAAGACAGTTGTGTGGGCTTCCTCGGCCAGGACCTCCAGCCCGATGACATCACGGTAGAACAACACCAGGCGCTCCTGCTCGCCGGGCGGCATCTTCATCGCGATGTTGGGGCCGGGGTGGAAGGCAGGGCGTGGCGGCATGAGGTGCTCCTTCGGGAAGCCCCCACCATGCCAAGCGAAACAGCTCAGCGGTTCAGCCAGGCCTTCAAACGTCCGGGAGCCTGCACCATCGCCGCCTCCTCCCCGCAATAGCTGAAGCGCAGGAAGCGGTGGCCGCGGTCGCGGTCGAAATCGACGCCGGGTGTCGCGGCGATGCCGGCGCCCTCCAGCATCCGGGCGGCGAAGTCCAGGCTGTCGTTGCTGAGATGCCCGATGTCGCACCACAGGTAGAAGGCGCCGTCCGCCTGCGCGATCCGGTCGAAGCCGGCCGCTGGCAGTCCCTGCAGCAGCGCGGCGCGGGCGCGGCGATAGGCGTCCTTGTTCGCCTCCAGCTCAGGCGCACAGTCGAAGGCGGCCTCGGCCGCGATCTGGGCGATGTGCGGCGCGCTGATGAACATGTTCTGCGCCAGGCGTTCCACCGGCCGGCACAGATCCTCCGGCAGCAGCAGCCAGCCGATGCGCCAGCCGGTCATGCAGAAATACTTCGAGAAGCTGTTCACCACGATGGCGCTGTCGCTGTAGGCCGCCGCCGTGCTCTCCGCCACGCTGCCCCAGGACAGGCCGTGGTAGATCTCGTCCGAGACCAGCCGCACCCCACGCGCCTGGCACCAGCGCGCGATCGCCGCCAGTTCCTCCGGCGACAGCATGGTGCCGGCCGGGTTGCAGGGGCTGGCGACGATCAGCCCATCCGGCAGCGGGTCGAGCCGCTCCAGCATCGCCACCGTCGGCTGGAACCGCGTCGCGGCATCGCAGGGCAGCAATTGCGGCACCATGCCGAGCGCGGTCAGGATGTTGGCGTAGGGCGGGTAGAACGGCGCCGCCATCGCCACCCGGTCGCCGGCATCGAAGGCCGTGAGGAAGGCAAGCGGAAACGCGCCGGACGCCCCCACCGTCACCGCGATGCGCGCCGGCGCGACCCGCACGCCGTAGTGGTCGAAGTAATGCCGGGCGATGCGGGCACGCAGGGAGGCGAGGCCGAAGGCTTCCGTGTAGCCCATCGGGTCACCGGCGCTCAGCGCGCGGATCGCGGCCTCCGCCGCGCCGCGTGGGGCGCCGTTGCCGGGCTGGCCGACTTCCATCCGCAGCACGCTGCCCGGCGGCAGGACAGCGGCGCGCGCATTGGCCGCCGCGATCACGTCCATCACCAGGAAGGGCGGTGCCTCCGCTCCTCGGCCCGTCTTGAGCGGCATCAGCGGTCCGTGGCACCCGCGGCGAGGCCGGCGCCGCGCGGGTCCGTCACTGCCTGGCAGGTGCTGGCATCGCCGGGCAGGTAGCGCGGGCAGGACAGAAGCTGGGTCCGGGCGGGTTCCGCCGCCGCGCCCACGGCGCTGGCCGCATCCGCACCGCCGAGCACGCGCGCCAGCGGCAGCGCCACCGCCATCGGCGCCGCCTGCTGGCCGCTGCCGGCGGCGGCGGCGCGGAAGGCGCGCAGGTTCGGGCTGTGCACCAGGCCCGCCGAAAGCAGCGCCGGCTGCACCTGGCCGATGCCCGGCGCGGCGCCGAGCAGGATGCCGGTGCCCGGCGCCACGCGCCCGGTGCCGAACAGGTTGTTCATGGTGAAGGCGCAGGTCACCGCCATGCCGTCCCGGTCCAGCACCACCAGTCCGGTGGAGGCGGGCAGCACCGCGCCGCCGGCCGCCGGCAGGTCCGCGGCGGCCAGGACCAGCGCCGGATCGCCGCCGCGCTGCCGCCAGGCGGCCGCCACCGAAGCGCCACGGCTGGCCGCGACATCCGCCGCGGCACCGCCCTGCAACGCGGCAAAGGCCCCCGCCGCGGCGAGGCCACCATCCGCCGGCGGCGGCAGGAAGGACACCAGGTCGTTGCCGGCGCGGCCCTGCACCGGCGGCAGCACGCGCGGCACAGCCTCCCGCATCTCCGGCACCGTCAGGCCGCCGCCGGCCGCGGCGGAGCTTTCCTCCAACCGCCGCGCCAGCCCGCCCTGGTGCAGATCGCCGACCCCGGCGGTGCGCAGGGTGGCGAGGGTGGTGCCGAGATCCGGCTGGGTGATGCGCGCACCGGCCTGCAACGGCTGCCCGCCCGGGCCGGCGAAGACGGCGGCCGCCGCCGGGTCGGCAAACAGGGGTGTGGACACCGCGGCAATGTCGGCGGCCAGCGCCCGGCTGACCTCCGTGCCGAAGCGGGCGGCCTGCTCGGCCGGGGCAATCAGCTCCTCGAACGGGCGGCGGCCGGCTCGGGCGTGCAGGGCGAACAACCCGCGGGCCAGCATCGGCACGGCGGCGGGGCGGTCGGCGCCCGGCGGCACGGCGGCGCGCGGACCGGGCGGGAAGACGATCGCCTCCACCTCGTTGCGGTTCGGCGCGTACAGCAGGCAGGCACCGCCACCGCCGAGCCCGGCGCGGGAGGGCAGGGTGACGGACAGCATCAGTCCGGCCGCGACCGCGGCATCGGCGGCGGTTCCGCCCGCTGACAGCACGTTGCGGGCGGCGAGCGCCGCGCGCGGTTCCTCCGCCGCCACGCCGCCGAGGAAGCCGCGGACGAAGCCCTCCTGGCCCACCTGCGGCGTCCCGCCACCGCCGCCATCGGTGGTGCCGCAGGCGCCCAGCGCCAGGGCCGGCAGCAGCGCCAGGGCCAGCAGGCGGCGACCACGCCGTTCGGGGTGGGCCGGGCCGGCCGATCGCGCTAGGCTTGCCACCATGTCGCGTTCCCTGGCTTCCAAGCTGGTCGTCATCCTGGTCGTCCTCGCCTTCTTCGCCGCGCTGGCCGCCCCTGGATCGGCCGCGGCGCAATCGGCGTCGCAGCGCGTCGTCACCATCCGGGATGCGGAGACCGAGAACCTGGTCCGCCGCCTGTCGCATCCGCTGTTCCGCACGGCGGGCGTCGATCCCGGACTGGTTCGGATCACGCTGATCCAGAACCGGGCCATAAACGCCTTCGTCAGCACCGGCAACCGGCTGTTCATCCACACCGGCCTGATCCAGCAGGGCGGCTCGGTGCGCGAGCTGATCGGCGTGCTGGCGCATGAGACCGGCCACATCGCCGGCGGCCATTTGGCGCGGATGCCGGAGGAGATGCGCATGGCCATGCTGCGCGCCATCGGCGGCATGCTGCTGGGCGGGGTCGCCGCCGCCGCGTCCGGCGACTCCGGGGCGCTGGCGGCCGGAATGCTGGGCGGCCAAGCCTCCGCGATGGGCGAATTCTATGCTTTCACCCGGGCGCAGGAACAATCCGCTGACCAGGCGGCGGTGACCTACCTGGACCGCCTCGGCTGGTCCTCCCGCGGCCTCGAATCGCTGCTGATCAAGCTGCTGGACCAGGAACTGCTCGCGGTCGGGCGCCAGGACCCGTACTTCCGCACCCATCCGCTGTCCCGCGACCGGCTGGAATTCGCTCGCCAGCACATCAGCCAGTCCCGTCACGCCGATGCGCCGACGCCACCGGGCTTCGAGGACAGCTTCGCCATGGTTCGCGCCAAGCTGGACGGCTTCATCGATGCGCCGGCCAGCACCTGGCGCCGCTACCCGCCTACGGACCTGTCCACCCCGGCCCGCTACGCCCGCGCCATCGCCCAGTTCCGCTCCGGCCGCATCGCCAACGCCGTGGCGATGGTCGACGCGCTGATCGCGGAGGCGCCGCGCAGTCCCTGGCTGCACGAGCTCAAGGGCCAGATCCTGTTCGAGGGCCAGCGCCCGGCGGAGGCGCTGGCGCCCTATGCCCAGGCCAGCGCGCTCGCCCCCGACGAGGCGATGATCCGCCTGAGCCACGCCCGCGTGCTGATCGAACTGGGCCAACCCGCGATGCTGCGCCAGGCACTTGGCGAGTTGGAGGCGACCATGCGGACCGAACGCGACAGCCCCTTCGTCTGGCGCCAGGTGGCGATCGCGCAGGGCCGGCTCGGCAACATGCCGCAGGCCGACCTGGCGCTGGCGGAGGAAGCGCTGCTGCTTGGCGATGCGCGCAGCGCCCGCACCCTGGCCACCCGTGCCGAGGCCGCGCTGCCTGCCGGTCCGCAACGGCTGCGGGCGCAGGACCTGCGCAACGCCGCCGCGCCCGAAAACCTGCCGCAGGGTCGCGGCCGATGAGGATTGCCGTGAGACACACCCTGCGAATCCTGGCGCTGGTCCTGGCCTGCGCGCTTCCGGTGGCCGCCCTGGCCCAGGGCTTCACCGAGGCCCAGCGCGCCGAGATCGTGGAGGTCCTGCGCCGCGCCCTGCGCGACGACCCCTCGATCCTGCGCGACGCCATCGGCGGGCTGGAGGCGGCGGAGCAGGAAGCCAGGGTCGCGGCGCAGCGGGACGCCCTGACGGCGCAGGCGGCGGCCCTGTTCCAGGATCCGGCCGACCCGGTGAAGGGCAATCCGCGCGGCGACGTGACGATGGTGGAGTTCTTTGACGCCCGCTGCGGCTACTGCAAGCAGTTGCACCCGACGATGGAGGCTCTGATCCGCCGCGACCCCAATCTGCGCGTGGTGATGAAGGACCTGCCGATCCTTGGCCCGACCAGCGTGCTCGCCTCCCGCGCTTTGCTCGCCGCGCATCGGCAGGGCCGCTACGGGTCGCTGTACGACGCGCTGATGGGGTTGCGGGTCGAACCGACCGAGGCCGTGATCCGCCAGCAGGCCGAGCGCGCCGGGCTCGACTGGCCGCGGCTGCGGCGGGACATGGACGACCCTGCGGTGCAGGCGCGCATCGAGACCAACCTGCGGCTCGCGCAGACGCTTGGGATCGAGGGCACGCCGGCCCTGGTGGTCGGCACCACCCTGGTGCCGGGCGCGGTGGATTTGCCGGCGCTGGAGCGGCTGGTGGCGGAGGCGCGCGCCGCGCGGTAGCCCCGCTGGCCCCAGGCGGGGGACCCCGAGTTGCCCCCACTGGTCCGCCGTATAGACTGGCGACCAAGGGAGATCGGGGGATGGCGGGGGAATCCGACGTGGTCGGGATGCTGGCGCGGCTGGTGGCGTTCGACACCACCAGCGCGCGCAGCAACCTCGACCTGGTGCGATGGGTCGATTTCGAGCTGGCCGCGCAGGGCGTGGCGAGCCGGCTGGTGTTCGACGAGCAGCGCCAGAAGGCCGCATTGCATGCCGTGGTCGGCCCGCTGGTGGCGGGCGGCGTCGCGCTCTCGGCGCATTCCGACTGCGTGCCGGTGGCGGGCCAGGCCTGGGCGGCCGATCCCTTCGCGCTGCGCCAGGCGCATGGCCGGCTGACCGGGCGCGGCACCGTGGACATGAAGGGCTTCTGGGCCTGCGTCATGGCCGCGGTGCCCGGCCTGCTGGCCAAGCCATTGCGCCGGCCGGTGCACCTGTGCCTTTCCTTCGACGAGGAAACCACCTTCGCCGGCGCCCCGCTGCTGGTGGACAGCCTGCCGCAATCCGGCCCGCCTCCAGCCTTCTGCGTGGTGGGCGAGCCCAGTTCCATGGCGCCGGTGGTGGCGCACAAGGGCTATGCCTCCTGGGAGGTCGAGGTGACCGGGCTGACCGGCCATTCCTCCCAGACCCACCGCACCGCCAATGCGCTCGAGGCGGCGGCGGAGGCAGTGGCCTTCCTGAAGCAGGCCGCGCGCCGCTTCGCCGTGGAAGGCCGCCGAGCGGCAGGCTTCGAGCCACCCTGGACCACGGTGCACACTGGCACCTTCCGTGCCGGCAGCATCCTGAACATCGTCCCCGATCTTGCCGAATTCGTCTTCGAGGTCCGCAGCGTGCCGGGCGACCGGGCGGCGGATGTGGTGGCGTCGCTGCGGAGCTACGCGGCGGACGTGCTGCTGCCTGAACTGCGCGCCGCCGCACCGCAGGCGGAATTCCGCATCCGCACGCGCTGCCACGCCCCGCCGCTCGAGCTGCCCGAAGCCTCCCCGCTGTTCGACCTGGCGCGGGACTGCGGCGCGGTGGGGCAGGCGGCGCGGGTGCCCTTCGCGACCGAGGCCGGCGTGTTCCAGGACGCCGGCATCGCCAGCATCGTCTGCGGCCCCGGCGACGTGGCGCAGGCGCACCAGCCCGAGGAATGGATCGCCGAATCCGAGCTGGCGGCCTGCATGGGCTTTCTCGACCGCCTCGGCGACCGGCAGGCGGCCGGATGAGGCTGGACGGCCTGCCGCCGCTCGATGTGCGCCTGCCGCGACCGGATCTCGGCCCCTGGCGAGCCGGCAATGCCGGCATCCCCGGCGTCTGGAGCTTCGCCGCCGCGGAACCTGGACCGCACCTGCTGGTCACCGGCGTGGTGCATGGCAACGAGATTTCGGGCGCGCTGCTGCTGACCCGCTGGCTGCGCGACGGCGTGCGGCCGCGCGCCGGGCGGCTGACGCTGGCCTTCGCCAACCTGGCGGCACTCGACCGCTTCGACCCGGCCGACCCCACCGCCAGCCGCTTTGTGGACGAGGACATGAACCGGCTCTGGGCGCCGACCATGCTCGGCGGACTGCGGCGATCGGCGGAACTCGACCGGGCGCGGGCGCTGCTGCCGCTGGTCTGCCAGGCGGATGTGCTGCTCGACCTGCATTCCATGCTGTGGCCGTCGGACCCGCTGTTCCTGGCCGGGCCGGGGCCGGCGGCACGGGCGCTCGGCCGGGCGCTGGGCACGCCTGGACTGGTGGTGGCGGATGAGGGCCACGCGGCGGGGATGCGGATGATCGACCACGCTCACTTCCGGGAAGGCGCGCGCGCCCTGCTGCTGGAGGCCGGGCCGCATTGGCAGCCCGAGACCCTGGCGCAGATGGAAGCCACCGCCGCCCGCCTGCTGCGCCACCTCGGCATGGCGGAGGAAGGCGCGGCGCTGCCGCCGGATGCGGCACGACCGGATGGGCGGGTGGCGCGGGTGACCCGCACCGTGACGGCGGCGACCACCGGCTTCACCTTCCTGCGCGACTTCCGCGGCGGCGAGGTGGTGGCGCGGCGCAACACGCTGATCGCCCTGGATGGCGAGGCGGAGGTGCGGACCCCGCATGACGACTGCCTGCTGGTGATGCCGAGCCCGCAGGCGATGCGGGGACACACGGCGGTGCGGCTGGCGCGCTTCGAAGCTTAGCTGCGGCGATCGCGCCTTCAACATAGGCTTCCAACGCTCATCAACTCGGCGCCAGCAGCATCCTTGGCTGCAGGATGACGGGTGCATGCCGATGCCCGGCGACATAGGGTTCGGACAGTAGAGCGTAGTCATGGATGCGCCATTCTTCTTGCGGATCTAATTCAGAGCCATAGCTGGAAAGATCCGATCCGGTCACGACGCAAGTTGTGACTGAGAGGAGCTTCCGAATGTCGTTCGAATTGTTTCGCACTGCGTCGAATCCAGCCCCCACCGCGACGTTTCTGAGGGAAGATCGGGAGACCATCCTGCGCTTCGGCACGCAGTTGCTCGATGCCGGGGAGGCTGCCAGGCGCGCGGCCCTGATTGCGGCGACGCTGCCGATGCCTGCCAACCCGCTCGCGACCGTCCCGCGCCCTTCGCCGCGCGATCCCGCTGCGGCCGAGGCGACGCTGGTGGAGGAGGACGAACCGTTCCTCGTCGAGGAGCCGGAGACGGGCACGGCCAGCACAAAGGGCGGGCGCCGCAAATCCGCCGCCTCCACCAATCCGCGCCGCAACGTCATCGAGGGTGCGCTGGCCGGCGCGGCCCTGCCGGAAAGCCCGCGGACCATCATCGCCGCCGGCACGCTCGACGAGGGCGGGTTCCGCGCCGTCAGCTTCAGCGCCGGGGCGACCCTGGCGGCCACCAGTCTGGCCGGCGCCATGCTGTCCGTCGCCGTGGCGCAGACGCCGCAGGAAACGGCGCGGCTGGAGATGGCCGGAAGCTTCCTCGCCACCTGGAAGGCGACGCAGGATTTTCTGGCCGAGGGCGTCCAGGGGCGGATGGCGCAGGGCAGCGCGCTGATGCCGCTGGAGGAGATCGCGCTTGCCGCGCCGGCGCGGGGCGCCCCGGTGGTGCTGACGGTCGCCGGCAGCGAATTCGCGCCGGGGGCAGGCGCACCGGGCCTTGCGGCTCCTGCCACCCGGCCGGAGGAGGTGTTCGAATTCAGCCCACGGCGGCCCACGGCGGGCGAGGCTCTGCAGGTCGATTCCCTGGCCCGCGACCGCGATCCGGTCACGGGACGCAGTGCCGATCCGGCCCCGGCCATCGCGGAGCCTCAGGGCGCCGCACCCGCGGTTGGCACGCAGACGCAGGGCGTGATGGCACCGGCCGTCGCAGTGGCGCCGCCGGTGGTGGCCAACGTGGTGGACCAGCCCGCGCCGACAGTCCTGGCGCCGGTCGCATATGAGCGGTCAGGCTTCGCCCAGGCCAGGGATTTGCCGGGGGGTGGGCTGGATCGGCCCGCCGACCCGGCGTTCAACCTGCCGATCCCGGAGACGATGCCGGCCGTCGTGGTCGTGGCCCGGCCCCGGCCCGAGGCCTCCCCGCCGAAGCCGCCGCCCGCTGTAACTGAGGCGCCAGGGACGGCCCCCGCCCGACCTGAGGCCGCCGAGCAGGACGCGAAGCCGACGGCGGCGGTGCCGGTCGTGCCTGACGCCCGGGAAAAGATCGGTGACAAGCCCGATCCTGCGGATACGGTGACGGAGGTGCTGGATGGCAGCCCCCCGGGTCTTGACCAGGCGCCCGGCCAGCAGCCCGACGCTCCGGCCACGGTGCCGGTCCCGGATGTGGTGACGGAGGTGCTGGACGGCGGCCCGCCGGGTCTTGATCGAGCGCCTGGCCAGCAGCCGGAGGCTCCGGGCCCGGTACTGATTCCGGACGTGGTGGGGGAGGTGCTGGATGGCGGCCCGCCGGGTCTTGACCGGGCGCCCGGCCAGCAGCCGGAGGCTCCGGGCCCGGTACTGGTTCCGGGCGTGGTGGGGGAGGTGCTGGACGGCGGCCCGCCGGGTCTTGACCTGGCGCCGGGCCAGCAGCCCGACGCTGCGGGCCCGGTACTGGTTCCGGGCGTGGTGGGGGAGGTGCTGGATGGCGGCCCGCCGGGTCTTGACCTGGCGCCCGGCCAGCAGCCCGACGCTGCGGGCCCGGTACTGATTCCGGGCGTGGTGGGGGAGGTGCTGGATGGCGGCCCACCGGGTCTTGACCTGGCGCCCGGTCAGCAGCCCGACGCTCCCGTCACGGCGCCGATCCCAGGCGTGGTGGCGGAGGTGCTGGATGGCAAGCCCGGTAAGGGCCAGCCGCCCGGCCAGCAACCTGGGGCTTCGGACCCAGCGCTGATCGTGGTCGCCAGTCCCGATGTGCCGGCGGATGGCCCGGGCCGACCGCACCAGCCTGGGGCGCAGTCTTCCGACGCGAAGCCGATCCAAGCCGTGGCACCCGCCCTTCCGGACCCCGGGCCGGCGACGGAGGTGGCCGACCTGCTGGTTGTGCCGGGACCAGGCCCCGCCGATTTCCTCGACGGATTCGACACGGATCTGCTGGCGCCCCCGCCGGAGGCGAGCCTTCCACTCCCGCTCGACCCCGCGCCGGAGATCGACTTCGGGCTCCCCAATCCGGTGCTGGGCAACGATTGGCTGCTGTAGAACGCGGTCGGCGCGTTCTACCGGTTGGCCGCCTTGTTGCTGCCGACGTTCTCGTGCCACTCCACCGGCAGCCCGTCCCAGGCCGCCAGCGGCTTGCCCGGCCACTTCCTGCGCACGAACACCCGGAAGCCCTCGGCCGTGGCCTCGACATAGCCGGATTTGCCATCCGTCAGGCGCAGGTGCTGCGCCAGCGCCTCGGCCTGTTCCTGCATGTAGCTGTCCGTCATCCCCTCATCCTCCCCCCGCCCGCCGTGCGCCGCGCAGCGCCATCAGGCACGCCACGCCCACCGCTGCCATGGTGAGCGAAGTGCCGATGCCGCTGCCGTATTCCACCAGCCCGACGATGAAGGTCATCAGCGCGCCGAACCCCATCTGCAACGCGCCCACAAGGGCGGAGGCGGTGCCGGCCAGTTGCGGCTTGGCGCTCAGCGCGCCGGCGATGGCGTTGGGCTGCGTCATGCCGTTGCCGACCGCGACGGCGGCCATCGGCGCGAAGAACACCAGGATATGCGGTGGGAAAACCAGCACCGCCACCGCCGCGCCCAGCGCGCCCACCGTGGCGATGACGGTGCCGAGCCCCAGCATCCGCAGGATGCCGAGGCGCTTCGAGAGCACCCCTGCCAGCCAGTTTCCCGCCGCGAAGAAGATGGAAATCGTGGCAAACGCCAGCGCGAACTGCACCGGCGTGTAGCCCATCCCCTGCACCACGACGTAGGGCGCACCGCCGAGGAAGGCGAAGAAGATGCCGGTCGCGCAGGCCGTCAGCGCGGTGTAGGCCCGAAACGCCGGGATCGCCCACAGGCTGCGATAGGCCTGCCAGATCGCGTACAGGCCGGGCAGCTTCTGCGGCACGGCCAGCGTCTCCGGCAGCCGCAGCCAGGCGACCAGTGCCAGCGGCACCACCACGCCGAGGCAGGCCCACATGCTGGCGCGCCAGCCGAAGCTTTCCTGCAGCAGGCTGCCCAGGATCGGCGCCAGCATCGGCGCGATGGTCATGCCCATGGTGACGTAGCCGAGCACGCTGGCCGCCTCGTCGCGCGGCCACACATCGCGGATCACGGCGCGGGTCAGCACCACCCCGGCGCAGGCACCGATGGACTGGATCACGCGCGCCACCACCAGCGCGCCGATGCCGCCCGCCAATGCCGCCGCCAGGCTCGCCACCGCATACAGCGCCAGCCCGCCCATCAGCAGCGGCCGCCGCCCGAAGCGGTCCGACAGCGGGCCATAGACCAACTGCCCCGCGCCCACCCCCAGCAGGTACAACGTCACCGTCAGCTGGACATTGGCCGTGGAGGCGCCGAGATCCCGCCCCATCGCCGGCAGCGACGGCACCAGCACCTGCATGGTGAAGGGGCCGATGGCGATGATCGCGACCAGCAGCCAGATCGGCGGGCGCGCCTGGCCGGAGGGCGGCAGCGGCGCGGTGGCGCCGCGCGGGGGGGCTGAATGCTTGGTCACCCGATCGAGTGTAGGCCGCCGGCAGGGGCGTGCGACAGCCCGGCAGACGCCCGCACCGGACAACCCTCACCCGTGCGTGGTGCTGGGGGCATCCGCCGGATAGCCCTGGCGCAGCCAGTCCACCACCTTCAGCGGCCGTCGCTTCGGGGCACGGGCGGCCTGGCGGCGGGCATAGACCTCGTTCAGCAGCACCTCCCCACCCGTCGAGCGGTCCAGAGTCAGGCGACGGTTGAACGCCTCGGCGGAGCCGGGATGCTGGCCGATCAGCACCAGCGCCGCCTGCGGCAGCCGCGTCACCACCAGCCGTAGCAGCGCGTCGGCGGAAATCGGGTCCAGCGCATCCGTCGCGTCGCCCAGCACCACCCAGTCCGGCCGCAGCAGCAGCAACCGCGCGAAGGCGAGCCGTTGCAGGTCGGCGCCGTTCAGCACCTCCGCCCAATCCTCCGACTGGTCGAGGCGTTCGCCAAGCCTCGCCAGCCCGACATCGGCCAGCGCCGCGCGGATCGCGACGTCGTCCGGATCGGCCGCCGTCCCAGGCAGCGCGAGCGCGCGCCGCAGCGTGCCCTGCGGCAGGAACACCCGGCGGCCGATGGCGATCATCAGCGCGTCGGCCGGCAGGTCCACTTGGCCATAGCCCCAGGGCCAGATGCCGGCGACGACGCGGAAGAAGGCCGCCGCGGCCACCGGGTCGCCATCCACCAGCACGTGCTCGCCTGGTTCCACCCGCAGCGACAGGTTGTTCAGCAGCGCCGTGCCGTCCGGCTCCGCCACCCACAAATCCGAGACGCCGAGCCAGGCGCCGGGCGCGCGGTCCATGTTGATGGCGGTCTCGCCGGCCCGCGCCGCCTCCAGCGCCACCACCTGCACCGCTTCCTCCAGCGCCAGGACCCGTTCCACGGAGGCGCGCCACTCGGCGATGCGCGGCAGGTTGTCCACCGGCCAGGACAGCGCCGCCGTCACCTGCTGGAAGGCCTGCGCCGACTGCATCAGCCGGCCCAGCGTCAGCGTGCCCTCCAGGAAGCGCGGCGTGCCGACCAGGATCGGGAACACCGCGGCGAGCGCGACATAGCCGGATGAGAAGGCGATCAGCCGGGCGAGCCCGACCGACTGGTCCTTCCAGGCCAGGGCGATGGTCTCGAACCCCGCTGTCAGGCGCGCGCGCTCGGCGTGTTCCGCGCGGGCCAGCGCGATCGGCTCGGCGCTTTCGCGGGCGCGGACCAGGTCGTAGCGGAAATTGGCTTCCTTGGTCTGGCGCACATCGGTGGTCCGCACCAGCGGCCGGCCGAGCACGAAGGCGACCACGGCACCGATGCCGGCATACAGGAAGGCGAGCAGCACCAGGTGGCCCGGCACCGCGATGCCAGCCACGGTGATCCAGCCGGACAGCGACCACAGGATGCCGACGAAGGTCACCAGCAGCAGCACGCAGTAGAACAGCGTGCTGGCGAGATCGACCGCGGCTTCCGTCATCACGCGGATATCCTCGGCGATGCGTCCATCCGGGTTGGCGTGGTCGCCGGGGATCAGGCCGGCCTGGAAATGCCGCGAATCCTCCATCCAGCGGCCGACGACGCGGCCGGTCAGCCAGCGCCGCCAATCCAGCTGCAGATGCCGGCGCACCGCCAGGTGGCCCATGTTGGCGGCCATGGTGCCGCACAGGATCAGCACGAAGATGCCGATCTGCGCCATGGCGTGTTCGGTCGAGCGCCGCTCCAGCGCATCGAACAGATCGGCGCTCCAGACATTCAGCCGCAGCACCAGGCCGATCTGGCAGACCACCAGCAGGCCCAGCAGGCCGGTCAGCAGCCGCGGCCGCCAGCGTCCCTTCTCGGTCCAGTAGGGTGTGGCCAGGCGAGCGAAGTCACGGAAGAACTTTCGGCTGACGGGCACGGCGTCGCTCATGGCCTGGTCGTCGCTTTGCTGGATCGGGTGAGGTGGGTTGGTAAGGATCAGCTAACGGGCTGGCGGCGCGCCGCGGCGGACCATCGCCTCACAGCGATCGTCCTCGCCGGTGCCGAACTGGATGGTCGGCAGCAGCCCGGCGACCGGCGCGAGCAGTGCCGCCAGCCCGGCCACAGCGCCGCCCCGCGCCACCAGCTCGCCCAGTTCCGGCCCGACGGACGGGTTGCGGAAGCTGCCGGCGACCAGGATCGAGGTCGGCAGGGTACCGATGGTGAAGCTCTTGGAGGAGCTGCGCAGGCGTATGTCCAGCCGCTCCCGCGCCAGGCTCACGCTGCCGGTCGCCGCCACCAGCACGTCCTCGGTATCCAGCAGCACCGTGCGCAGGTTCAGCACGCCGCGTTGCAGCACCAGGTCGCCCACGAAGCACTGCACCGCCGTGCGCCCAGGCACCCCGAGCGAGGACAGCACCGCATTCGCCAGCCGCAGCCCGGACAGATCCACCAGCAGGGCGGAGAGGTTGCCGCCGGACATGCCCAGCGTCAGCGTGCCGTTGCCGGCGCCGAGGATCGTGGCGAAGGAATTGCCGGTGCCGGTGAGGCGCGCCCGGCCGTTGATGGTGCCGGCCCCCTCGAAGGTCCGGGTCGCCTGCATCAGGCGGGACAGGTCGAGGCGCTGGAACTGCACATCGGCCTCGGCCCGCATGCGGCCCTCCTCGGCCGGCGTCAGGGTGACGTTGCCGGCGATCTGGCCGCGCCCGACACCGAGCGTCAGCGGCCGCAGATGCACCACGCCGTCCTTCACCTCCAGCTCCGTGCGCAGGCTGTCGAAGGGCACGTTGCGCCCGATGACGCTGTCGGCGCGGTAGCTGATGCGGATGTCGGTCGATTGCAGCTTCGGCAGGTTGATCGGCTCATCCGGCAGCACGCGCGCCTGCGCCTCGTTGCGGGCCAGGGCACGGCGCTGTTCCGGCGTCTGGCCGGGGGTTGCCACGCGACCGGGTTCCTCGCCGATGAAGCCGCCGAGGTCGGCGAGATCGACGCGGCGCGAATGCAGTTCACCCACGACATCGACACGCGATTCAATCGTGCCCACGGTCAGCGTGCCGGCGATATCGGTCTGGCCGACGCGGCCGGCGATCTCGCGGAAGCGGAAGCGGCCGTCGACCTGGTCGAGCTGGCCTGCGACCTCGTAGTTCGCCGTGCGCGGAATCGGCACGCCGGTCAGCTTGTCCAGCAGCGCCATGTCGGGGCCGCGCAGCACCAGGCGCAGCTCCGCGCCGCCCAGCGCCAGCGGGTCGCGCAGCGTGCCCTCCAGCGAGAGTTCCGTCGGGCCGTTGGCGAGTTGCACGGCGATTGGCCACGGCCGGTCCGCCTGCAACGCCAGCACGGCGCCGCCGAGCGCCTCGCCGGTGATCGGCTGGTCGGCATAGGTGCCGGTGATGGTGGCGGCGAGGCGTGGCGCCGCGCCGCCCTCGTCACGCGTGGCAATCGCCAGGCGCAGATCGGCCTGGAGATGCGGCAGCACGATGTGGGCGCGGCCCTCGACGATCCGCAGGATGCCGATCTGCAAGGCCGCGGGCTGGCCCGGTTCGGGCAGGGCGACGTCGAGGGTGTAGTTGTTGCTACGGTCGTCGCGCGACGCAGCCTCGACCACCGGCTGCTGGAGTTCGACCTCCGGCACCACCAGCGCGTTGCGGCGCCAGGATTCCATCAGGTCCACCTGCGCCACCAGCCGCGCCGCCTGCGCGAAAGGCGCATCGGCCGCGAAGCCATCCGGATTGGCGATGCGCACATCCTCGGCCGTCAGCACGCTGATGCGGCCGGGCCGCAGGTGCAGGTGCCCGATGGTGACGGTGCGGCCGATGGCGGCGGAGGCGCGGCGTTCGGCAAGCGGGATGAACCAGTCCCACGACCAGAAGGCCACCAGCAGCAACAGCAGGACCAACGGCGCGCCCACCCAGGCGAGCCAACGCGGCAGATGCAGACGAGCCACGTAATTCTCCTGATGCCCGGCGGCGGAAGATGCGGGGCACTGATTCTAGATTCGCAATGATGTTCTTCCGACGGCGCAACTGCCGCGAAGCGGTGGCAGGGCGCTGACGCAGCCGGCACGACATCGCGCGGCAGGCCTTCTACTTAAGCTCTATTTTCAAATACAAAACGAAATAGAGCGTTGCATCCGGCGGATCACGGATGATTGTTGGAATGCGTAACTGCCCCTGGGGTCAGTCCGGCGCCCGCAGTTGCGGAACCACCGCCTCCCACACCGGCAGGATCGCGGCACTCGGCATCACGTCGTAGCGCGAACGCTGCACCAGCAGGGATGCCGCGTGCAGGTCCGGGTCATGGTTGGCGACCGCATCCTCCACCACCACCGGGTAGTAGTCGTAGAAGCCCGCGTCGCGCGCGGTGGATTCGATGCAGCCCTGGGTGATGAAGCCGCAGCAGACCACGGTGCGGATGCGGTTGGTGCGCAGCAGCATGTCGAGGTTGGTGCCGACGAAGGCGGAGCTGCGCCATTTCTGCACCACGATGTCGCGCCCGGCCGGCTGCAATTCCGGCACGAATTCGGCGCCCCAGCTTCCCGCGAGGCACACTTCCGGCTCCTCCGTGATGCCGTTGCGCACTGTCAGGAAGCGCAGCCAGGCGGGGGAGGTGGAGCGGCCGTGGGACAGCTTCTGGTTCTGGATGAAGAACACCTGCACCCCGGCAGCGCGGGCGGCGTCCACCAGCCGGGCGCAGGCGCGGATGGCGGCGGGGAAGCTGCTCATGTCCTTGCCGGCGCGGGCGAAGATGCCGCCTTCCGCGCAGAAATCATTCTGCGGATCTATGACCACCAGCGCGGTATGCGCGGGGTCGACCAGTTCCGTCGTCTCGGTGAAGACCTGCTGGTTGTCGATGGTGATCATGGCGCGGACTCCCCTGGCTTCGGCAGGACCTTGTGCAGGTGCTCGGCGATGTCGCGGCGGCGCGCAACCCAGACAGCGTCGCCGCGGGACTTCAGCGCGCGCAGGATGCCCTCCACCGCGCGGAAGCGGGCCGGGCGGCCGCAGATGCGCAGGTGCAGCCCGATATTCAGCAGCTTCGGCACGCCGCGCTCACCTTCCTCGATCAGCTGGTCCATCGCCGACTCGGCATAGGCCACGAACTGGTCCGGCAGGACGAAGCCGTTCGGGTGGAAGAATTTCATGTCGTTGCAGTCGAGCGCGTAGGGCAACACCAGCATCCCCGCGTCCCAGTAGGGCAGGTCGTCGTCGAAGGCGTTGCTGTCGTACAGGTAGCCATGCTTCGCCAGCAGCAAGCGCGTCCAGGGCGACGCACTGCCGCGGCAGAAGAAGCCCACCGGCCGCGCGCCGGTCGCGGCCTCGATCGCGGCGCCGGCGCGGAGCAGGCCGGCTTCCTCCTCCGCCTCGGTCGCGTAATCCGCATGCGGGCGCCAGACCCAGCCATGATTCGCCGCCTCATGCCCGCGCCGCGCCACCTCCGCCGCCAGCGCCGGCGTGCGTTCCACCGCGCGGCCGCACATGAAGAAACTGGCCTTCACGCCATACCTGTCGAACGCCTCCAGGAATCGTGGCAGCCCGGCGCGCAGGCCGTAGCCAAAAATCTGTTCCTGGCCGATGTCGCGGCGACCCGGCGGCACGATGCTGATGACCTCGCCGATGCGCTCATTCTCCGCATCGCCGGCCTCGACCGCCATTTCCGCCCCTTCCTCGTAGTTCACCACGATGGAAACGGCGAGGCGCGCGTCGCCTGGCCAGGCGATGCGGGGTGGCGCGAAGCCGTAGCCGACCAGGTCGCGGCGCATGATGGGGGATCCTCGGTTTTGGCCCGGATGTTGCAAGCTCCGTGCCGCATAAACCGCCAGGAGAACGCCCATGCCCAGCCTTCCACGCCGCCTCGCAGGCGGACTGTTTGCTGCCGCCCTCGCGCTGGGCGCCTCCGCCCAGGCGCAGACGCAGATCCCGCTTCGCGTCGCCGGCAACTTCAGCCAGAACACCAAGCATGTGGATGGCGTGGAGCGGCCGTTCTTCGCTGGCCTCGCCGCCGCCGCCAGCACGCCTCTGGCCGTCACCTACAACCCGCTCGACGTGCTCGGCATCCAGGCGGCGGACAGTCTGCGCCTGCTGCGTTCCGGCGCGTTCGACGTGATGAGCGTGCAGATCGGCATGGTCGCGCGCGACGATCCCTTCTTCGAGGGGCTGGACCTGATCGGCGTCTCCACCAGCGTGCCGGAACTGCGCCGCGCCGTGGAATCCTACCGCGCCGCCTTCGATGAGCGCCTGCAGCAGCGCTTCGGCACGCGGGTGATGACGCTGTGGCCCTTCGGCCCGCAGATCATCTACTGCAACGCGCCGATCAATTCCGTCCGCGACCTGCGCGGGCTGAAGGTGCGGTCCTTCACGCCGACCATGTCCGCGCTGTTGCAGCACCTTGGCGCCACGCCGGTGACGTTGCAGTTCAGCGAGGTGTATCCGGCGCTGCAACGCGGCGTGACGAGCTGCGCCATCACCTCCGCCACATCCGGCAATACGGGCAACTGGCCGGAAGTCACCACGCATATCCTGCCGCTGGGGCTTTCGGGCGCCGTGCAGGGCCACTTCATGACCATGGCCGCCTGGCGCCGCTTCTCCCCGGAACAGCAGACGGCGCTGACGCGGGAGTTCCGCCGGATGGAGGATGCGATGTGGGACATCGCGACCAACTCCAACGGCGATGCGCTGTCCTGCTCCACCGGCGGGCCCTGCACCGAACACAAGCCGTTCCGCAACACGCTGGTCACGGTGAACGAGGCCGATGCGCAGCTGGTGCGCGAAGCCGTCGGCGCCGTGATCCTGCCGACCTGGCGCGACACCTGCAACCGCGTCTGGGCGCAGTGCACGCAGACCTGGAACGGCACGGTTGGTGCCGCGCGCGGCTTCACCATCAATTAAAGCCAGCCCGCAAGCGCCGGGCGGCCACATGGGCGGCCTTGGCTCGTCATGCCGAGGGCATGCCTGCGGCATGACGCATCAGCGGCGGCGGCCATTCGGCCGCTCGGCCGGCGAGAGATGCCGACCGGCTTTCGCGGTGGAGCGACTAGCCGAAGCGTTCCACCGCGCCGGCCGCGATGCGGAAGGCGGCGGCGAAATCCTCCATCTCCATCGCCTCATCCGGATTGTGGCTGCCGCCGTCGTTGCGGATGAACAGCATGGCGGATGCCACGCCCTGGCCCGCGAAGGTCACGCAATCATGCCCGCCGCCGGAGGCGATGTTCATGCTGGCGATGCCGGCCTCCGCGGCTGCCGCCCCCAGCGCCGCGCGCAGCCGCGGGTCCATCAGCGCCGGCGGCACATGCAGGGCAGGGCCGTAATCCATGGTCACGCCATGCCGCGCCTTCGCCTCGGCGGCGGCCGTGGCGAGCCAGGACTCGGCGCGCGCCAGCGTCGCCACATCCTCGGACCGGATATCCAGCGTGAAGCGCACCTCCCCGGGCACGCGGGTCGGTGCATGGCGCGTGGCGTCGGTAAAGAATTCTCCAATGGTGCAGACCAGGTCGGCGCCAGCCGCCTCCTGCGCCGTCCAGAAGGCATCGAGACCAGCGACCAGCGTGGCGGCGGCGATCACCGCATCGCGCCGGGTGCGGCGCGGCGCGCCTCCTGCATGGGCATCCTGCCCGATTGCGCGGCAGTTGCGGTGGCGCAGCGAACCGCGGATGCCGGTGACGATCCCGGCCGGCAGGCCCGCCTCCACCAGCACCGGGCCCTGTTCGATATGCGGCTCCAGGAACCAGGCGATGCGATCGGCGCGCAGGCTGGCGCGGCCCTGGCGGATGAAGTCAGGGTCGAATCCTTCCTCGGACATGTGGTCGGCCAGCGTCCGGCCGCTGTCGCTGCGCCGCAGCGTGTCCGGCGCCTCGCGCGGCAGCAGCCCGAAGGCCGCGCGGCTGCCGAGGTAGTTGGCCGGGAACCACACCATCTCCTCCGCCCGGATCGCCAGCACCGTCAGGTCCCGTGGCAGGCGGCGGCCGAGGTGGCGCAGTCGCGCGGCCACCGCCAGCCCCATGGCGACGCCGGCCGCGCCATCGAAATTGCCGCCATGCGGCACGCTGTCCACATGGCTGCCGATGATTCCGGCGGGCAGGGCGCGGTCTGTGCCGGGCAGCGTCATGGACAGGGTGCCGATCGGGTCCACCGAGACCTCCAGCCCCAGCCCCTCCGCCGCCTCCCGCGCCAGAAGGTGCGCCAGCCGCTCCCCGGCGCCGTAGGACGCGCGGGTGACGCCCGGGGCATCAAGGCTGCCGGCGCGGATCGCATCAAGATAGCCGGCGGCAAGGTCGAGCGCGCGGGTCTCGGCGGCGGATTCAGTCATGGAGAACTCCGATGCGTGATGCCACCTGCCTCCTGACGGCGGAGGCGCTGATCGTCGGTGCCACGGACAGCGTGGCGCGGGAAGGCCATGGCGTGCTGGTGGGCGCGGATGGCCGCATCGCCGCCATCGGCCCCGCGGCAGACCTCGCCGCCGCCGCGCCGGCCGCGCAGCGCCTGCGCCTGGAAGGCTGCGCGCTGCTGCCGGGCCTGGTGAACGCGCACCAGCACGGGCGCGGGTTGACGCAGTTGCAACTCGGCTTCCCCGACATGATCCTGGAAGCTTGGCAGACCACAAAGCGGCGGCGCGGCTGGCTGGACCCGGCGGCGATGGTGCCGCTGGCGGCGATGCAGATGCTGGCCTCCGGCGTCACCGCCACCATCCACGCCAACACCACCTGGGGCGAGGCCGGGCGGCAGCCGGGCGACCTCGCCCGCACCATCGCCGCCTATGACGCGGCCGGGCTGCGCGCGCTGGTTGGCATCGGCGCGCAGGATCGCGCCAGCCTGGTTTTTCCGGCCGAGGACCAGCCCGGCTTCCTGGCCGCGCTGCCCGAGGCCTTGCAGGCGCTGGTCGGCCCGCCCGACCCGCCGCTCTACGCCACCACGGCGGAGGAGGCGGCGGCGCTGTACGACCGCCTTGCGGCAGCCCTGCCCAGCCATGGCCGCATCCGCCTGGCCTTCGCGCCCGCCGGCCCGCAATGGGTCAGCGACCCGCTGTTCACCGGGCTTGCCCAGGCCGCGCGGGCGCGGGGCGTGCCGATCCACATGCATGCGCTGGAAAGCGTGGCGCAGGCCGCCGCCGCGCGAGGGCTGTACCCCGAGGGCACGCTGGCACGGCTGGAACGCCTCGGCGTGCTCGGCCCGGCGACCTCGCTCGCCCATGCGGCGCATCTGACGGCGGGGGACATCGCGGTCGCCGCCCGCACCGGCACGATGCTGGTGCGCAACCCCGCGAGCAACCTGCGCCTCGGCTGCGGCATCGCGCCGCTGGCGGCCTATTGGGCAGCCGGCGTGCGCGTCGCCATCGGCACGGACTGCCAGACGATGGATGACGACGAGGATCTGTGGAAGGAACTGCGCCTGGCGGCGAGGCTGTCCACCGAGCCGTCCTGGCACGGCGCCGGGCCGCCCGACGCGGCGACGCTGTTCGGCATGGCGACGACACAGGGCGCGGCGGCAATGGGCCTGCACGGGCAGGTCGGCACGCTGGCGCCGGGGCTCGCCGCGGATGTCATCGCCGTCGACCTGCGTCGGGTGCAGGGCGCCTACGCCGACCCGTCCGTGCCGTTGCTCGACCTGATCCTGGCGCGAGCGGATGCGCGCGACGTGCGACTGACCATGGTGGATGGCCGCGTGCTGTACCGCGACGGCTACTTTCCACACATGGACCCGCAGGCGGTCGCCGCCGCGGTCGCCGCCGCCGCGACCCGCGCCCGCGAACCCTGGACGGCGGAGCGGGAGGCGGCGGTGGCCGGGCTGGTCGGGGCGGTGCGCGACCACTACGCGATGCGGACCTCGGAAATTTCCTGACGCGTTTTCCGAGTCGTCAGGCAAGCGCCTGACTTGAAAATGCATCAGTCGAACGCCAGCCCCGGCAGCCACAGCGCAATGCCGGGGAACGCGATCAGCAGCAGCACCAGCAGCACCATGATGCCCAGGAACGGCAGCGTGCCCTGGATCACCTCGCCCACGGTGCCGCTCGTCCGCACCCCCTGCACCACATACAGGTTCATCCCCACTGGCGGCGTGATCAGCGCGATCTCGCACATCACGACCAGGAAGATGCCGAACCACACCGGGTCGATGCCCAACGCGACGACGATGGGGAAGACGATGGGGATGGTGCCCACCATCATCGACAGCGTCTCCAGGAAGCAGCCGAGCACCAGGTAGAACACGAACAGCACGAACAGGATGCCGATCGGCCCGACCTCGAGCGAGGTGACGAAGGCCGACAGCGCCTGCGGCACGCCGAGGATGCCGAGCACGAAGTTCAGGTAGAAGGCCGCCGCCACGATCAGCAGGATCATGGAACTGACCGTCACCGTCGTCTCAAAGCAGGCGTGCAGCATGGAGACCTTGAAGCGCCCGTAGCAGAAGGACAGCAGGAAGGCCGCCACCACGCCCACCGCCGCGCTTTCGGTCGGCGTCGCCCAGCCGGCATAGATGCTGCCCATCACCGCGACGAACAGCCCGACCGGCGCCGCCAGACCGCGCAGCGCGCGGATGCGGGCGCCGAGCGGCAGGCGCGGCTCGCTTTCCCCGGCCAGCGCCGGGCGCCACAGGCACAGCACCGCGATCAGCCCCATGAACATCCCGGTCAGCAGCAGCCCCGGCACCACGCCCGCCGCATACAGCCGGCCGACGGAGGTGTTCGTCATCGCGCCATAGATGATCATGTTGATCGAGGGCGGGATCAGGATGCCGAGCGTCGCCCCCGCCGCGATGGTGCCGAGCACCAGGCGCTGGTCGTAGCGCCGGTTCGCGAAGGTCGGCATCGCGACGGTGCCGATCGTGGCCGCCGTCGCGACGGAAGAACCCGAGACGGCGGCGAACAGCGCGCAGGCGCCGATATTGGTGTGCAGCAGCCCGCCCGGCAGCGGCCCCAGCCAAGCGGCCAGTGCCTTGTACATCCGGTCCGTCGCCCCGCCCTTCACCAGCAATTCGCCGAGCAGCACGAACAGCGGCACCGCCAGCAGCGTGAAACTGTCCGTCGCCCCCCACAACTGCGTCCCGAGCGCATTGATGACCGGCGCGCCGAGATAAAGATCCGCGCCGAGCAGCGCCACGGCCGCCATCGCCACGCCGACGTGCAGCCCGGCGAACAGCATGGCGAGCATCAGCGCAAAGCCGATGGCCGCCTCGGTCACCCCGAAGCCGGTCATCGCAGCGCCTCCTTGCCGGTCTCGACCGCGATTTCCTCATCCACCGTCGGCGGGCCGTACCAGGCATTCACCTCCCGCACCCGGCCGCGTGCCAGCAGGGATGCGGCGTGCAGCGCGAGCAGCACGGCGACAACGGCGAACAGGGCGAGCCCCGCGAACCAAACGCCCTGCGGAATCCAAAGCTGCACCTGCAACGGGCTGGTGGAGACGGACATGAACTCGATGCTGTCGGACATCTCCGCCCAACCGCGGCTGGCTGCGAAGGCCGCGAGGGCGGCAATGGCGAGCGCCGCCACCACATGCGCTACCGCCCGCGGCCAGGCGGGCAGGCGCGACAGGAACAGGTCGATCCGCGTGTGGCGCCGGACCACCAGCGTATGGGCGAAGCCGAAGGCGACGAGCCCGGCCAAGGTGTAGCCGCCGATCTCATCCGTGCCTTGCAGCGACACGCCAAGGTAGCGCCGCGCGACGAGGTCCGCGCAGACCAGCAGGCTGTAGCCCAGCAGCCACCAGCCGCAGAGCAGGCTGAAGAAGCGGGTGACGGGCGCGACGCCCGCCGCCACCGGATTGACGGATTTGCCCCCGGCGGGCGCGCCGCCGGTGGAGGAACTGGGAAGGGCGGCCATGGGCACCTTGCTGCGAGGACCTTGATGGCTCTGCAACATCGGTGCCAGCCGGCAGGCGGGCTCAGGCCGCGGCGGCGTCTCCCTCCGCGGCCGCGCTGTCCGTCGTAGCCGGGCGGTCCAGATCCTGCGCGTCCTGCTCCAGCAGAAGCAGTGCCTCGTCGAAGGCCTGGGCCAGATCAGTCATGATCTTCCGCATGGCAGCGATTTGTGACTCAAGAAGTTGCACTGTGCAGTCGGAATGTTCGAGCATGATTGCTCTTGGCGTAGTTTCTGGCGACTTGAAACCCAATATTTTTGCGGATTTGTCCTGACTGCATGGCAGCCTTGCGTCGTTGCCCCCGCATCGACGGGGCGTCGCGCTTCGCGATACCTTGCGGGCCACGCCATCACGCCGGAAACCTCCTGCCATGTCCGAAGCCACACGCCACGACCCGGCGCGCCTGACTGCCTTCGCCGAGGCGTTGTGCCGCGCCGCCGGGCTGAATGCGCCGAAAGCCGATGCCGTCGCGCGCACGCTGGTGGAATCGGACCTGCTCGGCCACGCGACCCACGGCCTGGCGCTGCTGCCGCGCTACCTGGAGGACATGGGCAATGGCGGCATGGCGACGGAGGGGGAGCCGGAGGTGCTGCGCGACCGCGGCGCCTGCGTCACCTGGAACGGCCGCCGCCTGCCAGGGCCGTGGCTGGTGCACCGCGCACTGGACCTGGCGCTGGACCGCGTCGGCACCTACGGCACGGTGACCGTCGCGATCGGCGACAGCCACCACATCGGCTGCCTGGCCGCCTATCTGACGCGGGCGACTGAGCGCGGCTTCATGCTGGTGCTGTCCTCCTCCGCCTCTGCCGCCGCCGCCGTCGCGCCCTTCGGCGCGATCACCGGCGTGCTGGCGCCGGACCCGGTGGCGGCCGGCATCCCGACCGATGCCGAGCCCATCCTGATGGATGTCAGCGCCTCGATCACCACCATCAACATGGCAGGGCGGTTGCAGAAGGAAGGCGGGCAATTCCCGCATGCCTGGGTGCAGGACGCCGAGGGCCGCGCCTCCACCGACCCGGCCGTGCTGACCCGGGGCGGCACATTGCTGCCGGCCGGCGGGCAGGACCATGGCCAGAAGGGCTACGCCTGGGCGCTGATGAACGAGGCGCTGACCCAGGGCCTGTCCGGCTATGGCCGCGCCGACCGGCCGAGCGGCTGGACCGCCTCCGTGCTGCTGCAACTGTATGATCCGGAGGCCTTCGCCGGGATCGACGCCTTCCGCCGGCAGACCAGCCACACCGCCGCCGCCTGCCGCGCGGCAACCCCGCGGCCTGGCGTAGCGCGGGTGCGCCTGCCCGGCGAATCCGGCCTGGCGCATCGCCGCGAGGCGCTGCGGGACGGCGTCATGCTTTCGCCCGCCATCCTCGCGGGGCTTGAGGCCGCAGCGCGGAAGCTGGGCGTCGCTGTCGAAGTCTAGCGGCGCGGGGCGCCGGACAGTCCCGGGATATTCGGCATGCCCTGGGGCATCTGCATGGTCTGGTAGCCGGCGGGCACCTGGAAGCGGGCCGGGTCCTGCGCGCCATAGGTCACCTGCGTCGCCTCCATGCTGCCGGACTGGCCCTGCGCGCTGCCCTGGGCGCGCAGCATCACGCCGTCCGTCGTGATGCAGGCGGTGCCGCGGTCGTTGCCGTCCTCGAAGTTCCACACCGTGCAGCCATGCCCGGCGACGGTGGCGCTGCCGGTGCGGCGGAAGCGGGCGGTGGGGGACATGCCCGTGTGCTTGGCCACCTGGTCCATTGGGATGTTCATCACCATGCGCATCTGCTCCATCACCATGAAGCCGCGCTGCGCCCGGTGGTCGGCCACCATCCAGCCCATGCCGGCCAGGTCCACCCGCATGGTCTGCGCGGCGGCGAGCCAGGACAGCGTCATCCCCGGCAGCGCCGGCTGGCCGGCAGGGCGGGCCTGCGTCTCGGTCACGCGGTAGGCGACGCTGACATCGCGCGTCGGAAACAGCGGCGGGCGATCCTGCGCCGCGGCCGCACCGGCGAGGATCGGCGCGGCCACCGCCAGGGCGGACGCGATCAACTGCGGGCGCTTCATGACTTGGTCCCCTCGGTGTGCTGGCGGGGCAGGCTCCCCCGCCCGCCCGGGCCGGGTCAAGCCGCGCGAAACCTGGCGAAACGCGCCACCTGCCGGGGTAGCCTCGGCGGATGCCACACCCATCCCGCCCGCGCGCCATCGCCCGGCTTCGCCGCATCTGCCTCGCCTTGCCGGAGGCGGCGGAGGTCGAGACCTGGGACCACCCGACCTTCCGCGTCCGCAACCGGATCTTCGCCATGGTGCAGACGGCGGAGGATGGCCCGGCCGTGTGGTTCAAGGCGCCGCCGGGCAGCCAGCAGCTTCTGCTGGAAGCGGCACCGGACCGGTTCTTCCGGCCGCCCTACCTCGGCCACAAGGGCTGGGTCGCGCTGCGGCTGGAAGGGGCAACGGATTGGGCGGAGGCGGCGGCGCTGGTTCGGCGCAGCTACCGGCTGGTGGCACCGAGGCGGCTGGCGGAGCAGGTCGCGGACTAGCCTATTCCGCCGCCTGCCGCTGCTGCACATCCGCCAGCGCGCGCGCCAACTGTGCCTGAGAATAAGGCTTCGCCAGTCGCGGCGGTCCCTCCGCATCGTTCCATGGCCCGGCATGGCCGGTCGCCAGGATCACCGGCAGCCCGGGCATGTCCCGCGCCAGCACCGCGGCGAAGTCGGCGCCGGTCATGCCGGGCATCGCGTGGTCGGTGACCACGGCCGCCGGTGCGGGGCCAGTGGACAGCAGGCCCAGCGCGATCTCCGCCGAAGCGGCAGTCTGCACCTCGTAGCCCAGGTCCGACAGCATCGCCGCCGTGCCCTCCAGCACCAGGGGTTCGTCATCCACCAGCAGCACGCGCCCCTGGCCCCGCGGCAGCGCTGCCTCGCCATCCGCCGAACCGAGCACCGCGGCCGCCGCCTCGGCCGAGACCGGCAGCCACAGCGTCACCACGGTGCCGCGCCCGGGCGTGCTGTCGATCTGCAGGGCGCCACCGGATTGCAGCGCCAGACCATGCACCATGGACAGGCCGAGCCCGGTGCCCTGGCCAGGCCCCTTGGTGGAAAAGAACGGTTCCACGGCGCGCGCCAGCGTCGCCGCATCCATGCCCTGGCCTGGATCGGTGACTGCGATGCACAGGTACTCACCGGCCCCCAATTCCGGAGTGGCACCGGGCCCGGCTTCCCGGGATGCGGAAACCCCGTGCAGGGTCCGCCGGCTGACCCGGACCACGATGCGTCCCCCCTCCGGCATCGCGTCGCGGGCGTTCACCACCAGGTTCATCAGCGCCAGTTCCAGCGCATGCGGGTCCACCATCGCGGCCGGCAGCCCGCCTGGCGTCTCCAGCTTCACCTGCACCCGCGGCCCGGCGGACTGCGCCAGCAATTCGTGCAGACCCGCCAGCAGCCGCTCCAGGTCCACCGCGGCGGGCTTCAGATCCTGCCGCCGGGCAAACGCCAGCAGCCGCTGCGTCAGTTGCGCGCCGCGCTCCGCGCCCAGCGCCGCGGCATCCAGGTGGCGCAGGATCTGCGGCGTCGCGGCCTCCCCCAGCCGCTTGCGCGCCAGGCCGAGATTGCCCAGCACCGTCATCAGCAGGTTGTTGAAGTCGTGCGCCACGCCGCCGGTCAGGCGGCCCAGCATCTCCATCTTCTGCGCCTCCAGCAGTTGCGCCTGCGCCGCCTTCAGGGTTGAGACGTCGCGCGCCTCCGGCACCAGCAGCGACACCAGCCCGTCCTCGTCGCGCACCGGCTTGATGGAGAAGTCGATGGCCAGAGCCTGGCCATCGGCCGCTTGCATCGCAAGTTCGCGCCGGATGAACTGCCCGCCCGCCGCCAGTGCCACGGCATCGCGCACCAGGCCGCGCAGGGCCGCATCCTCCGGCCACCAGGGCGCATCCCAGTAGGGCCGGCCGATCACCTCCTCCGCGCGCACGCCGCCGAGCCGCAGCATCGCCTCGTTCGCCTCCAGCAGCGTGCCGTCCGGCGACAGCAGGCCGATGAATTGGAACGTCGCGTCGAAGATGCCGCGAAACCTTGCCTCGCCCTCCCGCAGCCGGGCGCTGGCATCGGCCAGCGCGCCGGTGCGCTCGGCGACGCGGCGTTCCAGCGTGGCATTGGCCACCTCCAGCGCCTCCGCCTTCAGGCGGCGGTCGGTCACGTCCAGCGCAATGCCGAGCATCCGGCGCGGCTGGCCATCAAGGCCGCGGCGCACCTCCGCCCGCACCCCGACCCAGCGTTCCGCGCCATCGGAAACCTCCCCATCGGCCAGACGGAATTCCGCCTCCAGCGGCATCTCGCCACGCACCGCGGCGGCCAGCGCGGCGGCGAGGCCCAGCCGGTCCTCGGCGCGGACGCCGCGCAGCGCGGCGCGGGCGGTGATCCGGCGGCGCGACCGCAGGCCCCATTCGCCGAAGACATCGCCGACCAGGGCAAGCCGGCCGTCGCGCAGGTCCCAGTCCCACAACCCAATCCGCCCGGCCTGCTGCGCCAGCCGCAGCCGCGCCTCGCCTTCCTGCACGGAGGCCAGCAGTTCCTCGCGCTCCGCCAAAGCCGCGGCCAGCGCGGTGCCGCGTTCCTCCGCCGAATGCCGCGCCGCGCGTTCGCGCCCTTCCGCCCGCAGCGCCGCCAGGCCAAGCAGCGCCCCGAGCGCCGCCGACACGGCGAAGATCAGGCCGTTGCGCAGCAGCCGGCCCCGGAACGGCACCAGCACATGGGCGCGGGAGATGGCGGCGGAGGCCACCACCGGCATCCCCGGCGCCGCCCGCCAGGCCAGCAGGCGCTCGGTCCCCGCCGCGTCCACCTCCTCCCGCACCCCCGCCGCGCCTTCCATCGGGCGCTGCGGGTCGGTAGCCGGATTGCTGGCGGAAAGCGGCCAGCGCATCACCCGCGCGCCATCCAGCCGGTCCAGTTGCAGCAAGGCGCCAGGCCCCAGCGCAAGCCCCTCCATCAACTGGCCGAGTTCCTCCGCCGCGATCGCCGCCACCACCGCGCCCCGGAAACGGCCCGCCTCGTCCTGCAGCGGCCGGCCCCAGGCAAAGAACCAGCCCCCGACGGGCGCGCCATGCAGCAGCCCGGTCAGGTGCCCGGCGGCGCCGGCGCGCAACGGCTCGAAATAGGGCTGGTGCGCGAGCGAGGCGCCGTGCAGCCGGCGGTCCAGGCTGTTCACCACCAGCCGCCCGGCCGCATCCACCACCCAGATGGCGTGCACCTCCGGCACGTCCTGAGCCAGCCGCGCCAGTTCCGCCCAGCGTTCCTCGCGCAGCGCCTCCAACGGCGCATCGGCGGCAAGCTGCGCAACGCGCCCGCTGGTCAATTCGGCGAAGCGCAGCACCCGGTCTGCATGCTGGGCGAGCAGGGCTGCGGTGTTCTCGGCCGCGCTCCACCCCTGGGCGAGGGTGGCGCGGCGATCGGCCAGGGTCGCGGCCAGGAACAGCCAGCCGGCGATCAGCGCGAAGGCCGCCAGGCTGAGCGCCAGCCAGCGTCCGCCGGTGCCGCGCGCCGGCATCCCCATGGAAGGCCTCGCCCTCGACTGGTCCCTCAGCCTTGTCACCGCGTCCCTTCGCAGCCCCCTCGCCGGGCGGTATCCTGGACCTGCCCATGTTTCATGCACGTGTCGCCGGCCGCGCAACAAAGCGCCGGACCTGCGATCCGGCGAGGCCCGGGCGACGACGCTTCGCGCATCATTGCCCACTCGGCGCATTTTGTCGCGCCGGTCGTTCATCGGGGAGGAAGACATGACGCTGGCAGGTGCGGCCTGGGAGGGCTCGTGGGAGAAACTGGCGGCGCTGGCGCGCCAGCCCGGCGCCGGCGCCATCCGGTCCCGGCTCGAGGCCGAGCCGGACCGCGCCCGCCGCCTGTCCTTCCGCGCCGCCGGGCTGCTGCTGGACCTGTCGCGCACCTCGCTCACGCAGCCCGTCCTGGCGGCGCTGCTGGACCTGGCGCGCGCGCGGGGCGTGCCGGCCTTCCGCGATGCCATGGCGGCCGGCGAGCAGGTCAACGGTACCGAACGCCGTGCCGCGCTGCACCTGGCGCTGCGCGCGCCCGCGGGCCGCTTCCGTACCGGTGGCGAGGACGCCTCCGCTTCCGTGCACGCCACGCTCGCCGCCATGTCCGCCTTCGTGCAGGACGTCCATGCCGGCCGCATCCTCGGCGCCGGCGGCGACCGCTTCACCGATGTGGTGAACATCGGCATCGGCGGGTCCGACCTCGGCCCGGCGATGGTGACGCGCGCGCTGTGGCGGGCCGGGATGCCGATGCGGGCGCACTACCTTGCAAATGTCGACGCCCATGCGTGGGAGGCGCTGCGACCCACGCTCGATCCGCGGCGCACGCTGGTGCTGGTGGCATCGAAGACCTTCACGACGCAGGAGACGATGGCCAATGCGCAACTCGTGAAGGCGTGGTTGGCGCAGGCCCTGGGCGAGGACGCGGTGCCGCGGCACCTGGCGGCGCTGTCCACGAACCTGCCCGCCACCGCGGCCTTCGGCGTTCCGCCGGAACATGTCTTCGGATTCGCCGAATGGGTCGGCGGGCGGTTCAGCCTGTGGTCGGCTGTGGGGCTCTCCATCGCGCTGGCCTGCGGGCTGGACGCCTTCACCGGCCTGCTCGCCGGCGCGCGGGAGATGGACGAGCACTTCCTGTCGGCGCCCGAGGCGGAAAACCTGCCGCTGCTGCTGGCGGCGACGGAGGTCTGGCACGTCAACGGCCTCGGCTACCCGAGTCGGGCCGTGCTGCCCTACGACGAACGGCTTTCGCGCTTCGCCGCACATCTGCAACAGGTCGAGATGGAAAGCCTCGGCAAGCGCGTGACGACCGATGGGCAGCCGGTGGGCCACGCGACCGGCCCGGTGGTGTTCGGCGAGCCGGGCACCAACGCGCAGCATTCCTTCCTGCAACTGATCCACCAGGGCACCACCCCGGTGCCCGTGGATTTTGTGCTGGTGGCGCGGCCGGACCACGCGCATCCGGGCAGCCACCGCATCCTGCTCGCCAACGCCCTGGCCCAGGCCGAAGCATTGGCGCATGGCCGGGGGGAGGCGGAGGCGCGGGCGGAGATGGCGAAGGCGGGCCTGGACCCGGCCGAGATCGACCGTCTGGCGCCGCATCGCAGCTTCCCCGGCGACCGCCCCAGCACCAGCATCCTGCTGCCGGCGCTGACACCGGCCACGCTCGGCGCGCTGGTCGCCCTGTACGAGAACAAGGTCGCGTGCCTCGGCGCCTTCTGGGGCATCAACCCCTTCGACCAGTGGGGCGTCGAGCTTGGCAAGCAGTTGGCATCCGGCATCCTGCCGGCATTGGAGGGCAAGGCCGCGGCGGCCGATGCGGCGACCGCCGCGATGATCGCGGAGATCCACCGCCTGCAAGGCTGAGCCTGCACTCAGCCGTCCTGGCCTCAGCCATCCTGGCCTCAGCCACCCTGGCCGAAATCCCGCAGGCGGTCGTAGCCGACCGTCAGCCCGTCCATCCGCAGCATCACCGAGCCGGATTCGCGCACCGCCCCGGTGACCTGCCCGTTGACCGAGAAGGCCAGCGGCGTCGCCGCGCCATCGGCGGCACGGCCGCTCACCGTCACGCGGTACAGCCCATCCGGGCGTTGGCGGTTCCGGCCGTCCAGCCCATCCCAGCGCCAGGTGCTGGCGGCACCGGTCAGCGGCACGTCGCTGGACCGCACCAGCAGGTTGTTGCCGTCGCGCACCTCGATCCGGGCGCTGCGGGCGGCACCGGCGGCGGG
This sequence comes from Falsiroseomonas sp. HC035, assembly GCF_050563525.1. Classification (NCBI taxonomy): domain Bacteria; kingdom Pseudomonadati; phylum Pseudomonadota; class Alphaproteobacteria; order Acetobacterales; family Roseomonadaceae; genus Falsiroseomonas; species Falsiroseomonas sp. HC035. The sequence goes on from NZ_JBNXUN010000004.1 coordinate 223,368, forward strand.
CAGGTTCACCTCCGCCCGGCCACCTTGCAACGGCAGCCGGTCCGTCTCCACCGCCACGCGCCGCCCCACCAGCCCTGCCGCCTCGCCGAGCTGGCTGGACTGCTGCAGGGCCAGCAACTGCTGCAGGGTGGCATTGGTGTTGACCTGCTGTTCGACGGTGGAGAATTGCACCAGCTGCTCGGTCAGCTGGTTCGCATCCATCGGCGCAGTCGGGTCCTGGTTCTGCAACTGCGTGGTCAGCAGCTTCAGGAAGGTGTCGAGGTCACCCGACAGCCTGGTGGCGCTGCTGGCGGCATTGCCGCTGCTGGCTGTGCCGGTCGCGAAGCTTGTGGGCTGGATGGTTCCACTCATGGCCGGGGTCTCCGTCAGACGGCGAGATCGATGAGGCCGCGATGCGGGGCGCGTCGCGGGGGCTGGTCGGCGAGGCGCGGGAAGCCACCCGCCTCGCTCTGCCCGCCCGGTCCCCCGCCCGGTCCCCCGCCGGGGCCTGGGTTGTCCTGGCGGGGGTTTGGGTTTCCGGCCCCGGACTGCCCCGGACCGTTCTGGCTGAGTCCGAAGGACAGTGTCGGCGCGCGGTCGCCAAATCCGGCGTCGCCCAGCGCCCGCTCCAGCTCCCGCGCATCGCGTTGCAGCAGGGCCAGCGTTTCGGGCCGCTCGGCGGAGACGCGGATGACGGCCTCGCCGCGGCTGCGCTCGATGGCGACCTCCACCCGGCCGAGTTCCACCGGATCGAGCGTCAGGGTCAGGCTGGAATCCGGCCCGAGCGCCAGAGCCACGGCGAAGGGCGCGACCTGGCGGGCAGGCCAGGCCACGGGAACCGGGACGCCCGCGCGCGGCGCCGCGGCTGCCGGCGTGCGGCCGGACAGGTCGATGCCAGGTTGCTCGAGGCCCAACTGGACAGGCCCCGGCTGGCCAGGGCTTCGCTCGGCCGGGCCGGGCTCGGCAGCGGCCACCGCAGGCGCAGGCCGATCCACGGCTGGACGCGGGTCCGTCGCCAGGTCTGGCTCGGCCGAGGCGACGGGCATGCCGTCTTCTGAGGAGACCGTGCCGAGACTGGTCGGCAGCGCTTCCCCCTTATCCCCGGATGACGTGTCGCCGGACTCGGTCGACTGCGGCGCGGCGGGCGCCTCCTCGGGGTCGGACGAGGGCGGAGGGCCCAGGGTCGGCTGCGGCGTGGACGCCGATCGGACGGCCAGGGCCAAACGCCCGTCCGCCGCCGGGTCGCGACCAGGCAGCGCCGCGGCCTGGCCGCCTGGTTGCGGCGAGGCCGCCATGGCCAAGCCGGCGGCCGGCGCGCCGTCGGCCTGGCCGGGCGCAGCCGGGGTCGGTGCCCCTGGCGATGTCGCGAGGCCGTCCGCCGCGCGAGACTGCTCCGGCCCGCCCGGCGCTGCCGGATGGGCTGCCGGATGGGCTGCCGGATGGGCTGCAGGCGTTGCGGCCGGAGGCAGCGGCCCCGAAAGCGGCGTCGGCGGCGCGCTTCCAGCGTCGGGCGCCTCGTACGGGGTCGGCGCCAGGCCTGCGAGCGGCAGGTCGCCGCTCGCCGCAGCCTCGGGCGCCGCGACATCGGCAACCAGACCCGTTGTGGCGGACACCGCGGCATCTGGACCCAGTGGCGTCGTACTGCCTCCCGCCACGGCTGGCCCTGACGCAGCCGGCTTCGCGACGGATGCAGGCGGCGACAAGGGCAGCGACAGCGCGGGCGTCGCGGCCGGCGTTCCGGCGGGTGGCTGATCCGCCGGAACCGGCTCCACCAGCGGTGGCACCGCCGGCATGAAGAAGACCAGCCCCGCGGGCGTCGGCGCGACCAGGTTCGGCTCGGCGACCATGGCCGCCTCCGGCATCGCCGTCGCCTCCGTCCCGGCCGTGCCGGTCGTGAGCGCTCCAGCCCCTTCATCCCCCACGGGTGCGGCGACAGGTTCCGGAAGCGATCGGGGCATCGCCGAAACTGCCGCCTCGGCCAGGTCCGCGCCTGGCGTCCCGGCGCTCGCCAGGTCCTGCGCCTGCACCGCGAGGCCAAGCAGCGCCGCGAAGCCCTGGGGTGCGGCACCCGCTGCGGCCGGGGCGGGGCCCGCGTTCGCCGTCGGCGGCGGAATGGCGGCCAGGATGTCCATGCTAAGGCGTCTTCCTCGGGCGGCATTCGCCACGGCTCCTGCAAGGCAACGGCCATGCCAGGCCCGCCCAGGACTCGCCCGGAAGAATCGGGTCGTCGGCCGGCAGAACCTGCCGCCAGCCGGCAGCCTCGGCCGCCGATCAGGCGGTCCAGGCTGGCACGGCGGTTGCGATCACCCCGTCCGGCATCGGCTCGACCGAGGCCCGACGCCACCTCTCGCGCTCCTCCGCCACGGAAGGCCACACGCATGTCGCTGCTCGGCTCCATGACCACCGCCATCAGCGGGCTGACCGCCCAGGCCCGTGCCCTCGGCCATGTCTCCGATAACGTCGCGAACAGCCAGACCACAGGCTTCAAGCGGGTGGACACCAACTTCACCAGCTGGCTCACCCGCTCCACCAACCGGCTGCACATGCCGGGTTCGGTGGAGGCGCGGCCGGACTACACCAATACGGTGCAGGGCACGGTGGAGCAGACCGAGAACCCGCTCGCCATGGCGATCGCCGGGCAGGGGTTCTTCTCCGTCGCCCAGGCACGCGGCGGCACCGGCGACGACGTGCTGTTCGACGATCGCCGCTTCTACACCCGCGCCGGCGACTTCGCGATGGATCGCGACGGCTACATGGTGAACGGCGCCGGCTACTACCTGGAGGGCTGGCAGATCCAGCCCAACGGCGAACCCGACCGCACTGCGCTGAACCCGATCCGCATCAGCGAACTGGTCTACAACCCGCAGCCGACGACGCGCATCGACCTGGCCGCCAACCTGCCCTACAACGTGCCCAGCGTCGCCACCGTGCCGGCCGCGGCGCCCTGGGCGCCGACCGAGCCGCCGGTCAGCAGCGTCATCCAGATCTTCGACGACCTCGGCAACCAGCAGCAGGTGACGCTGGATTGGTGGCGGCTGGATACCGACACCTGGCGCCTGCGCATCACCCCGGCCGGAGATACCGAGAACCCGGTGGATGGCCGTTTCGCGGATATCGAGTTCGGCGGGCAGATCGCCGCCGGTCCGCCGCCGATCGACGCGCCTGCCGGCACGATTTCCTCCATCACCGCACTTGCCGCCACCACCGGCACGGTGCCGCCGCCGATCGCGGCCGGCGATGCGGCCTCGTTGAGCTTCACCGCGGATTACGGCTTCGGTCAGCAGACCCTGAACCTGCGCCTCGGCGGCTTCGGCGAACCCACCGGGCTGACCAACTTCTCCGGCACCGAATACAGCGTGCGCGACCTGTCGCAGGACGGCGTGCCGCTCGGCGCCTATTCCGGTGTGACGGTGCGAGAGAATGGCGATGTCGCGGTGAACTACGACAACGGCCAGACCCGCATCGTGGCCCGGGTGCCGGTGGTGGCTTTCAACGACCCCGACAAGTTGCAGCGCCTGGATGGCCAGGCCTTCCTGCGCACCGTCGAAAGCGGCGAGGCGCGGGTGACGGATGCGTCCTCCAACGGCGTCGGCAAGCTGGTGACGGGCTCAATCGAACGTTCGAACGTCGATATCGCCGCCGAATTCTCCAAGCTGATCCTGGCCCAGCGCGCTTATACCTCCAACACCCGCATCGTGACTGCCAGCGACGAGATGCTGCAGGACACGATCAATATGAAGCGGTGAGGGTGAAGTCGTGAGGGAGCCGCTGCGATGAGCCTCGACGGCGCACTCTCGGTCGCCACCGGCGGCCTTCGCCTGCTCGATCGCCAGATGGCGCGGGCGGCGGACGATATCGCCAATGCCGGCACCGCCGGCCATACCCGCAAATCCCAGGCCGGCCTGGCGCAGACCGTCGCCGGCGCCGGCAACGGCGTGCGCGCCCAGGCGATCACGCGCGATGTCGACCTCGCCGTGCAGGCGGCGCAGCAGCGGGCCGGCGGCGATGTCGCCGCGGCCACGCTGCGCGAAAGGCTGCTTGGCGGGGTGGAAGCCGCGCATGGCTCGCCGGAGAATGGCGAAAGCCTAGGTGGCCTGCTGGGCGGGTTGCAGGCCGCCTTCATCGACCTGCGCGAACAGCCTGCCGATGCGGTGCGGCGCGGCGCCGTGGTCGAAGCGGCCGGGCAGCTCGCCGCGCGGCTGAACGGCGTGTCCGACGCCATCGGCACGGCGCGGCAGGGCGCGCAGGATGCGCTGCGGGCGGAGGTCGTGGCGGTGAATGCCGGCCTTTCCGAAGTCGCCACGCTGAACCGCGACATCGCCCGCGAACACGCCGCCGGCCGCAGCACCGCGGGGCTGGAGGACCAGCGCGACCTGGCCATCGGTGGCCTGGCGCAATCCTTCGACCTGTCCGTCATCCGCGCCGCGAACGGCGAGGTGACGCTGGTGGCGCGCGGCGGCGTGGTGCTGCCGCTGGTGCCCGGCAGCGCGCCCTTCTCGCTGGAGGATGCGACGGTCGGCAGCGGCGCCTATCATGGCGGGGCCGGCACGCTGCCCGGCGTGATGCTGGGCGGGCGCGACGTAACGCGTCAGTTGGCCGGCGGCCGCATGGGGGCTGCGGTGGCGCTGCGCGACGCGACCCTGCCGCGGATGCAGGCGGAGGCGGATCTGGCGGCATCCCAGTTGGCGCACCGGCTGGACCAGCAGGGTCTGCGCCTTTTCACCGATGCCGCCGGCACCGTGCCGGACCCGACGCAGCCCTATGCCGGCAGCAGCATGATCGGCTTCGCCGGCGCCATCCGGGTTAACCCGGCCGTGGCCGCCGACACGGCGCTGCTGCGGGATGGCACGCAGGCGGTGGCGGGCGCCCCCGCGGGCCCGACGGCCTTCACGCCAAACCCCCCGGGCGGCCCGGCCGGCTTCGCCACGCTGCTGGATCGGGTGCTGGATTTCAGCTTCGGCGGGGAACAGGCGGCCGGGGTGGCGCAGCCGGGCTTTGCCACCGGCGGCCTCGGCCCCGATGGCACGCTCGCCTCGCCGCTGTCCGGGCTGCGCACGCTGGGGGATTACGGCGCCGCGCTGGTCGCCGAGCAGACCGGCGCCCGCGCCGCGGCGACCGAGGCGCTGGCCCGCGCCGGCAGCCTGGAATCGCTGCTGGCCGGCCGCTTCGCCGAACGCTCCGGCGTGGACGTGGATGCGGAGGTCGCGGCGATGGTGCAGTTGCAGACCGCCTACGGCGTCAACGCCCGCGTCATCTCCACCATCCAGGCGATGTGGGACGCGCTGTTCAGCGCCGTCCGTTGACGAAGGGGGCCTGAACCATGTCGATCCTCGGCACCATCGGCGGTTTGGCCTCCGACCAGTCGGCGCTGCGCCTGCGCCTCGATACCACCTCCCGCCAGGTCTCCACCGGCCAGCGCGCGCAGGTGTTCGGGGACCTCAAGCCGGAAGCGCGCCGTGCGATCGACCTGCGCGGGGAGGTAGCGCGGCGCGAGACCTATGCCGGCGCCGCCGACCGCGCCGCTGGCCGTGCCGCGGCGACGCAGACCGTGCTCGGCCGGCTGCAGGAGATCGCCGGCAACCTGAACGCGGAAGCCCTGCGCGCCCGCACCGTCGGCCCCCCGGGCACGGAGGCGCTGGCCCGCACCGCGCGCGCGGCGCTGGAGGAAGTGGCGGCGCTGCTCAACACGCAGCATGGCGGGGACTACCTGTTCTCCGGCTCCGACGTTGGCGCGCCGCCGGTGCCCGATGCGGCCGGCATCGCGGAGGGCCCGCTGGCCACCGCCATCGCCGCCTCCGTCGCCACGCTCGATGCGGGCAATGCCGCTTCGGTGCTGGCCGATACCGTGGCGGCGGCGATCGACCCCGCCACCACCGCCTTTTCCGCCTTCCTGGAGGGCGACGGCAGCACCGAGGCGACCCGCGCCGTGCAGGTCGCGGATGGCGAGCGTGTGGCCATCGGCGTCTTCGCCAACCGCGACGCGGATGGCGAACTCGCCGCAAGCTGGGGCCGGGAGCTGTTGCGCAGCCTGGCGGTGCTGGCCGCCGTCACGCCCGCGCAGGCGGCGGAAGGCGGCGGCCTGTCGCCGTTGTTGCAGGGCGTGGCGGAGTCGCTCGGCGGCGTGACCCGCGGGCTTTCGGCGGAACAGGGCGTGCTCGGCGCGGCGGAACGGCGGCTGGCGAGCGCGCGGGACGGGCATCGGGACACGCTGGTGGCGCTGCGGACGCAACTCGGCACGCTGGAGGAGGTGGATCTGGCCGAGGCCTCCGCCCAGCTCGGCCAGCTTCGCTCGCGGCTGGAGGCCTCCTACGAGGTCACCGGCATGCTGTCCCGTCTGTCGCTGGCCCAGCTGCTGCGGTAGGCGGCTGCAACCATCGCGCGAATGCCGCCGCCGGACCCCGCGCCTTCAAGCCACGTTAATGCCGCTGCGCCATGATGCCGGGGCGTGGTGCGCCTCGGCCGGTGGCCGCTGTGCGGCACGCACCTCGAAGAAACGAGCCCGCGGCGCAGGCCGCGCGGAGGCGAAAGATTCGCGACGGCCGGCATTCGCCGGCACCCGGGTTGGCGGCACGACCAGCCGCCAGGGCCGGCACAGTTGGGAGAGTGGCATGTCCACATTGGTGCTCGAGATGCGGGCCGGCGAGTTGATGGTCGTGAACGGTGCCTCCCTGCGCTTCCGCAGCCGCACACGCGTGGAGCTCGTGGCGAAGGCGCGCTTCCTGTTCGGCAAGCAGGTGATGGCGCCGGAGGGGGCGAACACGCCGTCGCGGCGCATCTACTTCGCGCTGCAATGCGCTTATGTCGGGCCGGAGGAGGACCGGGAAACCGCCATGGCCGACGCGCACCGCCTGGTGGCCGAGTTCCAGGAAGCGACGACGTCCGACATGGCGCGCCAGCTGCTGGAGCGTTCGCTGGCGCTGGCCGAGCAGGACGAATGGTACCAGGCGCTGCGCCTGGTGCGGCATGTGATGCGGCACGAGGCGACGGTGCTCGGCCTCGATGTGCAGACCGGTCTCGCGATGCCGCTGGGCGCGTTGGGTGCCTCGGCCGCAGCGCGGCCGCACGCCAGCTAGAAGTTTTCGGCTGGGCCGGAATCCTTGGCGTGCTTTACGCCGGATTCATCGGGCCGCGGCAGGATGGCAGGGTAGGCCCACAAGCCTGGGTCAGTGGCCGATGCAGAAGGCGCCGTTGCGGCGCCGGACCACCGGTCCCGCGGACGGGAGGCAAAATGCCGCCCCGCACGCGGAACGCTTTTCGAAGGAGATGGGGACAATGTCCTCCGTCAACACCAATGCCGCCGCCATGGCGGCCGTCCGCTCGCTGAACAACATCGGCAAGGACATGGGCCGGACGCAGCAGCGGATCGAGACCGGGCTGCGCATCAGCAAGGCCGATGACGACCCCGCCGTGTTCGCCATCGCGCAGAACATGCGCGCCGACCTGAACGGCATGACGGCGGTGAAGGACAGCCTGAAGTTCGGCAAGGCGGCGCTGACCGTGGCGCGCGACGCCGCGACGCAGATCTCGGACGAACTTGGCCGCCTGAAGTCGACCATGACGCAGGGCCAGCAGCAGGGCCTGGACCCGGAGCAGATCAACAACCAGATCACCAACGCGCTGCAGAACATCGATGCCTTCGCGAGGTCCGCCACCTTCAACGGCGTGAACCTGCTGACCAACGGCCTGACCGTCGACGGCGTGACCAACACCTCGGTCGAGATCGTGCGTGACATCCAGGGCTCCGTCACCGCTGTGACGGGCACGGACAGCACCTCGGCAGGGTTGGACCTGACCGGCCTGTCCGTCACTTCCGCCGCCCGCACCGTCACCTTCGACGACACGCTGGCCCCGGCGAACGGAGAGGTGCTGACCGTCACCGTGCAGCGCGACCTGGACGGCGACCCGACCACGGCGCTGGAGGATGTCGACCTGGTCTTCGAGTTCAGCGATGGCTCCGCTGCCCTCGGCACCACGCCCGATCCGAACACCCGCGTCTACGACGTACAGTTCGAGGCGACGGACAGCCCGACAACCCGGATCAGCGCGCTGGTCACCCGGATGAAGGAAGCCGGCATCGATGCCGGGGTGAACAATGCCGGTGAGCTCTACATCCGCGGCAATTCGGAGGATGTGACCACCGACATTACCGGCGCCACCGTGGAAGCCGCGCCGCCCGCCGGCACCGGCCAGGACGAAGCGATCGCCCTGGTCGAGGGTGCCATCGACCTGATGGGCACGCGGCTGGCGAATCTCGGTGCCAATATCCGCCAGGTCGATGGCCTGACGACCTTCACCACGCAGCTGAACGACTCAATCAAGGAAGGCCTTGGCGCCCTGGTCGATGCCGATCTGGCGGAGGAAAGCGCGCGGCTGACCAGCCTGCAGACCAAGCAGCAGCTGGCGACGCAGTCGCTGTCCATCGCCAACGAGCAGAGCCAGTCGCTGCTCAGCCTGTTCCGCTGATCGCCTGAGACGACCGAAGCGCCGGCGGCGACGCCGGCGCGACCACCGCCACGGAGGCTCCATGAGCATCGCGCGCTACGCTGCCACCCAGAACGCCGCGGCCTCCCCGCGCGAGATCGAGCTGCGCGCCTTCTGCTACGTCAACGGACTTCTCTCCGGCGCCGTCGATCTGCGCGGCCGCGCGGTGGCGCTGGAGAAGACGCATCGGCTGTGGTCGCTGCTGATCAACGACCTCGGCTCGCCCGGCAACCGGCTGCCCGCCGAACTGCGCGGCCAGCTGGTCTCGCTCGGCCTGTGGGCGCAGCGGGAAACCGATGCGCGGCTCGGGGATGATGGGAGCCTGGAGCCGCTGATGGCGTTGCATCGCGACATGATCGAGGGGCTGGAGGCCCAGCAGCGTCCCGCGCCAACCGTGGCACCATCTACACAGGCGGCCGTCTTCAGCGCCCGGGTTGCCTGAATGCTGACCGGCCTCGGTGCGCTGACGGCGCTGACCGTGGCGCAACGGGAGGGCACCGCATTGCAGGCGCGCTTCGCGGAGCGGCGCGACAACAAGCAGGCGATGGAACGCTTCCGCGAAGCCGCATCGCAGCATGGCGACGTCGAATCACTGATGCAGGACCGCCGCACCCTGCAGGTGGTGCTGGAAGCCTTCCAGCTCGAAGGCGAGATCGACAAGCGCGGCATCCTGCGCAAGATCCTGACGGAGGATCCGGCCGCGGAGGGCAGCCTGGCCAACAGGCTGACCGATCGGCGCTGGCGCGACCTGGCCAAGGCCTTCGCTACCCGCGAAGCCTCCGCGCTGACACCCACGGAAGTCGCCGCGCTGTCCACCTCGGAGGTCCGTGGTATCAGCCTAAGCCGCATGGGCGGGCTGACGGCGGATCAGTTGCAGGCGCTGACCGCCGGCCAGGTGCAGGCACTGACCGCGCCGCAGATCCGCGCCATCGACAGCGCCGGGATTACAGGCCTGGACGCCGCGGATCTGCGTGCCATGTCGCGCGACCAGGTGGCGGCGCTGCGGCCTTCGCAGCTGGCGGCGCTGAGCGCCCCCCAGGTGAAGGCGATGGAGAGCGAGGATATCGCGGTGCTCGGCGCCAGCCAGATGCGCGGGCTTGGCGCGACGCAGCTTCGGGCGCTGACCACGACGCAGCTTGGCGCGCTGGGTCCCGAACAGTTGCAGGCGCTGACGCGCGATCAGGTTTCCGCACTCAGCCCCGAGCAGCGGGCCTCCCTCACCGCCGCGCAGTCCACCGCCCTGGGCACCGCCTTCGAGCCGAGCGCGAGCGAAGCTGCCGCCGATGCCCGCGCCGACCGGACCGGTCCTTTCGACGACCCCGCCTTGCTGGACCGCCTGGTGGCGGATGCGATGACCAATCGCTACGAGAAGGCGATGGGCGAGTCCAACGCCGGGCTGCGGGAAGCGCTGTACTTCATCCGCAACGCCAGCAAGGCGACCAGCATCAATGAGTTGATGGCGGACAAGGCCTTGACCGCGGTGGTGCGCGGCGCGCTGGCGCTGCCGGAAAGCTTCGCCGCACTGGACTTCGACCAGCAGAAAACCATCCTGACCAACCGGGTGAAGCTGGAGGAATTGCAGGACCCGCGTGCGACGGCCAAGATCGCCCTGCGCTACCTGGCCCTGTCGGCCCCGGCGCAGACCACGGTGAATCCCGTGCTGTCGCTGTTCGGCGGCGGCGCATCGCTGAACAGCCTGGTCGGCAGCAGCCTGTCGCTGCGCGCCTAGCGGGACAGGTCCAGGTCCGCCGGCGGGGCCGGCAGCGGCGGATTGCGGTAGGCGTCGATCTCCCGAGGGGTCGGGATGGATTGGCGCATCTCACCATCCGGTTCGCGGAACTCCAGCACCACCAGTTGCAGCGACGCCTCGATGCGCAGCTGCGTGCTCGGCGCCGCAGGTGGCGGCAGGGCGGGCCGCGGCGCAGAAGGCATGGTGGCACGAGGCAGAGACGGACCGGCGGCGGCAGGTAGCATGGCGCTGAGCATGGAAGCAGGCCCCTTGAAGATCGTGTGGCGCCTCATCTAGCGGGACTCAGATTGACGCGGTGTGAACGGCGGCCTGCCCCGCCATGCTACCCCGTGATGATGACCGCCGCCTGCTGGTGCGATGGCACCACGGACAGGTACCGGTAGGCACGGCCGGACTCCGCGATGAAATCCTGGAAGGCGCGGAATTCGTGGCTGCGCCAGCCGGGATAGTTGAAATATTCGTCGAAGACGATGACCGTGCCGTTCCGAAGACGCGGCGCGCAGTGGCGCAGCACGGTGCGGGTGGAGGAATACAGGTCGCAGTCGATGTGCAGCAGCGACAGGGCGCCGGGATGCCGTGCCAGGAATTCCGGCAGCGTGTCCTCGAACATGCCGACGACCAGTTTCACGTTCGGCCGCACCTCCGGCACGTCGCGGCTGAAGGTGCCGCGCGGGAAGCCGGGCCGCCAATCCTCCGGCAGACCCTCGAAGCCATCGAAGCCGTATATGGTCTCGTCCGTGCGTTCCGCCAGGAAGTTGATCGTCCGACCCTCGAAGACACCGAATTCGGCGACCAACCCGGTGCAGCCACGCGCGCCGAGCGCCTCCGCCAGCAGCGCATACTTGTCCTCGTGATGCGCGGCCGCGGTCATGCATTCGGAATAGTAGTTCGCGGAGTCGATGGAAGCCGCGAGTTCCGCCAGGCGATCGACGGGGAAGCAGTCCTGTCCCTCCGCACGGCCCAGCAGCGCGTGCTGGAGCATCGGTGGCGCCGTGGCGCGTGCCGTCGCCGGGCCCTGCAAGGGTGTCACGTTGCCTGTCGCCATGCCGCCTCTCCCTGCGCCGCATTCCGCGGCTTTCCCTGTCCTGGTCGGGCAAGTGTCCTGAGGCGGGATAGTTGCTTGCGCCGGCGGGCCGATCCGCGGATTCCGCGGGCGGAGAGGCATGGTCAAGCTGCTTGCCATCCCGCGCCAAGCCTGACTAGGCTGCGCGTAATGATCCGTTTCCTTCTGCGCCGGCTCGCCGTTGCGATCCTGGTCGCCTTGACGGTGCTGACGCTGAGCTTCCTGCTCACGCGGCTGTCGGGCGACCTCGCCATCTCCATCGCCGGGCCGAATGCGACGCAGGAGGATGTCGAGATCATTCGTCGCGTCTACGGCCTCAATCGTCCGTTGGTGGAACAGTATCTCGATTGGCTGCTGCGCGCAGTGCAGGGCGATTTCGGCGAGAGCTTCTTCTTCAAGGACCGCGTCGCCAACCTCATCGCGCACCGCCTGCCCATCACGCTGACGCTCGGCCTGGTGGGCCTGGCACTGGCGCTGGTGGTGGCGCTGCCGCTCGGCATCATCGCCGCTGTGCGCGAAGGCAGCTGGGTCGATCGCGGCGTGATGCTGGTGGCGCTGGTGGGCCAGGCCATGCCGTCCTTCTGGCTGGGACTGATCCTGATGGTGGTGCTGGGCCTCAACCTCGGCTGGCTGCCGATTTCGGGCACCGGGGGGTGGGAGTACTATGTCATGCCCGGCATCGTGCTGGCGTTCTCCGCCATCCCCTCGCTGATGCGCCTGACCCGCAGCGGCATGATCGAGGCGCTGTCCTCGGACTACATCCGCACGGCGCGTGCCAAGGGGCTTTCCCGGATTTCCATCCTGGTTAAGCACGGGTTTCGGAACGCTGCGATCCCGGTGGTATCCATCGCCGCCGTACAGCTCGGCTTCATGTTGGGCGGGTCCATCGTCATCGAGACGGTCTTCGCCATGCACGGCGTCGGCTACCTGGCGTGGGAGAGCATCAGCAAGAACGACTTCCCGGTGGTGCAGGCGGTGATCCTGGTGCTGGCGCTGATCTACATCGCGCTGACCCTGCTGGCGGATCTGCTGAACGCCGTGCTCGACCCACGGCTGCGCACGCAATGAGCGGCGCGGTCCTGCCCGGCCCAGTGCCCGGAACCGGGTCCACCCGCCGCCTGCTGCGCAACGTCACCTTCGTGCTCGGCGTGCTCATCGTCGGCTTCGTCGTGGTGGTGGCGATCCTGGCGCCCTGGATCGCGCCCTATGATCCCTTCGCCATCGACCTGTCGCGCCGCCTGGTGCCGCCATCCTGGATGGAGGACGGCACGCCCGCCAACCTGCTCGGCACGGACCAGTTGGGGCGGGACTACCTGTCGCGGCTGATCTATGGCGCGCGGATCTCCATGATCATCGGCGTCGCCACCGTCATCACCTCCGGCCTTATCGGCACCACGCTCGGCGTGCTCGGCGGCTTCTATGGCGGGCGGATCGACGATGTCGTGATGTTCCTGATCACCGCGCGGCTGTCCATCCCGGTGGTGCTGGTGGCGCTCGCCGTGGCCGGCCTGCTCGGCACCAGCTTCCTGCTGGTCATCCTGGTGCTCGGCCTGTTGCTGTGGGACCGCTTCGCCGTCGTCGCGCGATCCACGACCATGCAGTTGCGCACGCTGGACTACGTCAGCGCCGCCTGGTGCGCGGGCTCCTCCCACGCCAGCGTGCTTCTGCGCGAGATCCTGCCCAACATCGCGACCCACCTGGCCGTGGTCGCGACGCTGGAGATGGCGCTGGCCATCCTGCTGGAAGCGGCGCTGTCCTTCCTCGGCCTCGGCGTGCCCGCGCCGCTGCCCTCCTGGGGCCTGATGATCGCGGAGGCGAAGGAATACATGTTCTTCACCCCCTGGGTGATCCTGGTGCCCGGCGTCGCGCTGTTCGTGCTGGTCTTCGGCGTCAACCTGCTCGGCGACGCGCTGCGCGACATGCTTGGCACGGACCTGAGCCGGTGAGCCTTCTGGAGGTGCAAGGCCTGCGGGTCACCTTCGGCGGTACCGCCGCGGTGCGCGGCGCCTCCCTGGCCGTGGAGAAGGGCGAGACGCATTGCCTGGTTGGCGAAAGCGGCTGCGGCAAGTCGGTGACGTCGCTGGCCATCATGGGCCTGCTGGCGCGCGGCGGCCGGCGGCAGGCGGATGTGCTGCGCTTCGCGGGCCAGGAGATCGGCGCGCTGAACGAGCGGGAAATGTCGCGCCTGCGCGGCGACCGCATGGCGATGATCTTCCAGGAGCCGATGACCAGCCTGAACCCCGCCTACACGGTGGGCTCGCAGATGACGGAGGTGCTGCGCCGCCATCGTGGCGCCTCCCGCGTCCAGGCGGTGGACCGCGCGGCGGAGTTGCTCGGCCGCGTCGGCATCACCGCGCCCGGTCTCCGCCTCGGTCAGTTCCCGCACCAGCTTTCGGGCGGGCTGCGGCAGCGGGTGATGATCGCCATGGCGCTGATGTGCGACCCCGAACTGCTGATCGCGGATGAGCCGACCACCGCGCTCGACGTCACCGTGCAGGCGCAGATCCTGCGGCTGCTGGCGGAACTGCGGCGCGACCTCGGCCTCGGCATCCTGCTCATCACCCACGACCTCGGCGTGGTCGCGCGCATCGCCGACCGCGTATCGGTGATGTATGCCGGGGAGGTGGTGGAATCCGCGCCGACGGCGCAGCTTTTCGCCGACCCGCAGCACCCCTACACGCGTGGACTGCTGGCCTGCGTGCCGGTGCCGGGGAAGGTGAAGCGTGGCGATCCGCTCGGCAGCATTCCCGGCGTGGTGCCGCGCATTCCGCCCGGCTTCGCAGGCTGCGCCTTCAGGGATCGCTGCGACCACGCCCACGCCGCCTGCGCCGCCGCCATCCCGCGCCGGCAGGCCGCCACGGGGCATGAGGTGCTGTGCACCCTGCCATCCGGCTGGGCCGCCGCGGCATGACCGCGGCGATCGAAGTGCGCGACCTGCGGCGTGTGTTCCGCGTGGGCCAGGGCCTGTTTGCGCCGGCCAGGCAGGTGGTCGCGGTGGATGGCGTCTCCTTCGCGGTCGCCCCCGGCAGCGTGCTCGGCGTCGTCGGTGAAAGCGGCTGCGGCAAATCGACCCTCGCGCGGATGATCCTCGGCCTGCTGCCGCCCAGCGGCGGGGAGGTGCTGGTGGATGGCCAGCGGCTTTCCAGCATGGACCGCCGGGCCCGTGCCCGGCTGATCCAGCCGGTGTTCCAGGACCCCTTCTCCTCGCTCAACCCGCGCCGCCGGGTGCAGGACATCGTCGCGATGCCCCTGGTCGCACAGGGCGACATCCCGCGTGACCAGGTCGCGCGCCGGGTGGGGGAGGCGCTGGAACGGGTCGGGCTTTCCGCCGAGCAGGGCAGCCGCTTCCCCTCGCAGCTTTCGGGCGGCCAGCGGCAGCGTGTCGCGATCGCGCGCGCCCTGGTGCTGCGGCCGCGCATCGTCATTTGCGACGAACCGACCAGCGCGCTGGATGTCTCGGTGCAGGCGCAGATCCTGAACCTGCTGGACGAACTGCGCCGCGACCTGGGCCTGACCTACCTGTTCATCAGCCACAATTTGGCGGTGGTGGAACATGTCGCGAGCGAGGTCGCCGTGATGTATCTCGGCCGCATCGTCGAAAGGCGGGAGTCGGAGGCGCTGTTCCGCGACCCGCGCCACCCCTATACACAGGCGCTGCTGGCCAGCGTGCTGACGCCGGAACCAGGGCTCGGCGTGCCGGATGTGGGGCTCGGCGACATCATGCCGGACCCCGCCAACATCCCGTCCGGGTGCCGCTTCCACCCGCGCTGCCCGAAGGTCTTCGCGCCATGCGCCTCCCAGGCGCCGAGGCCCACGGCACTGGCCGCGGGCCTCGTCGAGTGTCACCTGGCAGGGTGAGAGGCTACTTCCACTTCGCCAGGTAGAAGCGCGGCAGCTCGTCCGGGAACGCCTTGAAGTCGAGCTGGCGTTGGAAGGCGTAGGTGTTGACGTAGGTGTGCAGCGGCACCCAGTAGGCCTGTTCGGTGATGCGCTTGATGGCGGCGGAATAGGCCGCGTTGCGCACCGCCTCGTCGGCCGTGGACCCGCCTTCCTCCAGCATCCGCTGCAAATCCGGATCACGCGCGTAGTCGTCGTTGGTGTTGCCGAAGAAGTTGGGCAGGATCGCGGATACGTCGTTGATGGAATAGCTGCCCCAGCTGCCCATGGACATCGCCAGTTCGCCGCGCCAGGCGCGCTGGATCTGCGCCGCGACCTGCAGCAGGTTCAGGCGCGCGCGGATGCCGACCGCCTGCAGGTAGCTCTGCACCGCCTCGGACCACTGGCGCGGCTGCACGTAGCTGGTCAGCTCGATGTCGAAGCCGTTGGGGAAGCCGGCTTCGGCCAGAAGCTGCTTCGCCTTATCCGGGTTGTAGTCGTACTGCACGGCGGCATCCGCGTTGCAGCCGAACTGCGAGGGGTAGCAGGGCGCCACCGGCACGCGGGATCCGCCGGTGACCAGCCGCTCCGCGATCGTCTTGCGGTCCAGCGCATGCCAAACCGCCTGGCGCACCTTCAGGTTCGTCATCGGGTTGGGGCCGCTGCGACCGGCCGCATCCAGGCTGAGATAGCCGATGCGCATGGACTCCTGGCGCAACGTCTGCAGATAGGGAACGCGGTTCACATTCGCCACCTGGTCCGGATTCATGTTCCAGATCCAGTCGACGCGCTGCGCCAGCAACTCCGTCAGCTCCGTTGCCGCATCGGTAACGAAGCGGACATTGATGCGCCGGATCGCCGGCTTTCCCTTCGGGCCACCCTCATAATAATCGTCGAACCGCTCATACTCGACACCGCTGGCAACATCGAACTTCGTGATGCGGTAGGGGCCGGTGCCGACCGGGGCGCGGGAATAGCCCTCCGGCCCAACGCGCTCGCGGTAGGCCTGCGGCCAGATCGGCGTGACCAGCGCCAGGTAGTCCAGCGCCGCCGGCGTCGGCCGCTTCAGGTGCAGGCGCAGCTTGAAGTCGCCCTCCGCCTCGGCGCGCTCGATCCAGGCGTAGTTGCTCGGCGTGGCGACGCGGGTTTCCGGGTTGGCAACGGTGTTGATGGTGTACACTGCATCCTTCGCGGTGAAGGCGCTGCCGTCATGGAACTTCACGCCCTGCCGCAGCGTGAATTCCAGCAGCAGCGGGTTCACCCAGCGCCATTCGGTGGCGAGCGCCGGCACCACGCGAAACGTCTCGGGGTCGCGATGCACCAGCCCGTCCCAGGCCTGGTGGCCGAGGATCAGCCCGGTGCGCTGGCTGTTGAAGTAGGCATCGATGTTCGGCACCGCGTCGCGGAACACCAGGCGCAACGTGTCCTGCGCCCGCTGCGCCTGCGCCCCGCCGCCGTGCAGCAGTCCGGGCACGGCCAGCCCCGCCGCGGCGGCAAGGCCACGGCCGATGGTCCTGCGTTGGATGGTCATGTCATTGCTCTCCCGGTTTGCCCACGGCCACCGTAGGAATGCCGGGCGCCGTCCGCAAGAAAAGACGCGTAACCGCAGGCAGCGCCGGCTGAGTGCAATGTGCGCGCGATTGGTCACGCCTCTTTGACGATTTCCGACAAGTTGCCGCAGGCGCAGCAACCATCCTGCGGTCATGGTGCACTGATGCCTTCGATGTTCCCATGACGATCAAGACCCGCCCGGCCCCTGCGCCATCCGGCGGCACCGGTCCCCTCCCTACCGATACCGACGGATCACGGCGCGGCCCCGTCCTGGGCCTGCTGCTGGCGGCGACCATCTGCCTGCCCCTGCTGCTGCTGGCCGCGAATGCGTGGCTGTCGTGGCACGGCGCGTGGCAGGAGGCGGAGGCGGAGGTCACCCGCACCGCGGACGCCGCCGCCGAATACGCCCGCCGCGTCCTGGATGGCCTGTTGCTGCGGGCGGATCAGGCCAATGCGCTGCTCTCGAGGATGCCGGATGCGGAGATCCGTGCGCGGGAGGAGGAACTGCATGCGGCGCTGCGGGCCATGGCCGATCGCACCCGGGACCAGGGCGCCGTGCATGTCTTCGTCCATGACAGCGAGGCCCGGTCCCTCCTCAGCGGCGTGAACTTCCCTGTCTCGCGGGCCGCCAGCTTCGCCCACCGCGCCTACAACCAGGCGCTGCGCGAGGCCGGTGCGTCGCCGGTACATCTCGGCCAGGTCTCGCAGGCTCCGCGATCCGTCGAACAGTCGCAGGAACGTGGCTTCGTCATCGTTGCGCGGCGGCGGGAGGGCGTCGCCAGCGGTCTTGGGCCTGGCGACTATCATGGTGTCGTCGCGGCCTCCGCGGAGACCGGCATCGTGGGGCAGGGCCTGCGGCGGCTCGTTTCGGCGGGCATGCATGCGGTGGCGGACCAGGTTTCGCTGCATGGCGACGACGGAACGATGCTCGCCCAATCCTCCGATTCGTCGCTCCGCGGCGAGCAGCACCTGGCAGCGCGGCGCCAGGTCGAGGGCTGGCCCGCATTCGTCTCCGTCGCCCGGCCGCACCGGGCCGTCCTGGCGCGGTGGCGTGAGGCGGTGACGCTGCAACTCGCCTTCGGCGTGCCGGCTTCCCTGGCGCTGGTCGCCCTGGCCGCCACCGTGCGGCGCCGGACGGCGCAGTTGGCCCGCGCCAACCTGTCGCTGGCATCGCGGGTGGAGGAACGCAGCGCGGCGCTGCAGCACAGCATCGTGGCGCAGCGCCAGGCCGAGCGCCGGCACACCGAGGTGCTGGCCAGCATGCGGGAGGTGATCTACGCGCTGGATGCCGATACCCGCTTCGCCTTCGTCAGCCAGCGGGCGCGGGAGGTCTGGCGACGCGAGGATGCCGAGCTGGTGGGCCGGCCGTTCCTCGAGATGTTTCCCGTGGCGGCGGAGTCGTTGTCCTGGCAGGTGCAGCAGCGGGCGCTGGCGGCGCGGCAGGAGACGCATGTCTGCGTCGTCTCGCCGGTCATCGGCCGCTGGATCGAGGTGGATGTCTATCCGCGGCAGGGCGGCGGCATCACGGTGGCGTTTCGCGACATCGAGGATCTGCGGGCCCTCCACCGGGAACGCGCCGCCTCGGAACGCCGGCTGCGCCTGGCGACCGCCGCCGGCCGGCTTGGCACCTTCCTGCTGGACATGGCGAAGGGCACCGTCAGCCGCTCCGGCCGCGTGGTGCCGGCGGGCGGCGCGCTGCCGGCGACGGACCTGCCTCTGGAGGATTGGCTGGCCCGCGTGCATCCTGAGGATCTTCCGGCGGTCCGCGCCGCACTCGCTGCCATCGCGGCCGGCCGCACCTCCGGCTACCAGCTGGAGTACCGCTTCCAGAGGGAGGTGGGGGATAGGTGGATCATCATCGAATCGCACGCGGTCGTCGCCGAACGCGATCCCGCCACCGGCCGGCCACAGCTGCTGGCCGGCGTATCCCGCGACGTCACCGCGGAGCGTGCGGCGGAAGAACGCCAGCGCCTGATGGCGCGCGAGGTCGACCACCGCGCCAAGAACGCCCTGGCGGTGGTGCAGGCCGCCTTGCGCCTGACGCCGCGCCAGGATGCCGAAGCCTATGCCGTGTCCGTGGAAGGCCGCGTCGCAGCCCTGGCCCGGGCCCATTCGGTGCTGGCGGAGGGACGCTGGCAGGGCGCTGCGCTGCGCGCGGTCATCGAGGCGGAACTGGCCGCCTTCCAGGCTGGCTCGGTCGAACCGGGCGGCAGTCGCTTCGCGCTGGAAGGTCCCAACCTGGCCCTGGCACCGGATGCGGTGCAGGCGCTGTCCATGGCGCTGCACGAACTGGCCACCAACGCCGCGAAGCATGGCGCCCTCTCCGCCGCGCAGGGACGCATCCTGGTGACCTGGCGCATCGACCCCGGGGCGGCACTGCTGCACCTGACCTGGGCCGAGCAGGGCGGGCCGCCGCTGGATGGCCCACCGACGCGGCGCGGCTTCGGCTCCCGGCTGGTGGAGGCCACCATCGCGAACCAGCTTGGCGGGTCCGTCGAGCGGGGCTGGGAGCCATCGGGCCTGGTCTGCCGGATGGCGCTGCCGCTGCCCCGCATCATGGCCGGAACCTCACCGCCGCGGGATGCGCCGCTCGGGCTGGGGTGACGTCCGGACAGGGAGCGTTGGCTTGCGGCAGCCGCCGCCACGGCGCAGGATTCGCCCTCTCGCAACAGGGTGCCGCCAGCCATGCCTGACCACAACGCTTCGACGCCGGCTGTGCTCGATGCCGTGATCATCGGCGCCGGCTTCTCCGGCCTGTACCAGTTGCACACGCTGCGCGACCGGCTGGGGCTGGCGGTGCAGGTGCTGGAGGCCGGCGAGGGCGTCGGCGGCACCTGGTACTGGAACCGCTATCCCGGCGCGCGGTGTGACTCGGAAAGCCATTCCTACTGCTACACCTTCTCCGACGAACTGCTCGCGGAATGGGAATGGTCGGAACGCTACCCCGCGCAGCCCGAGATCATGCGCTACCTGAACCATGTCGCGGACCGCTTCGACCTGCGGCGCAGCATCCGGCTCGGCACCCGCGTCACCGCGGCGCACCACGATGCGGACGCCAATCTGTGGCGGCTGCGAACCGAGGCGGGGGAGGAGGTCGCGGCGCGCTACCTGATCACCGCCGTCGGTTGCCTGTCGACCGCCAACGTGCCGCGCATCGAGGGTCTCGAGCAGTTCGAGGGCCGTTGGTTCCACACGGGCGAATGGCCGCACGGGGGCGTGGATTTCACTGGCCTGCGCGTCGGCCTGGTCGGCACCGGGTCCACCGGCATCCAGGCCGCGCCCGTCATCGCGCAATCCGCCACACATCTCACGGTGTTCCAGCGCACCGCGAACTACAGCGTCCCGGCGCAGAACGCGCCGCTGACGCCGGATTTCCAGCGGTACCTTCGCGAGAATTTCGACGAGATCAAGCGCACGATGCGCGAGACCACGAATGGTCATTCCTTCCGCATCTCTGAGCGCTCCGCCCTGGCCGCGACGCCGGAGGAACGGCAGGCGCTGTACGAGGCGGCCTGGGCCAAGGGCGGCCTGCAATTCCGCGCCACCTTCAAGGACCTGCTGAGCGACCTGGAGGCGAATGAGACGGCGGCCGCCTTCATCAAGGCGAAGATCCACCAGATCGTCCGCGACCCTGCCACCGCCGCGCTGCTGGCCGATATCGACCATCCCTACGCCGCCAAGCGCCCGCCGATCGACAGCCACTATTTCGAGACCTTCAACCGCGCCAACGTGACGCTGGTGGATGCACGCCGCGCGCCGATCCAGCGCATCACCCGCACCGGCATCCAGACCAGCGAGGCCGAGTATCCGCTCGACATCATCGTCTTCGCCACCGGGTTCGACGCGATGACCGGCCCCTTGCTGCGCATCGATATCCGCGGGCGGGATGGGCTTTCGCTGCGGGACGCCTGGGCGGAAGGCCCGCGCAGCCATTTGGGCCTGGGCGTGCCCGGCTTCCCGAACCTGTTCACCATCACCGGCCCCGGCAGCCCCTCCGTGCTTTGCAACATGCCGGTGGCGATCGAGCAGCATGTCGACTGGATCACCGATTGCATCGCGCGACTGCGCGCCGATGGCATTGCCCGCATCGAGGCGACGCCGGAGGCGGCGGAGGCGTGGGTGGCGCAGGTGAACGCGGCGGCGGACGCAACCCTGCTGCCGCAGGCCGCGTCCTCCTGGTATCTCGGCGCCAACGTGCCGGGCAAGCCGCGCGTTTTCATGCCCTATGCCGGCGGCATGGCGCATTACCGCCGCATCTGCGACGACGTCGCGGCCCGTGGCTATTCCGGATTCGTGCTGGCCTGAAGGTGGCGCGGGGGTTCGTCCCTGGGGAGAGACGTGTCCATGCCTGCACCGCTGCACCCGGATTGCCTGACGCTGCTCGAGATGATCCGGGCCGCCGGGCGCCAGCCGCTGGAGACGATGGAAACCGGCCCGGCCCGCGCGCAATACGCCGCCGGGCGCCTCGTGCTGCAACCGCCGCCGCCCGATGTCGCGGAGGCACGCGACCTGCGCCTGCCCTCCGGCATCGCCCTGCGGCTGTACCGGCCGCTGAGGTCGGCGACCGACCACATCCTGCCTTGCCTCATCTTCGCGCATGGCGGCGGCTGGGTGTTCGGCGATCTCGCGACGCATGACCATCTGGCGCGCAGCCTCGCCAACGCCTCCGGCTGCGCCGTGCTCGCGGTGGATTACCGCCTGGCGCCGGAGCATCCGTTTCCCGCCGCCATCGACGACTATGCCGAGGCCGTCGCCCACGCCGCGGCGAACGCCGCCGCGCTTGGCATCGACGCCACGCGCTTGGCCGTGGGCGGCGACAGTGCCGGCGGCAACCTCGCCGCCGTGGCGGCGCTGATGGCCCGCGACGGCGCGCTGCCGCCGCTGCGCTTCCAGATGCTGCTGTACCCGGTCACCGACATGGCGCAGGGCCATGACAGCTATCTGCGCTTCACCACAGGCCTGCCGCTGACCGCCGCTGGCATGCGCTGGTTCCGCGAGCGCTACGCGCCGCAGCCCGCGTATTGGCCGGATTGGCGCGCATCCCCGTTGCGAGCCGCGACGCTCGCCGGCACCGCGCCCGCCTTCGTGCTGACCGTCGGCCATGACCCGCTCTGCGACGAGGGCCGCGACTATGCACGGCGGCTGGAGCGGGAGGGCGTGCCCGTTGCCCACCTGCATGTCGCGGACCTGCTGCACGGCGCGCTGACCATGGGCGCCATCGTGCGCCCGGCGCTGGACCTGATCGACGCCGCCGGCCTCGCGCTGCGGCGCGCGCTGGTCTGAATCAGGGCCGCACGGCTGGCGTTTCCACGGCGAGGCCGGCGGCCCGCGACATCAGGAAAGCCTCGATGGCGACATACTCCGCCGCGCCATAGGCGAAGGGCTCCGACCGCACGCCGGTCATGCAGCCGCGCAGCCGGCGTTGCAGCGAGCCCAGAGCCTGCCATTCCAGCCGGTACAACGGGTAGCCCGTGGGGTGCGCCTGCGGGATGACGCTGCCGGCCAGGCGCCGCCCGGGATTGTCGTCGTGGCACTGCGCGCAGGACAGGTCGAGCTGCCCGCGCCGTTCCGCCCACAGCGCCGCGCCCCGCGCCCGTGCCGCATCCAGCCGCGCGTCCGCCGGCGGGGCAATCGGCAGGCCGCGCGACTGCTCGCCGACATAGGCCGACAGCGCGAGCAACCCCTGGCTTTCGCGGGCCAGCGGCGCCGCGCCCTGGCGTTCCGCCCGGCACTGCGCGATGCGTCCGGCGAGATCGATCGGCGCGTGGCCTGCGGCATCCCAGGCCGGGTAGCGCGCCGCCACGCCCCGCAGCGTGCCCTCCGCATGGCAGGAGGCGCAGGACTGGCCGGCCGGGCCTGCGGGCTGCCGGAACAGTTCCTCGCCTTCCAGCACCCAGAGCAGGCCTGGATTGCTGGTGTCGTCGCGCTGCATCGCCTGGGTTTCGCGCGCCATGTCCTCGAAGCCGGAGCGCCGTTCCTGCGCTGCGGCCGGCCCGGCCAGCACCGCCAGCAGCAGTGCCGCGCGGATCATGTCACGGTCAGTTCGCGCGTCTCCGTCTGCGCGAAGCCGTTGTCGCCTTCCCAGGTCATCTCCACGGTGCCGCTGCGCGTCGCCACGGTGCTGAACGACAGGAACGGATTGGCGGCAATGGCGGGCGACAGCTCCGCCTGGAACACGACTTCGCCGTCGTAGCGGCAGGTGAAGCGTCGGATGATGTCGCGTGGTGCCACCACGCCGCTGGCATCCGGGCGATAGCCGGTTTCCATCGTGTGCTGGATCAGCGTGCGGATGGTGATGATGTCGCCGCGCGCGGCGGTGCGGGGGACGTTCAGCAGGACGCGTGCCATGTCTCAGCCCTCGATGCAGGCGGCGAGGGTGACGACCACCTGCGCCTGGTCCGACCAGAAGCTGCCATCGGACAGCGACGCCACCGCCAGCAGGGTCTGGGACGTCGCCAGCCGGATATGCGTCGCCAGCATCGCCCGCCCGGCGCGCGGGCCGATCTGCGCGGTGATGACATGCGGCTGCGGGTTGCGTTCGTTGAAGACGGCGATGGCGCGGACATGGTCCTCCTCCGTCATCGGGCTGTCCACGATGACGGCCAAAGGCACGGTGTTGCCGTTCTCGACCAGCGGGGAGATGTCCAGCGCCACCCGCCCGCGCGAGACCGGCGCGCCGCCGGTGAAACCGCGCACCGCTTCCGCCATCGCTTCCGGCGTCGCATGGGCAACGCGCGGCAGCAGCAGCAGGGCAGGGGCGGCCAAGGGCACGGTAAGCAACAGGCGGCGGGGCGTGATCATCGGGGAGCCTCTTCGCGCAGCGTCATCAGGAAGGCCAGCACATCCTCGATCTCCGCCGCCGTCAGGATGGTGCGGCCCTGGAAGGCCGGGCCGACGCGGTGGAGATCCTCCGTCCGGAAGTAGGAGGGCATGATGCTGTCCGGGTTCAAGCGCTTGCCGTCGACCAGGCGCAGGCGAAGCTGGCCCTCGGTCCAGCGGCTGCCGGCACCGGCCAGGCTGGGGGCGAGGTTGCCCTGGAAGGGCTCCTCCGGAAACGGCCCGGAATGGCACAGCAGGCACAGCCCGCGTTGCCGGTCCGCGACGATGGCGCGGCCCCGGGCGGCGTCGCCGGCCTCCCCGGTCAGGGATCGCGGCATCGCATCCTCCTGCGCCGCGACCGGTAGGGACAGCAGCATGGCCAGGAAGAGGCTAGCCGAACGCATCGGCCGTGATGGTCCCGAACCAATCCTCGGCATACAGCGCCTCGGCCTCCCGAACCGCGGCCGGCGCGTCCAATGGGCTGGTGCCGCCGGCGCCGGGCACGTCGGAAAGCAGCCCGTTCGCCGGCTGGTACACGCCCGCGACCGAGATGCCATAGCCCGGCGCCACCAGGCTGTAGCAGGTGTTCACCAGCTTCGGCGGCTGCACCGGTTGATCCCGCAGCAGCGCCGCGATGGCGGCGGCGCAGACCCGTGCCTGTGCGTTCGCGGCGAAAGCGGATTTCGGCATGGCGCCGGCGATGGCGGCATCGCCGATCACGTGCACGCCGGGCACCAGCCGCGATTCGAAGCTCGCCGGGTCGATCGGACACCAGCCGGACCGATCCGCGGCACCTGCCTGTTCCGCGATGGCACCGGCGCGCTGCGGCGGGATGACGTTGACCACGTCGCCGGCATGGTCGCCGAAATCCGTCACCACGCTGCGCTCCTCCGGCTTCACCCCGGTGACGCGACCGCCCATGGACAGTGGCACGTACTCCAGCAACCCGGGATACAGTGCCGCCCAGGCCGCCTCGAACAGCCGCTGCTTGGAGAAGACATCCTTCGCATCCAGCACGATCAGCTTCGAGCGCGGCTTCTGGGTCTTCAGGTAATGCGCGATCAGGCTGGCGCGCTCATACGGCCCCGGCGGGCAGCGGTAGGGGTTGGCGGGGATGGCCATGACGACGGTGCCGCCATCCGGCATCGCCGCAAGCTGGCGCCGCAGCAATTCGGTCTGCGCCCCGGCGTTCCAGGCATGTGGCAACACCTCCGCGGCGGCCTCGTCGTAGCCCGGCAGCGCGTCGAACCGCAGCGACACGCCGGGCGACAGCACCAGCCGGTCATATGGCAGTAAGGTACCGTCGCCGAGCGTGACGCGCCGTGCCGTGGCATCCACCCCCGTCGCCGCCTGCTGCACCACCGCGATACCCTGTGCGCGCAATGCACCGTAGCCGAAGCGCTGCGCCGCCATCGGCCGGAGCCCGGCGATCACGGCGTTGCTGAAGGGGCAGGCGGTGTAGGTCGCGTTCGGCTCCACCAGCGTCACGTCCAGGGCATGGCCATGCAGCGCGCGCGCACAACTTGCGCCGCCGAAGCCACCGCCGATGACCACCACGCGCGGTCGCGCTTGCGCCAGGGCCGGCGCCGGCAGCAGCAGCGCGGCGAGGCTGCGGCGCGAAAACCTCACCGGACGATCCACGCCGCGATGGCCTGGGTCTCCGCCTCGGAAAAGCCCTTGGCCAGCCGGTCCATCAGCGTCGCCGGCCGCGTACCCTCGCGGAAGGCGCGCATCATCGCCGCGACCTCTGCCGCATCCCGCCCGCGCAGGGACGGAATGGCCGCCCCCTCCCGCCCATGGCAACCGAGGCACGAGGAAGCTCCGGGCGGCACTTCCGCCGCGCTCGCGGATATCGCCGCGAGCGCGCAAAAACCCGCCAGGGCGAAGGCCCTCACGTCCGCCGCAGATCGGCCTGCTGCAAGGGCAGAGACCGCACCCGCTTGCCGGTCGCGGCGAACACCGCGTTCAGCACCGCCGGCGCCGCGACCGCGATGGTGGGCTCGCCGACGCCGCCCCAGAAGCCGCCGGAGGGCAGGATGAGGCTCTCAACCTTCGGCATGTCGACCATCCGCATCACCGGGTAGGTGTCGAAGTTGGTCTGCTCGATGCGGCCATCCTTCACCGTGCAGGCGCCGTACAGCGCCGCCGACAGGCCATAGACGAAGGAGCCTTCGACCTGCGCCGCGATCTGCTGCGGGTTCACCGCGTGGCCGGGATCGGTCGCCGCGACGATGCGGTGCACCTTCAGCTCCCCGGCGTCGGAGACGGACACCTCCGCGCAGGCCGCGACATAGCTGCCGAAGCCGTGCGTCACACACAGGCCGCGATGCACCGCCTGTCCGTTGACCGGTGCCGCCGGCGTGCCCCAGCCGGCGCGTTCGGCGACGGCGTTCAGCACCGCCAGGTGCTTCGGGTGGTTCGCCATCAGCGCCCGGCGGAACTCCAGCGGGTCCTTGCCGGCAGCGTGCGCCAGCTCGTCCATGAAGCATTCCAGGTAGATGGCGTTCTGGTTCAGGTTCACCCCGCGCCAGAAGCCCGGCGGCACATGCGGGTTGCGCATGGCATGGTCGATCAGCAGGTTCGGGAAGGTGTAGCCGATATCAGCCTCCCCGCCGCTGGCGTTCAGCCCTTGGAACACCACCGGGTCGCGACCGTCGCGGATGTTCTGCGGGAAGATGCCGGCGACGATGGACTGGCCGGAGATGCGCATGGTCAGGCCCGTCAGGTTGCCCTGCGCATCCAGACCACCCACAAGCTTGCACATGGTGACGGGGTGGAAGCGGCCCTGCAGCATGTCCTCCTCCCGCGTCCACACCAGCTTCACCGGCGTGCCGGGCATCTGCTTGGCGATGTCCACCACCTGGCGCACCCAGTCATGCACCGCGCCGCGCCGGCCGAAGCCGCCGCCGAGGTGGATCTTGTGGATCTCCGTCCGCGCCGGCGGCAGCCCGGCCGCTTCGGCGGCGGCGGCATGCGCGGCCTCGCCGTTCTGCGTCGGCGTCCAGACCTCGCAGCGCTCCGGCGTCCAGACGGCGGTGGCGTTCATCACCTCCATGCAGGCGTGGTTCTGGTGCGGGTAGCCATACACCGCCTCGACGCGCTTCGCGGCACCGGCCAGCGCGGCCGCGGCATCGCCGTTGCGGTTGCCGACGGCGGCCTGCGGCGCATCGAGCCCCTCCCGCATCACCGCCTCGAAGCTGGCGGAGGAGGCGTTGGCGTGCTCACCCTCGTCCCAGGTGATCTTCACCGCATCAAGTGCCGTCTTGGCGCGCCACCAGGTGTCGGCGACCACGGCGACGGCATAGTCGCCCACGCGCAGCACGCGCTTCACGCCGGGCATGCGCTCCGCCTCGGCGCTGTCCACATCCCGCACCTTGCCGCCGAACACCGGGCAGGCATGGATCGCGGCGTTCAGCATGCCCGGCAGCTTCAGGTCCATGCCATAGACCTGGCTGCCGTTCAGCTTGGCCGCGGTATCCAGCCGCGGCACCGGCTTGCCGGCGAGCTTCCAGTCGGCGGGGTTCTTCAGCGTCACGTCGGTCGGCACCGGCAGCCGCCCGGCGGCCTCGGCCACCTGGCCGTAGGTCACGGTGCGCCCGCTGGGCCCGTGCGTGATGACGCTGGCGGCGGCGCGGCATTCGCCGGCCGGCACGGACCACGCATTGGCGGCGGCCTGCACCAGCATCATGCGCGCCGCGGCGCCGCCCTTGCGGACATAGTCGTGGCTGTCACGGATGCCGCGGCTGCCGCCGGTCGACATGTTGCCCCAGATGCGGCCGCGCGCCAGGTTCTGGCCGGGCGTCGGGTATTCCGTGGTGACCTTCGCCCAGTCGCATTCCAGCTCCTCCGCGACCAGCTGCGCCAAGCCGGTCAGCGTGCCCTGGCCCATCTCGGACCGGGCGATGCGGATGACGACGGTATCGTCCGGCTTGACCACGACCCAGGCATTCACCTCGGGCGAGGCGGGGCCTGCGGCCGGCGTCCCCTGGGCCGCGGCCTCCCCCGGCAGCGGGATGCGGAAGCCGAGGGTGAAGGCGCCGGCGGCGGCGACGGCGGTGCCGAGGACACCACGGCGCGACGGCGTACGGATGGCGTTCATGCTGCGGTGCTCCTCAACCGGCCGCGGTCGAACCGGCGGCGCGCTGCACCCCGGCGATGACGCGGTTGTAGGTGCCGCAGCGGCAGATGTTGGTGATCTCCTCCCGGATCTGCGCTTCCGTCGGGCGCGGCGTGTTCGCCAGCAGCGCGGCGGCGGCCATGATCATGCCGGGCTGGCAGAAGCCGCATTGCGGCACGTCCAGCGCCAGCCAGGCCTGCTGGATCGGGTGGCTGCTGTCGGGCGACAGGCCCTCGATCGTGACGATCTTCTGCGTCTCGTCGAAGGCGGAGACCGGCATGGTGCAGGACCGCACGGCGGCGCCGTCCACATGCACCGTGCAGGCGCCACATTGCGCGATGCCGCAGCCATACTTGGTGCCGGTCAGGTCCAGGTGTTCGCGCAGCACCCAGAGCAGGGGCGTGTCGTCCTCCACCTGCACATCCAAGATGCGACCATTGACGTTGAGCTTCGCCATTCCGTTGTCCTCCCGGCACGTCGGAGTGCCGCGAGGCCCCGTCCCGGGGTGCCCGCGCGTAAACTCCTCGGCACAACCTGCGATGGCGGAAGGCTAACAGCCTGGGAGGTCACCCCACAATACATTCCCAACGCTGCCCGCCAGCACGCCTGCCTTGCCGCGGCAGGCGGTGCGGGCTGCGCGCGGGATCGTGAAGCGGGCGCGCCTCAGCCCCCGGCCACCAGCTTGTCCTGCGTCCGCGTCGCGAAGTCGCTCGCGTCGTGCCGCTCATGCAGCTGGCTGGATGGCTCGCCGCTGGTGCGGTTCACCATGCGGCCGCGCTGCACCGCCGGACGCTCGCCGATCTCGTCCGCCCAGCGCCGCACATGCTTGTAGTCCTGCACCTGCAGGAACTCCGCCGCGCCATACAGCCAGCCCTTCACCAGCCCGCCATACCAGGGCCAGGTCGCGATATCCGCGATGGTGTAGTCCGGCCCGGCCAGGTAGGCGCTGTCCGCCAGCCGTCGGTCCAGCACGTCGAGCTGGCGCTTCACCTCCATGGCGAAGCGGTCGATCGGGTATTCCATCTTGCTCGGCGCATAGGCGTAGAAATGCCCGAAGCCACCGCCGAGATAGGGCGCGCTGCCCATCTGCCAGAACAGCCAGGACAGGCACTCGGCCCGCGCCGCCGGCTCGGCCGGCAGGAAGGCGCCGAACTTCTCCGCCAGATGCACCAGGATGGCGCCGGATTCGAAGACGCGGATCGGCTGCGGCCCGCTGCGGTCCAGCAGCGCCGGGATCTTGGAGTTGGGGTTGACCGCGACGAAGCCGCTGCCGAACTGGTCACCCTCGCCGATGCGGATCAGCCAGGCGTCGTATTCCGCGCCCGCATGCCCGGCCGCCAGCAGTTCCTCCAGCATCACCGTGACCTTCACGCCGTTCGGCGTGCCCTGCGAATACAGTTGCAGGGGATGCCGCCCGACCGGCAGCTCCTTGTCATGCGTCGGCCCGGCGATGGGCCGGTTGATGCTGGCGAATTTTCCTCCGTTTGCCTTGTTCCAGGTCCAGATCGCTGGCGGCGTGTAGTCGGCGGGCTTGAAGTCCGGGACCTCATTCATGGCGTGGCTCCTGCTGCGTCGCCGCCATATGCGCCGTCCCGCCCGCCGCTCAACCCCGGCGGCGCTGCCCGCCTGCATTGCCGCATGGCAGGGCGCCCCGTACAGACGCCGCATGCACATCGCCATCATCAACGACTACCAGGATTTGGCCCGCGCGGCGGTGGACTGGAGCGACCTCGCGGCGCAGCACGATCTTCACATCCACGGCCGCCTCGACCCCGCCGCCGCGCCGGCGCTGCTGGCGGCCGCCGAGGTCGTCGTGACGGCGCGGGAGGAAACCCGCTTCGACGCCGCGCTGCTGGCACAACTGCCGCGGCTGCGCCTGCTGGTCACGCATGGCATGACCAACGCGGCGCTGGACCTGCCGGCGCTGACGGCCCGCGGCGTCACCGTCTGCGGCACCTCGCTGGGCTTTCCCATGGCGACGGTCGAGCTCGCCTGGGGCCTGATCCTCGGCCTGGTGAAGCACATCCCGGCGGAGGACCGCGCCATCCGCGGCGGTGGCTGGGGCGCCGGCCTGGGCCGCGGCCTCACCGGGCGCACCCTCGGACTGCTCGGCCTCGGCAAGCTCGGCGCGGAGATGGCGCGCATCGGCCAGGCCTTCGGCATGCAGACCATCGCCTGGAGCGAGAACCTGACCGAGGCGCGCTGTGCCGCCTGCGGCGTGCGGCGCGTGGACCGCCTGGACCTGTTCGCGCAATCCGACGTGGTCAGCATCCACACGCGCCTGTCGCCGCGCAGCCGCGGCCTGGTCGGTGCCGCGGAGATCGCCGCGATGCGCCCCGACGCGCTGCTGATCAACACCTCCCGCGGCCCGATCGTGGACCAGGCCGCGCTGGTCGCGGCGCTGGCGCGGGGGGCCATCGGCGGCGCCGGCCTCGACGTGTTCGAGCAGGAGCCGCTGCCGGCGGACGATCCGCTGCGCCACCTGCCCAACACCCTGCTCACCTCGCATGTCGGTGGCCGGACGCGGGAAAACATCCTGCTGCGCTACCAGGAAAGCCACGCGGCGGTCCTGGCCTGGCTTGCCGGGCAGCCGGTGCGCGTCATCGCCGGGTAGGCTTTGCGGACCGCCCGGGTGCTGCGACACTGGCCGGAACATTGGGGGCCAGAAAGATGATCCGTTCGATGCGCCGCGGCCTGCTGGGTGTCGCGCTGGCCGCCGGCCTCGGCGGTGTCGCGCTGGCCCAGGGTGGCGCCACCTACCCGACGCGGCCGCTCACCATGGTCGTCGGCTTCGCGCCGGGCGGCCCGGCCGACGTCATCGCCCGCCTCATCGCACCCGGCCTAGGCGCCGACCTCGGCCAATCGGTCGTGGTGGAGAACGCCTCCGGCGCCGGCGGGTCCATCGGCCAGGCGCGCGTCGCCGCGGCCCGGCCGGATGGCTACACCATCCTGTTCGGCAGCCTGGCCCAGGCCACCATCCCGACCCTGCTGCGCAACCTCAGCTTCGACCCGACGGCGCTGGAGTCGATCGGCATGGTGAACGAGGTGCCGATGGCGATCATCGGCCGCCGCGACCTGCCCGCCGCCAACCTGGCCGAACTGGTGGCACTGGTGCGGCGGGACGGCCTGCGGATGAACCTCGGCAATGCCGGTATCGGCTCCACCAGCCACCTGTGCAGCCTGCTGTTGAACGCCTCCATCGGCACGCCGGTGACGCTGGTGCCCTATCGCGGCAATGCGCTGGTGATGAACGACCTGATGGGCGGCACGCTCGACCTCGGCTGCGACCAGACCACGAACAACGCCACACAGATCCGTGCCGGCTCGATCCGCGCCTTCGCCATCAGCACCCCCGCCCGCGCCGCCGCGCTGCCCGACGTGCCGACCACGGCGGAAGCCGGGCTGCCGGAGATGCGGATGTCCGGCTGGAATATGTTGTTTGCCCCCGCCGGCACGCCTGGCCCGGTGGTGGAGCGCCTGAACCGTGCCCTGCTGGCGGCGCTGCGGGATGAGAATGTCGGCCGCCGCATGGCCGACCTCGGCAGCCAGCCCGCGAGCGGTGAGCGCACCACCCCGGCTGGCGGCCAGGCCTTCTGGCGCGCCGAGATCGCACGCTGGAAGCCGCTGCTGGAAGCTGCCGCGCCTTCGAATTGAGCACCGCGCCGATACAAAACCAAGCGTGATCCGGAGCCGGATTGCGATACGGAAGGTTCTTCCCCTAAACCGCGCGCAGCCTGGCGCATGGTGCGGCCTTGGTGAAGGATGTCCGCCGCGATGGCGCTGGTGCCCGCGTCTGGCCGCTTGGAGGCCACGCCTCCTGCAGCCGACCCGCCATTGCGTCGCCTCGGCCGCGGCTGGAGCCTGCGCCGGCACCTGCTGGTCCTGGTCCTTGCCGTGCTGCTGCCGGCACTGGTGGCCGGCGGCGCATCCGCCTGGCATCTCGCGAACAGCTACCGGCACGCCTTCGAGACCCGGCTCCAGGACACCGCCCGTGCCCTGGCCCTGTTCATCGACAGCGAGCTTGAGAGCAGCCTGACGGCGGTCGCGGCGCTCGCCTCGTCCCCGCTCCTGGAACGCAACGACCTGGAGGATTTCGCCGACTGGGCACAGACCGTCGCACAGCGGCAGGGCGCCTGGGTGGTGGTGAACGAGGCAAGCTTCGGCCACCGCCAGATCCTCAACACCAACCTGCCCCAAGGCGCGCCGCTGCCGCCGCCCTCGGCGCCGGGGGAAGGTGCCTGGAGCCTGATCCGGCGTGTCATCGATACCGGACGGCCCGCCGTGTCGGACCTGTTCACTGGCCGCGGCACCGGCCGGTCCCTGGTCGCCGTCGCGGCGCCGGCGCGGCAGGGCGGCGACATCACCCGGGTCGTCGTGCTGACGCTCGACCCCCTCACGCTGTCGGAACGGCTGCGCAGCCTCGGCCCCTCCGGCAGCGCCTTCGCCTCCGTCGCCGACGGCCAGGGCCGCATCGTGGCCAGGTCGCGCGACCAAGAGCGGTTCTTCGGCACCATCCCACCCAGCCGCCAAGTGCCGGCGGAGCAGCGGGCGCGTGGCGTGTTCCGCAGCCAGTCCGTCTATGGCGAAGCCGCGCTGTATGCCGCCCAGCCGATCCAGGCGGCGCAGGGCTGGAGCATCATCGTGGCCGAACCCGAATCCCGCTACCGGGCGAGTTGGCTCTGGCCGCTGGCGGCCTATGCCGGCATCGCCGCCGTCGCGGTCGGGCTGGCCGCGGCCATCGCCACGATGCTGGCGCGCCGCATCCTGCGCCCGGTGCACGGGCTGCTCGCCCGCGCCGATGCCGTCGTCGCCAGCGGCCCGGGGCCCCTGCTGGCGCCACCCGCGACCGCATCGTCCAGCGTTGCCGAATTCGAGCGCCTGCGGGAAGCGAGCGAGCGCGCCGAGACCGCCATGGCCCGCCGCGAGTCGGATTTCCGGGCGATCTTCGAGACCGCGGCCGTCGGCGTCGTCGAGGTCGATGCCGTGACTGGCCACTACCTGCGCGTCAACCGCCGCTTCTGCGAGATCGCCGGCCGCAACCGGGCCGAGTTGCTGGGCGGTCTCGGGCCCGACGACCTCTGCGTCCCGGCAGATCGGGGCCGCAGCGCGGTCAGCCTGGCCATCGCGCAGGACAGGGAGGTTGAGGCTGAATTCCGCCTGCTGCACGCCGACGGCACCGAAGCCTGGATCCGTGCCAGCGCCTCCATCTCCGCCCGTGATGCCGAGGGCCGGCCGCAGCGCGTCGTCAGCGTGGTGCGCGACATCACCCGGCGGAAGCGGTCGGAGGAGGCGCGGTCGCTGCTGGCGCGGGAGGTCGACCACCGCTCGAAGAACGTGCTCGCGGTCGTGCAGGCGGCGCTGCGCCTGACACCCCGGGACAACCTGGCGAACTATATCCAGTCGATCCAGGGCCGCGTCGCCGCGCTGGCCCGCGCCCATACCATGCTGGCCGAGGCGCAGTGGTCGGGGGCGGACCTGCGGTCCCTGGCCGAGGCTGAGCTGCGCGCCTTCCTGCCGGATGCGGCCGGACCGCAAGCTGGGGTTCCGCGCGCCGTCCTGGCCGGGCCCTTCGTGATGCTGTCGCCGGGCGCGGCGCAGGCACTATCCATGGTGCTGCACGAACTGGCGACCAACGCCATCAAGCACGGCGCGCTGTCGGCCCGCGGCGGCAGCGTCGACCTGGGCTGGTCGGCTGGCGGGCCGGACGGAATGCTGCGCCTGGTCTGGACGGA
Source organism: Falsiroseomonas sp. HC035 (assembly GCF_050563525.1). NCBI lineage: Bacteria > Pseudomonadati > Pseudomonadota > Alphaproteobacteria > Acetobacterales > Roseomonadaceae > Falsiroseomonas > Falsiroseomonas sp. HC035. The sequence goes on from NZ_JBNXUN010000004.1 coordinate 256,736, forward strand.
GCATGGCGGCCCACCCATCCAGCGGCCGCCCGCCTTCCAGGGCTTCGGCTCCCGCCTCATCACGACAACCCTCCGAGGCCAGCTCGGCGGCACGGTGCAGATGCTGTGGCAGCCCGAAGGGCTGGCCTGCCACATCGGCATCCCCATGGCGCGCGTGACCTCCCGCGAGGATGCGCCCGAGCCGGTCGCTGCGCGGCGCGAGGGTCAGACGAAGGCCTGGTAGACCAGCTGCCGCAGCCCGTAGCGGAAATGCAGCCGGTCGGAAGGGCCCTGCAGCATGATGATGGCGTACAGCTCCTCCCGCGGGTCGACCCAGAAATAGGTGCCGTAGGCGCCGCCCCAGGAATAGTCGCCGACGCTGCCCGGCACCGGGCTGCGGCCCTGTTCGACCCGCACCGCGAAGCCCAGCCCGAAGCCGAGGCCGACCGTGGGCGAGGGCGCCAGCCCGCCGAAGCGCGCGAACAGGCCCGGGCTGTATTCCGTGCCCGGCGGCAGGTGGTTCGCCGTCATCAACTCGATGGTCTTGGGGGAGACGATCCGTGCGCCGTCCAGCTCCCCCCCGTTCAGCAGCATCTGGCAAAATCGAGCATAATCGCCTGCCGTCGAGACCATGCCGCCGCCGCCGGAGAACCACTGCGGCTTCTGCAGCGCGTCCGGGATCGCCATGCGGCGCCCGGTCACCGGGTCCACCTGGGCGCGCGCGACACGGCCCTCGGCCTCGCCGGGTGCCCAGAACGCGGTATCCCGCAGGCCGAGTGGTGCTGCGATGCGGTCCCGCACGAAGCGGTCGAGGTCGAGGCCGCTGACGACCTCGACGATGCGGCCGACCACGTCGGTGGACACACCGTACTCCCAATGCGTGCCCGGCTGGTACATCAGCGGCAGGCGCGCGAGGTTGGTGATGAACTGCTCGATCGTCTGGTTGCGGTTGGAGACATTGGCCTCGGCATAGGCGCGCTGCACCGGCTCGCCCGCCGCGTTGGACCCGGTCAGGCCGGAGGTGTGCCGCAACAGGTCCTGCAACGTCGGCGGGCGCTGCACCGCGCCGCGATCCAGGCCGACGACCTGGTCGCCGAATTCCGGCAGGTAGCGGCTGACCGGATGCCACAGCATCACCTTGCCTTCCTCCGCCAGCATCATCAACGCGAGCGAGGCGAAGGGCTTGGTCATCGAGGCGATGCGGAACACCGCATCCGGCGACATCGGCGCCTGCGTCTCGCGGTCGCGGAAGCCGACGGCTTCCTGGTAGGCGATCTTCCCCTTGCGGCCGACGACGACGACCGCGCCGGGAATCCGGTTGGTGCCGACCTCGGCGCGCAGCCAGTCCGCGATGCGGCCCAGGCGGGTGGTGGAAAGCCCGACCTCCTCGGCGCGCGCCGCCTTGGGCAGGGTCACCGCTGCGTTGGACTGCGCGGCGGCGACGCGGCTTCCCCCGAGGGTGCCGGCGAGGGCGGTGCCGCCGATGAGGTTCAGGGCATTCCTGCGATTCAACATGGGGCAATTTCCTCCTGCTGCCGGCGCTGGCCCGGTCCGTTGGTCGTCCGCAGCGTGCGTCGGTCGACGGAGCAAGGGTCCGCCCGGTGCGGTCGGGGGGTCAAGCAGGCTGGCTGCGATCCGGCGCGGCCATTGCGCCCCCGCCCTTCAACATTCCCGGCGCGGCCGGGCGTCAGTCGTCCTCGTCCGGCGCGCTCGCAACAAAGCGGCGGCGGTGCAGCACGCCCGAACCGAAAGCGTTGCAGGCCACCATCGCCTTGCGCAGATAAAGCCCAATGTCGTGCTCATCCGTATAGCCGATGGCGCCATGCATCTGCACCGCGGCCCGGGTGACGAGCATCGCCGCCTCCGCCGCACGCGCCTTGGCGCGTGACACGGCGGCGGCGCGCGTGCGGGCATCGGCGCCGGCATCCAGCGTGGCGGCGGCGGCCTCGACGCTGGCGCGGGTCAGGGCAAGCTGGATCTTCAGGTCCACGGCGCGGTGCTGCAGCGCCTGGAAGGTGCCGATTGGCCGCCCGAACTGCTGGCGTGTGCGCAGGTAGTCCAGCGTCATGGCGAAGGCGCCTTCCATGACGCCCAGCAGGTAGCCGGCGGTGGCCAGCGCGGCCTCGTCCAGCGCGCGGTCCATGGCGCCTTCGGGAAGCTCGTCAAGCGCGCGCGTAGCCCCCGCATCGGGGTGCAGCGTGCCGAGGTGCCCGCCATCCTGCGTCGCCAGAACCTCCAGCGCCCGGCCGGCGGCGGGCAGCAGATGCAGTGCTGTGTCGACCGGCAGCAGGAAAGCCTCCGCCCCGCGCACCAGCGGGATGAACAGGCGTGGCGCGCCGGGCGTGCCGGGGGCGTGAAGCGTGTCCACGCGCTCCTGCCATGCCGTCGTCACCAGCGCCTTACCGGCCAGCACCCGGGCCAGCAGGGCCTCCTCGCCGCAGGCGGACAGCAGCGCGGCGGACAGCATGGCGGGGATCAGCGGCTCCGGCACCAGGGCGCGGCCAAGCTCCTCAGCCAGCGCGCAGCACGCCGTCATGCCGAGATCAGCGCCGCCCGCCGCCTCCGGCAGCCGCAGACCGATCCAGCCCAGCTCGCCCATCTGCCGCAGCACCGCAGGATCGAAGCCGCATTCGGTGTGGCGCAGCGCGCGGATGCGGCGCAGATCACCGCGTGGGGCAATGGCCGCGGCGCTGTCGCGGATCATGCGGATCGCCACGTCGCGTTCCGCGGTGTCGGCATCCCTCATGGTCATGCCTCGTCCAGCCAGTCGCGCAGCACCTCCGCGCCCTGCGCGCCGAGTGTGGGTGGCGGGTTGCGATAGGTGACGGGGGTGGCGGAGAAGTTCAGCGGGTTGGCGATCATCGGCTGCTCGCCGCCCGCACCATCGGCCAGGCTGCGGAACAGCCCGCGATGGCGGATCTGCGGATCCTCCGCCACCGCCGCGAAGTCGTTGATCGGGCCGGAGGACACCCCGGCCGCATTCAGCGCATCCATCCACTCCCGCGCGGGCCGGGTGCGCAGCGCGCCCTGCAGGATCGGCAGCAGCTCCGGCTTGTGCGCCATGCGGGCGCGGTTGGTGGCGAAGCGGGCATCGGCCGGCACATCCGGCAGGCCGAGCACGCGGCAGAGCTGCGCGAATTGCCGGTCGTTGCCGACCGCCAGCATCAGCGGCCGGTCCGCCGTCTCGAAGGCCTGCCAGGGCGTGTTGATCTGCGACGCCGTGCCGCCGCGCACCGGCGACTTGCCGGAGACCAGCCAGTTCATCGCGATGTGCGAATGCGCCGCGACCTGCGCATCGAGCAGCGCCAGGTCGATGTGCTGGCCGAGGCCGGAAACCGTATCGCGGTGGTGCAGCGCCGCCAGGATGCCGATGGTGGCGTAGAAGCCGGCATTGATGTCGGACACGCTGTAGCCCACCACGGCAGGCCCCGCGCCGGCGTCGCCCTCCGCATTGCCGGTCACGCTCATCAGCCCGCTCATCGCCTGGAAGACGGGATCGTAGCCGGGCAGGGGGGCATAGGGGCCGTCCTGCCCGAAGCCGGTGATGGAACAATAGACCAGCCGCGGATTGATCGCGGCGAGCGCGGCGTAGTCCAGCCCGTAGCGCTGCAGCCCGCCGGCCTTGAAGTTCTCGATGAAGACATCGGCCTTCGCGGCCAGGTCGCGCAACTGCTGCTGGCCTTCGGGCTTCGCGATGTCGATGGCGATGCTGCGCTTGTTGCGGTTCATCGCGAGGAAGGAGGATGTCTCGCCGGTCTCCGCCCCATTCTCGTCCTGCTTGCGGAACCCCATGCGGCGCACGTCGTCGCCGCTGCCGGGCTGCTCCACCTTCACGACATCGGCGCCGAAATCACCGAGGAGCTGTGCCGCCCAGGGGCCGGCGAAGACGCGCGTCATGTCGAGCACGCGGATGCGGGGCAGGCAACCGGACACGGCGTGGTCTCCCAGATTCAGGCGGGCAGGTCGAGCAGGCTGCGGGCCAGCACGTTGCGCAGAATTTCAGACGACCCTCCGAAGATGGTCGAGGGCCGTGCCATCAGGAACTGCCCTGCCGGATGCAGCGCCTGGCCTGGCATCGGGTCGAGCAGCCCGGCATTCTCACCGGCCAGTTCCAGCATCGCATCGGTGATGCGCTGATACAGCTCGGTCTGCACGATCTTGAGGATCGAGACTTCCGGCCCCAGCGCCTCGCCGCGGTTCAGCGCCGCCACGAAGCTTTCATACAGCGCCTTGAGGTCCGCGAGGTCCAGTCGGAAGCGGGCATAGGTTTCCAGGAACGCCGGATCATCGGACTTGCCGACAGCGGCCGCCAGCCGCTTCAGCGCGCCGAGGCCGTTGGCCGACAGGCGTGGGGAGCCGATCGCCACGCGCTCGAAGCCTAGCAGCGCCTTGGCGTAGGTCCAGCCCTGGTTCACCTCGCCGACCACCATGTCCTTGGGCACACGGACATCGTCGAAGAAGATCTCGCAGAACTCGTCATGCAGGTCGAGGTTCAGGATCGGCCGGATGGTCAGGCCCGGGCTGTCCGCCGGCAGCAGCAGGAAGGAGATCCCGGCCTGCTTCTTCGCCGCCTTGTCGGTGCGGGCGAGGACGAAGATCCAGTTGGCGTCATTGGCGAAGGTGATCCAGGTCTTCTGGCCATTCAGGCGCCAGTGATCGCCGCAATCCACCGCCTCCAGCCGCAGGGCTGCGAGGTCGGAGCCGGCATTGGGCTCGGAATAGGCCTGCGCCCAGATGTCCTCGCCGGACAGGATGCGAGGCAGGAAGTGGCGCTGCTGCGCGGCGCTGCCGTGCTTCAGCAGCATCGGGCCGAGCATCAGCACGCCCATGTCGCTGATGCGCGGGCAGCCCCAGCGCTCGAACTCCTCGATCATGATGAGCTGCCGACCGGCGCCGAGGCCCATGCCGCCGTGCTCGCGCGGCCAGGCTGGCGCGAGCCAGCCCTGCGCGGACAGCTTCAGGTACCAGGGGCGGTTCTCATGCCAGTGCAGGCGGCGGCGCGGGAAGCGAAGCTCCGGTGGCGTATGGGCCTCGACCCATTCACGCACATGCGCGCGGAAGGCGGCGTCATCCAGCGCATCCAGCTCATCGAGCGTCATCGCACCACCATGAAGCCAACTCCCTGGGGCCGGCACTACCATAGGCCATAAGTCTGGTCTATAAGGCCTACGGAAACGAAGGCCAGGAAGGCAGTGCCGGCGCAAGACCGGTGCGTGCAGGATCGGCGCGCGGAGGACGAAATGCGGCTCAGGAAGCACTGGATCGCGGCCGCGATGGCCGTGGCGGCCATGCCCGCCATGGCGCAGCCCATTACGCTGGAACGCTTCGGCTCCTTCCATGTCGGCGGACGCCAGGTTGAGATCACGGGCAAGCCGGTGATCGAATACACCCCCACCGTCGGTGGCGCGCCGCTGCGCATCGACCCCAACGGCACCTATCTCGTCGGCCAGATGTACGCCCGCTTCATGGAGCCCGCGCCGCAGCGCGGCCAGGCGCCGCTGATGCTGTGGCACGGCGCCTACCTCACAGGCGTGACGTGGGAGACGACGCCCGATGGGCGCGAGGGCTGGGAGCACTTCTTCCTGCGGCGCGGCTGGACCACCTACGTCACCGATGCGGTGGAGCGCGGCCGCAGCGGCACGGCGATGTCGCCCGACATCTTCGGCCTGCCGATCTACCTGCCCACGGCGAACCCGTGGGAGCGGTTCCGCATCGGCGACGGCGCGGGCTCCCACGCCCGCGGCACCCTGTTGCCGGGCAACCAGTTCCCGGCCACGCCGGAGCACTACCAGTCCTTCATGCGCCAGGTGGTGCCGCGCAACCTCGGCACCGACGAGGACGTGTTGAACGCCTATGTCGCGCTGCTGGAGCGGGTCGGGCCGAGCGTCGTCGTCGCGCACAGCCAGGGCGGCGCCTTCGCCTGGCAGGTGGCGCAGCGCAGGCCGGACCTGTTCCGCGCGCTGGTCCTGGTGGAACCCGCCGGCACCGGGCAGGCGGCGCAGGCCGCCACGCTGAAGGACATCCCGACGCTGCTGATCTACGGCGACTACGTCGAGGCCGATCCGCGCTGGTCCGTCATCCGCCGCAACGCCCGCCGCTTCTCCGACATGATCCGCGCCGCCGGCGGCCAGGTGGAGGATGTGGACCTGCCGAGCCGCGGCATCCCCGGCAACAGCCACATGCTGATGATGGACCGCAACGGCGACGCGGTGGCGCAGCTGGTGCAGGACTGGCTGGCCGCGCGGGGCCTGTGGCAATGATGGCCCAAGCCATCGCCCCAACCATCGCTCAGACAATCGCGCAAAAGATCATCGCCGCGCATTGCGGCCGCGATACCGTGGAAGTCGGCGAATACGTCACCGTCACGCCGGACTACACCGCGTGCCAAGAGCTGTTCTGGCCCGGCCACAAGCGCAACCTGGAGCGCATCGGCGTGGGTCGCATCCCGCGCCCGGACAAGGCGGTGATGGTGATCGACCACTCCACCTCCGCCGCCATGGGCTCGCACCACCACGAGACGCACCGCACGCTGCGCGACTGGTGCACGGCGCAGGGCATCGAGAACTTCTTCGGACCCGGAAACGGCCTTCGCCACCTCGTGCTGACCGAGCGCGGCTTCGCCCGGCCCGGCACGCTGATCTTCTCGGACGAAGGCAACATCGCCTCCATCGGCGCGCTCGGCGCGCTGAACCTGCCGATCTCGACGGAGGTTCTGGTCTCGCTGATCCAGGACGAGAACTGGATCGCGGTGCCGCCCTCCGCCCGCATCACGCTGAACGGTGCGCTCGGCTTCGGCGTCACCGCGCGGGACGTGATCCAGACCATCCTGCGTGACTGCACCGGCGATGGCCGCCTGCTGCAATGCTGCGTCGAATTCGACGGCCCGGGCCTCGCCACGCTGAGCCTCGACGACCGCCAGGCGCTGCTCGCCTCGCTGTTCCACAGCGGCGCCTATACCGGGATCATGGAACCGGATGACCGTGTGCTGGACTATGTCCGCCAGCGCGATGGCGGCCGGCCGTGGCAGGCGGTTCGGGCCGATGCCGGCGCAGTCTACCAGACCCGCATGACCTACGACCTCGGCGCCATCGCGCCGATGGTGACGGTGCCGCCGGATGCGCATGGCGCCGTGCCCATCGGTCAGGCGGAAGGCACCCGCATCGACCAGGCCACCATCGGGTCCTGCGCCAATGGCCGGCTGGACGACCTGCGGGAGGCGGCGCGGGTGCTGCGGGGCCGCCAGATCGCGCCGCATGTCACGCTCTACGTCACCCCCGGCAGCCGCGGCGTCTATGTCGAGGCGGCGCGGGACGGGCTGCTGGAAGTGCTGGCCGAGGCCGGCGCCACCATCCTCGCGCCGGGCTGTACCACCTGCTGGGGCTACCAGGGCGTGCTGAACGACGAGGAGGTGCTGATCTCGACGCAGCAATTCAACTACCAGGGCCGCAACGGCAGCCGCACCTCCCGCGTCTTCCTGGCCGGGCCCGCCGTGGTCGCGGCCTCCGCCGTCGCCGGGCGCATCGCGGACCCGCGACCGCTGCTGGCGGGGGGCTGAGGTGATGGACATTCCCAAGGGCCGCGTCTGGAAGTTTGGTGATGACGTCAGCGGCGATGACGGTATCATCGAGTTCTCGATCATCCGCGACGGCTTCGGCAAGGAATTCGACGAGGCCGCGCTGCGCGCCATGTGCTTCCGCCGCCTGCGGCCGGAATTTCCGCAGCAGGTCCGGCCGGGCGACATCGTCGTCGGCGGCCGCAACTTCGCGCACCACAACCATGTCGAGGTCAGCGTCGCCATCCGCGCCTCCGGCATCGCCGTCGTCGTCGTCGAATCGTGTGATTCCGGCTTCCTGCGCCGCGCGTTGAACCACGGCCTGCCGGTGATGATCTGCCCCGGCATCCACGCAGCCGTGGAGGATGGCGATGTCATCTCCGCCGACCCCGTCACCGGCGTGGTCGGGCTGCCGGATGGCCGCGTGCTGGCCTCGCGCCCGTTCTCCGAACGCATGGTCCAGGTCTGGAGGGCCGGCGGGTCGATCCCGCTGCTCGAAGCCGAGTTCGCCGCGCGCCGCGCGACATCCGCCTAGAGTCCGTCAGGCGCAAATAGAAGCGCCAGACAGACTCTAGCCTATTGTTTTGTCCTGTGATTCACGTCTTTCGGTGATTCCACCTCAGACGATCACACTTTAAGGGAAGGAAACCAAGATGCTCACACGTCGCAGCACGATCCTGGGCGCAACGGCCCTGACCTTCGCCGCCATCGGCCGCGCTCGCGCGCAGGACTTCCCCAGCCGGCCGGTGCGCCTCGTCGTCGCCTACCCGCCCGGCGGCAATGTGGACTTCACCGCGCGCCTGCTGGTCCCGGCGATGAGCCAGGCGCTCGGCCAGCAGATCGTGGTCGACAACCGTGCCGGCGCCGGTGGCATCGTGGGGACGGAGGCGGTGGCCCGCGCGCGGCCGGATGGCACCACGATTCTGATCACCGGCACGGCGCCGGTCTCCATCTTCCCCGCTGCAATGGAACGCCTGCCCTACGACCCGATCCGCGACTTCGCGCCGATCGGCATGGCCTATCGCGTGCCGATCGTGATGATGGTGGCGAAGGACGTGGCGGCCGCCACCCTGGCGGAATTCGTCGCGCGGTCCAAGGCGACGCAGGGTGGGCTTTCCGCCGGCACCGCCGGCATCGGTTCCGGCGCGCATCTCGCGATTGAACTGTTCAACGCCGGCACAGGCGCCAACCTGGTGCATGTGCCCTATCGCGGCACCGGCCCGGCGCTGAACGACCTGATCGCCGGCAACATCCCCGTGGTGTTCGACCAGCTTTCCAGCGCCCTGCAACTGCACGCCGATGGCCGCGCCCGCATCCTCGGCATCGCCTCCGCCACCCGGTCCCCGCTGCTGCCGGATGTGCAGACGCTGCGGGAGGCGGGGATGGTGGAGGCCGAGCTCAGCACCACGCTCGGCTTCCTCGCGCCGGCCGGAACGCCGGCCGAGGCGGTGGAGAAGCTGCGCGCCGCCCTGGCCGCGGCGCTGTCCGATGCCACGGTGCGACAGCGCCTGACCATGCTCGGCGCGGAGATCCCGCCCGCCGCGGAGATCACCCCGGCGCGCTACGGCGCGGTGATCCGCGACGAGCTGGACATCTATCGCCGCGCCGTCCGGCTCGGCAACGTCAAGCTGGAATAGCGGCCCTCACCCCTTGCGGGACTGGCCGCCCTTGCGGCCGGCTTCCGCGGCGCGGTCCGGGTTGTTGGCGAAGTTGTTCGGGTCCTTGTCCTTTCCGGAGCCAACCGTCTCCTGCGACACGCCCTTCTGCCCCTCAATGCCCTGCTTGCCGCCCTGGCTGCTTTTCTCGCCCTGCTGGTTCGCCATTTCGTCCTCCTCCGATCGGCCGCCCGCTGAATGATCGGGCGGGCAATTGAAACGCAGCGCAAGCGCGGCCGGTTCTGCGACGCCCGCGTATCGACCCGCCGCATTGGGCAGGCGTATTGACCGTTGCCACGCCGCGCGCGAAGCACGCGCATGACCTTCCGCATCCTCGTCACCGCCTCGCACCTTGAAGCCGATGGCCTCGCCCTGCTGACCGCCGCCGGCTGCACGGTGGATTTCGTCACGGTGGCGGGCGGCCGTGCGGAGATGGAGGGCAAGCTCGCCGCCACGGGCTATGACGCCATCATCTCACGTTCCATCCCGATCACCGGCGCCGTCATGGCCACCTGCCCGACGCTGCGCGCCATCTCCCGCGCCGCGGTCGGCTACGACCTGATCGACGTCGCCGGCGCCAGCGCCCGTGGCATCCCGGTGCTCACCGCCGTCGGCGCCAATGCGCAGTCGGTCGCGGAATACAGCATCGGCCTGATGCTGGCCGTGGCGCGCAACATCGTGCGGCACGACCGGCTGACCCAGGCCGGCGGCTGGGACCGCACGCGCATCGGCATCGAGCTGTCAGGCCGCCGCCTGGGCCTGGTCGGCTTTGGTCGCATCGCACGGAACGTTGCGCGCATCGCCGGCGCCATCGGCATGCGGGTCTGCGCCTTCAGTCCGAACCTCGCCGCCGCCGGCGACATCGCGCCCGTCACCCGCGCTGGCTCCCTGCACGACCTGCTGCGGCAGTCGGACGTGGTGTCGCTGCACGCGCCGATGAGCGCCACGAACCGCCACATGATCGGCGCGGCCGAACTGGCGCTGCTGGGGCCGGAGGCGATCCTGGTGAACACCGCGCGCGGCGGGCTGATCGACGAGCCGGCGCTGGCCGAAGTGCTGCGCGAGGGCCGCATCTACGGCGCCGGCCTTGACGTGCTGTCCACCGAGCCGCCGCCGCCTGGCAGCAACCCACTGGTCGGCGCGCCCAATTTGGTGCTCAGCCCGCATATGGGCGCTGCCACCACCATCGCCCGCGCCGCCACCGCGCGCGCCGCCGCGGCCCACGCGCTGGCCGTGCTGCGCGACGAGGCGTTGCCCACCGGCGCCTGCGTCAACCCGGAGGCGCTGCGCCGTTCTGGCTCAATCCCGCGCTGATCTGCCGCGGCCGCCCGGCCTCGTCCACGGCCACGAAGGTGAACTCCGCCGCCGTCACCTTCACCCGGTCGCCACGACCCTGCCGCAGCACCCAGACCTCCACATCCAGCGTCAGGGAGGTTCGTCCCATGCGCTTGAGGTCGGCATAGAAGCAGACGCTGTCACCCACCTTCACCGGCGCGATGAACACCATCTCGGAGACGGCGACGGTCACCGCCGGACCCTCGATGTAGCGTGTGGTGGCCATGGCGGCGGCGGCGTCCATGGATGCCATGATCCAGCCGCCGAAGATGTTGCCGCCCGGATTGGTGTGGGCCGGCATCGCCAATTGCCGCACGGCCAACTCGCCGCGGGGCACCGAACTCTCGACTGTCTGCATCGCAAGCGCCTCCCGAGGATGCCTGGACGCTTCCCACGGGCATTATGTTGCAGTGCAGCATGGCCGATACAAGCCCGCCTTTGATCCAGGCGGGCGCCGCGCCATCACGCGTTCGCGGGTACCAGCCGATAGCCGGCTCCGGCGCGCTCGATCCGCCCGGTCGCCGGCATCGGGAAGTGGTAGCCCACCACGGCCAGCCGGTCCGTCGCCGCCTGGTCCAGCACCCGCTTGCGGGTGGCGACGGAGGCCACCGGGTCCATGTCCAGGTTTGGATACCACTCCGGGTTCACCACGAAGAACAGCGGCGTGGTCACCACGTCGCCGAGCACCAGCAACTGCTGCCCGCCATCCGCCACCAGGAAGGAGACATGCCCTGGCGAGTGTCCGAAGGTCGGCAGGGAGGTGATGCCCGGCGCCACCGCCGCCCCCGGCGCGAACCGCGTGACGCGCGCGGCATAGGGCGCGAAGCGCCGCCGCACATTGGCGAAGCCCGGCTTGCGCATGGCGGAAGCCCGGCTTTCCTCGCCCGCGTCGTTCCAGAACGCCCACTCGCCCTCCGGCACCGTGATCGCGGCGTTGGGGAAGGCCGGGCTGCCATCGGCGTTCAGCAGCCCGCCGATGTGGTCGCCGTGGAAATGCGTGTGCGCGATCAGCACCACATCCGCCGGGTCCAGCCCCGCCGCGCGCATGTTGGTGATCATGGCAGGGGAGGACCCGGTGCCGATATCCAGCGCCACCAGCCCCTGCGGCGTGCGGATGAAGGTGACGTTGTAGGGGTTGGACAGCGCCGTCCCCTCCGCCACGCCGCCGGCCCGCAGCGCGGCCGTCACCTGGTCCGGCGTGGCGTTCGGGATGAAGCCCTGGGTCACGTCGGGTCGCACCGCGGCGCCGTCGTTGACGATGGTGGCGCGCAGGCCGCCCACGGTCACGTGGTGGAAGCCCGGTGCGGTGACCACGCCCTGCGCAAGTCCAGGCGAGGGCGCGAGCGCGGCGGCGGCGCCGGCGGCTAGAAGGTGGCGGCGGTTCAGCATGGCCCGATTCCTCCGCGTCAGCTTGCCGCCGCCCAGTCGGCCGGGACATAGCGGTAGCCATTGCCTTCCTTCGCCACGTAGCCGGTGGCCGGGAAGGGGAAGTGGTAGCCGCTGATGCGGATGCGGTCGGTCGCCACCTGGTCGAACAGCCGGCGGCGGGACGCCTCGGCGGCCTCCGGGTCGAAGTCGAAGCCGATGTGGAAATCCGGACGCCGCGCCAGCAGTTCCGGCCGGTTGGTCAGGTCGGCCACGAAGATCATCTGGTCGCTGCCATCGGCGATGCGATAGGCGGTGTGGCCCGGCGTGTGTCCGTGGGCCGCGATGGCGGTCACGCCCGGCACCACCTCGGCGCCGGCCGCGATCTGGCGGATCTTGCCCTGGTAGGGTCCAAAGCGTCGCGCCGTGTTGGCGAAGGTGCCACGCTGGCCTTGCGGGCTGCGCGCCTCGTTCGCCGGGTCGGTCCACCAGGCCCATTCGGCCGCCGGCACCACGATCTCCGCATTCGGGAAGGCGGGCGCGCCTTCCGCATTCAGCAGGCCGCTGATGTGGTCGCCGTGGAAATGGCTGATGACGACCGTCGTCACCCGCGCCGGGTCCAGCCCCGCCGCCCGCATGTTCTGCATGAGCAAACCAACAGGCGCACCCGCGGCCTGCGGCCCGTTGCCGGTGTCGAACAGGGTGATGCCGCGCGCGGTCTCGAGGCAGGTCAGGGTGAAGGGAATCCGCAGCGTGTCCGTCGGCAGGAAGCTTTCCGCCAGCACCGCCTGCACCGCCTCGATCGGCGCGTTGCGCACGAAGCCGGCGAGCGGGATGGCGCGGCTGCCATCATGCAGCATGGTCACCGTGTGGCTGCCGACGCGGAAGCGGAAGAACCCCGGCGCCTGCGAGATCGGCGCGGCTGGCGCGGCCTGCGCGAGGGCGGGCGCGGCGCGCAGCAGCGCCGGCGCCGCGAGGGCACCCGCGGCGCCGAGCATGATGTGACGGCGATTCATGACGAAACCTCCCGATCCGGACGCGCCGAGAGGTTGGACGCCCGCGCCAGCATGCAACCCCTACCGGAGCGCCGGCGCAAGGATCTTCCGTTACGACCGGCGGAAGCTGACCACGGATTCCAGGTGCGGCGACCAGCGGAACTGGTCCACCGGGGTCGCCTGCGTCACCTTGAACCCGGCCCGCACCAGCACCGCCGCGTCGCGCGCCAGCGCCACCGGATTGCAGGAGACATAGATCACCACCGGCACCGTGCTGCGGACGATCTGCGCCACCTGCTCCACCGCGCCATTGTAGGGCGGGTCCAGCACCACCGCGCCGAACGCCTTCAACTCCGCGGGCAGCAGCGGACGGTAGGCGAGGTCGCGCCGGATCGCCTCCACCCGCCCGCCCGCGCGGCGGGCCCCGGCGTCCAGCGCCGCGACCGCCGCCGCATCGCCCTCATAGGCCGCAACGCGCCCCTTGGCAGACAGCGGGAAGGACAGCGTGCCGATCCCGGCATACAGATCAGCGATGCGCGCCCGCACCGGCAGCTTCTGGGCCGCGAGGCCGGCCAGCACCGCGGCGATGATCGCGGCCTCCCCGGCTGGTGCCGCCTGCAGGAAGGCCCCCGGCGGCGGGGCGACCGTGACGCCGGAGAGGTCCAGCCGAACGGGCCCGGACTGCGCCGCGTTCTCCGGCGCCGCGTCGCCCAGCGCCCAGGCAATCCTTGGCATGCCATGCGCCTGCCCGAAGGCGGCCAGCATGGCGCGCTGCGCCGCATCCAGCTTCGCGTCGGTGCGCAGCAGCAGGTCCGGCCCGCTGTCCAGCAGGTTCAGCACTGCCGAGCCTTCCTTCCGCAGCGCCGGCAGCCGCCGCGCCAGCTCCCGCAGCGGCCGGAACAGCTGCACCAGCGCGGGGTCCAGCACATGGCAGGTGGCCAGGTCCGCCACTGCCGCGCTGCCGCGGGCATGGAAGCCCAGCGCCACGCCGCCGCCCGGCAGCCGCCGCAGTGCCAGATCGGCGCGCCGCCGCGTGCCCGGCGCCGCGACCACCATCTCGGCGACCGGGGCATCCGGTTGCCCGGCCCGCGCCAGCGCCTCCACCAGCCGCCCGCGCTTCCAGGCGGCATAGGGCGCCTCGGCGAAGTGCTGCAGGGCGCAGGCGCCGCATTCGTGCAGGAAGTGCGGGCAGGGCGGCGTCACGCGGTCCGGGCTCGGCGCCAGGATCTCGGTCACATCCGCGGCCAGCCCCTCGCCCCGCCGGCCCGCGGGACGCGCCGCCACGCGTTCGCCCGGCAGCGTCCCGGCCAGGAACACCAGCCCCTCCGCCGTCTCCGCCACGCCGTCGCCGGCGGTGCCGAGCCTATCGATGGTGAATTCCCCCGCCGGTTGCCCTGGCTCGGCCCCGGTGCGAAACCGGGGTGTCTCCGGGCGGGTCTCGATGTTCGACAAGCTGCTTTCCCTGCTGCGCGCGCGGCCCCGTGTGCGGGGCGGCTGGTATTACCTGGGCAATGGCGTCGGTTTGGCCCTGACCCACTTCGGCCGCAAGATATTCCTGCCCGCCTCGGATGACGGCATGACGCCCGACATCATCCTGCGCGGCCAGTGGGAGCCACATGTCGAGGCCGTGTTGCGCCGCTATCTGAAGCCCGGCATGCGGGTGGCCGAAGTCGGCGCCAATATCGGCTTCCACACGCTGGTGATGGCCGAGGCGGTAGGCCCGACTGGGCATATAGACACCTTCGAGCCCTATCCCAAGGTGCTGCCGCTGCTGCGACGGACCCTCGCCGCCAACCAGTTCCACCGCCGCGTCACGCTGCACGAGGTGGCGATCCTGGACCAGGCCGGCGAGGTCCGCTTCGCCGCCGACCCGACCCAGGCCGGCAGCGCCCACCTGGCCATCCCCGTCGCCGCCGCCAACTACACCGAAGGCTTCGCGACGCCGGCGCTCCGGCTCGACGACGCGCTGGCCGATTTGCCCGCGCTCGACCTGCTGCGCATGGATGTGGAAGGCACGGAGGGCTTGGCCTTGCGTGGCGCCACCGCGCTCATCGCCCGATCTCCGCGACTGGTGGTGGTGATGGAGTGGTCGCCCATCATGCTCGCCCCGCGCGGCGACGTGGCGGAACTGTCCGCCTGGATCACCGGCCTCGGTTTCCGCGCCCGGCGCATCGAGCGCAATGGCCAGCTGACCCCGGTCTCGCCCTCGGCGCTTTCCGAACTCGACCATTGCGACCTGGTTCTGGAGCGCAACGCTTCCTGATGCGGCAAGGCTTCTCTATGACTACGGATTGACGGCGCAACCGGGGCATTCCGGCGGCGGCGAGGGAGGCGGAGGGCCGATGCTGCCGAGCGAGTTGTCGGGCAAGTACGAGGCGCGCGGCCCACTCGGCGCCGGCGCGATGGGCAGCGTCCTTGAAGCCTTCGACCGCATGATCGAACGCCGCGTCGCGGTGAAGCTGGTGCGGCTGCCCGGCGGCGACGATGCGGACGCACGGGAGGCGCATGCCCGCTTCCGGCGCGAAGCCCAGGCCGCCGGCCGCCTGTCGCATCCGAACATCGTCGGCGTGTACGAATATGGCGAGAACGCCGACACCGCCTGGATCGTCATGGAGCTGGTCGAGGGCGGTTCGCTCAAGACCCTGATGGATCGCGGCGACCGCATGGCGCTGCCCACCATCGTCCGGCTGATGGACCAGGTGCTCGGCGCGCTGGCCTATTCGCACGGCCGCGGCGTGGTGCACCGGGACATCAAGCCGGCCAACATCATGCTGGGCACTGACGGTGCGGTGAAGATCGCCGATTTCGGCATCGCCCGCATCGAAAGCTCGACCATGACCCAGGTTGGCACGGTGATGGGCACGCCGAGCTACATGGCGCCCGAACAGCTGCGCGGCGAGCCGGTGGATGCCCGCGCCGACATCTGGGCCGCGGGCGTGCTGCTGTACCAGCTGCTGACGGGCGAGAAGCCCTTCGATGGCGGCTACAGCGCCCTGATGCACCGCGTGCTGACGACGGAACCGCCGCCACCCAGCCAGCTCGCCGTCAGCGCGCCGCGCGGCTTCGACGCGGTGGTGGCGCGCGCGCTCGCGAAACGCCCCGACGACCGCTTCCCGAGCGCGAGCGCCTTCGCCGAGGCGATCCGTGCCGCCGCGAGCGAGGCGCCGGGCGGGGCTGAGGCGGCCGGCGCCTTCGGCTTCGCCGGTGCCGGCAAGCTGCCGGGCCTCGACGATGCGACGATGATCACCACGGGCGTCCGCCCGCCGGCCGAGCCGGTGCGGGCGCCACCGGTTGCGGCGCTCCCGCCTTCCCCGGCCCGGTCCGGCGGTGGCCTGAAATGGGCCGCGCTGGGCGGCGTGGCGCTGGCCGTGGCCGGTGGCGCGGCGTTCTTCCTGCTGAGCCCGGCCCCGCCGGTCCAAATGGCGGATCGTCCCGTGGTCCAGGAACCGGTCCCGACGCCCCCGGCACCCGTTCCAGCCCCGACACCGACGCCGACACCGACACTTGCGCCACCGCCCTCGCCTGCACCGGCACCCACGCCTGTGCCCACGCCCACGCCTGTGCCAGCGCCCATCCCTGCGCCAGCGCACGCACCCGCCCTGATTCCCACGCCCACGCCCACGCCCACGCCGACCCCCACACCCATGCCGACGCCGGCACCCGCCCCTACGCCTGCGCCACGCCCGGTGCCGACGCCTCCACCCGCGCCAGTGCCCGCGCCAGCGCCAACGCCCTCAGCGGCGCCCGCCCCCGCACCGGACCTACGCGCCGCCGCCAGCGCCGCCGCGGCGGCCGCGCCTTGCAGCCTGCTCGCCGCCGAAGCCACCGGGTCCACGCTCACCATCTCCGGCATCCTGCGCCGCGGCGGAGAAGCCGCCGTGCAGCGCGTCCTGACCGAGCGCAACGTGCCGCCCCAGGGCGCAACGCTGCGGCTGCAAGGCTTCGAAGGCCCCTATTGCGGCGCCATCGACATCCTCAGCCAGGTCGCTGCCGGGGTGGGGGAGGCGCCGCAGGTCGCCATCCTCGGCACGCAGCCCCTCCAGCGCGCCGACCTGCTGCGGCTGGATGTGCAGATGCCCGGCTATGCCGGCCAGCTCCAGGTCAGCTACGTCATGAAGTCGAACGAGATCGTCCACCTCGTCCCGGCGCAGCCGCAGCCCGCCGGCGCCCGCATCCGCCTCGGCGAGCCTGCAGCCGGCTTCCCGGGCTGGGAGGTGGACGAGCCCTTCGGCACCGACCTCATCGTCGTCTTCGCGTCCGAGCGGCCGCTGTTCCCGCAGCCGCGCCCTCAGATCGAATCGCTGGACGACTACCTGCCCGCCCTTGCCTCCGCCCTGCGCGATGCCCGCGCCCAGGGCACGCAGGTCTCGGCCCGCGCCGTGGTGGTGGAGACGGTGCCCCGCCGCTGATGCTGCCCCCGCCTGGACCTCAGGCGGTGCCGCGGACCGCCCAGGCCCGTGCCGAAAGCGGGATGCGGCCATCCGAAGCCGTGGGCAGGGTGGCGCGCAGGCGCTCCCGCAGCGCCGCGCGCCGGTCCTCGGCCAGCCCCATCGCATAGGCCGGCGCAGGCGCGCCGCCGGCCAGGAACGGCGTCCAGTAATCCGCGAAATCGGCGAAGACCGTCGGCACCTCGATCGCCCGCACCGCCACCTGCTGCAGCCCGGCCGCCTCGAACAATTCGCGCAGCGGCTCCGGCCGGCACAGTGCGAAGCGCAGAGCCTCGTCCTTGCCGCCGGCGCCGTCCGGGTCCAGCGCCATCGCGGCATCCCAGAAGCGCCGCATCATCTGCATGCCGTCCGCATAATCCCAGACATAGGCCGCGACCTGCCCGCCCGGCCGGGCCGCGCGCCGCATCTCCGCCACCGCCCGGGCCTGGTCCGGCACGAAGTTCAGCACCAGCCCGGCGACCACGGCATCGAAGCCGGCATCGGCCACCGGCAGGGCCTGCGCGTCACCTGGCTGGAAGGTGGCCCGCCGATCCGCAACGCGCTGCCGCGCATAGCCCAGGAAGCCATCGGAGAGATCGACGCCCAGCACCGCCTCCGGCGCCCGGCTGTCCAGGATGCACCGGGTGAGTACCCCGGTGCCGCAGCCGACATCGAGCCAGCGCTGCCCCTCCGCCACCGCCAGCCAGGGCAGGAATTCGGCGGCGACGGCGCGGCTCCAGCGCCCGACATAGGGTTCATAGGCCTCGCCTGCCGCCCACAGCCTGCCCGGATCGCCCGCCATGCCCCGTGGCCTCCCGCCATGTCAGATTGCGCCCGGCAGGCAGCGCTTCGGCAAGCGGCAAGGCGGCGCCTCACCCCGCTGTGTCCTGCCTCAGGGCTGCCGCAGCAGCCCGCGCAGCCGCTCCACCTGCGCCTCATCCATGCCGATATGCGCCGGAGTGAAGAAGCGCGGATCTGGCGTGTGCAGCAGGTAGGCCTGCGCCTCGTTGATCATCAGTTCCTCATCCGCCATATCGTAGCCCTCGCGGCCCAGGAAGTCGCGGATCGCGGCGCGCTCGGCCTCCGTCAGGCGCTGGCGCCAGGCCTGCCGGATGCCGGCGGCATAGGCAGGATCAGTGCCGAAGCGCCCATGGCTGAGTTCATGCCGCAGGATGCTCGCCCGTCCGGTCGCATCCATCAGCGGCCCCGGGGCTGCGATGGACAGCAGCACCATCTCCTGCCCCGCCGGCACCAGCCCGCGCGCCAGGCGGTACTGCGCCTCCACCCAGGCTTCCCCGGGCGAGAGCGCCACCGCGTCGCGCCGCGCCAGGTCGAAGAACCGCTGGAGGTCCGTGCCGCGATAGTTGTGGCCGTAGTAGAAGGTGGCGGCGGAGTCGCCGGCACGGGCGATCGCCGCCGCCATCTCGGCCTCGCCCAGCACGCGGTCGCGCGGCAGGCCGGCCTTCTCGACCAGCGCGGCAATGCGGTTCATCGCCGCGCCCTGTGCCTCCAGCGTCGGAAAGTCGATCAGGAACACCGCGGGATTTTCGGCCAGACGCAGCAGCACCGGCGCATCCGCCCGATGGTCGCGCAGCGCCGCCTCCTCCAGCAGTGGCGGCAGCGCGGCCAGGCGCGAGGCCGGCGGCACCGGCAGCGCGGCCGGCAGGGCAGGGGGCGGCGCCTCGGCCTGGACGGGGGCAGGCGCTACCACCACCGGAACTGCGACCACCGGTACGACCGGTGGCCCAACTGGTGCCAGCACCACCCACCAGGCGCCGAGACCAACCGCCACGAACCCCGCCAGCGCCACCCCGCCCAGCATCCAGGCCGCCCCCCGCCGCACCGGCTTCGCCGCCGGCACGCCAGCCGGCGCGCTGCCCCATTCCACGCGGGGCGGCGCCACCTGCACCCGACTGCTCCGCCCCGGATCGGTGGCGGGGGAATGCCGGATGGTGGCGTCGTCCTCGGGCATGGGCCTGTCGCCTTGCTGCGGGGTGAAGCGGCCGTCAGTCGTCCAGGTTGATGACCTGAACCCGCCGGTTGCGTGGCTCATCCACCCCGTCGCCCACATCTACCAGCGGCCGGCTCTCGCCCAGCCCCACCGCTTCCAGCCGCTGCCCCGAAACGCCAAAGCGCGACACCAGGAAATCCTGCACCGCCTGCGCCCGCCGCGCCGAAAGCCGCTGGTTCAGGACCTCCGCACCCACGGAATCCGTATGGCCCTCGATCCGGAAGCGGAAGGGCGCCAGCTCGGCCGAGGACAGCGCCCGCCCCAGCGGTGCCAGCGCGTCCTGCGCCTGCCGCGTCAGCGTGGCGGAGCCGGAGGGGAAGTTCACCGTGATCGACACCGCCGCCACCCCCGCCGGCGCCGTGGTGCCGGGCGGCGCGGGCGGCGCCGGCTGTGGCAGCGGCGCGGGCGTCGCGACGGGAAGGGATGGCAGCGGCGTTGCGCTGGCAGGTGGGTCCTGCGGCACAGCGGACGTGGGCGCCGGCACCTCGGCCGGGGTCGGGGTTGGGGTCGGGGTCGGGGCGGGAACCCGGATGCCACGGGTGCGCGGCCGCAACTGCTCGATCAACTCCAGCGCCGCCGGATCATCCTGTGCGGCAACCTGGCCGGCCACCGGTCCCGGCAGCGCGAAACTGGCCAGGGTCAGTAAGGCAAGCGCGCTCCGCATCGGGAAGCTGGGCATGGACATGGTTCCTGAACCTCACGAAGTGCGCGGCTTCAGCCGCCGATATTGACCACCTGGACCCGCCGGTTGCGCGGCTCCGCCACCTCATCCGGCGTCGGCACCAGCAATTGCGCCTCGCCGAGCCCCGCGGCCTCGATGCGCTGCGCCGCGACGCCATGGCGCTGCATAAGGAAGTCCCGCACCGCCGCCGCGCGGCGTTCCGACAGGGCCTGGTTCATCGCCTCCGGCCCCACCGTGTCCGTATGCCCTTCCACCCGGAAGCGGTAGCCGGCCAGCCGGGCCGAACCCAGTGCCTGGCCAAGGTTATCCAGCACCTGCATGGCTGCCGGGCTCAGCGTGGCGGAGCCGGTGGCGAAGGTGACGGTCAGCGACACCGCGGCGGCCCCGGGCGGCGCCGTCGTCGTCGTCAGGTCCGGCACCGCCGGTGGCGGCGCGCCGGGCACCCGGATGCCGCGGGTCCGCGGGCTGTCCGGGTCCAGCGAGTCGATCAGGCTCTCTACGCCGGGCACGGCCTGCTGGGCCTGAGCCAGGGTCGCACCGGCCAGCAGCGCCAGCACGGCCAGGGCGGTCGGTCGGAAATTCATGCGGTCCTCCTGTTCGTCGTCACGCCAGGCCCAGGCTGCGCCACACCGGGCGCCGCTTCCGCAGCAACGTGTCCACCTTGGACCCCACCTCATCCAGGACCTCCGCCGGTGGCGGCGGCCCGGGCGGCAGCAGACGTTGCAGCAAGGTTCCGCCCTCGGCTTCACCATCCTCCGCCAGCACGCCCACCGCCAGTTCCATCGCATCCACCGCCAGCCCACCGCCCAGCGCCGGGCTGGCCAGCGCCAGTCGCCCGCTGCCCGAGCCATGCGCCGCCAGCCGCTGCGCCGCCGCCCGGTTCAGCCGCTTCGCCGCCTGGTTGGCAGCATCCCAGCCGGCCCCCTCGCCGGGCCGGCGCCACAGCGGCACGGCGCTGCCGCTGCCGGTCAGCATGGCCAGCGCCTCCGTCGGCGTGACGTTGCCGCATCCGGGCAGGGCCAGCAGCGCACCGATCTCCTGCGGCCCGGATTCCAGCGCAAGCCGCATCGGCTCCATGATGTGCGGCGGCAGCGCGGCCTCTCCGGCCTGGCTGCGCAGCTTGCGCTCCTCCGCGCCGTGGATCGCCGCGATCAAGGGGATTGCGGCCACCGCCGCCTCGGCCGGGATGCGCCGCAGGCCGCGCACATAGATGTCGCGCCGGAAGGCGCGCGGCACGCATAGGTCCAGCACCAACTGCCGTGCCGTCGCATCCTGCGCTGCGTTCCAGATTTCCTGCTGCGCCGGCGACAGCGACATCGAGGGAAAATTCTCATCGAGGGTGGCGCTGCCGACGAATTCGCAGCGCGCCGTCGCCATGGCGTCCTGCACATCGGCGAAGAAGCAGGGCCGCCAATGGTCGGTGATGAACTCATGCAGCAGGTAGCCGGCCCGCGCTTCGCCCATCTCGCCGAGCAGCAGCCGCCGCCAGGTGGAATCGTGCAGATGCACCGCCTCCGCCGCCACCAGCTTCTCGACGGTGGCCCGCGCCGCGGCGATGCCCTCCGCCGTGCTGCCGGCGGTGCGCAGCGCGCCGCGCACCAGCCGCGACAGGCCGAGCGCGCCGCCGGCCCCCGGCAGCGCGTTGTAGGTCATCAGCACCACGCCGCCCGGCTTCAGCCGCCGCCGCAGCAGCCGCAGCACACCCTCCCGCACTGGATCACCCACCCAGGACCACAGGCCGTGCACCGTCACCAGGTCGAACTCCGGCAGCCGGTCCAGCTCCGCGCCGTCCAACTCCGCCAGATCCGTCGCTTCGAAGTGCGCATTGCCCAGGCGGGCGGCGGCAGCCATCGAGCGCGCCTCCGCGATATGCGCCGGATTGTAGTCCAGCCCCAGCACCTGAGCGTTGGGATTGCCGGCCGCCAGCACATTGGCGGTGTAGCCGCTGCCGCAGCCGATTTCCGCGATCGCCATCGGCTGGTCCGGCGAGACCTCCCACGCCACGCCCATCAGCGCACAGGCCGCGGCGATGTGCGCCGGCGACTGGAAACCGTGCCAGGCCGCCGGGTAGGGCTGCCCAACGGGATATCCGCGCGACCAGCCCGAGCCTTCGTTCATCCTGGCCTGTCCCCCCGCAGCAGCGCTTCGGCCGCATCCACCTTGCGCGGCGCCGGCGTGGTCAGCCACCCGGTCCAGCCAAGCCGCGCCCCGCCACCCAGCTTCAACGGCGGCACCTCGGCCGCCGCCAGGACCGGGTTCAGCGCGAAATCCTGCTCCAGCCCGACCTGCAGCCGCGTGAGTTCCACCAGCCGTCCATGCAGGGGCGCGCCGGGCAGCAGCGCCTCGAATTCGGAGAGCTTCAGCGGCCCGAGCCGCAGCAGGAAGCGCGCGGAAGGATCCCACGCCTGCGCCCCCAGCGCCGCATCCACCCCGAGCCCGCAATTCAGCCCCGGCCGCCCGCGCGACGCCATGCGCGACTGCTCGGACGGCGGCAGCCGGATCCAGCCACCGGCGAATTCCACGATCTCGACCGGCGTGCCGGTTTCCTCCGTCAGCATCCCGCGCAGCCGCTCGGCACTGCGGGACCGGGCGGCCAGTGCCCCCGCATGGTACAGCAGCGCCGGCAGCGGCGTCGCCAGCCGGGCCACCAGATGTGGCGTGCCAAGCCCACTGGCCGCCGACAGCACGCGTTCCGCCGCTGCCGGATCGCGCGCCGGCCGATACTTCGCACCGGCCTTCACGAACAGCCCGGTGAAGCGCCGCGCCAGCAGGTCAAGGAACTGGTGCAGTGCGGTCGACCGCTTGCGCGCCTCCGCCCCCACCATCGCCGTGTAGTGCCGCGGCAGCACACCGCCCGGCCCGACCAGCCCGAAGGTGGTGACGGTGATCTCCTCGCCTTCGGCCTTGGCAACCTCGCCCCCCGGTGCGCCGAGCCGTGCCTGGGTGCGATACGCCAGTTCCACCGGATCGCGCCCCGGCGCCAGCACCGCCGCCGCCTGGTCCAGGCTGAACCGCGCCGGCTCCGTCTTCAGGCGCTCACGCGGGGAGGGCGCCTTGCTCACAGCAGCACCCGCGTGCCGCTGCGCGCCGGCCAGGTGGCGACGCTGCCGCTGCGCCCGCGCAGCACCGCCTGGCTGCGCACGAAGCCGTTGACCGAGACCTGCAAGGCCAGGAACCGCTCCAGCACCCCGCACAGCAGGAACAGCCCGCCCGCCGTCCAGGCCTGCGGCTCGAACGTCAAGGCGATATCCAGCCCGCGCGCGAAGCTGCCGGGCCGCACGCCGGGCAGCCGCGCGACACCCGGCGTGGCGGTGACGGACACTAGCCCTTCCAGCGCCAGCCGCGTCTCCGGCGTGTCCCGCAGGTCGTGCAGCCGCAGCATTTCCTTCAGTGCCAGCGCCGCCTGCGGTCCGCCGGTGACGCCCAGGTGGTTCAGCGCCAGGTGCGACACCAGCCGCCAGCCGCTGCGCTCGCGCAGTTGCGGCCGCAGCGTCGGCGTCGGCGGCGAAAGGCATTCGGCGCTCGCCGCCGGCGTCGCCGGATCACCGATGCGCAGCCGCGGCTGCCCGCCGCCGAAGGGCAGCAGCGACGGCAGATCGCGGTTGCAGCACAGCGCATCCACGCCGAGCACGCCATCGCCCGGCAGCGCCGGGTCGAAATGCGGATCGCGCAGCATCAGCCGCGTCTCGCTGCCGCCGAGCACCCCGGGCGCCGGCCGCCGCGCCGCGATCCAGCTGACGCCGGCCGCTTCTTCCTCCGCCGCCGTTTCGGCCCGAAGCCGGTGGAAGGGCGGCACGCGCTTCGGCCGCGCATCCTCCGCCCGGCTCAGCCGCGCGGCTTCCACGGCATAGACCTCGAGCGCCGCCGGCCGGCGGGCATCCGGCACCACCAGCCAATCCGACTGCGTGCCATCGAGTGCAATGGGCTCGCAGATCTGCTTGAACAGGTTGATGGCGGGCGTGCAGCCCAGCGCGAAGTTTTCGGCGGAGACCGCGCGCTCCAGCTCCGGTACCGCGCGCGACAGGTAGATGAATACCTCCATCCGCGGACTGCGCTGCACCAGGCTGCGGCGTTCCAGCCCATCGAGGTCGAGGTAGAGGAACTTCTCGGGGAAGGCGAAGTACTCGGTCAGCAGCCGGTGCCCGGTGAAGGCGCGCGGCGGCCAGGGCAGCGCCGCTTCCTCCGGCGCGAAGCCGCCCTGGGACAGCGCCTCCTTCGGCAGGAACACCGGCCGCGGGTCCGAGGGACCATCCGCCAGCGCCACCGAAAGCGTCGAGGTGCACAGCAGTTCCAGCAACTGCACCGGCACCGGCCCGGCGCCGCGCAGATGCAGCCGCAACCGATCCAGGCCGAGTTCGGCAAAGTTCAGCTCGGGCAGCGTCGTCGCCAGGCTCAGCCGCAGCACCGCCACCGCGCCCTGCGCCTGCGGGTTCGGGGGCGCCGGAAGCGGCAGGCCGGACAGCCGCGCGGCATCCACCGCCAGCGGCCACAGCGTGGTGTCGTGGCAGGTGCGGTAGACCAGGCGTTCCCCGCGCACCGGCTCCGTCTCCAGCCGCGTGCCGCGCGGTACTAGGGCCGGTCCGGCGGCCTCCGGCTTCGGCATCAGCCGCACCGTTGTCAGCGATGGCACCGGCGCGAGCAGATGCGGGCACAGTAGCTCCAGCAGCGCGTCCGTCAGCTCCGGCAGCTCGTCGTCCAGCCGGTGCTGCACCCGCGCCGCCAGGAACGCCACCCCCTCCAGCAGCCGCTCCACATGCGGGTCGTCCACCGCATCCGGCGTCATCCGCAGCCGGCCGGCCACCTTCGGATTGGCCGCGGCGAATTCGCCCGCCAGCCTGCGGATGGCCGCGAGTTCTCGGTTGTAGAAGGGAAGCAGGTCGTCGCTCACTCAGCCCTCACGCACCGTCACGTCGCGGGAAACGGGCTCCAGCAGCGTCTCGAAGCTCACCGGCTCCGGCACCGGGTCGGCGCGCAGCACCGCATCCACCTTCAGCCGCAGCGCGCGGCCGAGGTCGTCCTCGTTCCCCACCAGCTCCACCCGCACCGACATCAGCCGCGGCTCGAAGCGCCGGATCGTCGCCTCCACCTCCCGCGCCAGCGCCTGGCGCCGCGCCGGCACCGCATAGGCGCCGGAGGTCGCATCGGGAATGCCGTAGTTCAGCGGCGAAACCACCAGCTCCTGCAGTTCCGACGGCACTGGCCGCCGCCGCCGGCGCGCATTCAGCACCGCCTCCAGGTCGCGACGCACCGCACGGTGCAGCATCTCCAGCGCCACCGCCGCACTCGGCTGCGGCGGCTCCGCCGTGCCGGGGTCCGAATCCAGCAGTCGGTCGAGCAGCGGGGCCCGCGCCCGCTGCACCGGACCCCGTGTGCCGCTCAATCGAACACCAGGTTGGTGACAGACGAGATCGCCAGCGCCTCGTCCCCCGCCAGCAGCAGCCGCTGCCCGCGGCCGCGCACCGGGCCCTGCTCGGGATGCGTCCATTCCGTCGCGCGCCCCAGCTTGAGCGCGCCCTCGGTCTCCTTCGCCGCGCCGAAATACAGGGCCGGCATGAACACCACGCCCTCCGTGCTGTCCTTCAGCTCGATCGCGCAGCGGCGCCAGAACAGGTCGCGTGGCCGCCGCGGCGGGTCGAAGCTCAGGGAGCGCACGCGCTCCACCGGCACCAGCATGTGGTCGCCCGCCGTGGTCAGCACCTCGAACTCCGCGGCGAACAGGTCGTCCGCGTCGCGCAGATCGTCGAAGGCCACATCATCCGCCCGACCCGGCGCGCGGGGCCGCAACTGCTCCACCTCCGCCGCCGCTGCCTCGGCCGCCTCGGCCTCCCCGGCCCGCAGCAGCACCCGCGCGCGCAGCGCCGCCTGCTGCGCCGGCGTCGCGTCGTCGCCCTGGTACTTCGGCGCGCGGCCCTCGCCGAGCACCTGCCCGCGCACGACTTCCGCCCGCAGCAGCTTGCGGAATTCCAGCACGGCCGGATTCGGCTCGTGCAGCGCCGCCGCATCCAGCATCCGGTCGCCACGCTCGGCCTCGCCGGCGAACAGCATCAATTCGGCCAACAGCCAGCGCGCATCGGCATCCGTCGGCGCGGCCTTTACCGCGGCGGTGGCGGCGGCGAGCGCCCCGGCGAGGTCGCCGGCATGGAAGGCATCCCCTGCGGTGGTCATGATCAGGCGGTTCCTCGTTGTCGTTTCGGGCCACTGCGATGCGATTCTATCCCGCAGCACCGCACAGATTATTTCACCCGGCTGCGCGTCAGGCAGCCTCGCGGCGCGGCGTGAACTCCGTCACCAGTCGGAACGCGGCACCCACCTCGTCCAGCTGGTGGTGCGGCTTCAGGTGGACGGTGCAGCCATAGACGCCAGGCTTCCCGCGCCGCTCCCTCACCTCCACCTTCGCATCCGTCAGCGGATACTTCGCCGTCACCTCCGCGCCGCCCGAACCCAGCCCGCTGACGAAGCGGTCGAGCCATTTCTGCAATTCGTACTCCACCTCCGGCGCCTCGCGGTTCGAGCCCACCATGTCGCGCCCCATCAGCTTGATGCAGTGCGCGAAGCGCGCCACGCAGAGCAGCGTGTTGATCTGGGTCGAAAGCCGCTGGTTCGCCTCCGCGATGGCGCTGTTCATGCGTGGCGGCCGGTGCAGCGCCGGCAGCGCCCCGAAGCTGGCCTCCGCCAGCCCCTCCAGCGCCGAAAGCGGCACGAGGCGCGCATCGCTGATCTGCCGTTCCTGCTCATCCGTCAGCGCCAGGTCCAGCGGCGCGCGCGGCGGCGGCGCACCCGGCGGGTCCGATGGAAACCGCTCCCACGCCAGGCCATCCAGCACGCCGCCCGTCGCATCCTCCTGCGGCTCCGCGCCGCGCACCTCGCCGGGCCAGGCGTTACGGTCGAAGGCGCGCGCCGCCGCCGCCGCCAGCCCATAGACAGGCGTCGTCCAGACGCGCTGTTCCGCCCCCGCCGCGTGTCCGCGATAGCGGAAGCGGTCCACGCGGCTGCCATCATCCGGCCAGGGCGCGCGGCCCAGCACGCGCGGCAGCGCCACGCACAGGAAGCGCATGTCCTCCAGCGCCGCCGCGTTGCGCCAGCGCGCATGTTCCGGCCCCGCCAGCGCATCCGCCAGGTCGAAGGCCGGCGCCGCTTCCGCGAAGCTGTCAAGCCCGACCAGCGCCGGGGAAGCCGCCAGAACGATCGGCGCGAAGGCCGCCGCCGCCACCCCCGCAAGCGCCGTCAGTGCCGCGACATCGTCGGTCGCGTGGCCGGCTGCCGGCATGTGCCGCACCTCGTAATCCGCCGCGATCATGCCGAAGGGCTCGCCGCCCGCGGTGCCGAACTCCTCCTCGTAGATCTTCTTGAAGACCTGGCTCTGGTCGAATTCCACCGCCCGCTCCAGGTCGCGGCACACTTCCGCCCAGCGCGCCGAAAGCAGCTTTGCGCGCACGCGGCCGCCGGTGGCCGGCAGGCGGTCCACCAGCCAGGCCAGCCCGCGCCAGGATCCCTCCAGCCGGCGCAGCCGCGGCGCATGCAGCACCGCATCCAGCTGCGTGGACAACATCGCATCCAGCGCCGCGATGTCCCGGTCCAGCGCCCCACGCAGCGCCTCCGCCGGGTCCGCGTCGCGCGCGATCTCCGCCAACCGCTGTTCGCCATACCAGCCGAGCAGCAGCCCCGCAGTGTCAGCCTCGACGATCAGCGACGCGAGCGGGACCGCCGCCGGGTCGCGTCCGAGAAAGCGCCCGGCCAGCACCGCGTCACGCAACGGCGTGGCCGGGTCCATCGGCTCAGGACTTCTGCGGAATCCGCGCGACCATGCGCATGGAGGTCGTGAGTTCCTCCATCTGCAGCCACGGCCGCAGATGCGCCACGGCGTTGTAGACGCCCGGCTTGCCAGGCACCTCCTTCACCTCGATCTGCGCCTCCCGCAGCGGATACTTGGCCCGCGCCTCCTGGCCCGCGCCTTCCATCGGGTTGACGAAGTTCTGGATCCAACGGTTCAGCCAGACCTCGCAATCCGAGGCCTCCATGAACGACCCGATCTTGTCCCGCGCCATCACCTTCAGGTAGTGCGCGAAGCGGCTCGTCGCCATCATGTAGGGCAAGCGGGCGGAAATCGCCGCGTTCGCCGTGGCTTCCGGCCTGTCGTACTTCTTCGGCTTCTGGGCCGACTGCGAGCCGAAGAAGACCGCATAATCGGTGTTCTTGTAGTGGCACAGCGGCAGGAAGCCGAGACCCGACAGTTCAGCCTCGCGCCGATCCGTGATGCCGATCTCCGTCGGGCACTTGGCGTCGCTGTCGCCGTCGTCGCTCGTGAAGGTGTGGTTCGGCAGGTTGGCGACCTTGCCGCCACCCTCCGCGCCACGGATCGCCGTGCAGAAGCCGTACTGCGCGAAGGCGTCCGTCAGCCGCGCCGCCTTCACATAGGCGGCGTTCATCCAGCAGTAGTCGTGGTGCCCCATCGCCTGGGCCGTGCCGTTGGCGGAAGGCGCCTCCTCATAGGCGAATTCCTCGATCGGCTTGGTCGCCGCGCCGTAGGGCAGGCGGGCGATGACGCGCGGCATGACCAGCGCCACGAAGCGCGCATCCTCGGTCTCCCGGAACGAGCGCCACTTGGCGTATTCCTGCGTCTCGAAGATCTTCGCCAGGTCGCGCGGCTTGGACAATTCGCGCCAATCCTCGAAGCCGAACATGCCGGCGCCGACGCCGGAGATGAACGGCGCGAAGGCGCCGGCCGCGACGTTCGAGATCAGCCGCAGCGTCTCCACATCGTCCGGATGCGCGGTCCATTCATAGTCGCCGACCAGCGCGCCATAGGGCTCGCCGCCCGGCGTGCCGAACTCGTTCTCGTAGATCTTCTTGAACAGCCCGGACTGGTCGAACTCGACGGCACGTTGCAGATCCCGGGACAGGTCCTTTTTGCTGGCCTGCAGCATGCGGATCTTCAGGCTGGTCCCGGTTTCGCTGTTCATCACCAGGTAGTTCAGCCCGCGCCAGGATCCCTCCAGCTTGGTGAAGCGCGGATGGTGCATCACCTGGTTCAGCTGTTCGGACACCTTGGCATCGATCGCCGCGATGGCGCGGTCGAAGGTCTGCGACAGGTTGCGGCTGAAGGTCACGGTGCCCTTCAGCGCTTCCTCGGTCAGCGCCTTGATCAGGTCCTGCGCGCGGTCGCGCTCGGTCTGCTTGGTGGCGCCGATCACCTGGTCCAGAAGGCCGAGCCCGCCTTCTTCCGTGGTCGTCGTGGCGCCGCCCGGTTGTGACTGGGTCGAGCTCATCGGTCAGCCCTCCTTCTTGTCGAGGCCAAGCTCGGCGGACAGCGCGTCCAGCTTCGACTTGTCGTTCAGCACCTGCTCCAGCAGCCCCTCCAGCTCCTCCGAGCGATCCACCTTGCTCATCAGGTCGCGCAGCTTGGCGCGCGTTTCCAGCAAGGCCTTCAGCGCCGGCACCTGCTCCGCCACCTTGGCCGGCTCGAAATCCTCCATCGACTTGAACTTCAGGTTCACCGCCATCTGGCTGCCGTCGCCGGCCAGGGTGTTGTCCACCTTCAGGTTCAGGCCAGGCGCGATGCGGGCCATCACGTCGTTGAAGTTGTCGCGGTCGATCTGGACGAACTTGCGGTCCGCCAGCGGCTTCAGCGGCTCCGTCGGATCTCCGGCGTAGTCGCCCATCACGCCGACCACGAAGGGCAGTTCCCGCACGATGGCGGCGCCCTCGGTCTCGACCTCGTAGGTGATGTGCACGCGCGGCTTGCGCACGCGCGCCAGCTTGTCATGGACGCTTGTCATGGCGTTTCCCGAGTCCTCATGCTGATCGATGCCGATTTCAGAAAATTCAGGCCGGTCCTGGCAGCCTGCGTCCGGACGCGGCCGTTGCTTGGCCGATAGTGAACCCTTTCGAAGCCGGTCACGTCAACTGGCACGGGTGGAACCGTGCCGGCGGACGCGGTCTGCGGGTGCCGGGTCATCCTTCCGGATCCTCCGGCCGCATGCCGAGCCGGGCTAGCAGCCCATGCCGGGTCTCCTGGTCGGGCAGAACCTCCGCCAGCAATTCGCCGAGCGTCATCCGCCCGCGCCGCACCGCCTCCTCCAGCGTGTAGGACAGCGGCGAGTGCGGCTCCGTACGTCGGAAATACTCGGCGATCCTGCCGAGTTCGCGCAGCGCATCCTCCCGCGTCTCCAGTGCCGCCGGGCCGCCGCCAGATGCCGCGGCATGTGGCGCGCCATCTGACGCCGCCGGACCGGGGTCGGCTCCGGCCGATGTGCCGGCAGGCTGGGCGCCCGCCGCCGGCGCACCGCCCCCCAGCTGGCCCGTCACCTCGACCATGCGGTCCAGCAGGACGGAGACGTTGCGCGTGGCCGGTGCCTCGGCGCCGAAGAGCTGGTCGGTGGCCTGCTCCATCGCCCGCCACGCCTCCCGCGCCGCCGCGGCGTCCAGGGCCACGGCCTGCACGAAGCCACGGTCCATCCGCGCCTCCGCCAGCAGGGTCGCCATCTCCGGCACGCCGGCCGCGCGCCGCGCCGCCAGGCGCTCCTCGTTGACGATCCCCTCGGTCTTCTCGGATTCCTCCCACTGGTACAGCCCGAGCGGCGTGCCATCGGTGCGGCGGAACAGCGCGAGCCGGCGCAGCGGCTGCATGATGGTGCCATCGCCGCCCGAACCGGCGAGCCCGCCGATCGGTGCCGCCCGTCCATCCAGCCCTTCATCGTCCGGCAGCGGAAATCCCTGGTCCCAGTACCGCTCGCAGAGCCCGGTGATGAGCTTCGCTCCGGCGGCAAGACCCGGCAGGCCATGCTGGCGCACCAGCGCCTCGGTCAGCCAGGCGGCGATCTCGAAATCCTTGGCCCGCGTCGCCAGGGCCTCCTGCCCGATCCGTGCGACATCGCGCCAGCCATCCGCTGGTACCGTGTCGATCTCGCCTTCGCTGTCCCGCGCGCGTTCCTCCGCCCGCGCCGCGGCACGGGCATCGCGCAGGCGCTGGTAGGGTGAGGACGGCGAGAAATCCTCGCGCAGATCCTCCCCGGCGCCAGCTTCGCCGGTGTCGAGCGGCGCCAGCAGCGCCTCCAGGTCGATCGGGTCCTCGGCCAAGCGATTCTCGCCTCCAACGCGCGGCCTGCATTCTGCCGCAGGTTCAACCCTCTGCGATACCTCTCCGTGAACCCTGCGAAACGGTGCGAAACGTGGCGAAACACGCAACGCCGGTTCGAGTGTCATTGTGGACTCCTACGCAACCGCCGGTTAGCCTGCGACCCCGAAACGGATTTCCTTCCGGGAAATGCGGCAATCACCGGCGGGGCGTCTGACGGCCGGGGCGGGGATCAAGGAGCGTTTCGTCACATGGTGGCTGTCGACCTGAAATCCGTTGTCGGGCGGTTGAGCGACCTCTGCCGCAGGCAGGTGGAAGCGGCTGCCGGCCTGACGCTCTCGCGCAGCCACTACAATGTCGAAATCGAGCACGTGCTGCTGAAGCTGGTGGAGACACCCGGCAGCGACATCGCCCATGCCCTCCGCAAGCTCGAGGTCGACGCGGGCCGAGTCGCCGGCGAGTTGACCAAGGCGCTCGACCGCCTGCGCACCGGCAATGCCCGCGCGCCCGCACTCTCGCCGGACATCGTCGCCTGGCTGCGCGAGGCCTGGCTCATCGCCTCGCTCGAAGCCAACGCCAGTCGTATCCGCAGCGGTCACATGCTGGCGGCCCTCCTGGCCGACGATGCGCTGGCGCGCACGCTGCGCGACAGTTCCGCGACACTGTCCGCCGTGCCCGCCGACCGCGTGCGCCGCAACCTTGCGGACCTCACAAGCGGCAGCGACGAAGCCGGCCAGGCCGAAGCGACCGCCGCCGCGCCGGGTGCCGCGCCTGCCGCCGGCGCGCCGCGCGGCGATGGCCCGCTCGAGCAGTTCTGCACCGACCTCACGGCGCAGGCGAAAGCCGGAAAGATCGACCCGATCCTCGGCCGCGACGCGGAGATCCGCCAGATGGTGGATATCCTGACCCGCCGCCGCCAGAACAACCCGATCCTCACCGGCGAGCCGGGCGTCGGCAAGACGGCGGTGGTGGAAGGGCTGGCGCTGCGCATCGCGCAGGGCGACGTCCCGGCCGCGCTGAAGGGCGTCAAGCTGATGTCGCTCGACCTCGGCCTGCTGCAGGCCGGCGCTGGAGTGAAGGGCGAGTTCGAGAACCGCCTCAAGGGCGTCATCGACACGGTGAAGGCGTCTCCCGTTCCGATCGTCATGTTCATCGACGAGGCGCATACGCTGATCGGCGCCGGCGGCCAGGCCGGGCAGAACGACGCGGCGAACCTGCTGAAGCCGGCGCTGGCGCGCGGCGAACTGCGCTGCGTCGCCGCCACCACCTGGGCCGAGTACAAGAAGTATTTCGAGAAGGACGCCGCGCTGACCCGCCGTTTCCAGGTGGTGAAGGTGGACGAGCCGAGCGAACCGCTGGCCTGCGCCATGCTGCGCGGCCTTGTCGCGACGCTGGAGAAGCACCACGGCGTGCGCATCCTGGACGAGGCGATCACCGATGCGGTGAAGCTGTCCGCACGGTTCATCCCCTCCCGCCAGTTGCCCGACAAGGGCGTCTCGCTGCTCGACACCGCCTGCGCCCGCGTCTCCATGAGCCAGGCGGCGGTGCCCGCGCCGATCGAGGACCGCGTGCGGCGGCTGGAGATGATCAGGACGGAACTCGGTGCCGTCGGTCGCGAATCCGCCACCGGCAGCGACCACGGTGCGCGCACCGCGGCGCTGGAAGCTGAGCGCGAGAAGGCCGAAGCCGAGCTCGCCGAGCTGAACACGCGCTGGGAAGCCGAGAAGGGCCTGGTGGCGAAAATTCGCGACCTGCGCCTACAGGCGGAAACCGCGGCGCTTGGCCTGACGCCCGATGCACCGCAGCCAGACGCCGCACAGGTGAAGCAGGACCTTGCCGACGCGTCGAAGGAACTGAAGGCGCTGCAGGGCGAGAATCCGCTGGTGCATCCGGTGGTCGATGGGCAGGCGGTGGCGGAGGTCGTCGCGACCTGGACCGGCATCCCGGTCGGCCGCATGGTCTCGGACGAGATCAAGACGGTGCTGAACCTGAAGGCGAAGCTCATGGAGCGCGTCGTCGGCCAGGACCACGCGCTGGACGCCATCGCCCAGGCCATCCGCACCAGCCGCGCCGGCCTCACCGACCCGCGCAAGCCGATCGGCGTCTTCCTGATGGCCGGCACCTCAGGCGTCGGCAAGACGGAAACGGCGCTGGCCGTCGCCGACCTGCTGTATGGCGGCGAGCAGAACCTCACCGTCATCAACATGTCCGAGTTCAAGGAGGAGCATAAGGTCTCCCTCCTCATGGGCTCGCCGCCCGGCTATGTCGGCTACGGCGAGGGCGGCGTGCTGACGGAGGCCGTGCGCCGCCGCCCCTACTCCGTCGTCCTGCTGGACGAGATGGAGAAGGCGCATCCCGGCGTGCAGGACGTCTTCTACCAGGTCTTCGACAAGGGCGCGATGAAGGACGGCGAAGGCCGCGACATCGATTTCCGCAACTGCGTCATCATCATGACCAGCAACGCCGGCACCGACACCATCGCGAAGCTCTGCGCCGATCCGGACACGGCGCCGGAGCCGGAGCCGCTGCGCGATGCGCTGCAGCCGGACCTGCTGAAGGTGTTCAAGCCCGCCTTCCTCGGCCGCTGCAACACGGTCATCTACTATCCGCTCGCGGATGCG
Source organism: Falsiroseomonas sp. HC035 (assembly GCF_050563525.1). Taxonomy (NCBI): domain Bacteria; kingdom Pseudomonadati; phylum Pseudomonadota; class Alphaproteobacteria; order Acetobacterales; family Roseomonadaceae; genus Falsiroseomonas; species Falsiroseomonas sp. HC035. The sequence goes on from NZ_JBNXUN010000004.1 coordinate 290,432, forward strand.
GTGATGAAGCAGATCTGCCTGCTGAAGCTGCGCAGCATCGGCCGGCGGATGAAGGAAACCTACGGCGTGCCGCTGCACTTCGACGATGCGGTGCCGGAGACCATCGTCTCCCGCTGCAAGGAAGTCGAATCCGGCGCGCGCAACATCGACAACATCCTCAGCCGCACGCTGCTGCCGGAGCTTTCGGCCCGGATCCTGGAGCGGCTCGCGCAGGGGGATGCGATCAGCCGGGCGCAGGTTGGCATCGATGATGCCGGCGGCTTCCGGTACGACCTCGGCTGAAGCGCCCCGCGGCCGAGGCAGCGAGTTTCGGGGAAGTGGGACTGCGATCGTCCGAGGTGGAACACCGAAGGGCGTGAATCGAAGTCTCTCGATTGGTAAACCACAGGCAAGGGACCGGACCATGGCGATCTTCATCAAGTACGGCGCGCTCGCGGGCGAGGCGACCGCGGTCGGCTACGAGAAGTGGATGGAAGTGAACAGCCTCCAGTGGGGCGTCGGCCGCGGCATCTCCTCGGGCGTCGGCGGCGGTTCCAAGCGCGAGGCGACGGCGCCGAGCATCTCGGAGATCACCGTCACCAAGACGATGGACGCGATTTCCCCGCTCATGCTGAAGGAAGCCATCGGCGGCGATGCGAAGGAGGTCAAGATCGACCTGACGCAGACCGATGCCAGCGGCAAGCACATCGCCTATCAGAAGTACATCCTGACCAACACGCTGATCAGCGGCTACTCCCTCAGCAGCGGCGGCGACCGCCCCTCGGAGTCGCTGTCCTTCAACTTCACCAAGGTGGACAGCGAGTACCTGAAGGTCGACGACAAGTTCAAGTCGACCACCACCGGCCACGTCATCTACGACATCTCCTCCGCCAAGTCCGGCTGATCCTGCTTCCCTCTCCCCCAACGGGGGAGAGGGTGGGGTGAGGGGGGAAGGCCCGTGTCCGTCGCGGGCCTTTCGCATGTCGGTGTCCTACCGCGGCACCACCGCCAGCGAGAAACTCCGCAGGTCCCGGCTCGCACTGCGGAATACCGCATCCTGCCGGTGCCGCTTTTCCGCCGCCAGTTGCGGCACCCGCCGCGTCACCCACTCCCCAAGCGCCAGCGCACTGACGCGCCCGTCACCATCCGTTGCCGCGCGGCCGCCCAGCGCCTCAAGCACCGCATAGGCAAACACGCCGTTGCGGTCATCATAGCTGTCCAGCGCCTCCTGCACCGAGGTGCTGGCGGCCAGCAGGAAGCGCCCGGTTTCGTTGCCCAGTGCAGAAAGCTGGTCCATCGTCAGCTGCCCGGCGTGGCAGGTATCCAGCAGCAGCAGGCCATCCCGCGCGCGGATGCGCGCGATGGCGGCGACCAGGACCGAATCCTCGATCCCCTGGCGCCGCAGCGTTGTCCAGTTCGTGGTGTCGGTCACGTCATGCGGCAGGAACAGGAATCGCTGGTCGGGCTCCGTCCGCACGCCATGCCCGCCGAGGTACAGCACGAAGGTATCCGCCGGCGTCGTCGTCCGCGCCACCTCCTCCAGTGCCGCCAGCACGCCACGCCGCGTGGCCTGCGCATCGCGCAGCACCGTCACCTGGACGTCGCGGAACAGCGGGCCGGCGCGGCTGCGCAGCATGCCAGCCACAGCCTCCGCATCCGGCACGGCGAAATTAAGCGCCAGCGCCGGGTTGGCGTATTGGTTGATGCCGATGGCCAGCACCACCAGGCGCCCGGCTTCCTCCGCCAGCGGGCCGCCCGGCCGGCGCAGCTCCATCGCCGGTCCTTCGGCGAACAGCACGCGGTCCCCGGCATACATCCGGGTGGCGATGCGATTGCCGCCGGGGTCGAGCGGCACCTCCGCCTCCAGCGTGTCACCCGGCTCCGCCCGCACCGCGATGCGGTCGTTCACCAGCACATCGAGCGGCCCGAGCCCCAGTCCGCGATCCGTCGCGGCGAAGCGCAGCCGCAGCGCCGTCGAACCCTCCGGCAGGTTGCGCGCCTCCGGCGGCAGCGGCGTGCAGCCGGAGGGTGTCACCGCGCAGGCGGATTGCGTGGCCAGCAGCGGCAGCCGCCCGACCTGCGCGCGCAACTCGCCGAGCTGCGCCAACCGTGCCCGCGCCGGCGCACCATCCCCGGCGATGCGTGCGCGCACCGCGGCCGGCGCGTACAGCGCGCGATAGGCCTGCTGGAAGCTCGCCCATTCCGGCGTCTGCGCGCGGCCGCCATTCAGGTGCAGCCCGACCAGCTCCTGCCCGCCATTCGCCGCGTGGTCGAACAGCCCTTCCGGGGTCCACAGCACCCAGCGCTGCGTCGCCGCATGGATGAACAGCGCCGCCTGCTCGACGATGCCGGCGGCGCCGATCCGCCACCAGCGCAGCGTGCCATCCCCCAGCGCCCCCACCGCCACATCGCCGGCGAGCGCCAGCCCCCACACCGCGCCCGGCACCTGCAGGCTGGCCACGGCGCGCCCATTGGCATCGAACAGCCGCAGGTGGTTGTCGGTGCCGAGCAGCAGCCCGGCGTCATCCGCCAACAGCGCCAGGCTGCGTGCGTATTCCCCCGCGCCGAGCGCGAGCGGCGTGCGCCCGAGCCGCGGCCGGTTGGCATTGCGCCAATCCGTCACCGCCAGCCGGCCGCCGCCGGTGCGTGCCGTCTGATAATCGCCACGTTCGACCGGCGCCGCCGACAGGCTGCCGGACAGCGCATCGAAGACCAGCGGCGCCGCCTCCGCCCGCAGCGCCACGCGCAGCCGCGTGCCATCGGGCGACACGGCGAGGCCGATGCCGGTGTTGCGGAAATCCGCTCCCGGCGGCAGCGGGGCCACTGCCACCGTGCCTTCCGGCCCCAGCAGCCCCCAACCCGGATCGGCCGCGGCATAGGCGACGCCGCCGCCCGGGATCGCCAGCAGGTGCGAGATCGCGTCTCGTGCCGCAGGGACATCCACCGAAGGCCCCAGCCCGTAATCCGACCAGCGACGGATGACGAAGTTGCGCCCGGTGGCGTCCTGCGCCGGCGCGGCGCGGCGCGCGTAACCCGCGGCATGCAACTGCACGCCGCCACGACCATCCTGCGCCCAGGTCACGGCCGGCAGCCCTTCGCCGGCCAGCCCGGCCACATCCGGCAGGAACACGCCGCGCAGGTCGGCGGCGGCCAGCACCTCCACCCGCAGCCGATCCTCGAACCCCACCGCCAGCAGCCCGCCATCCGGCGACCAGGCGAGGCCGAAGGGCCGCCCGCCGGCCACCGGCGCGCGGTCCGCCACCTTGCGCCCCTGCGTGTCGTAAACGCGCACGCGCCCATCCGCGGCCGTCGCCGCCAACTGGCTGCCTTGTGGTGCAAATGCGACCATCCGCGCCGGACCGGCAAACGCCGTATCCTCCCACAGCATCATGCCGTTGGCCGCGTTCCACACCCGCACGCCAGCCCGCCCGCCCAGCGCAGCCGCCAGCCGCGTGCCATCAGCGGACAGCGCCAGGTGCTGCACCGGCGCCGGCAGCCCCGGCAGCCGCGCCAGCATCCGGCCATTAATGGTGTCGAACAGGTAGATGGCGAAGGCGCGGTCCCACGCCGCGCCGGTCCAGCCCGCGACGAAGGCGCGCCTTCCATCCGGCGTCAGCGCCACGGCGTACAGCTCGCCCTCCGCCTCCGGCGCGATCGGCGGCCGCAGCACGCGGCTCAGCGTGCCCTCCGGCAGGTCCCAGATTCGCAGTGTCTTGTCGTCGGAGACGCTGGCCAGCACGCGGCCGGAGGCATCGCTCGCCAGCCGCGCCACCGGCGCGGTATGCGCCGCTGCCTCGACCCGCAGAAAAGGCTGCTGCGGCGGCTCGGGTGCCTGCGCGCGCGCGGTGCCGCACAGCAGCAGAAGCAGCAGGAGGGTGAGGCGGCGCAGTCCGGCCATCACCCGGTCACGTCGCCAGTTCGAAGCCCTGGCCTTCCGCCAGCCGCGTCGCGGTGCCGACGCTGTCCGAGAAATTGTCGCGCCGCGCGATGTTGCTGGCCGCCAGCGACCGCACATCGCCGCCCTGCGCCGCAACCGGGGCCGCATCCGGCAGCCGCGCCGCCTCCGGGAAGGCCTGTGCCGGCGCATAACCGCGCACGCCGCTCGCGGTTTCGACCTGGGCGAAGCCGTCGCGACCGGGCCGCAACGTCACAGCCTCCTGCGCCGGCACCCGCGCGACCTCGGGAGAGGATGCGTCTGGCCGCAGCCGCAGCGGCACCGTCGCGCGCGGCCGTGCCGGGATGGAAGGCTTCGGCGCCGCCGCCGCCTGCTTCACGCCCGGCGCCACCGTCTCGATCGCCGTGTCGAACTCCGCGCCGCGGCGGCCGATCTGGCCGTTGATGGTGGTGGCCAGCTGGATGTCGCGCTGCGTCCGGTTGCGCAGCTCCGCCATCGCCGCCTCCGCCTGCGGCCGCGTCATCCGCCCAGCGCCAAGCTCGGCACGGATCTGCCGGGCCGTGTTGAAGCGGCAATCCATCAGCTGGTCGAAGGCAATCTGCGTGCGGTCGAGCTGCGCATTCTCCGCCGCCAAATCGTTGGCCACGGCGAGGTTGAGCGACGCCTGGTCCGTCGCCTGCTGCTGGCGCGCCGAAAGGTAGCCCGCCGTCCCGCCGACCACGCCGCCGGCCACCGCGCCGATGCCCGCGCCGGCGGCGATGCCGCTGCCGCGCTGCCCGGTGGCGGCGGCCAGCAACCCGCCGAGCAGCGCGCCGCCGACGGCGCCGACCGCGGCACCGCGCAGCATGTCGGCGGCGAAGAAATTACCCGTGCTGTCCAGCGCCACCAACTGCGTGCGGCAGCTGTCACCCGCGTCGTTGCCGATGCGCGAGTCGCGGGTGGTGACGCAGCCGGCCAGCATCGCCGCCGCCGTCAGCAGCGCCAGGCCGCGCCGCAACCGCGCACGGAAGGAAGGGGAGGGCGGGGGCATGCGGCGCGGCATGGCGTGATCCAGCGCGAAATTGACATAGCAACGTAACAGCGCACCGATCACGCTGCCACCCCCGTCTGCTTCGCCGTGCCTTCCCCAGGGCGCAACACTGTTGCCTTCCGTTTCGCCGCATGGCGCTCTTGCTTCCGTTCGGTGCTAAGCGCGACTATCCTCGATCGAACGCGCCGGGTCCGCGCCAGACCCAAGGACCCGAGGGGGAGGAACTGGCCGGCCATGCAGCCCGCGCGACTTCTCGGCATCAAGAGCCATCTGCCGGATCGCGCGTTGCTGCTCACCCGGCTCAGCGTGTCCGAGGAACTCGGCCTGCCCTACACGATCGAGGCCGAGGTGCTGGGCGAGGATCCGGACCTGCTGCCCAAGGACATGCTGACCAAGGAGATCTGCTGCACCGTCACGCAGCGCGGTCCATCGCCGCTGGTGCGCCATTTCCACGGCGTCATCGCCGAATTCCGCCGCCTTGGCCCCGGCGCTGGCGGCCGCATGACCTACCGGATCATCGCGGTGCCCAACCTGTGGCGCCTCGGCCTGCGCCGCAACTGCCGCATCTTTCAGGACAAGACCGTGCAGGCGGTGGTCAAGGCGGTGCTGGAGGATCACGGCCTGGCCGAGCCGAAATGGAGCATGCTGCCGGGCTTCGAGCCGATGGCCTACTGCACCCAGTTCAACGAGACTGACCTGCACTTCATCTCCCGCCTGCTGGAGGAGCACGGCCTCACCTACCACTTCACCCACACCGAGTCGGCGCACGAGATGAACGTGGCCTACAGCTCGCAGGGCTTCCCGCAATACGTGGTGGAGACCATGACGGCCGAGCACGGCGCGCCGCAACTCGACCACCTCGGCAGTTGGCGCCGCACCAACCGCGCCCGCAGCGCCATGACCATGCTCGACGACATGGACGACGAACGGTCCCGCCCCTCGGAGGCGCCGCACGCCACCCGGCAGACCCGCACTTATGTGGACGAGCCGAGCATGTGGTCGCAAGGCGAGGTATTCCACTGGCCCGGCGGCATGTCCACGCGCCCGGGCAACGAAAGCGGCGAAGTGCTGATGGGCGCGCTGGAGGCGCAGTCCGAGGAGTATGGCGCCGACATCAAGGACCCCCGCTTCGGCCCCGGCGTGCGGCTGTTCGTGGGCGTGAAGCGGGAGGACGGTTCGCTCAACAACCGGCAATACCTGGTCACCGCGGCAAGGCACGAAGCGGCCGATACCAGCGGCACGACGGCCGGCGCCGGCGGCACCGAAAACTACCAGGGTGCCATCCGACTGGTCTTCGCCGGCCGCGTCTGGATGCCGCCGCCACGCCATCCCCGCCCGGTGATGCCGGGGATGCATTCCGCCAAGGTCACCGGCCCGAAGGGCGAGAAGATCCACCTGGACGAGTTCGGCCGCGTGAAGCTGCGCTTCCGCTGGGACCGCTGGGCGGAGGATGACGACACTGCCTCCATCTGGGTGCGCGTCATGCAGACCGCAGCCGGTGCCTGGGGCGGGACCTGGTTCCCGCCGCGTGTCGGCGACGAGGTGCTGGTCGCCTTCCTCGACGGCGACCCGGACCGGCCGATCGTCGTCGGCTCGGTCTATGGCAAGGACAGCCCGCCGCCCTTCAAGCCCGGCACCAACAAGGCGCAAAGCGGCATCCTGACGCGCAGCTACAAGTCCGACAGCGCGGCGGATGCCAACATGCTGCGCTTCGAGGACAAGAAGGGCAGCGAGGACATCACGCTGCACGCGCAGAAGAACCTGACGGTGGAGGTCGAGAACGACGAGAAGCGCACGATCGGCCACGACCAGACGGAGATCGTGCAGAACGCGCGCACCGTTACCGTCAAGGACGCCGACGACACGCTGACGCTGGACAAGGGCAGCCGCACCGAGACCATCAAGATGGGCAACGACACGCTGTCCATCGACATGGGCAACCGCAGCACCACGCTGAAGATGGGCAACGACGCGACACAGCTGAAGCTCGGCAACATGTCCGTCAAATGCGACCTCGGCGCCATCACGCTGGAGGCGATGCAGTCCATCACGCTGAAGGTCGGGCAATCGACGCTGGTGGTGGACCAGGCCGGCATCACGCTGAAGGGCATGCTGATCAGCAGCGAGGCGCAGCTGATGCACAAGACCAAGGGGCTGATGGTCCAGGAAAAAGCGGATACGCTGTTCCAGACTGAAGGCCTGCTGGTGATGATCAACTGACATGGCCGAGAACCTGCCCAAGCTCGCCGCCCCGCTGACCCCGCTGCTGCCGCGGCTGGAGCTCGACCCCGCGGCGGCGTCCAGCCTCAACGGCGCGAAGACTGCGGCGGAGGGAATCCTGCGCCTGGAGGCAGCCGGCCTGCGCAACGAGGCGGCGCGGCTTGCGGCGCATGCGCTGCCGAAGCGGGAGGCCGTGTGGTGGGGCTGCATGTGCGCCCGCGCCGTGCCCGACCCGTCGCTGCCCGCGGCGGACATTGCGGCGCTGGCCGCCGCCGAGGCCTGGGTCCGCCAGCCCGGCGACGACGCGCTGCGCCGCGCCGCGATGGAAGCCGCGCAGCGCACCGGCTTCCGCTCGCCCGAGGCCTGGGCCGCCGTCGGCGCCTTCTGGTCCAGCGGCAGCATGGCGCCGGTGGGCCAGCCCGAGGTTCCGCCGCCGGATCACCTGACCGGTGTCGCCATCAGCGGCGGCGTCGTGCTCGCCGCCGTCCGCGTCCGCCCGGAACGGGCCCAGGACCGCCTGGCCCGCTTCCTCGCCTCGGCGCGGGAGATCGCCGCCGGCGGCGCGGGACGCATTCCCGTGGAGGAAGGCTGACATGGCAGGCCCCCCCGCCTCCCGCATCACCGACATGCATGTCTGCCCGATGGTGACGCCCGGCGTGCCGCCGATTCCGCATGTCGGTGGTCCAATCCTGAGCGGCTCGCCCAACGTGCTCACCGGCAAGCTGCCGCAGGCCCGCATCACCGACATGTGCCTCTGCGTCGGTCCTCCGGATGTCATCGTGAAGGGCAGCATGACGGTGCTGGTGAACAAGCTGCCGGCGGCGCGCATCGGCGATATGTGCGGCCATGGCGGCACCATCATCCTGGGCTTCCCCACCGTATTGATTGGCGGCTGAACCCGATGGCCGGCATCACCCTTTCCGTCCTGCGCTGCCCTGATGCAGTGGTGCCGGAACAGCGCCAGGCCGCGGGCGGCGAGATCAGCCTCGGCCGCGGCGCGGAATGCGACTGGCCGCTGCCGGACCCAGACCGCGTGCTGTCGAAGAAGCACTGCGTGCTGGAATTCTACGCCGGCGGCTGGCAGGTGCGGGACCTCTCGACCAACGGCACCTTCGTCAACCACGCCAGCACACCGGTCGGCCGCGACCAGGTGAAGTCGCTGGTGGATGGCGACCGGCTGCGCCTCGGCGCCTACGAGATCGAGGTCCGGATCGAGGAGGCTCCAACATCCAGCGCCGGCTGGGGTGCCGCATCGGATCCCTTTGCGGCCGACCCCTTCGCCGGTGCTCCACCCAGCCAGGGCTTCGCCGGAGCCTCGCTGCCGGGTTTCGGCAGGACGCCGTCCCATGACCTGGGCATGGGCGGCTCCAGCATGGGCGGAGGCCTGCTGCCCGACGATTTCGACCCCTTCGGCAGCCCGGGCACCGACAGCCCCCCGCCGATGCCGGACCATGCCCCCTCCACCGCCGAGGCCTTCATGGTCCCGCCGAGCCTGCCGGCCGGGAAGGCGGTGATCCCGGATGACTGGGACCTGGACCTGACGCCGAAGCCGGCACCCGTGGCGCCGCCGGCACCCGTGGCGCCGCCGGCGCCCGCCATGGCGCCACGGCCCCTGGCCCCGTTGCCCTCGGCCCCGTTGCCCTCAGCCCCGTTGCTCCCGGAGTCGCTGCCGGTCGACCCTTTCCTCGAGGTCGGCGACCCGCCACGCCAGGCCATGCCGCCCCTGCCGGCCGCCCCGCCGCCGCGCGCCGAGCCGGTCGCCCGTCCGGCCGGCGATGCCGGCCTCGCCGCGCTGCTCGCCGGCGCCGGCCTGCCGGCCAACCTGCCGGTGCAGGACCCGGACGCGGCGCTGCGGGCCGCCGGCGCCGTGCTGCGCGCCGCCATCGCCGGCATCCGCGCCCTGCTGATCGCCCGCGCCGACGTGAAGCGGGAATTTCGCATCGAGCAGACCATGCTCCGCGCCGCCAACAACAACCCGCTGAAATTCGCCCCCGGCGAGGACCAGGCGCTCGCCGCGCTGCTGGACCCGCGCACTCCCGCTGCGGCCGCCGTGCAGGAGACCGTGGACGACCTGACAGCGCACCAGGTGGCCAGCCTCGCCGCCACCCAGGCCGCCGCCCGCGCCCTGCTGGAACGCTTGGCCCCCGCCAGCCTCGAAGCCGAGGATTCCGGCGGTGGCCTGCTACCCGGCGCCCGTGAGAAGCGGCTGTGGGAATCCTACCGGCGACGCCACGCCCAGCTTGTCGAGCAGTTCGACGATGATTTCGACAGCGCCTTCGGCAAGGCCTTTGCCCGGGCCTACGAACAGGCCACCGCGCAGCGCGGCCCGGGCCGGAGGTAGACGACGCATATGGTCTGGCACGACAAGGTGGTCTGGCAGGAGGGCATGTTCCTCCGCGCGCAGCACTTCCAGCAGCAGGACCGGCACTTCGAGCACCTGCTTCAGGCACGCGCCGCGCCGCTGCGCCCGCACCCCTGGGGCGTCACCGAATTCGCGCTGGACCGCGACCTGCTGGCCGCCGGCCGCTTCGCCTTGTCCGGCGCCGCGGGCGTGATGGAGGACGGCACCCCCTTCGCCATCCCCGGCACCGCGGATGCGCCGCTGCCGTTGGACCTGCCGGAGGGGACGCGCAACGCCGTCGTCTACCTGGCCCTGCCGCTGCGCCAGCCCGGCAGCCCGGAGATCGCCATCCCGAGTTCCAACGGCGAAGCCGGCCCCGAGGCCGCTCGTGCCCGTCACACCCAGCGCGCCTTCGAGGCCTTCGACACCCACAGCGACAGCACCATGGCCGCCGAGCTCGCCATCGGCCGCCTGCGCCTGCGCTACATGCTGGAGACCGAGGAACGCGCCGGCTACGCCTGCCTGGGCCTCGCCCGGGTGGTGGAGGTGCAGTCGGATCGCCGCGTGGTACTGGACGAGCGCTTCATCCCGCCCTGTCTCCGCGTCTCCGCCGCCAGCGTGCTGAACAACCTGGTCGCCGAGTTGGTCGGCATGCTGGGCCAGCGCGGCGAGGCCCTGGCCGCGCGCCTCGGCCAGCCCGGCGCGCGCGGCGTCGCCGATGTCGCGGATTTTCTTCTGTTGCAGACGGTGAACCGCTGGCAGCCGCTGATCGCGCATTGGGCGGATGCCGGCAACCTGCACCCGGAGACGCTGTTTGCCGCGCTGGTGCAGCTGGCCGGCGAGCTCGCCACCTTCACCGCGCCGGACAAGCGCGCGACAGCCTATCCGGCGTATCGGCACGACGATCTGCAACGCAGCTTCGCGCCCGTCGTCGCGGATCTGCGGCGCTCGCTCTCCGCGGTGCTGGAGACCAACGCCGTCTCGATCCCCCTGCAGGACCGCAAGTTCGGCGTCCGCGTCGGCGCCATCACCGACCGCAACCTGCTACGCGCCAGCCAGTTCGTCCTCACGGTGGCGGCCGATGTCCCCGGCGAGCAGATTCGCAGGATATTCCCGAACCAGGTGAAGATCGGCGCGGTCGAGCACATCCGGGAGCTGGTGAACGTGGCGCTGCCGGGCATCGCCATCCGCCCGCTGCCCGTCGCGCCGCGGCAGATCCCGTTCAACGCTGGTGCCACCTATTTCGAGCTCGATAGGGGCAGCCCGCACTGGCAGCAGATGCAGACCTCGGGCGGCTTCGCCATCCACGTTTCCGGCGAATTCCCGAACCTGCGCATGGAGCTCTGGGCCATCCGCGCATGAGCGACAATCCCTTCTCCGAACCCGACGACAGCGACCGCACGGTGGTCCGTGCACCGGGGGGAGCCGCCCCCCCGCCGCCACCCCGCGCCGCCGCGCCACCCCCCGCCGCAGGGCCGGTTCCGACCGCGCCGCGCATGGCGGGCGAAGCGGAGGCGCTGCCGAAGGTCGGCCTCTCCCCCATGGCCGCCGCCGCGGCGCCGCTGCTGGACCTGCTGGCCCGCCTCGGCGCCGGACCACAGGCCGCCCAGGTCGCGAACCCCGAGGAGCTGCGCGAACGCGCGATGCGCGCGCTGCGCGCCTTCGAGGCCGAGTGCCGCGCGCTGGAGATCACGCCGGACCAGCTTCGCGCCGCGCATTACGCGTTGTGCGCCGCGCTGGACGACGTGGCGCTGGCCACGCCATGGGGCCAGGCGAGCGGCTGGGCCACGCGGTCCCTGGTTTCCTCCTTCCACCAGGAGGTCCGCAGCGGCGACCGCTTCTTCGACCTGCTGGCGGGCATGCAGAAGGACCCCGGCCGCTACCTGCCGGTGCTGGAGATCTGCTACCTCTGCCTCGCGCTCGGCTTCCAGGGCCGCTACCGCCTGGCGCCCCGCGGCCATGCGGAGCTGGATCGGATCCGGGAGGGTCTCTACCAGCTCCTGGTGCAGCTTCGCGGCAATTGGGAACGCGAGCTTTCGCCGCGCTGGCGCGGCGTCGATGCGCCGCATCGCGGGCCCGGCCGGTCAATCCCGGCCTGGGTCGCCGGTGCGGTGGCGGTGGCCCTGCTCGGCTTCGGCTGGATCTTCGTCTCGGACAGCGTGAATGCGGCCGGGGACGGCGTGCAGCAGCGCCTCGCGAGCCTGCCCCCCGGGGCGCCGCCCAGCATCGACCGCACCGCACCCCCGGTGCCGCCCGCGCCACCGCCGCCGCCACCGGCGACGGCCCGGCCGGATTTGATCGAGCGCGTCCGCACCTTCCTCGAGCCGGAAATCCGCCAGAACCTGGTGGTGGTGGATGGCGATGCGCAACGCCTGACCATCCGCATCAAGGGCCGCGGCATGTTCGGCTCCGGCAGCGCCAGCGTGGAGCCCAACTTCATGCCGCTGCTGCGCCGCATCGCGGAGGCACTGGCCGAGGAACGCGGCCGCGTCGTGCTGTACGGCCATTCCGACAGCCAGCCGATCCGCACCGTCCGCTTCCCCTCCAACCATCACTTGTCGCTGGCCCGGGCCGAGGCCGCGATGCGCGTCATCGCCGCCGCCAGCGCCGATGCTGGCCGCTTCTCCGCCGTCGGCCGCGCCGATACGGAACCGCTGACGAGCAATGCGACGGCGGAGGGCCGCGAGGAAAACCGCCGCATCGAGCTGGTGCTGTCACGTGGGGAGGTCCGCTGAGATGAAGGCCTTCCTGACCATCCCCGCCCTCGGCGGGTTGTTCGGCGCGCTGCTGCTGGTGCCGGTGATCTGGCTGTTCGCGCCGGCCCTGCTCGGCATCGAGGCACTGTGGCTGCTGGCGCTGCTGGCGGCGCTGCCGGTCCTGGTCTGGCTGGTGGTGATGCTGCTGGTGGTGCGCCGCCGCAGCGGCCGCGACGCCGCGCTGGTGGCCGGCGCCACCGAGGCGCGCGCCAAGGAAAAGGCCAGCGCGGAAGCCGCATCGGCCGAGGAAACCGCCGTCTCCACCCGGCTGGCGGAGGCGCTGGGCGCGCTGAAATCCGCCGGTGGCGGCAAGGGCGGCTACCTGTATGAGCGCCCCTGGTACGTCATCATCGGCCCGCCCGGCAGCGGCAAGACCACCGCCATCCAGAATTCCGGCCTGGATTTCCCGCTGTCCGCCGGCCGCGTCGCCGGTGTTGGCGGCACCCGCAATTGCGACTGGTGGATCGCCGAGCAGGCCGTTCTGATCGACACCGCCGGCCGCTACACCACGCAGGATTCCGATGCCCAGGCGGACCGCGCCGGCTGGGAACGCTTTCTCGACCTGCTGAAGACCCAGCGCCCAAAGCAGCCGCTGAACGGCGTGGTCGTCGCCTTCGGCGCCGACATGATCAGCCGGCTCGATGCCGCCCAGCGGGAGGCGCACGCCCAGGCCGTCCGCCGCCGCATCCGGGAGCTGGAACAGAGGCTCGGGCAGCGCCTGCCGGTCTATTTCGTCGTCAGCAAGGCCGACCTGATTGTCGGCTTCACCGAATTCTTCGACGACCTCGACAAGGCGTCCCGGGATCAGGTCTGGGGGGTCACCTTCCCCGAGCAGACCGGGCCGGAAGGCCATGCCGCCAGCCTGCCGGCCGAACTCGCCGCATTGACGCAACGCCTGCAGGACCGCCTGCTGGAACGCCTGCAGGCCGAGCGCGGCCCGGAACAGCGCGCCCGCATCGGTGGCTTCCCGGCGCAGTTCGCCTCGCTGGAAGCGCCGCTGGTGGCCTTCGCCAACGCCGCCTTCGGGGGATCGAAGCTGGACCCGGCGCCCTTCCTGCGCGGCGTCTACTTCACCTCCGGCACCCAGGAAGGCACGCCGATCGACCGGCTGACCGGCGCGCTGTCCCGCGCCTTCGGCCTGGACCCGCGCCGCCCCGCCGCCATCATGGGCCAGAAGGGCCGCAGCTACTTCCTCGGCCGCCTGCTGCGCGACGTGGTGTTTGGCGAGGCCCGCCTTGCCGCCCGTGACCGCGGCCAGGCGCAGCGCGGCCGCCTGGTGCAGGCCGGCGCCTGGGCGGCCGCGCTGCTACTGCTGATCGGCGGCGGCGCCTGGGGCTACGCCGCGATCAACACCGAAAACGCCCGCACCCAGCGCCTCGCCGCCGCCCTTGCACAGGCCGAGCAGGCCGCGCAGGGCCTGCCGCTGGAGCGCATTGCCGCCACGGACGAGCTCGTCCGTGTCATCCCCTACCTCGATGCCGTCGCTGCCCTGCCACCCGCCGCCCGCGCCGATGGCGTCGGCCTTGGCCTGAGCCAGGAGGCCAAGCTGGTCGAGGCCGGTGGCCTCGCCTACGAACACGCGCTGGACCGCGTCCTGTTGCCCCGCCTGCTGGCGCGGCTGGAGAACCAGATCCGCGCCGGGATGCAGCGGCCGGAATACCTGTACGAGGCGACCCGCATCTACCTGATGCTCGGCCGCGCCGGCCCGCTGGACCGGCCGCTGGTGACCGAATGGATGGGGCTCGACTGGCAGCAGGCCTTTCCGGGCGCCGTCGGCACGCCGACGCGGGACGCACTCGGCCGCCACCTCGAAGCCCTGCTGGCCCATGATTTCCGCCAGTATCCGCTGGATGGCGCGCTGGTCGATTCGGCGCGCCGCATCTTCTCCCGCCTGCCGATGGCGGAACGCATCTACTCCCGCCTCCGCACCGCCGCCCAAAACGTCGCGCCGTGGAAGCCCGGTGAGGCGATGGGCGTCGCCGGCCAGCGCTGGTTCACCACAGCCTCCGGCCGCCCCTTGGCGGAAGTGGCCGTGCCGGGCCTGTTCACCGTGGACGGCCTGCACAAGGCGCTGCTGCCGCAACTGCCGCGCGCCATCGTCGAAGCCGCCTCCGAAAGCTGGGTGCTCGGCCCGGAAGCCGCCACCGCGCTGGCCGGCGACCCGCGCCAGCTCGAAGCCGCCGTGCTGCGCCTCTACGCGGAGGACTACGCGCGCGCCTGGCAGGCCGTGCTGACCGATTTGGTCCTGCCGCCTTTCCGCAACCTGCCCCAGGCGGCAGAGGCGCTGAACCTGCTCGGCGCACCGAATTCGCCGCTGCGCGACGTGCTGCGCGGCGCCGCCCGCCAGCTTTCCCCCGGCACCCCGCCCGAGCCCCCGGGCGGGGCCGCCGGGGCCGCCGCAGCCGGCGCGGCGCAGCAGGCCGCGGCCGCCGCCGCGCCGTCTCGCCTCGCGGCCGCCGTCGGCGCCGCGCTGCAACCCTCCTCCGCCGCGCCGGTCGCCACGATCGTGGAAGAGCGCTTCAAGCCGCTGCGGGAGGTCGCCGGCCAGCCGCTGGACGCCATCCTGGCCATCGTGAACGAGCTGTACGTCCAGGTCGCCCGCGTGGTGTCCTCCCCGCCCGGCACCGTCATCCCGCCGAGCCCCGGCCTCGACCCCGGCCAGCGCCTGGCGGCCGAGGCACAGCGTGCGCCCGAGCCGCTGTCCCGCTGGTTGCAGACCCTGGCGCTGTCCACCGCCACCGCCCGCAGCGGCGGTGCCCGCGCCGCCATCGCGGCGGCCGGCGGCGCCGCGCTCGGCCCGTTCTGCCGCGGCCTGGAAACCCGCTTCCCGTTCCGCAGCGCCATCAACGCGCCGGACATGCCCTATGACGACTTCGTCCGGCTGTTCGGCCCCGGCGGCACCTTTGACCAGTTCTTCGCCCAGCACCTGCGCAACTTCGTCGACACCACCCAGCGGCCCTGGCGCCTGGTCGCCGCGGATGGCCTGACGCCGCCGATCAGCCCCGCGGATTTGATGCAGTTCCAGCGCGCCGCCGCCATCCGCGACGCCTTCTGGCCCGCCGGCATGGCCGGCGCTGCCATGGGCCTGCGCTTCGAGCTGGTGCCGCTCGGTGTCGACCCTGGCGCCACCGCCGCGGTGCTGGAGGCCGAGGGCAACCGTGCCATCCTGGCAGGCGAAGGCGCCACCACCCGTCCCATCCCGCTGGCCTGGCCGGCCCGGGGCGGCATCACCCTCAGCTTTACTCCGCCCAGCTCCGCCGGCCCCCTGGCCACGGATGGCGCCTGGGCGGCGATGCGCCTGGTGGCCGCCGGCCGCCTGCTCGCCACCCGCACCAGTGACCGCCTGCGCCTGACGCTGCGGCAGGGGGAACGCAGCGCCGAGTTCGAACTGCGCACCTCCTCCATCGTGCACCCCTTCGCCCTGCGCGAGTTGCAGGATTTCCGCTGCCCGACTTTGGCCCCTTGAGATGCCGACCGGCTTCTATGGCAAGCTGCCGACGCAGGGCGACTTCCTGTGCCGCCGGCTGCCGGACAGCTTTGTGCAGCCCTGGGATGCCTGGCTGCAATCCGGCATGGCCGAGGCCCGCGAAACCCTGGGCGAGGATGGCTTCGCCGAGGCCTGGGCCAGCGCTCCCGCCTGGCGCTTCCGGCTGCCCGCCCTGGCCTGCGGCCCCGACCCTGTCACCGGCCTGCTGCTGCCCAGCGAGGATCTGGTCGGCCGCCGCTTCCCGCTGACCGTCGCCGCCATCACCGACGCGGCCCCGGCGGAGGCCTGGTTCGCCGGCCTGCACGAGGCCGCCACCACCCCCGGCCACACCGCGGACAGTCTTGCGGCTGCCCTGCCGGACCCATCGCCCGCCGGGGATGACGTCCCGCCCGAGGGCTGGTGGACCACCCCCGATCATCACTGGCCGCTGGCCGCGTTGCCGCCGCCGGCGCTGTTCCGTGTCTTCCTGGAGGGCGGCGGATGAACGCCTTGCTGGCCAGCCTCGCCGTCACCCACCCCGGCACGGTGCGTCCGCGGAACGAGGACGCCTTCATCGACCGCCCCGACATCGGGTTATGGGCGGTGGCCGATGGGGCAGGGGGCCATGGCGCCGGCGATGTCGCCTCCGCCGCCGTCATCGCCGCATTGCAGGACCTGCCACCCGGCCTGTCCGCCGCCGAGATGCTGGCACAACTGCGCCTGCGCATCACCGCCGTGCATGCCGACCTGCAACGCCAGGCACGGCAGGCCGGGCCGGGCCGAATCATTGCGACGACGCTGGTGGTACTGCTGGCCCGTGGCGGGCACTACGCCGCGCTCTGGGCCGGGGACAGCCGCATCTACCTGCTGCGCCAGGGCGCCTTCATCCGGCTGACCCGCGACCACAGCCTGGTGCAGGACCTGGTCGACCAGGGCCTGCTTGCCGAAGCCGAGGCGGAGGGCCACCCGCAGGCCAACATCATCACCCGCGCCATAGGGGCCGAGGGCGAGCTGGAACTCGACAAGGTCTCCGCCCGCATCGCCCCCGGCGACCTGTTTCTTCTCTGTTCCGACGGGTTGTTCAAGGCGATCCCGGAAGCCGAGATCGCCGCCATGCTGGCAGCCGGCCAAGAGCCGGAGGATCTGCTGCGCGTCGCCCTCGCCAACGGCGCGCGGGACAACGTCACGGCGATCACCGTCCGGGCCTGATGGGCCAGGCCTACAGCGCGACCTTGCCGTCCCCCAGCACAGCCTTGTAGCGCTCGATCTCCAGCGCCAGGAAGTCGCGGAATTCGGCGCCCCGCCGGCTGGCCGGGATGGACCCGCCGCTGGTCAGGATGCGCTGCATCGCCGGCGCCAGCATCGCCTGGTCCGAGGCGCGGCCGATCGTCGCCACGATCTCCGGCGGCAGCCCGGCCGGCCCGAAGATGCCGACCCAGCTCGCCGCGTCGATATCGCCATAGCCCTGTTCCTGCAGCGTCGTCAGATCCGGCAGCACCGCGATCCGCGCCAGCGTGCCGGCGGCCAGCGGCCGCAGCCTTCCATCGGCGATCAGAGGCCCGACCGTGTTGATGCCCTCGATCGTCATGTCGACACGCCCGGCGACCAGGTCCGCCATAGCCGGCGCGCTGCCGCGATACGGCACATGCGTGAACTCCACCCCAGCCTTCTGCGCCAGCATGGAACACGCGGTGTGGTGGACGGAGCCGATGCCGGCGGAGCAGAAGGAGACCGCCCCCGGCCGCACCCGCGCGGCCGCGATCAGCGATTCGGTGGTCTGGTGCGGAGAAGCGGCGGGCACCACCAGCAGGTGCGGATGCACCGCGATCTGCGCCACCGCCGTCAGGTCGCGCAGCGGGTCGAAGGGCAGGTTGCTGAACAGCGCCGCCGAGACCGCATTCGGGGTGGAGTGCCCGAGCAGCAGCACGGACCCATCCGGCGGAGACTTGGCCACCGCATCGGCAGCGATCGTGCCGGAGGCGCCGGAGCGGTTCTCCACCACGAAATTCTGGCCGAGGAGCGTGGTATATTGCTCCGCGACGGCGCGCGCCACGATGTCCGTGAAGCCGCCCGGCGCAAACCCCACCAGCATCCGCACGGACCGGCTGGGCCAGGGCGCCTGGGCGTGCACGGCAGGGGCGGCGAGGGAAGCGAGCGCAGCGGCGCCCAGCGCACGACGTGTCGGCATCACGGTTCTCCTGATGCCGCAACCATAAGCCCTCTCCCCCGGCAGGGGGAGAGGGTTGGGCGAGGGGGGCTTTTACCCCCCGAAGGCGTTCAACCCGGTCTGCGCCCGGCCGAGGATCAGCGCATGCACGTCATGCGTGCCCTCATAGGTGTTCACCGTCTCCAGGTTCATGACGTGGCGAATCACGTGATACTCGTCGACGATCCCGTTGCCGCCATGCATGTCCCGGGACACCCGCGCGATATCCAGCGCCTTGCCGCAGTTGTTGCGCTTGACCAGGGAAATCATCTCCGGCGCCATCTTGTGCTCGTCGAACAGCCGCCCGACACGCAGCACAGCGTGCAGCCCGAGGGTGATCTCGGTCTGCATGTCCGCCAGCTTCTTCTGCACGAGCTGTGTCTGCGCCAGCGGCCGGCCGAACATCTTGCGCTGCAACGTGTAGTCCCGCGCCGCGTGCCAGCAGAATTCCGCGGCGCCCAGCGCACCCCAGGCGATGCCATACCGTGCACGATTGAGGCAGGAGAACGGGCCGGCGAGGGACTTCACGCCCGGCAGCTTGTTCTCCTCGGGGACGAACACCTCGTCCATCATGATCATGCCGGTGACGCTGGCGCGCAGGCTGAACTTGCCCTCGATCTTTGGGAAGGTCAGGCCCTTCATGCCGCGCTCCAGCAGAAAGCCGCGCAGGATGCCCTCCTCGTCCTTCGCCCAGACCACCGCCACATCGGCGATCGGGGAGTTGGTGATCCAGGTCTTGGAGCCACTGACCAGATAGCCGCCATCCACCTTCTTCGCGCGCGTGCGCATGGAGGACGGGTCGGAGCCCGCATCCGGCTCGGTCAGGCCGAAGCAGCCGACCCATTCGCCAGTGCGCAGCTTCGGCAGGAACTTCTGCTTCTGCTCCTCCGACCCGAAGGCGTGGATCGGGTACATGACGAGCGAAGACTGCACGGAAAACGCCGAGCGGTAGCCGCTGTCGACGCGCTCAACCTCCCGCGACATCAGCCCGTAGGAGACATAGGACACGCCGGCGCAGCCATAGCCCTCGAGCGTGGCGCCGAGAAAGCCCATTTCGCCGAACTCGTTCATGATCTCCCGGTCGAAGGTCTCGTTCCGGTTCGCCATGAGCACGCGCGGCATCAGCTTTTCCTGGCAGAAGTCGCGCGCCGCATCGCGGATCATGCGCTCGTCTTCCGTCAGCACCTGGTCCAGCAGCAGCGGATCGTCCCAGGTGAAGTTGGACTGGCTGGACTTGCGGGCCGTGCCCGGAGCAGTCCCCTGGGCCTCGATGGGGGCGCCCGCGCTGGCAGGCACCGGGGTGACGACGTTCATGGCTTCCTCCTGGCGGGCAGCCTCGCATCCGGCAAAGCCAGGGTAAGGGCCCGATATGCTACAACGCGGCGGGTCGGGACATGGCGGCCCCGTCCCCGCAATCTGGCGCGGCCCCCGCCATCCGGCAACCGCGCCGCCGCCAAATCAAGCCGATTGGATCAGGCGGCCTCGGCGTCCGAGCCCGGATCACGCCGGGGCTTCGGCACGCTCAGCAGCATGAAGGCAGGCACCGTGTCGCCGAAGCCACGCGGCGAAGGCCCGGCCTCCCGGTCCTCCCGCTTCTCGCGCCGGAACTCCTCGCGCCGCGCCTCGAAGGATTGCGGCGCCTCCCGTTCCGGTCGCGCATCGCGGCGCGGTGCGGAATCCCGTGGCGGACGCGCATCCTCCCGCGGCGGGCGTGCCTCGTCGCGCGGCGGCCGGGCGTCGCGCCTCGGCCGATCCTCCCGCACACGCTCCGGCCGCGGCGCTTCCTCGGCCCGCGCCTCAGGACGCACCTCGGGGCGTGGCTCCGGCCGATCCCGGCGCGGTCCGTCGCCCGCACCGCGGCGCGGCCGCTCGTCCCGCCCACCGCGGCCCCGCCCGGCGTCTCGGCCCGACTCGCGCGCACCACCCGGGGCCGGCCGGCCGCCGCGCCCGCGCTTGGCCTTGGCGCCTTCCTCGATCTCGGCCGCCGTCACCGGCTCTAGCCCCTCGATCTCCATGCGCGGGATCGGCTTGCCGGTCAGCCGCTCGATCGCCGCGACAGACTTCGCATCCTCCGGCGCCGCCAGCGAATACGCCTTGCCTTCGCGCCCGGCACGGCCGGTGCGGCCGATGCGGTGGACGTAGTCCTCCGCATGGAACGGCACGTCGAAGTTGAACACATGGCTCAACCCGCCGATGTCGAGGCCGCGTGCCGCCACGTCGCTGCACACCAGCAGCTGGATCTCGTTCGCCTTGAAGCGGTTCAGCGTCGCGAAACGCATCGACTGCTCGAGGTCGCCATGCAGCGCACCGACTGAGAAACCATGCCGCTTCAGCGACTTATACAGGATGTCGACGTCGATCTTGCGGTTGCAGAAGATCAGCGCGTTCTGCACGTCCTCCTTGTTCAGGAGCTTCCGCAGCGCATCCCGCTTCTCCGCGTCCCGCACCCAGACCAGCCCCGTGGTGATGGTGCTGGCGACGGTGGCGGGGGCCGAGACCGTGATCTCGCGCGGGTTCTGCAGGAAGGCGTCCGCCAGGCGCCGGATCTCCGGCGCCATGGTGGCGGAGAAGAACAACGTCTGCCGCATCCGCGGCAGCATGGACACGATGCGCTCCACATCGGGGATGAACCCCATGTCAAGCATGCGGTCGGCCTCGTCGATAACCAGCACCTTGCAGTCGGCCAGCAGGATGCGCCCGCGATCGAACAGGTCCAGCAGCCGGCCTGGCGTCGCGATCAGCACGTCCACGCCCTTCTCGAGCACGTCGCGCTGGTCGTTCATGCTCTCGCCGCCGATCAGCAGCGCGTGCGTCAGGTTCAGGTGCTTGCCGTACTTCACGAAGTTCTCGGCGACCTGCAGCGCCAGTTCCCGCGTCGGCTCCAGGATCAGGGATCGCGGCATGCGCGCCTTGGCCCGCGAGCCCGCCAGGATGTCCAGCATCGGCAGGGTGAAGCCGGCGGTCTTGCCGGTGCCGGTCTGCGCGCAGCCCAGCACGTCCCGGCCCATCAGGACGATTGGGATCGCCTGTTCCTGGATCGGCGTCGGGTACAGGTAGCCGGATTCGGTCACCGCCCGCAGGATCGGCTCGGACAGGCCAAGATCGGCGAAGGTGGTGCGCGGCGGTTCCTCCGCGGCCCAGCTCTCGGCCTCCTCCTGCGCGTCGGCCTCGGCATCGGCCTCCGCCTCGGTCTGCTCGGCGGGCGCCTCCACGGCTTCCGCCGCGACAGCCGGTTCGGCCTCGGCGACCGGCTCAGCCTGGGCGACCGGCTCAGCCTGGGCGACCGGCTCCTCGACCGGAGCCTCGGCCACCGCAGCCTCCTCGGCCACCGGCATCTCCGCCTGTGCTGCCGCGATCGCTTCGGTCACCGGCGCGCCTTCGGCCACGGCCGCGGCGGCCGCGGCCTTCGCCGCACGCGCGGCGAGTGTCTTCGCGCTGGGCGCGCGCTTCTTGCGGATGGGCGCCGCCTCGGCGGAAGCCTCCGTCTTCGTCTCCGGCACCTGGCCTGGACCCTCGGCCCGTGCGGCGTCGGTCTCGTCTGTCTCGGCCGCGCGCGGGGCGGTCGCGTCGCTATGATCGCTCAACGTGTATGGTTCTCTGCTGGATCGGACCTGCCCGCCACCTTGGCGGATCCGGGCAGGGCCAGGACACGTACTCGGCGGGGCGCCCCACTGGCGCAACGAAAGGCGCCTGGCGGAACCGGGCGGGATGCAGCGCATATGCGCCGCAATGGCCCGGAAATCAAGGCAAGACGCTGGACGCCCGGCAGATCCGGCCATTAAGTCCAGGCCGATCCGGCCATAGGACCAGCACATGCCAGCCCCGCCCGTCCTGCTTCTGCTGCCCGGCCTGCTCTGCGATGACCGCCTCTGGCGTGACCAGACGGAGGCGTTGGGCGTCACCACGCGCTGCATCGTCGCGGACCTGACGCAGGATGACAATCTCGCGTCGATGGCCGCCCGCGCCCTGGATGCCGTGCCGGCCGACGCCGCCATTTCGCTGATCGGCCTGTCCATGGGCGGCTATGTCGCGCTGGAAATCCTGCGCCAAGCCCCCGCCCGTATCGCTCGCCTGGCGCTGATGGACACCTCCGCCCGTGCCGATACCCCGGAACAGTCGCGCCGCCGCCGCGGCCTTCTGTCGCTGTCCAACTCCGGCCAGTTCCGCGGCGTCACGCCCCGCCTGCTGCCGCAACTGCTGCACCCCTCCCGCCTCGATGGCCCACTCGGCGAGGAGGTTCGCGCCATGGCGGACCGCGTTGGCCGCGACGCCTTCCAGCGCCAGCAGCGTGCCATCCTCGCCCGCCCCGACAGCCGCCCCGGCCTTGCCGCCATCCGCATCCCGACCCTGGTCGCGGTGGGCGAGCACGACATCCTGACCCCGCCGGACCTCGCCGAGGAAATGGCGGCGCTGATCCCCGGCGCCACGCTCGCCCGCATTCCCGACGCCGCCCACCTGCCGCCGATGGAAACGCCGGAGGCGGTGCTGCGCCTGCTCCAGACCTGGCTTGCGGATGGCGCCACGCCGCCGCACCCTGCCGCCAGCTGAGGATATGGAACGATGGCCGAGACCGACATCCTGGTGACGCGCGAAACCAAGCGCTCCTTCGGCCTCGCGCGCGGCACCATGGCCATCCTGATGCTTGGCCTGCCCTTCCTCGGCCGCCAGCGCATCCGCGTGACGACGGAGCGCGTGATCGTCGAGGAAGGCTTCTGGACCAAGACCCGCGACGACGTGGAGGTCTTCCGTATCCGCGACGTCGTCTCCAAGCAGGCCTTCTGGCACCGCCTGCTCGGCATCGGCGACGTCATCATCAAGGCGACCGAGGGCCGCACCGACGAATCCCACGTCCTGCGCGGCGTGCCCGACCCGGTCGCGGTCAGCGAGGCGATCCGCACCGCCTGGAACGCCAGCGCCCGCCCCCGCACCTCCACCAACCTGGATTGAGGGCCTGGTTCGAGAGACGGGGGCAGGGCGTCCCCTCACACCACCTGGTTGACCAGCGCTTCCCCGGCCCGCAGACGCGGCAGGTTCGCCTCCAGCAGGTCCAGCACATTGCCCTCATAGGCCCGTGTCTCGCCGCCGGTGTGCGGCGTGATGAACACGTTGGGCATTGCCCACAGTGGGCTGGCGCCGGCCAGCGGCTCCTCCGCCGTCACATCCAGCGCCGCCTGGCCGACCTGGCCGCTTGCCAGCGCCGAGACCAGCGCCGCCTCGTCGCACACCGCGCCGCGCGCCACGTTCACCAGCGTCGCCCCCGGCTTCATCGCGGCGAACTCGGTCGAGCCCATCAGGCCCCGCGTCTCAGGCGTCAATGCACAGGTCAGCGCGACAATGTCCGCACGCGGCAACTGCGCGTGCAGCTCGCCCATGCCGTGGACCTCGTCGGCACCCTCGCTGCCCTTGGCGGGGTCCTGCCGCAGCCCGACCACCTTCATGTCGAAGGCCTTCGCCAGCCGCGCCAGCCGACCGCCGATCCGCCCGATGCCGACCACCAGCAGCGTCTTGCCGCCGAGTTCATCCTCGCGCTGCGTCAGGTCGCCGATCATGCCGCGCCAGTGCCGCTTCTGCTGGTTGTCGCGCGCCTCCGCCAGCCGCCGCGTCACCGCCAGGATCAGCGACATCGCGTGTTCCGACACGGCATTCGCATTGGCGCCCTGCGCCGAGGCCAGCCTGATGCCCGCGCCGCGCAGCACGTCCTTGTCGTACTGGTCGACGCCGGCGCTGATGGACTGGATGAACTTCAGCCGTGGTGCCCGCGCGGCCAGGTGGTTGCGCCACATGCCGGAGACCAGGAGCACATCCGCCTCGCCGATGCGGGCTTCAAGCTCCTCCAGGCTGCGCACCTCGAAATGCGCCAGCTTGCCGCCGCGCTGCGTGTAGCGCTCGGCGAAACGGTAGGCGACATGGGCGAAGCAGAGGGTCAGCTTGTCATCCGGCGGCAGCATCGGCGTTCTCCTGCGAAGGCCGCGACAAAACCCCCGCCGCGCCCGCCGCGCAACCCCGCCTTCTACCCGCGCGCCGCGACCGCCCGTGCCAGCCGGTCGAACTCCGCGATGCTGAGCGTCTCCGCCCGCCGGTCACCGGCGATGCCGGCCGCGTCCAGCAGCGCCTCCGCATTGCCGAGTTGCTTCAGCGCGCCGCGCAGCATCTTCCGGCGCTGCCCGAAGGCGGCGGCAGTGGTGCGTTCCATCGCCGCGAACAGCTCCGGCCCCGGATCCACCGCATGCGGCACCAGCCCGACTACCGCGGAATACACCTTGGGCGGCGGCGTGAAGGCGCCCGGCGGCAGGCTCAGCAACAGGTCGGCCCGGCACCGCCACTGTGCCAGCACGCCAAGCCGGCCATAGGCGTCGCTGCCCGGCGCGGCGCAGATGCGCTCGGCGACTTCCTGCTGGAACATCAGGGTCATGCCCTCGATGCGCGCGGCCTGCCGCAGCCAGCCCACCAGCAGCGGCGTCGCCACGTTGTAGGGCAGGTTGGCGATGATGCGCCGTGGCGCCGGCATTTCCTCGAGCGGGTCGAAATCCATTGCATCCGCCTCCCGCGCCGAAAGGCGTCCCGGGAAGTGCTGCGCCAGCTCCGCCAGCACGGCGATCGCCCGCCGGTCCAGCTCAACCGCCAGGACGGAGCTCGCCGGCGTCGCAAGCAGCGCCCGCGTCAGCCCTCCGGGGCCGGGGCCGACCTCCAGCACATGCCGCCCCGTCAGGTCGCCCGCCAGCGCCGCGATCCGGGCGCAGATGGCGGGGTCGAGCAGGAAGTGCTGGCCAAGCGATTTCCGGGCATCCAGCCCGAAGCGCGCAACGGTGTCGCGCAGCGACAGCAGGGGCGGAAGGGTGGCTTCCGTCGCGGTGTCCGCGCCCTCAGCTTCCGTGGCGCTCACGCCCTCAGCTTCGCATCTCGATCTGCGCCCGGCGCCGCAGCTCGCGCTGCAACTGGCGGGACAGCAGCTCCGCCCGGTCGCGCACCAGCTGCTGGCGCGCCGCATCCGGCGTCAGCTCCGCCTGGTTCCGCGTCTCCCGCGAGCAAACCATGATGACGGCGACGCCATCGGGGGCGATCACCGGCTGGCTGGCGCGGCCCGGCTGCAGCCCCGCAATCAGCTGGCGCAGCGGTGGCGGCTGGACGGATTCAAGCCGCACCTCGCCCGGGTCCGGATCGCGGCCACTGCCGCCGGCCCGTGCCGCGGCTTCCACCGCCTCGCAGCTGCGCGCCGAATTCGCCAGCGCGCGGGCGCGCTCCACCGTCTGGATCTGCTGCTGGGTCGGATTGTTGGGGTCCAGCGTGCCGGAGAAGGGGAAGAACGCCTGGCGCAGCGACAGCACCGTCGCCATGTCGCGCCCCACCTCGCGCCGTTGCCGCAGCGCCACGATCTGGAAGCCGCCTGGCACGCGGATGGCGTTGGACACCGCGCCCGGCGGCATCTGCGTCACGATCTTCGCCACTTCCGGGTCCAGCGCCTCCGAGCCCACCCAGCCGAGGTCACCGCCCTGCAAGGCGGTCTGCGCCTGGCTGAACTGCGTCGCCGCCACCGGGAAGGGCACGCCGCGGCGCAGCTGGCTCACCACCTCGTCCACGAAGCCGCGCACTTCGGGTTCTTCCGAGGGGTCGTCCACCGGGATGAAGATCTCGCTGACCAGGAATTCCGGCTGGCCGGTTCGGGCGCGCTGGCCGGCGATCACCTCCGCCACCGCAGCCTCGGTCGGCTCAGCCTGCGGGCCGAGCAGCTGGCGGATCAGTCGCGCCCAGCCGATCTGCACGCGCAGCTGGTCGTACAGCACCCGCGGCTCCACCCCGGCGCGGCGAAGTTGCGCCACAAGGGCGCCGGCCGGCAGGCCGTTGCGACGCTCCAGTTCCTGCACCGCCTGGGCGATGTCGGCATCCGCGACCGGGATACGCCGGCGCTGCACTTCCTGGACGCGAAGGCGTTCATCAACCAGCAGGCGGGTGACCTGTGGCGTCAGCCGTTGCAGCACCTCCGGCGTCACGTTCAGCCCGGCATTCAGCGCGAACAGCCGGCGGCGTCCGTCGACATCGGCGCGGGTCACGATGTCGCCGTTGATGACGGCGACGATGCTGTTGACCTGGGCGCCATCCGCCGCAAGCGGCGCACGCTGGGCCTGAGCTTGGGCCACTCCCGGCAAGGTCAGGACCGAGAAGGCGGAGAACAGCAGCAGGGCAGGACGGTTGAGGCGCATGGCGCTTTCCTAGATCAATCCCGGGTCAGGCGAAATCACCTGGACATGCGGATTCACGTCACGGCGCGGAAGGTTCCTCACAGGGCGCGCAGCCCGAAGTCGCCCACCGTCTTCAGCCCGACCCGGAACAGCAGCAGCGTGCCGGAGGCATATTCGGACCGGGTTGCCGGATCCTCCGCCCATTGCCGCACGAAGCGCGTCTCGAAAATCAGGCACTCGTCTTCATAGGTCAGGGAGGCCTGCGCCGCCACCGGCCGGTCGAGCGCGACGTCGTAGCGCCCGAACAACCCGACGCGCCAGTAGTCGCCGACCCGGAAGCTGGCGCCGGCCGAGACTTCCTCGCGCTTGCGGGTGGTCACGTTGGCTTGTGGCTCGGTCTGCAGGTAGCCGCCGGTCAGGGTGAAGCGTCCCGCGTAGAAGTTGGCGGTGCCATCCCACAGCCGGCCCTCGCCGGTCTCGCGGTCCAGCCGCGCCCGGCCGACCAGCTCGAACCACGGCACCGGCGCCAGGCGCACCCGGCCGACCCAGTCGGAAGAGCGATTTTCCAGCCCGGTGCCCTCGGCAAAGGTCTCGTCCGTCGCCAGCCGGACGGATCGCCCGGCCAGGCCCTCGATCTGCCCGCCATTCGGGAACAGCCAGGCAGCGCGCAGCGCCGCATCGGCGCGGGTGCCGCCTTCGAAGCGATCGCGGCCGCCGAAGCGGTTCAGGCTGAACAGGTTGGAGTCGGTGAATTCGAAATCCAGGCTGTCCTCGTTGGGATAGCGGTCCTGCGAGCCGGTGGAGGGTCCGGTCACCAGCTGCACCCGCGGCTCGATCAGCTGCGCGCCATATTCGCCCGCGCTGCGGATGAACGGCATGCGCCAATCCACCGCGCTGCGGATGTGGCCGCGGCCGAAGAACCCGTCGCCGCCGGCATCGCCGAAGGTCGGCGCCAGGGCCAGGCCATCGACCCATCCGCCCACCACATCCGCATGGGTCCGGAAGGTCCAGATGTCACCCATCGCACCGGTGAGCGGCAGCTCGTAGGTGGCGCGGCTGCCGAGGCGCCTGGTGTCCGTGCCCGCGGTGCGGAACAGGCTGTAGGCGGAGGCATCCACCGTGAAGCGGCCGCCCAGCCCGTCATTCGGGAAGACGTAGTCGGCATAGCCACGCGGCAGGACCAGCGGCGTCTGCGAGTTGACGTCCTGTGAATCGAAGCCTTGGTAGACCGTCGAATCCAGCCGCGCATAACCCTCCGCGCCCCAGAAGCCCTCCAGGTAGGCCGTGGTGGTCAGCACGCGCGGCGAGCCGTAGCGCCAGGCGCGCATGTACTCGAGCGAGGAGGCCCGGTTCAGCGCGAACCCGGCGCGCCAGTTCTCATCCAGCGCGAAGCGGCCGCGGGCGAAGATGTGGCCGCCCGTGCCATCGGATTGCGTATCGTCGAGCCGCCCGAGCGAGCCCTCCACCGCGATCTCGCCACTGTTGAACCGGCGCCGGTAGGCGCCGCCGAGATTAGGCACCTGGCTGGAGGAGGCGGTGACGCTGATCGTGGCGTCGGAGCTTTCGTCGATCGCCCAGTAATAGGGGATCTCGGCGAAAACGCCGAGGAACTCGCTGGTGCCGACGGTGGGCGACAGGAAGCCGGAGGCGCGTGGCGCATCCGGCGAGGCATGGCTGAAATACGGCGTGTACAGTAGCGGCACCCCACCGAACTCGACCGAGGCATCGCGATAGCGCACCCGCTGTTCCGGCCCGTCCAGCGTCGCGATGCGTGCGCGCAACTGCCACAGCGGCGGCCGCGTCGGGTCCTCCGGGCACAGGTCGCAGGAGGAATAGACCACGCGCGCCAGGTCGGTGACGGTGCCGCCGGTGCGCCGGGCGCCGGCCGCGGCCAGCCGCGCATTGGCGGCCAGCAGGCCGCGCAGGCCCTCCAGCGCCGCATCGCGCATGCCATCCGTCAGCTCCGCCCGGTCGACGAACAGCGTCTGCCCATCGGGCTCGATCAGCGCGACGTTGCCGGTGGCGGTGGCGACCCCGGTGGTGCGGTTGTAGGTGAATTCGTCGGCGCGCAGCACGCGGTCGCCCTGCCAGGCTTCCACCCGGCCGCGGGCGGTGACGGTGTTGGTGGTCTGGTCATACTCCACCTCCTCCGCCGTGAAGGTCACCGGACCCTCGGTCGTGGCGCGGTTCTCCAGCCCGCCGAGGCCCGGCTGCGCGCCAGGGTGGGTGGGATGCAGCACCAGGGCCAGCGCCGCCAGCGCCAGCACCGCCGCCAGCCCGGGGCGGGAACGGCCGCCCGCCGGCGGTTTGGGCAGCCGGGGCGCCACGGCTTCAATGCCGGGCCGCAGCACCGGCGGCAGCTTGCGCGGCCGGGGATGCCCCTCGATCGCCGGCAAGTTCACCGCCGGCCCGTT
Organism: Falsiroseomonas sp. HC035; assembly: GCF_050563525.1. NCBI lineage: Bacteria > Pseudomonadati > Pseudomonadota > Alphaproteobacteria > Acetobacterales > Roseomonadaceae > Falsiroseomonas > Falsiroseomonas sp. HC035. Next base: position 318,916 of record NZ_JBNXUN010000004.1, read on the forward strand.
GATGGGGGGCATCAGCCATCCTCCAGATGCAGCAGCAGGGCCAGCGCCAGCAGCAGCCCGGCCAGTGTCGGCGCCCAGGCCGCGAGCAGGACGGGCAGGGAGCCCGCCTCGCCCATCTCGTTGCTCACCTTGTCCAGCACGAACAGCGCGAAGCCGGCCGCGACGCCGCCACCGATCATTTGCGCGACACCGCCGCGCCGGGTCTGCCGCATGGAGAACCCCGCCGCCAGAAGCGCCATCCCCAGCGCCAGCGCCGGCAGGGCCAGCAGGCTCTGGAACTGGATGCGGTGCCGCACGGCGGAGAAGCCCGCCGCCTCCAGCACTGCGATGAAGCCGGGCAGGGCCCAGAAATCCAACGTTTCCGGGGAGGCGAAGCTGTCCTGGATGCGGTCGGGGGTCAGTTCGGTCGGCAGCGCGATCCGCGCCGGGGGTGCCGCCATCCGGTCCGCCCCGAAGCTCACCGCCGCCTCCATCACCCAGGCGCCGTCGGACAGGCGGGCGGAGGGCGCCTCGATCCGCGCCAGCGGCCGGTCATCGGCCGAAAGCCGCCATATGGTGACCTCCTGCAACTCGAAGCGCGGCCCGCTGCCGGAGGGCACCGCCGTCATCGCCACCGGCCGGCCCGAGATGATGGCCACCCCCTGCGGATCCAGCGCCCGGTCCGATTGCCGCAGCCACAGCCGCCCACCCGCCAGCGACGTCAACCCGCCCCCAGTGCGGAGAAAATTCTGGTCCATCCGCTCCGCCCGCGCCAGCAGCGCGGAGGAGATCGGCGAGATGCCGAAGGTGCCCAGCATGCCGAGCAGCACCGCCACCACCAGTGGCCCGGTCAGGAAGCCCCAGGCGGAGATTCCAGCCGCCCGCGCCACGATCAGCTCTGAACTGCGCGTCAGCCGCCAGAAGGCGATGATGCCGCCGAGCAGGATGGCGAAGGGCAGGATCTGCAGCGCCACGAAGGGCAGCCGCATCGCCGCGATCTCCAGCGGGATCTCGAACCCCACCCCTGGCCGCGTCGCCGCCCGGCGTAGCAATTCGATGAAGTCGAACAGCGCCACCAGCCCGATCAGCGCCGCCATCACCAGCAGCGTGGCGCCGAGGAAGCCGCGCGCGACATAGCCGGTCAGCGTGGGAGTCAGCACCATGGCTCAGCCGCTCGCCATCGGCTGCCCGGGCGGCATCACATGCCGCCGGAAGCGCGGCATCCCGGGCGCACCGACCAGCCACCAGAAGGCCAGCGCCCCCGGCACCGTCGCGTGCACCCAGATCAGCCAGGTGAAGGCGTTGTCCCGCGTCGCCAGGTTGCCGATGGTCAGCCCGACCGCCAGCAGCGCCACCACCAGCCCGACCCCCACCGCCAGCCGCAGCCCGCCGCCATGCCGCCGGAACTGCCCGGTCAACGCCACTGCCATGCCGACCAGCGCATAGGTCAGCGCGGTCAACGGTGCCGCCAGGCGCTGGTGCGCCTCCCCCACGAAGCGGGCGATTTCCCGTGGCCGCAACTGTTCCGCTGGGTCCGGGTGCAGCAATTCCTGCACGCCGCGTTCGCGCGAATCGCGGAAGCGCACTTCCTCCTGCCGCGTTGCGCGGGCCAGGTCGACGCTGTTCTCGTTGAAGCTGAGCACCGAAAGCCGCATCGTCGGCTCCGTGCCGGGCGGCGATCCGGCCGGCGGCGGCACCCGTTCCATCTGCTGCCGCACGCCCTTCAGCAGCGTCACGCGCGGGCCGAAGGGGCCGTTGGTGATGCGGCCTTCCTCCGCCAGGATCGTCGCCGGCGCGCCGGCCTCCCGCGCATCATGCACCAGGATCCCGCGCAGCGTGCCGTCGCGGTCGCGCAGCCGGGCATAGACCGTCAGGTCGCCACCGACCGAGGAAAACACGCCCTCCTGCACCAGGATCGCCGCCATCTCGTTGCGGATCTCATACTGCCAGATGCGGAAGGCGGTGTGCGACATCGGCACCAGCCACAGGTTGAGCACGTAGCCGAGCGCGACGGAGGCGAAGGCCAGCAGCAGCGCCGGCCGCCCGAGCCGCAACTGGGACAGCCCGGCGGCGCGCATCACCACCAGCTCCCGGTCCGAATTCATCCGGACATAGATGAACAGCACCACCACGAAGGTCGTGATCGGCAGGATCACCGCGATGAAGCCCGGCAGCATCAGCCCGGTGAGCTGCACGAAGACTGCCAGCGACAGGCCGCGGTCCAGCACCAGCTCAATGAAGCGGAGCGACTGGGTCAGCCAGACCAGCGCCGCCAACCCGAAGGTGACGGCGAGCAGCCCTCCCACCAGCTGGCGCAGGATGTAGCGGTCGATGCGGTTCATCCGGCCCCTTCTACCAGCCCGAAGGCCCCGCCTGCAAAGCGGCGGCCGCGTGCTTCTGCCGGCGTCACGACCCTGTCCCCAGGAAGCGCACGATGACCGAGGCCGGCACCAGCCGGGTGCGCGGCGGCCTGTCGCCATCCTCGTCCCGGTGGCTCACCAGCCCCGCCAGGCAGCCAGACGCCGCTTCGAACACCGCGCCGCCCGACTCGCCCTGGTTCAGCGTCTCCGGGATCTCGAGGTATCCGCCGAAGCGCGGATCGGCATCGCGGACCAGCGGCAGCAGCCGGGTGCGGAGGCTGCGCTGCGGCGTCACCAGCAACGCCGGCGAGTCCGGCCGCGGCGCCCCGGCGCAGGGCACGGCCACCCCCAGGCTGGGCAGCGTTCGCGCCGGCCGCAGCAGCGCCACATCCTCCCCGCCCAGGTAGCGCTGGCCGATGCCCCGGTCCACCCGGTCCTGCCCGGCGCGGACCAGCAGCGCCGGCGCCACCGACCCCGCGACCGAGATCGCCAGCGGCCCGGCGCCGGCCGGGCACACGCCGCGCAGCCGCTGCACGGAGCCATCCACCACATGCGCCGCCGTCACGAAGCGCCCGCCGCCGAGATGGATCGCCGCCCCGGTCGCCCGGCAGCGCGCCGATTCGCCCGACGCCACCTGCGCCACGGCGGTCGCGGCCGTCAGCGCGGGGTCCGCCACGCGCGGCGCCGCCGGCGTGCAGCCCGTAACCGCCAGACCCAGCGCGACAGCCAGCCGGAAAATTAACGAAACACCTTGCCCGGATTCATCAGCCCGGCCGGGTCCAGCGCCGCCTTGATGCGCCGCATCGTGTCGAGCTCCGCGCCGCCGCGCCAATCCGGCATCATGTCCGTCTTCAGCCGGCCGACGCCGTGTTCGGCGCTGAAGCTGCCATCCATCTCCCGCACCACCTCGTTCACGCACTCCATGATGTCGTGGCCACGGGCGAGGAAGGCGGCAGGGTCCATGCCCTCCGGCTGTTCCAGATTCATATGGATGTTGCCGTCGCCGATATGCCCGAACGGCACCGGCCGGCTGCCCGGAATCAGCGCCACCAGCGCCGCCGAGCATCGCCGGATCATCTCCGGCACGCGGGAGACGGGCACGGAGACATCGGACTTCACCGAGGCGCCCTCGCGCTTCTGCGCCTCCGGATGCTCCTCCCGGATCTTCCACAGTTTTTGAGCCTGCGCCTCGCTCTCGGCGAGCACGGCGTCCAGCACCTCGCCCGCCTCCATCGCCTCGCCCAGCAGGGTCTCCGCCATGTCGCGCAGCCCGGCATCGGGGCGGGGGGAGGCGAGGTCCACCAGCACGTAGTGATCGGCCCGCGCGGAAACCGGCAGCGTCACGCCCTCGATGTGCCGGATGCAGAAATCGACGCCGGTGCCGGACATGTATTCGAAGGCGCGCACCGCACTTTCGTCGCGGTCGCGGAAGCGCCGGAACAGCGCCAGCGCCGCATCCTCGTCCGCCACCGCGCAGAAGGCGAGTGCCGTATCCCGCGGCCGGGGGAACATCCGCAGCACGGCGGCGGTGATGAAGCCGAGCGTGCCCTCCGCCCCGGTGAACAGGTGGCGCAGCGCGTAGCCTGTGTTGTCCTTGCGCAGCCGCCGCAGCCCGTCCCAGACCTGCCCGTCCGGCAGCACCACCTCCAGCCCCAGCATCAATTCGCGGGCGTTGCCGTAGCGCACCGTGGTGTTGCCGCCGGCATTGGTGGACAGCACGCCGCCGATGGTGGCCGTGCCTTCGGCGCCGAGACTCAGCGGGAACAGGGTGCCCGCGGCGGCGGCGGCATCCTGCGCCGCCTTCAGCACCACGCCGGCCTCCGCCGTCATCGTCATGTCCACCGGGTCGATGGCGCGGATGCGGTTCAGCCGTGCCAGGCTGACCACCACCTGCCGTCCCGATTCATCCGGCGTGGCGCCGCCGACCATGGAGGTATTGCCGCCCTGCGGCACCATCGGCACGCCGGCCGCGGCACATAGCTTCACCGCCGCCGCCAGTTCCGCCACATCCGCCGGCCGCAGCACGCAGGGCGTGGCGCCGCGGTACAGGTCGCGCCAGTCGGACAGGTAGGGCGCCAGATCCTCCGGCGCCGTCAGCAGGCCGCGCGGCCCGAGCAGCGCCGCCAGCGCATCCATCAACCCGGAGGGAGGCATCATCTGATCCGGCATCATCCGCACTTCACTGAAGAAACAAGGCCCCAAGCACCGCTCCCGCCCCAAGCACCCAGAGCGGCGACCAGTCGCTGCGCCAGACGAACAGGGTGGACCCCACCGACAGCACCACCGCCAGCCAAGCGACCTTGGCCCCCTGGGCCGCCGCCTGCGCCAGGATGAGGCCGGAGGAGAAGATGAGGCCGATCGCGATCGGCACCAACCCCCGCTCGATGATCCGCAGCCAGGCAGCGCCCGCCAGCCGTGCCCGCATGCGGGAGAAGCCATAGGCGAACAGCCCCGCCGGCCCGGTCATCGCCAGCGTCGCCACCATCATCCCGGTGAAGCCCGCAACGTGCCAGCCGATCAGCCCCACCACCAGCACGTTCGGTCCTGGCGCCGCCTGGGCCAGGGCGAACAGCTGCGCGAAGCGCTCGTTGCTCATCCAGCCATGCACGTCCACCACCAGCCGGTTCATCTCCGGCACCACGGCGATGCCGCCACCCACCGCGATCATGGAGATCGCCGCGAAGCCGCTGGCCAACTGCCATAGAACGTCGCCATCCTCGTTCACGCGCGATTCCTCGTCCACCAGGCGGCCAGGATGCCGAACGGCGCCAGCCCCAGCACGATGAAGGGCAGCGGCAGCCGCAGCAGGGACCCGCCGATCAGCGCCGCCATGCCGACAGCCAGGATCGGCAGGGCCGGCTTCAGCTTGGTGGTGATCTTGGCCGCCGTCCCCAGGATCATCCCCGCCGCCGCCGCCGCCGTACCCGCCAGCACCGCCTTCACCAGCGGCACCTCGCCATAGGTGTCATGGAACATCGCGAGCCCCACCAGTAGCGCCAGCGGCCCGCCGAACAGCCCGAAGCTGGCCGCCAGCGCCCCCCAGCCGCCGCGAAACCGCTCGCCGAGCTGGATCGCCACGTTCAGCGCGTTTGGCCCCGGCAGCACCTGGCCGAGTCCCAGCACCTCGGCATATTCCTGCTCCGTCACCCATCGGCGTTCCTCCACCAGCACGCGGCGCGCCCAGGCATTGACCCCGCCGAAGCCGACGAGGCCGATCTTGAGGTAGGTGAGAAAGATCTGGGCCACGGTCGGCCGCGGGCGGGCCCGAGATTCTGACATGCCGCCAAAGGACCGCGCGCCGCGTTCTGGATCAAGCCCCGCACCATTTGCAAACCGTCCGGTGCGGGAGGAAAACGCGCGTGGAACCGCCAATCTCCCGGGAAACGACACCATGATCACCCGCCGCACCCTGCTCGCAGCCGGAGCCTCCGCCGGCCTCGCCTCCCTCCTGCCCGCCGCCGCCAGCGCCCAGGGCAATTGGCCGCAACGCCCGGTCCGCCTGCTGCTGGCCTTCGCGCCCGGAGGTGGCACGGACCTCATCGCCCGCACCCTGGGCAGCGCCATGACCCCGTCGCTCGGCCAGACCCTGGTGGTGGAGAACCGCCCCGGCGCCGGCGGCAACATCGCCACCGAAGCCGTCGCCAGCGCGCGGCCGGATGGCTACACGCTGCTGATGGGCAACCACGGCCCGATGAGCGTCAACGTCTCCCTGTTCCGCAACATGCGGGTGAACCCGGAGACGGCGCTGGAGCCGATCGGGCTGGTCGCCGATGCGCCGCTGATCGTCGTGGTCGGCCCGGCCTCCAAGGCGAACACCCTGCCGGAACTGCTGGAGGAGATCCGCGCCGCCAACGGCAACCTGAACTACGCCAGCGCCTCCAACGGCTCCGCCAGCCACCTCGCCGCCGCGCTGATGCTGCAGATGGCCGGGCTGCGGGCGGAACACGTGCCGTTCCGCGGCGCCGCCCCGGCGCTGACCGACGTGGTCGCCGGCCACCTGCACTTCATGGTGACCACGCTGCCTTCCGTCGTCGGCCTGATGAGCAGCAACTCCGTCCGGCCGCTGGCGGTCACCGGCGATACCCGCATGGCCTTGTTCCCCAACATCCCGACGGTCGCGGAGACCATCCCGACCTACAAGGCCACCGCCTGGTACGGCATCCTGGCGCCGAAGGGCACGCCGGAGCCGATCCGCGCCCGCATCTTCGCCGCGATGCGGGAGGCGCTGTCCAACCCCGACGTCATCCGCCGCCTGCGTGACGAGGGCGCCGAGCCCTCCACGCTGGACGGCCCCGGCTTCGCCGAACTGATCCGCTGGGAACGCGAGCGCTGGGCCACGGTGGTGCGCCAGGCCGGCATCACGGTGGACTGAGCCGGGTCGCCTTCGCATCCGGGGGCATGGCGCCCCCGGGGCCTGCGAAGCGGAGCCTATCGGCGCAGGGATCGGGCCTGCCGTCCAAACCCCTGGACCGGCCTATCCCCGGAAGCCTTCGACCCCGTGACGCCGGACCTGCGTGTTTCAACTGTCGGAAAGTGCCTTCCCTGCCGCGCTGGCGACTTTGTCGCGCAACCATTGCTGAGCAGGATCATGGTCACTTCGGCTGTGCCAGACTGCGCTGAACGTCGAGGCGTTGGCCGCATAGGGTGTGGGGCGCATCAGGAACGAGCCCCGGGTGGCCAGGTCACGCGCGAGCGACTCCGGGATGATCGACAGCATGTCCGTATTCCCGAGGAGGTTCGGGATCGCAAGCGAATGCGGCATGGTCATGCGGTACCGGGGTGCGGCGCCGATGGTCGAGAGCGCTTCCTCCAGGGCTCGCCGGTCGAACATTTCCGACTGCCGGGCCAATCCTCGCTCCAGGATGAACCCGTCCACCGCGCCTTCTTCCTGCCCCCCCACTGAGATTGTGATCAAGGGGTAGTGCGCCAGGTCGAAGGTGTCGTCGATGTCGAGCGTGATGCAACGCGGCACCTGGCGGAAGCTGGCGCAGTAGAACTCAACCATGGCCCGGCCCATGCGCAGCAGCGCCCGCCGGTCCGGCCGGTTCTCCAGCCGCGAGATGGTTGGCTGCGAGCATAGCGCGGCCGCCTCCGGCAGGCGGTCCAGCGCCAGCTTGAACATCGGGTCGTGCCGCAGGCTGTCGGCGTCGTTGCCGTCCTCGTAGCCGGCCGCGATCATCAACAGCCGGAAGCGGATGATGTCGGCCAGGCCGTGTTGCACGCGCTCGGCGGCACGTGGGTCCGCGATGCAGGCGGCCAGCCGCTCCGCCAGGCCGAGCCGATGCTCGACCTCGCGCAGCGCCAGCAAGCCACCGTCCGAGGAGAGGAGCCCACCGTCGAAGCGGGCGATGATCGGCTTGCCCGCGACCGGTGACAGGCCCGGCAGCGAGGGCGTAGTTTCAACCGTGGCGGGCATGGGCTCCGAGGGCGCTTGGTTTCGAGGGTCGCACCCGAATCCTATTGCCGTTCAACGGTTTTCACCATGCCCGCCACCACTCGTGCATGATGCGGGTTAGCAAATGACAGTCAACCTTTTGTCGCCACGGACAGAATAGTAGTTTCGTGCCCGTAGAACTGCCCGCTCTGGTCGAACTTATTATAGATGAAAGCTGTCACCGCAGGATGCTCAATCAGCGACCGCGATGGGTGTGCGTCCTTGAATACAGACTTCGGGTCACCTTCAAATCCAAGCCCGACTCGCTGCTGCTCAGCGGCTAGGCGTTCGGCTTTTCCGGCGTCGTAGAACGTGATGTCGGTTGTGTTGATGAAGGCGCCGCCCGGTTTCAAGATGCGATAAGCAGCTTGGAACAAGTTTGCCCAGTTCTTCTCGTGAATGTTTTCAATTACAGATACTGAACAAACAACATCAAAGTAATTGGAAGGAACTATATCCTCGTCGCCGCGCCCTAAAAGACAGCGATTAAATCTAACGTGCGAGTTGCGTTCTACAAAATTCCTATAATCCCTTTGCCAGCCCTCGTAGGTCGTTGAATGGCGAAGGTAAGAGTCCGTTTGATAATCAGCGATGGGCCACGCGGCGGAGCAGCAGGGCGCCCATGGCGACGTGGATCATGGCCTCGGACACGTCGAGGCGCTTCTCGTAGTCGCGGACGAGGCGTCGCCAGCGGATCATCCAGCCGAAGGTGCGCTCGATGACCCAGCGTCGCGGAATGACCTCAAAGCCCTTCGCCGTGTCGGAGCGGCGCACGATCTCGACGACGAAGTCGAGGAACGCGGCCTTGTCCATGAGCTTGGTGCGGTCGTAGCCCGCATCGGCGAACAGGTGCTTCAGCCAAGGCCAGCGCTTGCGGATGGCGGCAAGGATCGTCTGCGCTCCCGCGCTGTCCGACACGTCGGCGGGCGTAAGGTTCACCATCAGCAGCCGTCCATCGGTGTCCACCGCGACGTGCCGCTTACGGCCAACGATCTTCTTCCCGCCGTCGAAGCCGCGCTCCTCGGCGAAGGGCGCCTTCACCGTTTGGCTGTCGAGCACGCCGCCTGTCGGGCTGGCCTCCCGGCCCGCCGCCTCGCGGTCGAGCATCAGCGCCACGTCGTGGATGGTGCGGAACAGCAGACGGCGGACGAAGCGCCGGAACCACCAGTACACGGTCTGCCATGGGCCAAAGTGCACTGGCAGCATCCGCCAGCCACCCGCGCTGCGCGCCATGTAGCGGATCGCGTTCAGCACCTCGCGCAGATCGACCTTGGGCTTCCGGCCTCGCCGCGAGGGTTTCGGTAGCAGCGGCTCGATCCGCGCCCATTCCTCGTCCGTCAGGTCGGAGGGGTAGCGCTTCGTCTTACGGCCAAGCTCGGCCATCCGGCCTCGGGTCTCTAGGGTCCACATCCCGAGTTTGAATCACCCCAGGCCGCGTCGCTCCAAGCCTTTCTCAAACGGTCACTAAGGAGCTTGAGACAAGTCAGGCTTGGCGTCATCAACGCCCCAGAGTTCATGCTCGCCTAATTTAAACGATGAAAGTAATTCCTCATTGAATAGATGCCCGAACTCCAACACCTTCAATCCATTTCTTTGGTCAAGGTAGTCTCGCAAGAACATGTAGCCGAAGTCCTTTAAAAGAAAGCATCTTTTATAATCCTGATACTCGGGGAATTTCTTCGTCAGGTGATGCCACTCTGTCATGGTCGGAACCCGGAACATGCAATTTCTCCTGATGAAGCAACCTGCCATTGCAGCGCGAGCGCAGGAAACCTGCCATCTCCCCTGCTCTACCTAACCCACGTAATTCATGAGGGTTTGCGGGCTTGGTGCAAACCGTTCATCGGCGATAGGGCTCGGCTGTGAACCCAGAACCCTGCCGTTTCCGGACACCATGCCCGCCGATACGCAGCCTACGCTGCCCCTACCGGGCCCGTCACCAGTCGCAGCAAAGCCCCTTATTGCCGCTTCGGTAACGTTCGTCAAACCGGCGGTCCGCTGAGCACAGCCCGCTTTATCCCGCCGCAGGCGCCGGGGCGGGCCGGGCAGAACGCCCTGGTGGGCCATGCGGAGCGGTGTGGAGGCCACCTGCGTGCCGGGTTGCCCTGGCTCCGCCGCCCTGATCAAGTGGCAGCCATGCCTGGCCCGCGCATGGCGCAACGACGCGCCGCGTGATCCACTCCCGCGCCCCGGCTCGACCGGGAGTCGAGGGAGAAACACCATGCACAAGACCATCCTCGCCATGGCGCTCGCCGCCGTGGTCGCGGGCCCGGCCATGCCGGCGCGCGCGCAGCAGCCGACCAACACCGCGCCGCCCGTCTCGCTGCAAGGCTGGGGCAGTTTCCATGTCGGCGGGCGGGAGGTGGTGATCTCCGGCCAACCGGTGCGGGAGGTGCTGTTCACCCCCGGCGGCGTGCCCGCCCGGGTCGACCCGAACGGCACCTACCTGATGGGCGGCATGTACGCCCAGTACATGATCCCGGCGGCTCCGCGGGGCCAGGCGCCGTTGCTGCTGTGGCATGGCGGCGGCTTGAGCGGCGTGACCTGGGAGACCACGCCCGATGGCCGCGAAGGCTGGCAGAACTTCTTCCTCCGCCGCGGCTGGCCGACCTATGTCTCGGATGCGGTGGAACGCGGCCGCGCCGGCTGGTCGATGATCCCGGAACAGACCGGCGGCCAGCCGGTGCTGCTGACGGTGGACAACCCGTTCGAGCGCTTCCGCATCGGCGCCGGCCAGGGCAGCTTCCAGCGCAACGAGGTCCTGCCCGGCAACCAGTTCCCGGCCGACCGCGAGAGCTACATGAACTTCATGCGGCAGATCGTGCCGCGCTTCACCACCACGGACGGGCTGACGCTGGAGGCCTACCTGGCCTTGCTCGACCGCGTCGGGCCGAGCGTGGTGGTGGCGCACAGCCAGGCCGGCCTGTTCGGCTGGCGCGCGGCACAGGAACGCCCGGACAAGGTGCGTGCCCTGGTGCTGATCGAACCGGCCGCCATCGGCGATGCCGCCAAGGTCGCGGCGCTGCGCAACATCCCGGTCTTGATGGTCTATGGCGACTACATCGCCCAGGACAGCCGCTGGCCCACCATCCGCGGCAACGGCGTGCGTTTCGCCGAGGCGGTGCGCGCCGCCGGTGGCAGCGTCGATGTGGTGGACCTGCCGGAACGTGGCATTCGCGGCAACAGCCACATGATCATGATGGACCGCAACAGCGACCAGGTGGCGCAGCTGGTCCAGGACTGGCTGGCCACGAAGGGCCTGTACCAATAGCCACTTCCAAAGCCCTCTCCCCCCGAGGGGGAGAGGGTTGGGTGAGGGGAGGGTCACCCCACCCGGATCTGCTCGACATTGGAGAACTTCAGCGTCTCCCCGCCGACAGTGACCGTGCCGGCGAAGCTTGCCGGAGCGCCCGACGCATCGAAGAAGGTCACGATGTTGTTGTTGACCCGCATCTCCAGACCGGGGGACTCGATGTTCAGCGCCGTCGTCAGATCCTGCAGGCTCATGCCGACCACGTTCAGCGTATCCGTCCCCGTGCCGCCGTCGAAGCGGTCGTTGCCGTCGCCCGGCGCCCAGATGAAGCTGTCGTTGCCGGCGCCGCCGAAGACCAGGTCGGCCGCACCATCGGCGGCGCCGCCATCCAGGAAGTCGTTGCCGTCCTCGCCCATGAGCTGATCGGCGCCCGAGCCGCCATCGATCGTGTCGTTTCCCAGGCCGCCATAGGCGAGGTCGTTGCCCGCGCCGGCTTTGATGTAATCACTGCCGCCTTCGCCATAGACCTGGTCGTTGCCGGCACCCGCGGTGACCATGTCGTTCCCGCCGCCCGCGAAGATCACATCCGCGGAGCTGCCGCCATTCAGCGTATCGCTGCCCGCCGTGCCCTGCTGAAAGGCTCCGCCGGCGACCTTGGCCAGGTCGACCTCGTCGAGCGCCACGATCTTGCTGCCGGTCATCGTCACGCTCCTGCTGGTACGGAACGAATACAGAAATTTTCCTTCAACGCGCAGCGGATTACGCCTCTGGCAATCATAGGCGCTGCCTTGGACGGATCACGACTCCCGCGGCGCCGCCGCCCGTGCCAGCCGGTCGTTGATCGCCTCGCCCAGCCCATCCCCCGGCACCGGCATCGCCGCGATGCCGCGCAACCCCAGGCGCCGCCCCTCCGCATCCAGCCAGCGCAGGCCGGAGAACAGCCGCGCCGCTGCCACGGCCAGGTCGCCGCCGGGCGAGAGGTTCCATAGCGCCCCCGCGCCCGGCAGCGGCGCCGGCCCGAAGGCCAGCAGCGCCTCATCCGCCGCCACCTCCTCCGCTTCCAGGCGCAGCGGCAGGTCCGGCGCGTAGTGGGACAGCAGCATCCCGGGGCTGCGCAGGCTGCGCGTCGCCGCCGCGGCGGACAGCGGCAGGGGGCGCCCGACACGGCCGATCACCGCCTCGATCGCCGCCGCCGGCACGCCGCCGGGCCGCAAAAGCACCGCGCCCGACCCGGTCAGGTCCAGCACCGTGCTCTCCACGCCGACGGCGCAATCCCCGCCATCAAGCACGCCTGCGATGCGTCCGCCGAGCCCCGCCATCACATGCGCCGCCGTCGTCGGGCTGACCTGGCCCGATCGGTTGGCGGAAGGCGCCGCCACCGGGCGGTCCACCTGCCGCAGCAAGTCCAGCGCCACCGGATGCGCCGGCACCCGCACCGCCAGCGTGTCCAGCCCCGCGCCGGCCAGCAGGTCCACCCGGCAGGTCACCCGCCGCGGCAGCACCAGCGTCAGCGGCCCCGGCCAGAACCGCGCTGCCAGCGCCACCGCCCGCGCATCCGCCACAACTTCCTCGAACGCCGCCCCGGCGCTGGCGAAATGGCAAATCAGCGGGTTGAAATGCGGGCGGCCCTTGGCCGTGAACACCGCCGCCACCGCCGCGCCATTCCGCGCATCGGCGCCGAGGCCGTACACCGTCTCGGTCGGGAAGCCGACCAGCGCGCCGTCCCGCAGCAGCGCCGCCGCCTCCGCCACATCCGCCAGCAAGCGCGTCATGCGCCGCGCGCCAGGAAGCCCGGGTTGCACCAGCCCGGCTTGCCGTAGCGCAGCGGCACCCCGTCCCAATCCGCCATCCTTCCCCCCGCCGCCAGCAGAACCGCCTCCGGCGCCGCCGTGTCCCATTCCATCGTCGGGCCGCGCCGCGGGTAGAAATCCGCCGAACCCTCCGCCACCCGGCACAGCTTCTCCGCTGAGCCCAAGGGCCACAGGCTGGCATGGTGTTCACGCGCGAAGGCGGCGATGCGCGGGTCGCGGTCGTGCCGGCGGCTGACCACCGCCACCGCGCCTGCCCGCGGCACCGGTCGCACCCGGATCGCCTGCGAGCCACCCGCATCCAGGCGCCACGCCCCGCGCCCGACGATGCCGGAGAACACCTGCCCATGCGCCGGCAGCGCCACCGCCCCCAGCACCGGCCGCCCATCCCGCACCAGCCCGATATTCACAGCGAAGCTGTCATGTCCCTCGGCGAAGTCCCGCGTGCCGTCCAGCGGGTCCACCAGCCAGAACGGCCCGCCGGGCACAGCCACGGCGGCCGCGTCATGCGCTTCCTCCGCCACCACCGGCAGCCTGGACTCGCGCAGCCCCTCCACGATCAGCGCTTCCGCGATCGTATCCGCAGCCGTCACCGGCGAATGGTCGCGCTTGCGCTCCACCACGAAGCCCGCCGCCCGCACCGCCGTGACCGCCGCCGCCGCCGCCCCGGCCAGGCGCACCGCCAGCGCCAGCATCCCGTCCATATCCATGCCACAGCCTTTAGACGCGCGTGGCCCTGTTGCCGAGGCCGCCACTTCGGATGATAGGCTGCCGCGCAAGCAGAAGCCGGACCCCAAGCCCCATGCCCGACATCGCCTTCGTGAAGCCCGCCCTGCCGCGCGCCGGCATCCTCGTCCTCCCGCTTCCCGAAGCCGATTTCCCGTCCACGGGCCTGTTCGCCGAGGCCGATGCCGCCCTCTCCGGCGCCCTCACCCGCGCGCTGGAGGCCGCCGGCTTCAAGGGCCGCAAGGGCCAGTCCGCCATCCTGTGGTCCCCCGGCGCCGGCTTCACCAAGATCATCGCGCTCGGCCTCGGCAAGGCGGAGGACCTCAACGCGCAATCCGCCGAGGCCGCCGGCGGCGCCCTCATCCCGCTCCTCGCCCAGGACCGCGAAGCCACCGTCGCTGCCGACACCCTGACCCCCTCGCTCGCCGCCTCCATGGCGATGGGCGCCCTGCTGCGCGCCTGGCGCTTCGATCGATACCGGACAAAGGAGAAGGAGGAGGACAAGCCTAAGCTCGAACGCCTCGCCTTCGCCACCGCTGACACCAGCGACGCGAAGCACGCCTTCGCCCCCATGCGCGCCGTGGCCGATGGCGTCTTCCTGACCCGCGAACTGGTCAGCGAACCGCCCAACATCCTGCACCCCGTCGAGTTCGCCGACCGCTGCCGCGCCCTCGAGAAGCTCGGCGTGGAGGTCGAGATCCTCGGCATGAAGGACCTCAAGCGCCTCGGCTTCGGCGCCCTGCTCGGCGTCGCCATGGGCAGCGCGGTGGAACCCCGCGTCGTCGTCATGCAGTGGAAGGGTGCGGGCAAGTCGAAGAAGTCCGCCAAACCCCTGGCCTTCATCGGCAAGGGCGTCACCTTCGACACCGGCGGCATCTCCATCAAGCCGGCCGGCGGGATGGAGGACATGAAGTGGGACATGGCCGGCGCCGGCACCGTCGTCGGTCTGATGGCGGCCCTCGCCGGCCGCCGCGCCAAGGTGGACGTCATCGGCATCGTCGGCCTGGTCGAGAACATGCCCTCCGGCACCGCCCAGCGCCCCGGCGACGTGGTGAAGACCTTCTCCGGCCAGACGGTCGAGGTCATCAACACCGACGCCGAGGGCCGCCTCGTCCTCGCCGACCTGCTCTGGTACTGCCAGGACCGCTTCGAGCCGCGCTTCATGATCGACCTGGCGACGCTCACCGGCGCCATCATCGTGGCGCTGGGCCATGAACACGCCGGCCTGTTCTCCAACGACGACGACCTGGCCCAGCGTATCCTCGCCGCCGGACAGCTTACCGGCGAACTGGCCTGGCGCATGCCGCTCTCCGATGCCTATGACAAGGCCATCCGCTCCGACATCGCCGACATGAAGAACGTCGGCGGCCGCCCCGCCGGCGCCGTCACCGCCGCGCAATTCATCCAGCGCTTCATCAACACCAAGAACGGCCCCATGCCCTGGGCCCACCTCGACATCGCCGGCACCGCCTGGACCAGCAAGGACCACCCCACCATCCCGAAGGGCGCCACCGCCTACGGCGTCCGGATGCTGGACCGCCTGGTGGCGGAGCTGGACGAGGGCTGAGCCTGTGCAGGGTGCGCTGGCGATTTGCGAGGGGCGCCGCCCCTCGCGCACCCCGCGAAGGGGCAGTGGCCCCTTCGAACCCTTCAGCTTAGGGGCAGGAGGAGGGAGGGGCGCAGCGCGACCGCGTGACCGAAGCGACCACCATGCCCCTCCCTCCTCCTGCCCCTTAATGGGTTTCCAAAGGGACCACTGTCCCTTTGGCAGGGAGTGCAGGGGGACAGCGTCCCCCTGCAAAGCACTCAGCGCGCCCCGCCCATGCTGAGGCCCCGCTTCCGCCGCGCCGCCCCGGACGCGCCGCTGCCGGTGCTGTGTCCGGTGGTGGAGGGGGCGCCGCGGGCGGATGGGTTCGTGGCCGCGGCCGGCCGGGTGCGCGACATGGCGGGGGAGCCGCGCCGAATCCTGGTCGGCCTCGGCACGCCGCGCCGACGGCTGGATTGGGAGCAGGCTGGCGCCACCGCAGCGGCGCAACTGCCGGAGACGCCGCAGTGCGCCGTCGCCGCGGAGGGTCTCGCGCCGTCGGACATCGCCGCCTTCGCCGCCGGCATGGCGCTCCGCGCTTGGCGCTTCACCCCCCACCGCACCCGCGACATCAAGCCGGCGCTGGAGCGCGCCACCTTCACCGTCGACGACCCCGCCGCCTGCCGCGAGGCCTGGGACCAGGCGGCGCCGGCCATCCGCGCCTGCCTTTTCGCTCGCGACCTGGTGGCCGAGCCCGCCAACCACCTGACCACCCGCAACTTCGCCAAGCGGCTGGAGGGCTTGGCCGAGTTCGGCATCCATGTCGATGTCTGGGGCCGCAAGCGCCTGGCCCGCGCCGGCTTCGGCGCGCTGCTGGCCGTCGGCGGCGGCAGCGCCAGTCCGCCGCGGCTGGCGATTTTGCGCTGGCGCGGCACGCTGGACCTGCCGCCGGTCGCCTTCGTCGGCAAGGGGTTGGTCTTCGACACCGGCGGCATCTCCATCAAGGGCGCCCAAGGCATGGAGACGATGCGCGCCGACATGGCCGGCGCCGCCGCCTGCGCCGGCGCCATGCTGGCCCTCGCGCTGCGCCATTCCCCAGCCCCCGCCGTGGCCGTGCTGGCGATCGCGGAGAACGCCACCGGCGCGGAAAGCTACCGCCCCGGCGACGTGCTGCGCACCGCATCCGGCCGCACGGTGGAGGTGGTGGACACCGATGCGGAGGGCCGCCTGGTGCTGGCCGACGCACTGCACCACGCGATCTCCGCCTACCGCCCCCGCGCCGTGATAGACGCCGCGACGCTGACCGGCGCCATCGTCACCGCGCTCGGCCACCACAAGGCCGGCCTGTTCGGCACCGACGCCGCGCTGATGGCGGGGTTGGCCGCGGCCGGGGAGGAGGTGGGCGAGAACCTCTGGCCCATGCCCATCGGCACAAGGCACCGGGAGGATCTGCGCTCCGCCATCGCCGACATCCGCCAATGCATGCCGGCCGGCAGCCGCCGCCAGCCCGACGCCAGCCACGCCGCCGCCTTCCTGCGCGACTTCGTGGGGGAGGGGGTTCCGTGGGCGCATCTCGACATCGCCGGGGTGGATACGCAGGACAAGCCGCACGCGCTGGGCCCCGCCGGCCCCACCGGCTTCGGCGTCCGCCTGCTGGATCGCCTGGTGGCGGCGCAGTACGAGGCGGAGCCGTGATGCCCGAGGCGGAGCTGTGATGGCCGAGTACGGCTTCTACCACCTGACCCGCACGCCGCTGGAACAGGCCCTGCCGAAACTGCTCGGCCGCGTGCTTGCCGGTGGCGGCCGCGCCATGGTGCGCATGGCGGAACCGGCGCGGCTGGAGTTGCTGGACGCCGCGCTCTGGACCTGCCCCGACCCGGACTGGCTGCCGCACGGCACCCCCCGTTCCGGCCACCCCACGCTCAACCCCATCTGGCTGACGACGGAGGATGCCGGGCCGGAGGGTGCCCCGAACGGCGCGCGCTTCCTGTTCCTGCTGGAAGGGACGGAAAGCGCGCGGCTGGAGGCGTTCGACCGGGTGCTGGATCTGTTCGACGGCGGCGATGCGGAGGCAGTGGCCGCGGCGCGGGGGCGCTGGAAGGCGGCGAAGGCGGGGGGGCATGCGCTGGCGTATTGGCAGCAGGGGGCGCGGGGGTGGGAGAAGAAGGGGTGAGGGAGGCGGCTGGAGGATGCGAGCCGTGGTTAATGAGCGGGGAAAAGATTGATCCTAGACAGCGGCATCCCGCCTCTATGACCTCGTGCGTTGCGAAGAACCACGAGAGATGCTTTGTTTCCAAATCACCTGGCGCAGGCTGTTTGAAGTGAATCCTACCGAGCTCACCCCAATAAGCGTCTTTACACCGAACGACTATCCTCGTTTCACGTATGTTAACCGCGTTGTGGCGCCGTCTTTGGAGGATCGACTTGAGCAAGCATTGGCGACTCCCAAAGAAGTAATCTCCATCTCAGGACCATCCAAGAGTGGTAAAAGTGTCCTGATTGAGCGGATGGTTGGCGTTGACAACCTGATAACTGTTTCGGGTTCAGAGATTGCTTCGACCAATGGTCTTTGGGATCGCGTTCTGGATTGGATGGGCACTCCCTCGACGCAATCTATTTCGACTGAACAAAGCACGACCAGTGGGAAAAGCTCAGTAATCACCGGAAGCGGTGGAATTCCATCGGTGGCTGGCGGTAGCCTCAGCGCAGGCACACAGAGCAGCGATGCAGACAAGAAAACCTCTGCGGTCACGCACATCCGTGGAGGCATCACTCAGGTTCAGAGGGAAATCGCAAATAGTTCCTACTGCGTGCTGGTCGATGATTTTCACTATATTCCAAGAGAGTTGCAGGTGGATGTTGGCAGGCAGATCAAGACTGCCGCTGAACGTGGTATCCGGATGATCGCAGCTTCGGTCCCCCACAGATCAGACGATGTCGTACGCAGCAATTCGGAGCTGCGCGGGCGCACGCAAAACATTGATACAGAATTCTGGGCGGACTCGGAGCTTCTGCAGATTGGGCAGCTTGGGTTCCGCGCCCTCAATGTCTGGATTGACGAAAGCATCCTCCGCGCTCTCGCACAAAATGCGTGTGGATCTCCTCAGTTAATGCAGCGCATTTGCCTGAACATCTGTATCCACCTAAAAGTCACCTGTGGCTATACAGCAACCCGCTATGTCGCGACGGAGGAAATAAACCTTAAGGAGGTTCTTGCTATTACTTCTACGAGTGCGGACTATAAGACGCTGCTCACTACCATGCATCAAGGCCCGAAAGCGCGCGGAATGGAGCGAAACAAGTACAATTTCATCGATGGATCGCGGGGTGACGTCTATCGATGCATTCTGCTGGCAATTCAACAGGCTCCCCCTTTAACGACGTTTCCCTACGGCGTGCTTATGGAACGCGTGAAATCGGTTTGTATCGGAGAGGCGCCAGCAGGACGAGGTGTTACGGAGGCTTGCAGCCAGATCTCGACGTTTGCAGCAGCGGACCGCACTGTCGAATTTGACACTGAGGCTGAGGTCGAGACATTCTACATTTCTGATCCCTATTGGCTGTTTTATCTGCGCTGCTCACCGAAGATGACTGAGCTTGCTAAGGAGCAACACGGGTTGGTGCCGCCACCGATAATGCCGGCATCTAATCCATAGGCGGGTCAAAAAATGGGTAGCTGCTCAAGCGTCGCCTTCGAGCCGAGCGCGACCCTCCAGTAACCCTAGTAGCCCCCCTCTCAATCCTCCAGCTTCACCCCCGTCAGCGCCACCATCTCCGCCCACCGCGCCACCTCCGCCCGCTGAAACGCCCCGAACGCCTCTGGCCCCATCGGGTCCAGCGTGAACCCCGCGGCCGCCAGCCGCCGCTTCACCTCCGCCTCCTCCAGCGCGCCGAGGAACGCCCGCGAAAGCCGCTCCGCCGTCGCCGCCGGCAGCCCGGCCGGGGCGAACAGTCCGAACCAAGCATCCACCGCCATGTACGGCACCTCCGCTTCCGCCGCCGTCGGCACATCCGGGAAATCCGCCAGCCGCGCCGGCGCGCCCACCTGCAGCGCCCGCAGCCTGCCGTCGCGGATCAGCGCCGCCACGGTCGGGAAGGTGGAGGTGTAGAAATCCACCACCCCCGCCACCGTATCCGTCGCCGCCGGCGCCGCGCCCCGGTACGGCACATGCGTCGCATCCATCCCGGACCGCCGCACGAAGGTTTCCGAGATCACATGGCTCGCCGACCCGGCCTGGGAGGAAGCGTAGGTCACCCGCCCGCCATTCCGCCCCATCGCCTGCAACTCCGCGATGGTCTTCGCGCGCGAGGAGGCCGGCACAACGGTCGCGTGGTGGACGGTGCCCAGCTTGGCGACAGGAGAAAACCCATCGACCACATGGAAGGGCAGCCGCGCCATCATGGATTGGTTGGAAGCATGGGTCTGGTTGTGCCCGACCATGATGGTCAGCCCATCCGGCGCGGCCCGCGTCGTGGCTTCCGCCCCGATCACCCCGCCCGCGCCCGCCCGGTTGTCCACCACCACGGCCTGCCCGAGCGTCGCCGCCGCGCGTTCCCCGGTGACCCGCGCCAGGATATCCGTCGGCCCGCCAGGCGGTGCCGGCACGATCAGCCGGATCGGCCCGGTGGCCTGCGCTTGCGCCAGGGCCGGCGCGGCGAGGGCGGCGAGCGGCAGGGCGGCCAGCGTGCGGCGACGGATCATGGCATTGTCTCCCGGGGTGAATTTCCTCCCGGTGTCGCAACCGCCCCCCGCCTCGTCAAGCGCGGTGTCAGGCCGCGTCCAGCTCCTCGGACAGCTTCAGCCACTCCTCCTCCAGCGCCGCCGTCTGGCGGGAAATCACGATGCGCCGCGTGTTCGCCCAGGTGATGTCCTCCGGCTTGCGCTTCGCATAAGTCGCCGGATCGTTCAGGCGCTTCTCGATCAGCTTGGCTTCCAGCGCCAGCTTCTCGATCGCCTTCTCGATCTCCTTCAGCCGCGTCCGCATCGGCGCCAGCGCGGCCCGCGCGGAGGCGCTTTTCTTGCGCTCCAGCGACCCCTTGCCGCCGCCCTCGGCCTCCGCGGCACGCCCCGGCCCCCGCGCACGGTCGGCCAGCAGCGCGCGGTATTCGTCCATGTCGCCGTCGAAGGACTTCACCTGCCCATCCGCCACCAGCCACAGCCGGTCCGCGATCAGCTCCACCAGATGCGGGTCGTGGGTGATCAGCAGCACCGCGCCGCCGAAATCCGCCAGCGCCCGCACCAGCGCCTCCCGCGCATCGATGTCGAGGTGGTTGGTCGGCTCGTCGAGAATGAGCAGTTGCGGCGCATCCCGCGTGCACAGCGCCAGCAGCAGACGCGCCTTCTCGCCGCCCGAGCAATTCGCGATCCGCGTCTCCGCGCGCTCCACCGTCAGCCCGAAGCGCGCCAACTGGCTGCGGCATTGCGCGATGGTGGCATTGGGCAGCGCCGCCTGCATGTGGCTCAGCGGGGTACCGGAGGCGTCCAGATCCTCCGACTGGTGCTGCGCGAAGAAGCCGACGCGCAGCCGCGGCGCCCGCTTCACCGTGCCGCGCGACGGCCCCAGCCGCCCCGCCAGCAGCTTGGCCAGTGTGGACTTGCCGTTGCCGTTGGCACCGAGCAGCGCGATCCGGTCCTCCTGGTCGATCCGCAGGTCGAGGTTGCGCAGGATCGGCGGCCCGCCGTAGCCGACCTCGACATGCTCCAGCGCGAGGACAGGCGGCGCCAGTTCCTCCGGCTCCGGGAAGGCGAAGGTGGTGCTGGCGTCCTCGATCACCGCATCCAGCACCGGCAGCTTCTCCAGCGCCTTGATGCGGGACTGCGCCTGCTTGGCCTTCGAGGCCTTGGCCCGGAAGCGGTCCACGAAGGCCTGCATATGCGCCCGCTGCGCCGCGATCTTGCCGCGCTGCGCCTCCACCTGCGCCGCGCGTTCCGTGCGGATGCGGACGAAGCGCTCGTAGTTGCCGGGGTAGTACAGGATCTTGCCGCGATCGAGATGCGCGATCCCGTCCACCGCCCGGTCCAGCAGCCCGCGGTCATGGCTGACGATGATGGCCGCACCCGCGAAGCGGTTCAGCCAGCCTTCCAGCCACAGCGTCGCTTCCAGGTCGAGGTGGTTGGTCGGCTCGTCCAGCAGCAGCAGGTCCGGCTCCAGGAACAGCGCGCGGGCCAGCGCCACGCGCATCCGCCAGCCGCCGGAGAAACTGTCCAGCGGCCGCGCCTGCGCCTCCGCATCGAAGCCGAGCCCGGCCAGCACCGTCGCCGCGCGCGCCGGCGCCGCATCGGCCTGGATCGCCATCAGCCGTTCGTGAATTTCCGCCGCCCGATGCGCCTGGTCGTCGCGTTCCAGCGCGGACAGAAGCTCCGCCCGCTCCGTATCCGCCTCCAGCACCGCTTCCAGCAGGCTGGAGGGTCCGCCCGGTGCTTCCTGCGCGACCACGCCCATCCGCGCGCGCGCGGCCAGGCGGATCTCGCCGCCATCCGGGATCAGATCCTTGGTGATGGCCTTGAGCAGCGTGGATTTCCCGGCGCCGTTGCGCCCGACGAGGCCGAGCTTGTGCCCGGTGTCGAGCGTCAACTCGGCCCCGTTCATCAATTCGCGCCCGCCGAAGCGGATGGTGAGGTCTCGGATGGAAAGAACGGTCATGGGACCGCTTCATAGCCGGGCCGGCGGCGCAGGCGTAGGGGCAGAACCGAGCCGCCAGCATAACGACCTGTCGGCAACCATTACAGTGGCGGATGAGTGCCGAAATCCAAATCGTGTAACAAGCTGAACAAGCTTGAGATTGCGCTCTGGCATCGATCTTGCGGTTACGGGTCCGCGGCGAGGGACGCCGCTACGCCAGGATGGAGAGCGTGATGTTGATCGAAGCAGGCTACGGATTCGCACGGCGCCTCAAGCACCCGGCCAGCGGTGCGCTTGTCGCCGCCGTACTGGCCTTCGCCCCGCTGGGCGATGTCCTCGCCGGGCCGGTGCCCGCCGGTTGGACCGCCATCGGCGCGGCGGGCACTGAGAGCCCGAATGGCGTCGTCGTCGCGCCGCCCGTGGGTGGCCCGGGCTACTCCTACGTCACGACCAATGGCGGCACCACCGGCGGCGGCACGCTGCGGGCCGGCTTCGGCGGCGAAACCAACGGCTCGACGCTGACCACCAACGCCTTCGTCGCCGCGGCCAACGACACGCTGCGGTTCTTCTTTAACTACGTCACCTCGGATGGTTCGGGCTTCGCCGACTATTCCTGGGCGCGGCTGCTGAACGGCGCGATGGACGAGGTCGCCATCCTGTTCACCGCGCGCACCCAGCCGTCCCCCGGCAACATCGTGCCCGGCTTCGGCCTTCCGGCCGCGCAGGCGACCCTGACGCCCGGCAGCATCGGCATCCAGGCCGGCACGACCTGGAACGTGCTCGGCGGCGACAGCGGCACCTGCTTCGCCAGCGGCTGCGGCCATTCCGGGTGGATCCAGTCGGACTACACCATCGCGGATGCCGGTACCTACCGCCTGCAGTTCGGCGTGACGAACTGGAGCGACACGATCTATGACTCCGGCATGGCGATCGCCGGCACCACCATCGCCGGCGTGCCGATCGACCCGCCGACCTCGGTGCCGGAGCCGGCCTCCATGGCGCTGTTCGGCTTCGGCCTGGCGGCGCTGGGCCTGGCGCGTCGCCGGCAGCGCGGCACGACGCCGGCCTGAGCTGGCCTGGACCTGGGCTGACCTGGCGGGTTGGCGCGGCGGGTGCGGGGCTTGCGCAGGGCGCATTCCCCGCCTATCCGCCGCGCCACCAACCAAGGATCATCGCCATGGCCACCGAGCGCACCTTCAGCATCCTCAAGCCCGACGCCACGCGCCGCAACCTTACCGGCAAGATCAACGCGGTGTTCGAGGAGAACGGCCTGCGCATCGTCGCCCAGAAGCGCATCCACATGTCCCGCGCCCAGGCCGAGACCTTCTACGGCGTGCACCGCGAGCGTGGCTTCTTCAACGACCTGGTCACCTTCATGACCTCCGGCCCCGTCGTCGTGCAGGTGCTGGAAGGCGACAACGCCGTGGCCCGCCACCGTGAGATCATGGGCGCCACCAACCCGGCCAACGCCGCCGAGGGCACGGTCCGCAAGCTGTTCGCCGAGAGCATCGAGGCGAATTCCGTGCACGGTTCGGACAGCGCCGAGAATGCCGCGACCGAGATCGCCTATTTCTTCGCCGGCACCGACATCGTCGGCTGACAAGAAAGCCCTCTCCCCCTGCTGGGGGAGAGGGTTGGGTGAGGGGGCCAGGACAGCTCCCAACGAAAAAGGGCCGCACCCCTCACGGGATGCGGCCCTTCCTTCATTTCAACGCCCAGTCCTCAGACCAGGAAGATCGCCATCAGCAGCAGGATCACCACGGTGATCCCGATCGACCAGACTGTGCCCTTCATGAAGGCGCCGTAGAAGGATTGGCGCTCCGCCAGGATATCCTCGGCCTTCACTTCCACCATTTCATAGGTCGGCGCCTGCTCGGCCATGGTTGCCCTCATACGGATCCGCGTGTGGATGCGTTTGTAGGTAGCGCGGCGGCCAGCGGCAAGGGGTTGGCGAAGGCGCCCTCCGCCCCTGGTGCATCGATCTCCGCAACATCGTCCACGATCCGCACCCGCCCGGCCGCCAGCCAGGCCAGCGCCGCCGGATACAACAGGTGTTCCTGCGCCAGCACCCGCGCGGCCAGCGTCGCCTCGGTATCGCGAGGCAGCACCGCCACCGCCGCCTGCGCCAGGATCGGCCCCTCATCCACACCCGGCGTCACCAGATGCACCGTGCAGCCATGCAGCCGCACTCCGGCGGCCAGGGCCCGCGCATGGGTGTCCAGCCCGCGAAAGGACGGCAGCAGGGAAGGGTGGATGTTGACCAATCGGTCCTGCCAGGCCCGGCAAAAATTTGGCGTCAGCACCCGCATGAAGCCTGCCAGCGCCAGCAACCCGATGCCGTGGCGCGTGAACTCCGCCTGCATCGCCGCCTCGAAGCCGGCCTTGTCGCGACCGCGGCTTTCCACCACGACCGTCGGCACCCCGGCGGCCTGCGCCAGCGCCAGCCCCGGTGCGTCCGCCCGGTTCGATAGCACCAGGCCGATCTCGGCCGGGTAATCCGGCACCGCCGCCGCCCGCAGCAGCGCTGCCATGTTGCTGCCGCGGCCCGAGATCAGGATGCCGATGCGCGGCTTCAAGCGGGCCAGCCGGGACCGATGTTGTCGATGCGCACCGTGGCCCGCCCTTCGCCGGCGACCAGCCCACCGATCCGGAATACCGTCTCGCCCGCCTGCTCCAACTGCGCCGTCGCCGCCTCCGCGTCGCCCTCGGCCACCACCAGCACCATGCCGAGCCCGCAGTTGAACACCCGCAGCATTTCCTCCGCCGCCACGTTGCCCTGCCGCGCCAGCCAGCCGAAGACCGGGGGCAGGGACCAGGCATCGGCATCCAGCACCGCCGCCACGCCCTCCGGCAGCACCCGCGGCAGGTTGCCCGGCAGGCCGCCGCCGGTGATGTGCGCCGCCGCCTTCAACAGCCCGGCCTTGTGCAGCGCCAGCACCGGCTTCACGTAGATCCGCGTCGGTACCAGCAGCGCCTCCGCCACCGACTTGCCCGCGGCGAAGGGCGCCGGTGCCGACATCGTGAGATTGGTCCCCTCCAGGATGCGCCGCACCAGCGAGAAGCCGTTCGAATGCACGCCGGAACTCGCCAGCCCAAGCAGCACGTCGCCCGGACCCACATCCGGCTTCGGCAGCAGCGCGTCGCGTTCCGCGGCCCCCACCGTAAAGCCGGCCAGGTCATAGTCGCCGCCGCGGTACAGCCCGGGCATTTCCGCCGTCTCGCCGCCCACCAGAGCGCAGCCGGCGATGCGGCAGCCTTCCGCGATGCCGGCCACCACCTGGGAGGCCTGCGCCACCTCCAGCTTGCCCGTGGCGAAATAGTCCAGGAAGAACAGCGGCTCCGCGCCTTGCACCACCAGATCGTTGACGCACATCGCCACCAGATCCTGGCCGACGAAGCCATGGATGCCGCTGTCGATCGCCAGCTTCAGCTTGGTGCCGACGCCATCGGTGGAGGACACCAGCACCGGGTCGCGGAACCCCGCCGCCTTCAGGTCGAACAGCGCCCCGAAACCGCCGAGCCCACCCATCGTTCCAGCACGATCGGTGCTGCGCGCCAGCGGCTTGATGGCCTCCACCAGCGCGTCGCCGGCTTCGATATCAACCCCCGCGTCTCGGTAGGTCAGGCTGGTCATGGCGGCCCCCGATCGGGTATGCGGCTGGGAATGGAAAAGGATGGCGAGATGCCGGCGAGCCTGCGGCGCGGCCAGCGGAGCGGAAACAACCACGCGGCCGGGGGATCGGCAACTCGCGTGCTGCGCGCGATCTGCCTCGCCGTCCTGCTCGCCCTCACCCCCGCCCTGGCCCGCCCCGGCCTGTCGCAGGACGACCCCCTGGTCCAGCGTGGCATCCCCGCCGAAGCGACGGCGGAAACCGCCGTCCTGGCGCGCGAGCAGGCGCTGAACAATGGCCAGCGGCTGGCTTATGAGCGCATGGCCTCCAGCCTCGGCCTGAACCCCCGGGCCTCTGACGCGCAGATCGAGGGCATGGTCCGCTCCCTCATCATCGAGTCGGAGCGGATCAGCGCCCGCACCTACACCGCCCGCATCACCGTGAACTTCAACCCGCAGCGCGTCGCCGCCGCCGGCGGCCGTGCCCCTGCGCCGGCCTTCGACGGCAGCGCCCCCTCTGCGGTGCCCGGCGCGCCCGCACCGGCGCCCAACCCCGGCACCGGCCCCGCCGTCACCACGGTGGAGGCGCTGGCCAGCTACCGGTCCTTCGCGGAGTGGGTCGAGATCACCCGGCGCTTGTCGACCGCCGCCCCGGTCGCCCGGATGCAGGTGGTGACGGTGGCCGCCGATGGTGCCCGCCTGCGCCTGTCGCTGCGCGCCCAGCCGGCCGAGGCGGCCGCCGGCATGGCCGATAGCGGCCTGTTCCTCAGCCCGACGATGGCTGATCCGCGCCTGCCGCCGAACCCGGTCCCAGGCCGCGAGGGATGGCGCCTCAGCCTTGCCGGAGCCCGCTGACACCACAGGCAAACCGAGCTCCGGCAGCCATGTGGATGCCGGGCCGTTCACGCTGCCCAACGCGATCACCTTCGCCCGGCTCTGCGCCGTACCGGGCGCCATCTGGTTGATGCTGCAGCACCGGCTGGACCTTGCCTTCTGGGTCTTCGTCGCCGCCGGCCTCTCGGACGGCATTGATGGCTGGCTGGCCCGCATCCGCAACAGCCGCTCCGCCCTCGGCGCGCTGATGGACCCGGTCGCCGACAAGGCGCTGCTCGTCTCCGTCTATGTCACGCTGGCCGCACTCGGCGTGCTGCCGGACTGGCTGGCGATCCTGGTGGTGTTCCGGGACCTGCTGATCGTCGGCGGCGTGCTGGTGCTGTACCTGCTCGGCCAGCCGCCGATCATCGAGCCGCTGTGGATCTCGAAGCTGAACACCGCGCTTCAGATCGCGCTCGCCGCCGGCGCGCTGCTGCTGTCCGGCTATCGGCTGGATGCGGATGCCGCATTGCAGATCGGCATCTGGCTGGTCACCGCCACCACCCTGGCCTCCGGCGCCGCCTATGTGGTGCAGGCCGCCCGGCGTCGGGCATGAAGGGAGGCTGGGCATGACCGCCCCGCGCCTGCCGCCGCCGACGCTGCCGCCGGCTGTGCCGATGCCGCAGGGCGTCCTGCCACCGCCGCGCCCGCCGATCCCGCCGCCGCCCGCCCCGGTGCAGCAGGGCCGCCGCGCCACGCGGGCCGAGCGCTGGGGCCTGGTCATAGGTGGCGCCGCCTTCCTGCTGTTCTGCGTCTGGCTGTTCTCCGCCATCCTGACGCCTTTCGTCCTGGCCGGCTGCATCGCCTATTTCCTGGACCCGCCGACGACGCGGCTGGCGAGGCTTGGCGTGCCACGTCCCGTCGCGGCCTTCCTGCTGGTGCTGGCGCTGACGGCGCTGGCCCTGCTGGCGCTGCTGCTGCTGTATCCGTTGCTGGTGGCGCAGATCGGCGTGCTGATCGTCCGCATGCCCGCCTATGTCGCCGGCATCGGCCAGGCGGTGCGCCAGGCGCTGGAGGCGGCGCAGAACGCCTTCGGCCCGGATGTGGTGGACGCCCAGCTGCGCGACCTGGTCATCGGCCAGGCCGGCCAGATCGTCACCTTCATGGGCACCGCGGTCGCGCGCCTGATCGGTGGCGGCGTCGCGCTGTTCAACGTTTTCGCGCTGCTGGTGGTAACGCCGATCGTGGGATTCTACTTGCTACGGGACTGGCAGCGTATCATGGCGCGCATCGAAAGCTGGCTGCCGCGCCGGTCCGCCCAGGTGCTGCGGCAGTTGGCGCGCGATACGGACCGCGTGCTGGCGGCCTGGCTGCGCGGGCAGTTGCTGTGCTGTGCCATCCTCGCCGCCTACTACGCCGCCGCGCTGTCCGCCGCTGGGCTGGAGCTGGGCCTGACCGTCGGGCTGATGGCCGGCCTGCTGTCCTTCATCCCCTATGTCGGCTCGCTGACCGGCTTCGTCACCGCCGTCATCCTCGCCGTCGCGCAGTTCGGCACCTGGAACGAGGTGCTGCTGGTGGTCGGCATCTTCGTCATCGGCCAGACGGTGGAGGGCTACGTCATCTACCCCCGCCTGCTGGGAGACCGGGTGGAGCTGCACGCCGTCTGGGTGATCTTCGCGCTGTTCGCCGGCGGCGTCGCCTTCGGCTTTCTCGGCGTGCTGCTGGCGGTGCCGATGGCGGCGGCTATCGGCGTGGTGGCGCGGTATTGGCTGCGCCGCTACCTGGAAAGCCCGCTGTATCTGGACCCGCCGCGGACGGGGAACTGAGAACCGCTCAGCCCACCCCCACCATCTCCCGCGCCGTCGCCAGGTCCCCCGGCCGGCCGAGCAGGTAGCCCTGGCCCTTCGCCACGCCCAGGCTTTCGAGCGTCGCGAACTCCGCCTCCGTCTCAATTCCCTCCGCAACGATCTCGCAGCCGGTCTCCCGCGCGAAGTGGCACAGCGCCGCCGCCAGCGCCCGCTTCGCCGGGTCGCTGTCCACGGAGCGGGTCAGGCCCATGTCCAGCTTGATGATGTCCGGCCGCAGCTGGAGGATGTGGTGCAGGCTGGAATAGCCGGCGCCCGCATCGTCGATCGCGACCTTCGCACCGGCGTGCCGCAGCGGTGCCAGCGCATCGCGCAGCGCGGCGTAGTCCGGGACCTGCGCATGTTCCGTCACCTCCAGAACCAGGCGCTGCATCGGCAGCCCGGCAAAGACCCCCGGCAGCGCCCCGCCGAGGATCGTGGCCGGCGAGGCGTTGACTGAGATGAACACCGGCGCCGGCAGCAGCCGCAGCGCCTCCACCGCATGGCGCAGCACCGCCACCTCCAGGCGTTCCCCGCAGCCGGCCGCATGCGCCTCCTCGAACCACATATCCGGCGTGCGGTAGGGCTCCGGTACGAAGCGGCACAGCGCCTCGAAGCCCACCACCTGGAAGGGCTGCATGGACAGGATGGGTTGGTAGCGGAAGCCGAATTGCCGGCCGGCGATCACCTGCTCGATCCGCGCCGCCACCGCCGCCCGCGCCTGTTCCGCGGCATGGGCGAGGGAGATTTCATGCGCCGCCATGTCCGCGAATACCCGCATCACCTGCAGGTCGCGGGCATTGAGCGAGGGGTTCGGATGCGGGCTGAAGCAGCAGAACATGCCGTAGGCCTGCCCATCCGGCAGCCGGATCGGCACGCTGAGATGCGCCCCGATCGGCACCACGGCGGTGAGGGGCAGGGACCGCGCGAGGGAATGGTCCGCGGTATTTGCCATCAGCTCGGGCAGCCGGCCGGCCAGGATGTGCGGGCAGTACAGATCCTCCAGCGGCCGCTGATCGCCGGGCTTGATCAGCAGCGCCAGACCCGGCGCATCCACCTCCCGGAACACGGACCGGCCGTTGACGAACTGGGAGACAAAGGCGACCTCCATCCCCAGGTGCTTCCGCACCGCCGCCAGCTGGTGCCGGATGCTGCCGCCGGCGAGCCCCTGGAGCCCGCCATCAGCTCCGGTCCGGGAGCCCACCAAACCATCGAACATGCCTGCCTCCGCCGGGTGGGATGACCTTCGAAACTGCTTCGCGGCAATCCTTGCGGCGTGCCGGCACGGGCCAGCGGGCGGAGAATGGTGCGGGACGGATTGAGAAAGCATTGATACGGGATGCCGCTTCCGCAGGTGCCGGCCTTCCTCACTCCCGGTCGGCAACCCGTTCGGTATTTGGCCGGCGGGCCGGCGCGATCATGTCCAGCGGGATGCGCAGCGTCATCACCCGCCTGTCACCCTTCTGCGCCACCTCGCTGCTGCCGCCGAGGTCGTGGCGAAGCAGGCGTTCGATCAGGTCCGAGCCGAACCCCCGGCTCGGCGGGCCGAGCCTCACCGGCCCGCCGATTTCGGACCAGTGGATCAGCAGCCTCGCGCGGGCACGGGATCCTTCATGCCGCCATCCCACCTGCACCCGCCCACCGGGCACACCAAGTGCGCCGTGCTTGGCGGCATTCGTCGCAATCTCGTGCAGCACCATTCCCAGTGCCAGGGCGAATTTGGGCGGCAGCCGCACCGGCTCGCCCTGCATCTCCACCCGATCCGGGCCGTCCGCATAGGGCTCGACCTCCTTGGCAATCAGCGCCCGCAGGTCCACCGTGCTCCAGCCCTGCTCGGACAGCAGCTCATGCGCCCGTGCCAGCGCCTTAATGCGACCGCCGAAGGCCTCGCCAAACTCGGGAAGGGATTTGGCGCGCCGCAGCGTGCTGGTCGCCACCGCCTGCACCACCTGCAGCATGTTGCGCACGCGGTGGTTCAGCTCGTCGACCAGCGTGCCGAGCATCTCCCCCTCCACCACCTTGGTGACGTCGAAGAAGGTCAGCACCACGCCATCCACCTCGCCCTCCGCGGTGCGGTAGGGCAGCATCCGCATCAGGTAGTGCACCGTGCCGTCGCGCGCCGTCACCCGGCGTTCCACCGCCTCGCGCTCGGTCAGGGCGCGGCGTGTTTCCATGCGCAGGTCCACCTGGTCCAGCTGACTGGCGAAATCCGTCACCGGCCGGCCTCGATCCGAGGGTACCAGGTTGAAGATGCTGCTGACCGCCGGCGTGAAGCTGCGGATCACCAGGTGCCGGTCGAGGAACAGTGTGGCGATCTGGGTGCTGTCGAACAGGTTGCGCAGGTCGGCATTGGCGAGGTCCAGCTCGTCGATCTTGCCGGACAGCTCGGTGTTCGCGGTGCGCAGTTCCTCGTTGACCGACTGCAGCTCCTCCTTCGAGGTTTCCAGCTCCTCGTTGGTCGATTGCAGTTCCTCGTTGACCGAGACCATCTCCTCGTTCGCCGAGGTCAGTTCCTCCGTCGCCGTCTCGTATTCCTCGGTGGTGGATTGCAGCCGCTCCCGCGTGTCGCGCAGTTCGCGCTCCAGCCGGGCCGCGCCGCCACCTTCCGGCCCGCCGGCCACGGCTTCGATCGGCGCGGGCAGGACCTCGCTGAACAGCACGAGGAAAAGGCGCTCCTGGACGTCCCGCTCCGCCGCTGGCGGCGCCTCCTGCCCGGGTGGCGCCGGCGCGGCTGGCTGCGCGGGCAGGGGCGTCACCGTCAGCGTCACGGCCAGGCGGCGGCCGTCGCCCTCCATCTCCACCATGGGCCGGACCACAGGTTGCGCCGTCTCCGCCGCCTCCCGCAGCGCAGCGCGCAGGGCGACGCGTAGGCCCGGCCGCGCCATCGCCAGCAACTGGCGGCTCGGCCGGCCCGCTGCCGGTTCCAGATAGCGGCCCAGATGCGCCGACTGGTGCAGCACGTCGCCATCCCGGCTCACCACCACATGCGGCGGCGCAAAGCAGTCCAGCACCGTCGCTTCGGCCATCTGGCGCAACTGCGCCCCGCGCCCCAGCGCAGGCGGGCGCGCCGGCGGGCGCAGCGGCCAGGTGCGGGCCGCGTTCAGATATGGGGGGGACGTGGGCGGCGCGCCGCCTTCGCGGCGCCGGTACAGCCGATGCGCCTTGTCGTCCGGCGCGAACAACTCGGTGTGGCGCGCGATGGTCTCGGCCACGCCGAGGAACAGCAGCCCGCGCGGTCGCAGCGCGTAGTGGAACAGCGGGATCACCTGGTCCTGCAAGGCGCCGCCCAGGTAGATGAGCAGATTGCGGCAGGACACCAGGTCGATGCGCGAGAACGGCGGGTCGTTGATGACGCTGTGCGGAGAGAAGACGCAGGTGTCGCGCAACTCCTTCGTCACCGCGAAACTGGCCGCATCCTCCGTGAAGAACCGCGCCAGCCGCGGCGCGGAGACGCCGGACAGCATTTGCCGAGGATAGCGGCCGCGCCGCGCCACGGCCAGCGCGGCTTCGTCGATGTCGGTGGCGAAGATCTGTGCACGCGGGCCGCCGGGATGCGCAGCCATGTATTCGCGCAGCAGGATGGCGATGGAATAGGCTTCCTCCCCGGTGGCGCAGCCGGGCACCCAGACGCGCACCACATCCTCTGCCGTACGGTCGCGGAACAGGCTGGGGATGGCGTGCGATTCCAGCGCGGCGAAGGCCTCCGCGTCGCGGAAGAAACCGGTGACGCCGATCAGCAGGTCGCGGAACAGCAGGCGGGCTTCCTCCGGTTCCGCCCGCAGCCGCGCCAGGTAGGCTTCCGCATTCGGCAGGCCGAGCACATGCAGGCGGCGCTGCACGCGGCGGAAGAAGGTCTTGTCCTTGTAGCCGGAAAAATCATGGCCGACGGTGGCCAGAAGGATGGCGGCGATCTCGGCATGCAGCGCCGCAAGCGCCGCGCGGCTGCGTCCCCCTTCCGCCAGATCCGCCGGGCCGGCGGACAGGGCGCGCAGCCGGGCGCCCATCTGCCCGGCGGGCACCACCAGGTCCACCACGCCGGCAGATACCGCGCTGTCCGGCATTTCCGGGTACTGCGGTGCGGTGCCGGCGGGCACATCGGTATCGGGCCCCTGGGCGATCGTCAGGCCGCCGGCTTCCCGGATCGTCTTCAGCCCAAGGGTCCCATCATGTCCGCTACCGGACAGCACGATGCCGATCGCCTCCTGCGACTGATCCTCGGCGAGGGAGGCCAAGAAGACGTCGATCGGGTAGCGCTCGCGCGGCCGACTGGCGGCTTGTTCGCGCAGCACCAGCTTGCCGCCGGCCAAGGTCAACACCGCATTGTGGTCGAGCACATGCACCTGGCCCGGCCGCAACTCCTGCCCATCGACGGCCGCCTGGACTGTCATGGTGGTGCAATCGCCGATGATGGCGGGCAGCGCGGAGTGATGGCCCCGCGCCAGATGGGTGACGACCACGAAGGCCATGGAGGGTGGCGGTTCAGACATGCCGCGGAACAATGTCTGCAGGGCCTCGACCCCGCCGGCAGACGCGCCGATGCCGACGATGCGGAAGGCCTCAGTCATCGCAGTCGACCCATGAGGCAGGATGTTGCGGCGCTAGCACCGCAAAATATTTGCAAATGAAATGTGCGCTACCCCATCAATATTTGGCTTGGCGTAATCTGATTTCACAGGTGGTTATTAACACCAAAGCTGCTTGTAAGCCATTCAATTACAGCAGGTGGTGGCGGGACGTTGGACACCCCGGTTGCCGTGGCAATCGCCAGGACCTGCCGCCTCCGCTATCCAAGCCAACAGCCATGCCCCTCGAGCCCCACCAACTGCCGCTTCCACTCCCGCCACACCCGTCCTCCGCCCGTGCCGACCTGATCCCGGATGTCTCCAACGCCGAGGCTCTCACCTGGCTCGAAGCTCCCGAAACTTGGCCGCTGCACCGCCTGGGCCTGCATGGCCCGGCCGGCACCGGCAAGACCCACATGCTGCACGCGACCGCCGAAGCCTTCGGCTGGCGGGTGCTGGAGGGGCCCGGCCTGACGCTGGACTTCGCCCTGGCCGACGCGACCGGCACTGCGCTGGACCGTGCGGATGCCGCGCCCGAGCCGGCGCTGTTCCACCTCATCAACCACCACGCCGCGGCCGGGCTGCCCCTGCTGATGGCGGCCCGCACCCCGCCGGCGCGCTGGCCGAGCATCCTGCCCGACCTCGCCAGCCGCCTTCGCGCCACGCATGCCGTGGGCCTGGCGGAGCCTTCTCCGATCCTGCTCGCCGCCCTGCTGGCAAAACATATCGCCGACCGCCAACTGCACATCGAGCCCGCAGTCCAGGCCTTCCTGCTGTCCCGGCTGCCGCGCCATGCTGCGGCCATCGCCGGTGCCGTCGCGGCGCTGGATGCCGCCTCGCTCGCCCGCGCCGCCGCCATCACCATCCCCTTCGCCCGCCAGACGCTGGCACTCGATGACCGTTCCGAGACGTCATCCAACAACGCCTCCCCGGACCGCACGCCGCTGCGCTAGTCTGGCGCGATGGACACCCTGCAAGCGCCCGCGCCAGCCCCCGCCGCCCCCGCCCTCAAGCCGGGTGCCCCGCATGGTGCCGTGCGCCCCCCGGCCGTCGCGCCGGACAGCCCGACCCGCTTCATCAACCGCGAACTGTCCTGGCTCGCCTTCAACACCCGCGTGCTGGAGGAAGCCGCCAATCCGCGCCACCCGCTGCTGGAGCGCCTGCGCTTCGTCGCGATTTCCGCCTCCAACCTCGACGAGTTCTATTCCGTCCGCGTCGCCGGCCTGATCGGCCAGGAACGCGCCGGCATCACCGCCGCATCCCCGGACGGCCTGACGCCGAGCCAGCAGCTCGCCGCCGTGCATGGCGCCTCCCAGGCCCTGATCGAGGGACAGCAATCCGCCTGGCACGAATTGCGCGGCCTGCTCGCCGGTGCCGGCGTCATCGTCGCCGACGTGAAGGACCTGACGGAGGCCGACCGCACCTGGCTGGAAGGCTGGTTCATGGACCGCGTCTTCGCGGTGCTGACGCCGCTGGCGGTAGATCCGGCCCACCCCTTCCCCTTCATCGCGAACCTGGCGCTGTGCATGGTGCTGAAGCTGGTGCGGGAGGAGGATGGCGGCACCATGCGCGCCCTGCTGCCGCTGCCGCCGCAGATCGAGCGATTCATCCGCCTGCCCGCCGGCCTGACCCCCGCCGGCGAACGCGCGCCAATCCGCTTCGTGATGCTGGAGGACCTGATCGTCCTGTTCCTGCGCCGCCTGTTCCCCGGCTTCATCGCCGCCGAGCACGGCCTGTTCCGCCTGATCCGCGACACCGACGTGGAGTTCGAGGAGGAAGCCGAGGATCTCGTCCGCTCCTACGAAACCGCCCTCAAGCGCCGCCGCCGCGGTCGCGCCATCCTGCTCTCGGTCGATGCCCGCATGGCCGCCGACATGGTGGATCTGGTGGCGGAGGAGTTGGACGCCGACCGTCAGGGCGTGGTGAAGGTGGATGGCCTGCTCGGCATCGCCGACATCAAGCAGTTGATCGTCGACGACCGCCCCGACCTGCTGTTCACCCCCTACACGCCGCGCTTCCCCGAACGCATCCTGGATTTCGGCGGCGACTGTTTTGCCGCGATCGCCGCCAAGGACATCGTCGTCCACCACCCGTATGAGAGCTTCGACGTCGTCGTCCAATTCCTGCGCCAGGCGGCACGCGACCCCAACGTCGTCGCCATCAAACAGACCCTGTACCGCACCAGTCGCGACAGCCCGATCGCCCGCGCCCTGATCGAGGCCGCGGAGGCCGGCAAATCCGTCACCGGCATCGTGGAAATCAAGGCCCGCTTCGACGAGGAACGCAACATCGCCCTCGCCCGCGAACTCGAAGCCGCCGGCGTCCAGGTCGTCTTCGGCTTCGTCGAACTCAAGACCCACGCCAAGGTCAGCCTGGTGGTACGGCGCGAGCGCGAGATCCTCCGCAGCTACGCGCATTTCGGCACCGGCAACTACCACCCGATCACCGCGCGCATCTACACCGACCTGTCCTTCTTCACCGCCGACCCGGCCCTGACCCGCGATGCCGCGAAGCTATTCAACTACATGACCGGCTACGCCCGCCCCGAGACCATGGAAGGCCTCGCCTTCGCCCCGCTGACCATCCGCCCCGCCTTGCTCGGCCTGATCGAGCGCGAGATCGCCTTCGCCCGCGAAGGCAAGCCCGCCGGCATCTGGCTCAAGCTGAACTCCCTGGTGGACGAGCAGATCATCGATGCGCTCTACCGGGCCTCCCAGGCCGGGGTGAAGGTCGAGTGCGTCGTCCGCGGCATCTGCTGCCTGCGCCCCGGCATCCCCGGCCTGTCCGAGCACATCCGCGTCAAATCCATCGTCGGCCGGTTCCTCGAGCACTCCCGCGTCTATGTCTTCGGCAACGGCCATCGCCTGCCATCCCGCCGCGCCCGCATCTTCATCTCCTCCGCCGACCTCATGGCCCGCAACCTGGACTGGCGCGTCGAGACCATGGTGCCGATCGAGAATCCCACCGTGCACGCCCAGATCCTGGACCAGGTCATGGTCGTGAACCTCCAGGACACCATGCAGTCCTGGCAATTGCGCGCCGATGGCACCTATCGCCGCGTCACGCCGAGTGCGAAAGGAGACACCGGCAAGCCCGTCTCGGCCCATGACTACTTCATGACCAACCCGTCCCTCTCCGGCCGCGGCAGCGCACTCCGCCGCACCACCGCCCCGCCTCGCCGCAACCGCCAGGACCGCGTGCTGCAGGACTGAGCCTCTGGACCTCCCCATGCCCCGCACCCGTTCCGCCACCACCCTGCCGCCGCGCCAGGCGGTGGTCGACCTCGGCTCCAACTCCGTCCGCCTGGTGGTGTTCGAGGGTCTGTCGCGCAACCCGCTCACCATCTTCAACGAGAAGGCCGTCCTCGGCCTCGGCCGCGGCCTGCAGAACACCGGGCGCCTGAACGAGGACGCCATCGCCCCGGCGCTGACCGTCCTGTCCCGCTATGCCGCCGTCGCCCGCGCCATGGGCGCCGACACGGTGGAGGTCCTGGCCACCGCCGCCGCCCGCGACGCCGAGAACGGCCCCGACTTCATCGACGCCCTGCGCGCCCGCCTGCCGGACCTGCCCGTCCGCGTCCTGACCGGGGAGGAGGAGGCGATGTTCTCCGCCGACGGCGTCCTGCTCGGCTTCCCCGAGGCGGATGGCATCCTGGGCGATATCGGCGGCGGATCGCTGGAGGTGGTGGACCTGGCCGCAGGCCGCGCCACCACTGCCGCCTCCCTGCCCATCGGCGCCATCCGCCTGGCGGACCGCGCCGGCAACGACGCCACCAAGGCCCGCGCCATCGTCGAAGCCGACCTCGCCCGCGTGTCCTGGCTCAAGCGCGGGGAGGGGCGGGACCTGTACCTGGTCGGCGGCGCGTGGCGCGCCTTGGCGCGGATGCACATCGCCCAGACCAACTACCCGCTCTCCATCGTCCACCACTACGTGCTGCGGCGGGAGGAGGCGCGGGACCTCGCCGGCGTCGTCGCCAAGTCCGACCGCAAGATGCTGGCCTCCATGCCCGGCGCCCCCGCGAAGCGCCTGGGGGACATGCCCTACGCCGCCGTGGTGCTGCGCCGCCTGCTGCGCGCCACCGGCGCCAGCCGCGTGGTGTTCTCCGCCAATGGGCTGCGGGAGGGCTGGTATTCCCGCCTGCTGCCCGATGCGGTGCGCCAGGAAGACCCGATGCTGGCCGCCGGCCGCGACCTGGCGATGCGCTGGGGCCGCGACCCGGACCTGCCTGCGGCGCTGTTCGCCTGGACCCACGGGCTGTTCGACGAGGAAAGCCCGGAACAGGCGGCCTTGCGCGAGAGCAGTTGCTGGATCGCCGATTCCGGCAGCCACGACCACCCGGACTACCGCGCCGAGCACGCCTTCTACCGCGTCCTGCGCCAGCCCGGCGTCGGCCTGGACCACCACCAGCGCGCCTTCCTGGCCCTGGTCGTGGCGCTGCGCTACGAGGCCGACGCCACGGCCCCCTTCCTCGCCACCGCCCGCACCCTGCTGGACGCTGCCGCGGTGAAGCGCGCCGAAACCCTCGGCGCCGCCCTGCGCCTGGCCTTCACCCTGTCCGGCGGCACCCCCGTGCTGCTCGCCGGAACCGCCATCCGCCGCCGCGGCGGAGAGTTGCAACTGCGACTGGTCGAGGGCAGCGGCGTCTTCGCCGGCGAAAGCGTCCAACGCCGCCTAGACGCCCTCGCCACCGCCCTCGCCCTGACCGCCACCGTCGAAGTCGCCCCCGGCTAAAGAGCCCTCCCCCCAAGGGGGGTGGGTTGGGGGGCGGGGGCTACGCCGGCACGCACATCCCCCCACCCCGCATCATGTAGAACAGCGGCAGCGGCGGGTGCCCCATCTTGTCCTTCGGCGACCCCACATCGTTGCTGATCAGGATGCGGATGCCGCCCTTCGCCGTCCCCAGCACCTTCATCAGCCGCTTGAAGGCGGAGGTTGACCCGCCGATGAAGGCGGACTTCTTGTCCCAGGTGTCGCCGACCAGGATGCAGCCATCCGTATGCTCGGCCTTGTTGCCGACATGGATGCGGACGCCCGAAAACTGCGGCACCTTGTCCACCAGCGGCACGATCCGCCCCAGCCCCTTCTTCTCGTAGCTGTCGGAGAAGCGCGGGCTTTCGCAGAGGATCACCGGATAGGTCCCGGCGAAGATCGCCGTCTTGCTTTTGACCTTCTCCGTGCGGATCACGTCTTCCAGCGTGAAGCAGGTGAAATCGCCGATGGTCATGGTGCCAATCGTCGCTTCGTCCACGGCGAAGTGGCGGCGTAGGGTGATTTCCATGGGGCCTCCCGCACATCAGGCGCCAATGGCCCGGCACGGAAATGCGTGCGGGCCTTGGCCACAGGAGACTGGCCTTCACCCATGCCGCCAGCATTTCGGCTCGTTTCACGCCGTTTCGTATCCGATCAGGACCGGACGCCTGCACCTCCTTGGCCGCCAGGAAGATCTTTTCCACGCAGCACAAAAGGCCCACGACCGCGGTTCCGCAGCCCAGCCGACTCAGGACATCTGACTGCTGAGATAAGGACGATGTTCCGACATCCCCTTGTCCCGATCAGGCGAGAGGCCCTTCGGCGCAATGCAACGCACGGCCCCCCTGGTGCCCATGACCGACGCCGAGTGGGACGCCCTGCCACTACCTCCCCACCAGTCGCGGTCGCCCGCCTCGGCCGGGCCATCCCGCCGCGCCGCCGCATCCATCGATATCGCGAATGCCCGCGCCCGACGCCGTGCTCAGAACCGCTGCGCCGGCGCCGGCGCCGTCGTGGCTCGCGCGCAACTGCCCTGGTAGTCCACGGCGGTCCTGTCCGTGCAGCGCAGGCTCAGTCGGTATGCCCCACTGTTGCGGTCCATGTTCGCTGCCATGTTGCAGCCGGCGGTGGCGGAGGGCGAAGTCATCGCCACCCGCTGCGGCGTGAAGGTCTGTACATTCCACCGCGTCCACTGCTGCGTCTGCGGATTGTACTGCTGCACCGTGCCGTTCTGATGCAGGGCGAACCGCACCGTGTACCGCGCGCCCATGGCCCGCGTGCTGCTGTTCGTGGCCGTCACAGCATAGGTGCACGTCACCTGCGTCGCCTGGGCCTGCGCCCGCGCCACGCCCGGCAGCAGCGCCGCGGCGCCGAGGGCCAGCAGTGCAACCCGCATCATATCGTGGTTCATGTCGTTTCCTGCACCACCGCTCATTATTGAGTGGTGATCAGGATGTAAGGAAATACAACCCACGCGCAAGTCTGTTTCGCGTGCGGAAACTCAAGCCTGGATCAGCCGCACCCGCCGCCCGTCCACGCCCAGCGCCACCCGCCCGGCGCGCAGGTCCAGCGCCGCGCTGCCGAACACTTCCCGCCGCCACCCCTGCAGGGCTGGCACCTCTGTCTCCCCGGCCGCGAGCCGTTCCAGCTCTTCGGAATTCGCCAGCAGGCGCGGCGCCACCTGATGCTCCTCGCTTTTCGCCGCCAGCAGCACCTTCAGCAGCGCGACCAGGGCCGGGGAGGGGTTGGCCCCATTCGCCCGTTCCTTCGGCGCTTCCGGCAGGTCGCCCTCGCCGAGTGCTTTGGCCTCCTGCAACGCCACCAGCAGCGAGGCGCCGGACTTGCCCTTGGCAAAACCCTCCGAGATCCCGCGCGCCCGGGTCAGCTCCGCCACCGTCTCCGGCGCCGTCGCCGCAATCTCCAGCAGCGTCTCGTCCTTCACCAGGCGCTGGCGCGGGATGTTGACGCGCTGCGCCTCCCGCTCCCGCCACGCCGCCGCGGCGCGCAGCAGGCCGAGGAAGCGGCGGTTGCCGGTGCGCGGGCGCAGCTTCTCCCACGCCGTCTCCGGGTCCTGGCGATAGGTCGCGGGCTCTGCCAGCGCCGCCATCTCCTCCGCCACCCAGGCGGTGCGGCCCTCGCGTTCCAGCTTGGTGGTCAGGCCGGTGTAGATGCGCCGCAGATGCGTCACATCGGCCGCCGCATAGGCGATCTGCGCCGGGGACAGCGGGCGCGCCGCCCAATCGCTGAATCGGTGCGCCTTGTCGATCTGCGCGTTGGCGAGGGAGCGGGCGAGCTGGTCGTAGCTCACCTGGTCGCCGAAGCCGGCGACGGTGGCGGCGATCTGGGTGTCGAAGATCGGCGTCGGCACCGCGCCGAAGCGCAGCAGGAAGATTTCCACATCCTGCCGCGCCGCGTGGAACACCTTCATCACGGCAGTATCGGCCAGCAACTCGCCGAGCGCCGCCAGGTCGATCCCCGGCGCCAGCGCATCCACCACCGCCACCTCGGCATCGCCGGCCAGCTGCACCACGCACAGCTCGGGCCAATAGGTGCGCTCCCGCATGAACTCCGTGTCGACCGTCACGAAGCGTTCGCCGCGCAATCGAGTACACAGCGCCACCAGGGCTTCGGTATCGGTGATCAGGTACGGCGCCGATTCGGCGCCCGGGGTGCGGCGACTCATGCGGGGGGTGTAGCGCCCGGCCGGGCTTGGCGAAAGGCCGCCTGCCCTTGACATCAGCTTCCCGGTCGGGCGGTTTGCCGGATCATCCCAGCCCCACAGGCCATCACCCATGCACGCCTACCGCACCCACCATTGCGGCGCCCTCCGCGCCGCCGATTCCGGCAAGACCGTCCGCCTCTCCGGCTGGGTGCACCGCAAGCGCGACCACGGTGGCCTGCTGTTCGTCGATCTGCGCGACCATTACGGCCTGACCCAGTGCGTGGTCGCCCAGGGCACCCCCGGCTTCGACACGCTGGACGGCGCCCGACCTGAATCGGTGGTGACGGTGACCGGAGAGGTCGTGCCGCGCGAGGGCACCACCATCAACGCGAAGCTGCCAACCGGTGAGATCGAGCTCCGCGTCCGCGACGTCACCGTGCAGTCCGCCGCGGAAATCCTGCCGATTCAAGTGGCTGGAGAGCAGGAATTCCCCGAGGACCTGCGGCTCCGCTACCGCTTCATCGACCTGCGCCGAGACCGCCAGCACCGCAACCTGATGCTGCGCAGCGCCGTCATTGCCAGCATCCGCCGCCGCATGATCGACCAGGGCTTCACCGAATTCCAGACCCCGATCCTGACGGCGTCCTCGCCCGAGGGCGCGCGGGACTTCCTGGTGCCTGCCCGCAATCATCCGGGGAAGTTCTACGCCCTGCCGCAGGCACCGCAGCAGTTCAAGCAGTTGGCGATGGTCGCCGGCTTCGACCGCTACTTCCAGATCGCCCCCTGCTTCCGCGACGAGGCATCGCGGGCTGACCGCTCGCCCGGCGAATTCTACCAGCTTGATTTCGAGATGAGCTTCGTCACCCAGGAAGATGTCTTCGCCGCGATCGAACCGGTGCTGGCCGGCGTGTTCGAGGAGTTTGCCGACTTCTCCGGCACGAAGCGGTCCGTCACCCCCGCGCCCTTCCCGCGCATCCCCTTCGACCAGGCGATGCTGGAATTCGGATCCGACAAGCCGGACCTCCGCAACCCCATCCGCATCGCCGACGTGACGGAACACTTCGCCGGCGGCGGCTTCGGCCTGTTCGCCCGCGCCATCGACAAGGGCGCCGTGGTCCGCGCCATCCCCGCCCCCGGTGCCGCTGCAAATCCGCGCAGCTTCTTCGACAAGATGAACGAATGGGCGCGCGAACAGGGCGCCGGCGGCCTGGGCTACATCACCTTCGCGAATGGGGAGGCCGGTGGCCCCATCGCCAAGAACCTGGAACCCGCCCGCGTCGCCGCCATCAAGGCCGCCTGCAACCTGTCGGACGGCGACGCCGTGTTCTTCGCCGCCGACAAGGTCGAGGCCGCCGCCAAACTATCCGGCCAGGCGCGCACAAGACTGGGCAATGAACTCGGCCTGGTCGAGAAAGACGCCTATCGGTTCTGCTGGGTCACTGACTTTCCCATGTATGAATTGAATGAAGAAACTGGAAAGGTGGACTTCAGCCACAACCCCTTCAGCATGCCCCAAGGCGAGCTGGAGGCGCTGAACACCATGGATCCGTTGCAGATCAAGGCCTACCAGTACGACATCGTCTGCAACGGCATCGAGTTGTCCTCCGGCGCCATCCGCAACCACCGCCCGGACGTCATGATCCGGGCCTTCGAGATCGCCGGCTACACCGCCCAGACGGTGGAGGACCGCTTCGGCGGCATGCTCAACGCGTTCCGCTACGGCGCCCCCCCGCATGGCGGCTCCGCCCCAGGCATCGACCGCATCGTCATGCTGCTGGCCGATGAGCCGAATATTCGTGAAGTAATTTTGTTTCCGATGAATCAACAAGCTGAGGACCTGATGATGGGCGCGCCCGCGCCGGTGGATCCGGCCCGGCTCAAGGAACTTTCGATCCGCCTGGACCTTCCGCCGCCCAAGGGTGGTGCAGGTGGCCCCAAGGCTTCCTAAGTGCAGCCTAGCGCGCAGTCCGGAGTCCCCATGCAGCCAACCCGTCGCCTCAGCCTTCTTGCCGCCCTCTGCCTGCTCGCGGTTCCCGCCTCCGCCCAGGTCACGGCAGGACCGCGCGCCGGGGTCTCGGAGGCAGCGCTGGCCGCCGGCATCGCGCGCATGGCACCGCACCGGGCCGCCTATCGGCTCGACCTCGGCGAAGCACGGGGCTCCGGCATCACCTCCGTGCGTGGCGCCATGGTGTTCGACGTGGCCGATGCCTGCGAAGGTTGGGCCACCCGTCAGCGCATGACGCTGACGGTGGTGGACCGCGAGGGCCAGGAGATCGAGACCGTCTCCGACTACGCGACCTATGAGGCCAAGGACAATTCCCGCCTGCGCTTCTCCCTGACCCAATCCACCCAGGGCGCCGTCAGCCAGCGCGTGTCCGGAGAGGCCGAGCTGCGCCCCGATGGCGCCGGCACTGTCCGCTTCACCGACCCCGCGGGGCAGGAGGAGACGCTGCCGGCCGGCACGCTGCTGCCGATGCGCCACACCGTGCTGGCGGTGGAAGCCGCACGCGGCGGGCGGCGCATCCTGTCCGCGCCGCTGTTCGACGGCACGACGAACGAGGGGGCGCAGGACACCACCACCGTGATCACGGCTTGGTCCGCGGCCGCCGGCACGCCGCGCTTCCCGTTGGCCAGCGGGGCCTCCGGCCAGATGCGCATCGCCTTCTTCGAGCGGGGCGGCAGCGCGGCCGGCGGCGCATCCCAGCCGGAATACGAGGTTGGGCTGCGCTACTTCGAGAATGGCGTGGCGGACGAGATCACCATGGATTTCGGCGACTTCTCCGTCACCGGCCGGGCGCTGGAACTCTCGCCCTTGCCGGGCGGCTGCTGAGCCTCAGGCGGCCTCGAACAGCGCCGCGATCTCCGCCCGGTCCCGCGTTCGCGTCAGGGCCAGCATCAGCAGGATGCGGGCCTTCTGCGGGTTCAGGTTGTCCGCGGTGATGAACCCTTCCTCACCGTAGCGACGCGTCGGGAAGGTCCGGCCGGAGCCGGCCCGGGAGGACAGCACCACGGTACAGCCGGTGACGATGGCCTCGGCCATCGCGGCGCGCTCGGCGGGCGTGACAAACCCGGGTGCCAGCGCCGCGGCGACCAGGCCGGAGGCGCCGGCGGCCAGGAAGGCATGCACCGCCACGCCATCGCCACCCGCCACCGAATAGACGACGTCGACGCGGGGCGGCTGCTCAACCGCTGTGATGTCGAAGCGCCCGGCTACCGGCAGCAAGCGCGTCGGGCGCCGCCAGTAAGACACGCGGTCGGCATCGACATGACCGAGCACGCCGACATCCGGGCTGCGGAAGGTCTGCAGCCGCCCGGTGGAGGTTTTTGTCACCTCCCGGGCCGCATGAACCTCGTCGTTCAGCACCACCATCACGCCGAGGCCGCGCGAGGCCGGGTCGGCCGCGACCCGCACCGCCGCCACCAGGTTCATCTGCGCATCGGAGGACAGGCCGGTGAAGGGCCGC
This sequence comes from Falsiroseomonas sp. HC035, assembly GCF_050563525.1. Lineage (NCBI taxonomy): Bacteria > Pseudomonadati > Pseudomonadota > Alphaproteobacteria > Acetobacterales > Roseomonadaceae > Falsiroseomonas > Falsiroseomonas sp. HC035. The sequence continues at coordinate 362,328 of NZ_JBNXUN010000004.1, forward strand.
TGCGCACCGGTGACGACCACGGGCAGGTCGGTCGGCAGGGTCAGCGACAGCAGGTAGGCGGTTTCCTCCAACGTCGCGGTGCCATGCGTCACCACCACCCCGGCGAGGTCCGGATGCGCCGCCTCCATCTCCAGGATCTTCGCCACCAGGGCGCGCCAGTCGGACCAGCCGATGGCAGTGGAGGGGATGGCGGTGAAGGGCGCGGCGATCACCTCCGCCACCCGCGCCAGGTCCGGCACGCCGGCGACCAGCGCCTCCGCATCCAGGATGCCGAGGCCGGAGGAGGCGTAGTCCTGCACATCCAGCGGATGCGCGCCGCGGGAGGCGATGGTGCCACCCGTGCCGATGACGGCGACCTTCGGCCTCATGCGTCGACCACGGCGCAGGTGAGGCGGGAGACGCAGGCGAGCTTGCCGTCGCCACGCCGGATCTCGGTTTGCCAGACCTGGGTGCGGGCGCCGGTGTGCATGGGGCGGCAGATGGCGGTCACCGTGTCGCCCTGCTTCACGCCGGCCATGTGGTTGGCGTTGATCTCGATGCCGACGGCGCGATGCGCCTCGCCCAGGGTCATCATGCAGGCGACGGAGCCGATGGTCTCGGACAGGACGACGCTGACGCCGCCATGCAGCAGGCCGAAGGGCTGCACGTGGCGTGTATCGACCGGCATGGTGGCGTGCAGCGCATCCGCCTCGATCCGCGTGATCGCGATGGACAGCAGCCCGGCCGTGGTCTCCGCCATGCGGGCGTTAATCTGGTCCGGGGTCCAGTCACGCTTCCAGAGGCTCATCGCAGGATCCCAGGCTGTTGCCGGCACAGTCATCCCAGCCGGCGGCGGAAGGTCAAGCCACCGGAGGCGGACAGCCGCATCCAACGCGCCAGCATCAGGCCGGCGACCAGGAACAACCCAGCGGCCAGTCCGATCCACAGGCCGATCGGCCCGAGCCCCAGCGGCAGCGCCAGGGCGAGACCGAGTGGCAGGCCGATGATCCAGTAGCCGAAGCCGGCCAGCAGCATTGGCACCTGCGTGTCCTTCAGCCCGCGCAGCGCACCGGCGGCCACCGCCTGCACGCCATCCGCAAGTTGGAACAGCCCGGCCACCACCAGCATCACGCTGGCCAGCGTCGCGGTCTCCACGGCCCCCGGATTGCCCTCGCCGAGGAACAGCCAGGGAATATCGCCAGCGAAGCCGACCAGGAAGGCGGCCGAGATCGCCATGAAGCCGGCGCCGAGCACGATGCCGATCCAGCCGGCGCGCGCCGCCGCGATGGCGCGGCCGGCGCCGGTCATCAGTCCTACGCGGGCGGTCGCCGCCTGGGCGATGCCCATCGGCACCATGAAGGTGGCGGAGGCGATCTGCACCGCGATGGCATGCGCGGCGACGGCAACTGCGCCGAACCAGCCCATGGCGATGGCGGCAAAGGCGAAGACGGCGATCTCCAGTGCCATGGAGCCCGCGATCGGCAGGCCGATCTGCGCCACCTCCCGCAGCCGGGACACATCCAGGCGCCAGAGACGGCCGAACAGGTGGTAGCGGCGCAGGTGCCGGTCGCGCGCGATGACGAGAACCAGGCCCACGAACATGAACAGGTTGCACAGCGCGGAGGCGATACCGGCACCGACCACCCCCAGCGCCGGGACGCCGTAGCCTCCGTGGATCAGCCAGTAGTTCAGCGGGATGTTCAGGACGACGCCGACGAAGGAGACCACCAGGGCGGATAGCGGCCGCTGTTCAGCGGATAGGAACCCACGCAGCACGACGAAGCCGCAGAACAGCGGCATGCCCCACATCAGCGCGCGGACGTAATCCGCCGCCAGAGCCGCCAGAGCCGGGTCCTGTCCCAGGCCGCGCAGCAGCGAATCCGTGTGCCAAAGGACCAGCCAGACCGGGATGGTGGCGGCGGCGCAGGCCCAGAAGGCGGCGCGCACATCCCGCCGCATGCCGCGCAGGTGCCCACGCCCGCGGCCACGGGTCTGCGCGCACATCGGCCCGGCGGCCAGTGCCAGCCCGAAGGCCGGGGCGAGTGCGGCGAAGTACAAATTGCCGCCGAGGGTCGCCGCCGCCAGCGCCTCCGTCGCCACGCGGCCGAGGAACAGCGCATCGGTCAGCGACAGTGCGAATTGCGACAGGTTGGTCAGGACCAGCGGCCAAGCGAGCGCGAGGGTGGCCCGGATCTCCGGCCCCCAGGCGCCGAGCCTTCCCTGGCGTGCGGCGGTTTGCGTGTCCATGGCGGCGAGGCTGTAGCGCGGATCGGCGGCCCCGTCCCGTGACGGTCCGGCGGAACACCTCGGCTGCGGCCACGTTACCGGGGCGACCCATGGAGGCCGGCCATGCCGATCCGCACAGATCCCCATCCGCCGCAGCGGAGGCCGCTCGCATGAGGTGGCACAGGCGCGGCCGGGGTGCGGCGGAGGCGGCGATCGCCCGGATCGAGGCGGCCGTCGGATTGGATGGCCCCGGATACGCTGCCGAGACGGCCCTGGCGCGGCCGGTGCAGGTGCTCGGCCGGCCGGCGCAGGCGGCGCGGGATGCGCTGCACGGCAGGTGGCTGGGCCATCCGCTGCATCCGGCGCTGGCCACGCTGCCGGTCGGAAGCTGGACGCTGGCCTTCGGGCTCGACCTGCTGGCCGCGGCCGGCCTGCTGAAGGACCGGCAGGCGGCCCGGGCAGCCGAGTTGGCGCTGAAGGCCGGGGCGGCGGGCGCGGTTGCCGCCGCGGCGGCCGGCCTCGCGGATTGGCAATACACCGATGGTCGGGACCGCCGGCTCGGCACCGTGCACGGGCTGACCAACGGCACCGCCTTGGCGCTGACCCTGGCCTCGCTGTCGCTGCGCCAGCGTGGTCGTCGGGGGGCGGGGCGACTGGCCAGCGGGCTCGGCTGGGCCTGCATGATGGTGGGCGGCTACCTTGGCGGGCACCTCGTCTATCGGCGGCGCGTTGGCGTCGACCAGGCGGATCGCAGCCGCGAGCCGCGGGATTTCGTACCGGTCCTGCCGTTATCGGCGCTGGAGGAGGACCGGCCGCGCCGCGTCGATGTGCACGATGCGGTGCAGCGGCGGGAGGTCGGCGTGGTGCTGGTGCGGCACCGCGGCGTGGTCCACGCCATGGGCGCGCGCTGCGCGCATCAGGGCGGGCCACTCGACCAGGGCTGGGTGCTGGATGGCCAGTTGGTGTGCCCATGGCATGGCTCGCGCTTCTGCCTGCGGACCGCGCAGCCCACGGGTGGCCCCGCCACCAGCCCGCAGCCACGCTACCGGACCCGCATCCGTGACGGCCAGGTGGAGATCCGGCGGGAGCAGGAGCCGGGGGACGAGGTGGTGACGGCTGCGGATGTTCCGGACGCAGCCGAGGCACCACCGCCCGGCGCGGGACCGAAGGCGGATGAGGTGCTGTACGAGCATCACCAGATGCTCCGGGCGCTGTTCCGCCGCATCGAGGCGACGCCGCGCGAGGACCCCGCCCGCCGCGACCTGCTGCGGACGCTGGCCTCCGAGTTGGAGATCCACGAATACGTCGAGGACCACATCTTCTACCCGGCGGTCCGCCCGGTCAGCGAGGATGTCGCGACGGCCCATGCCGAGCACCGGCAATTGTCCGACCTGCTGGCCATGACGCTGAAGCTCAGCACGTCCAGCCCTGCATTCGACGAACACCTTCGGGCGCTGCACGCGGCGGTCGACCACCATGCGAGCTCCGAGGAGCGGTCCATGTTCGTCGAGGCGCAGCGCCTGGGCGATGCGCGGCTGCGCGAACTCGGCCGGGCGCTGGAGGCGATGCTGGAGGATCAGCGCGTGTCGCGGTTCCGGAGCGGCTACCGCGACCTCAAGATCCGGCTGCTCGAGGGCGTCTGAGCCAACGCCTGCCCGCGCACCGCTGCCCTTGGGTGCCGGCCCTCCGGCCGCTACAGTCGCGCCGGACGATCCCGGAGACCGGTTCATGAGGCGACGCCACCTTCTTGCCGCACCTGTGCTGCTCACCGCCGTCTCGGGCCTGCCGGCGGCGGCCCAGGGCACGCCGAACATCGTCACCGAAGAATTCATGGTGCCGGTTGGCGAGGGCATCGAGGTGTTCGTCCGGAGCAAGCGGCCGGAGGGTGCCACGACAGGCGCGTCCCGAACGCTGCTGATGGTGCATGGCGCCGGCTATGGCGCCAGCACCAGCTTCGACCTGCCCTTCGGCGGCCTGTCCTGGGTGGACTACATCGCCGGGCGCGGCTTCGATGTCTGGACCTTGGACGTGCGCGGCTTCGGACGTTCCACCCGCCCGCCCGCGATGTCGCAGCCGGCCGACCAGAATCCGCCGGTGGCGCGGGGCGAACAGGCGATGGCCGACCTTGGCGCCGCCGTTGCCTTCATCCGGCAGCGGCGCGAGTTGGAGAAGCTGGTGCTGCTCGGCCATAGCTGGGGCACCAAGCTGGTCGGGCGCTTCGCCGCCGAAAACACAGGGCAGGTGGAGCGCCTGGTACTGTACGCGCCGCCCTGGCTGCGCGACGGGCCGAGCCGCACCGACCCTGGCGGCGGGCCGCTCGGGGCCTGGCGGCCGCTCACGCAGCAGGCGGCGCGCCAGGGCACGCTGGCGCAGGCGCCGGAGGACAAGCGCGCGGCGCTGATTCCGCCGGGGTGGTTCGAGCATTTCGCCGGCGTGACCTGGGCGCAGGACCCGGACGGCATCCGCGCCAGCCCCTCCGTGCTGCGCATCCCGAACGGGCCGGTGGCGGATGGGCGGGAATTCTGGAATGCCGGGCGCCCGTGGTGGGAGCCGGCGAAGGTGACGGCGCCGGCACTGGTCGTGGTGGGCGAATGGGACCGCACCACGCCGCCGCCGCTGTGCTTCGCCGCCTTCGCGGAACTGAAGCAATCGCCGGGCAAGCGCATGGTCGTGCTGGCGGAGGGCACCCACAACATGTGGATGGAGCGCAACCGCGGCACGCTGTTCCAGGCGGTTCAGGTGTTCCTGGAGGAAGCGGCGGCGAGCTAGGCCGGCCGCGGCAGCCGGACCACCAGCGCGGCGCCGCCGCCTGGATTCTCCTCGATGCAGATGCTGCCGCCATGCGCCTTGGCGATGGTGCGGCAGAGGGAAAGACCGACGCCGGTTCCTTCGCCATCCGGCTTGGTGGTGAAGAACGGGTCGAAGACGCGCTCGCGCAGTTCGGCCGGGATTCCGGGGCCGTTGTCGGCGACGCGCAGTTCCACCGCATCACGCAGGGCGCGCAGGCGGAGCTGGATGCGGGGCCGCCAATCGGCGCGGGGTGGCATGCTGGCCAGGGCCGCCCGGGCATTGCCGACCAGGTTGCCCACCAGATGCGCCAGCTGGTCGGCATCGCCACGGATGCCGGGCAGGTCCGGTGGGATGTCGGTGGCAACCTCGATGCCGGCTTCCCGGGCCACCTCGGCGGTCAGGTCGAGGCCGGTCGCCACGGCCTCCCGCAGGTCCACCCGTTCCCGCTTCGGCGGCTTCTGACGGGCGGAGGCGAGCAGGCTGGCGACGATGCGGCCGCAGCGTTCGGCGGCGCGGCGCACCTTCTCCGCCCGTTCGGCCATTTCCGTGCCTTCAGCCTCCTCAACCAGCAGCAGCGATTGGGCCGCGACGACCGCGAGCGGGTTGTTGATCTCATGCGCCACGCCGGCGAGCAGGGAGGCGATGGCGGACAGGCGCTCGTTTCGGCGCAGCGCGTCGCGGCTGGCGCGGCGGGCCCGTTCGGCGTCGCGGCGCAGCGTCAGGTCGCTGTAGGTGTTGACCAGCGTGCCGTCGGGCAGGCGTTCGGTGCGCAGCTCGATGACGGTGCCGTCCGGGCGGGTTTCCTCGAGTCGCCCCGGCGGTCGCGTCATGATGTCGGCGACGCGGCGCAGCACCAGCGCTTCCTCCGGCTCGCAGGGATCTTCCTCCGGCCGCAGCTCTGCCCGGCGCAGGCGGTGGCGGATGAAATCGGCGAGCGGCGTGCCGGCGGCGCCGAGCTGCGGCGGGAAGCCGTACATGCGCAGGAAGCCGCGATTGGCCAGCACCAGCCGCGCATCGGGCCCGACGATGTTCACGCCATCGGCGATGCCTTCCAGGATGGCGCGCAGCTGCGTGCGGTTCGCCTCCGCCTCCTCCTCCCGCAGCTTCTGGTCGGTGAGGTCGCGCATGAACAGGATGAAGGCGTCATGCTGGCCAGGCATGGGGCCGGCTGCGGTGCGAAACGGGGTGAAGGTCCAGGCGATGAATCGGCGGCCGTTGCGGCGATAGTCGATCCAGCCCTCGATGTTCACCACTTCCCCGGCCAGGGCACGGTCGCCATGCGGGTCGAGCCGGCCGGCAACCTCCTCCCCCACCAGGTCGCGGGTGCGCATGCCGAGGATTTCCTCGGCTGGGCGCTGGGCGAATTCGGCGAATTCGCGGTTGACGTAGATGTAGCGACGGTCGCGGGAGACGACGCAGACGCGGGCCGGGGCGGAATCGAGCACGCCGCGCAGCAGCGCGACGTCCGCTCGCGTATCCGGCCCCCCACCCGGCATGGCTTCAGGATTCGGCGGTGGGGTCAAAGACATAGCCGGCGCCACGGATGGTGCGGATGACCGCGGGGCGGTCCGGCACGGCTTCCACCTTGCGGCGGATGCGGGCGATGCGGACGTCGATGGACCGGTCGAAATGTTCGTCGCCACGGGGATGCGCCAGGTCCAGCAGCACCTCCCGCGTCAGGACTCGGCCGGGGCGTTCTGCGAAGGCGCGCAGCAGGGCGAATTCGGAGGGTCCGAGGGGGATTTCCTGGCCATCCGGGCCGGTCAGGCGGCGGGCATCGAGGTCGAGCCAAGTGCGGCCCATGCGGATGCGGTGGGTGGCCGGGGCCGGCGGCGCCGCGACCGGGGCCGGCGCGGCGGGTGCTGCGCCGATGGCGGCCGCCGTCGCCTCCCGCCGCCGCAGCACGGCGCGCAGCCGGGCGAGCAGTTCGCGCAGGTCGACGGGCTTGGCGACGTAGTCGTCGGCGCCGACCTCGAGTCCCACGACACGGTCCACCACGTCGCCGGCGGCCGACAGCATCACGATGCCGATGTCGGATTCGGCGCGCAGCGCGCGGGCGACGGAAAGGCCATCCTCGCCGGGCATGGCGATGTCGAGCACCACCAAATCCGCCATGCGTTCCGCCAGCTGGCGGCGCAACGCGGCACCGTCCTCGGCGCGGCGCACGTCGAAGCCGCGGCGAGCCAGGTACTCGGCCACCGCCTCGCGCAGGTCGGGTTCGTCGTCGCAGACGATGATGGCGGGCGTCTCCGCCATGGCGGGTCTCGCTTCAGCAGGTGCGGCGGGATGCAACATCGGCGGGTCGCCGGATGCAATAGATCACTTCGGGGGAGGCAACGCACGAAATCCGGGTGAAACGTGGCTTCGGCATCAGGGCGGTGCGCGAAAGGAGCCACCCGCATGCCCAGCCCCGCCGATGACTGCCTGTGGAGCCGCCTGTCCCGGCAGTGGCTGGGCCAGGGTTCCGCGCCGCGTCCAGGTAGAGGTTGACGAAAGGCCGCCGCGGCGCCTCACTCCACCCAACGGCGACAGCCGATGGGGATACGCCATGGACGACCACGACCAAACCAAGAAGCCCTTCAAGCTGCGCAGCCAGAGGTGGTTCGACGACCCGCAGGACCCGGGCATGACGTCGCTCTATATCGAGCGGCAGTTGAACTTCGGCATGACGCGGGCGGAGCTGCAATCCGGCCGGCCGATGATCGGCATCGCCCAGACCGGATCCGACATCTCCCCCTGCAACCGCCACCACATCGCGCTGGCGGAGCGGGTGAAGGCGGGCATCCGGGATGCCGGCGGCGTGCCGCTGGAGTTTCCGGTCCATCCGATCCAGGAAACGCTGAAGCGGCCGACGGCCTCGCTGGACCGTAACCTGCAATACCTGTCGCTGGTGGAGATCCTGCACGGCTACCCGATCGACGGCGTCGTCCTGACCACGGGCTGCGACAAGACCACGCCGGCCATGCTGATGGGGGCTGCCACCATGAACATCCCGGCTGTGGCCCTGCCGGGCGGGCCGATGCTGGATGGCTGGTGGCATGGGCGGCTCGCCGGGTCCGGCACCATTGTCTGGGAGGCGCGGAAAAAGCTCGCGGCCGGCGAAATCGACTATGAGGGCTTCATCGAGATGGTGGCGTCTTCCTCGACCAGCGTCGGGCATTGCTCGACGATGGGCACGGCGCTGTCGATGAACTCGCTGGCGGAAGCGGTGGGCATGACGCTGACCGGCAGCGCCGCCATCCCGGGCCCGTACCGGCAGCGGGCGCAGATGGCCTACATGACCGGCGTGCGCGCGGTGGAAATGGTGAAGGCCAACCTGCGGCCCTCCGACGTGATGACGAAGAAGGCGTTCGAGAATGCGGTGATGGTGGCCAGCGCCATCGGGGCGTCCTCCAACTGCCCGGTGCACATGGTGGCGATCGCGCGGCACATGGGCGTGGAACACGACTTGGCTGACTGGCAGCGCGTCGGCGCCGAGGTGCCGCTGCTGGTGGATTGCCAGCCGGCCGGACGCTTCCTCGGCGAGGCCTTCTACCGCGCCGGCGGCGTGCCGGCGGTGATGAAGGAATTGCTCGACGCCGGCATCCTGCATGGCGACGTGATGACGGTGACCGGCAAGACCGTGGCGGAGAACCTGGCCGGGCTTGGCGAGCCGGACCGGGAGGTGATCCGCAGCTTCGGCAAGCCGATGAAGGAACATGCCGGCTTCATCGTGCTGTCGGGCAATCTGTTCGACAGCGCGGTGATGAAGATCAGCGTCATCGACAAGGAATTCCGCGCCCGCTTCCTGTCGGAGAACCCCGATGTGTTCGAGGGCAAGGTCGCGGTGTTCGAGGGACCGGAGGATTATCACGCGCGCATCGAGGACCCGGACCTCGGCATCGACGAGACCACGGTGCTGGTGGTGCGCAACTGCGGCGCGGTGGGCTATCCGGGTGCCGCGGAGGTGGTGAACATGCAGCCGCCGGCCGCGCTCATCAAGCGCGGCATCATGGCGCTGCCGACGATCGGCGACGGGCGGCAGAGCGGCACATCCGGCTCGCCCTCCATCCTCAACGTTACGCCGGAAGCGGTGGTGGGCGGTGGCCTCGCGCTGCTGAAGCATGGCGACCCGATCCGCATCGACCTGAAGGCACGGCGCGTGGACGTGCTGATCCCCGAGGCGGAAATGGCGGCGCGGCGCGCGGCCTGGACGGCGCCGGTACTGCTGCACAAGACGCCGTGGGAGGAGATCTACCGCAGCATGGTCGGCCAGCTCGGTACCGGCGGCTGCCTGGAACCGGCGACGCTGTTCCTCAACATCCTGGAGACGCGCGGCGAAAGCCGACACAACCACTGAGGGACGCGGTCATGGCAGGACGATTGGCGGGCAAGCGCTGCCTGGTGACGGCGGCGGCGCAGGGGATCGGGCGTGCCACCGCGCTGGCCTACGCGGCGGAAGGGGCGACGGTGGTCGCCACCGACAAGGACGTGGCGAAGCTCGCGGACCTGACCGCGCAGGGGCTTACGGTGCGAGGGCTGGATGTGCTGGACGAGAAGGCCATCGCGGATACGGTGGCGGCCATCGGCGAGATCGACATCCTGTTCAACTGCGCCGGCTTCGTGCACCAGAACACGGTGCTGACGGCGACCGATGCGGAATGGGATTTCGGCTTCGCGCTGAACGTGCGGTCCATGTGGAAGATGCTGCAGGCGGTGCTGCCGGGGATGCTGGAGCGGAGGCGCGGTACCATCGTCAACATGTCGTCCGCCTGTTCCTCCATCAAGGGCGCGCCGAACCGCTTCCTGTATGGCACCACGAAGGCCGCGGTGATCGGGTTGACGAAATCCGTGGCGACGGAATACGTGACGCAGGGCATCCGCTGCAACGCGATCTGCCCCGGCACGGTGGACACGCCCAGCCTCGGCGAGCGCATCTCCGCCAATGCGGCGCAGGCGGGCAGCGAGGCCGCGGCGCGCGCCGCCTTCGTCGCGCGGCAGGCGATGGGCCGTCTGGCGACGGCGGAGGAGATGGCGGCGCTGGCGGTCTATCTCGCCAGCGACGAGAGCGCCTTCGTCACCGGCCAGGCCATCGTCATCGATGGCGGCTGGACGCTGTGATTTCCCGCGCAACCCGAGTATAGGCGTCCCCATGAAGCTTCTGCGCTATGGCCCTGCGGGCCAGGAAAAACCCGGCCTGCTGGACAGTTCCGGCACCATCCGTGACCTCTCGGGCGTGGTCCCCGACCTTGCCGGCGTGGCGCTGTCCGCCGCGGGCCTGGCGCAGATCGCGGCGCTCGATCCCGCCAGCCTGCCCGCCGTCACCGGCACGCCGCGCATCGGCCCGCCGGTGGCCGGCATGAAGAACTTCGTCTGCATCGGGCTGAACTACGCGGACCATGCGGCGGAAACCGGCGCTGCGATCCCGAAGGAGCCGATCGTGTTCCTGAAGTCGCTCGGCGCGCTGTGCGGGCCGAATGACGACGTGATGATCCCGAAGGATTCGGTGAAGACCGACTGGGAAGTCGAGCTTGCCATCATCATTGGCAGCCTCGCGAAATGCGTGCCGGAAGACACCGCGATGGAGCATGTCGCGGGCTACGCGATCTGCAACGACGTCTCCGAGCGCGAATGGCAGATCGAGCGTGGCGGTACCTGGGACAAGGGCAAGGGCTGCGACACCTTCGGCCCGCTCGGCCCCTGGCTTGTTACGAAGGACGAGATCGCCGATCCGCAGGATTTGTCGATGACATTGGATGTCGATGATGCGCGGATGCAGGACGGCTCGTCCCGCACCATGATCTTCGGCGTGCGCCACCTGGTCTCCTACGTCTCCCACTTCATCACGCTGCATCCGGGCGACGTGATTTCCACCGGGACGCCGCCCGGTGTCGGGCTCGGCCAGAAGCCGCCGGTGTTCCTGAAGGCGGGGCAGACCATGAAGGTGGCGATCCAGGGGCTGGGCGAGCAGGTGCAGCGCACCGTGCCGTATGCCTGATGGTCCGACCGTCCTGATCTTCGACTTTCCCAACCTGGCCTTCGGGCCGGAACGGACGGAAGCGCTGAAGCCGCTGGCGCAGGACATCGCCGGGCAGGCGGGCCTGGTGTGGAAGATCTGGACCGAGGAACCCGCCGCCGGGCGTGCCGGCGGCGTCTATCTGTTCGAGACGCGCGCGGCGGCGGAGGCCTACCACGCCATACATGCGGCGCGGCTGGCGGCGCGCGGTGTGACGGGGATCGCGGCGACCTATCGCGGCGTGAACGCGGTGCTGACTGCGATCGATCGTGGGCCGCTTCAGGCCGGCGCTTCCGGCCAGTAGGTTCCGAAGGACCAGACCTGGCCCTGCGGGTCGCGCACGGTGAAGTCGCGGGAGCCGTAGTCGGTCTCCTCCAGCGGGCGCAGCACCTCCGCACCCGCGGCGACGGCGCGGGCATGGGCGGCATCGGCATCAGCCGTTCGCAGATAGATGGTGCCGGAAATGCCGCCGAGCGCGCCGGGTGGCTGGCCGAGACTGTCGGCGCGCGGCGAGCCGAGCATCACCAGCCCTGAAGTGCCGTAGTACAGTTCGGCATGGGCGATGCCGCCCTTGTCGTCGGGCACCACCAGGCCGCGGCGGAAGCCGAAGGCGCGTTCGAGCCAGTCGATCGCGGCCGGCGCATCGGCGTAGCGCAGGCAGGGGCAAAGCGGCGTGTCCATGCGGGATCTCCATGCCGTGGAGGCCCGAGCATAGGGAGAGCGGCCGGCGGCCGGATTGGAGAAATGTCGCCCTATTCGACGAAGCCCAGCCCATCCGGCAGCCGTCGTCGCAGCAGGGCGCCGGGGGTCAGGCCGGTGAAGTCGCGCACGTCCCGGATCAGGTGGGACTGGTCCGCATAGCCGAGTTCCGCCGCCAGCCCGGCCCAGCCTTGCTCGGGCACCTCCGGCAGGTGCGCGATGACGGCACGAAACCGCTGCAGCCGGGCGGCCATCTTGGGGGTGAGGCCGGTGCGGGCGCGGAATCGCGTGACGAGCGTCTGGCGGGACCAGCCGAGGTCGCGGGCCAGCGCACCGATGGCGATGCGGCCGGCACTGGCCTCGATGCGGCGCCAGGCCTGCGCGACCGGGTCGGCGGGAGGCGCCGTGCCGGCAAGGCGTTGCAGCAGTTCGGCCTCGAGCAGGTCGAGACAGGCGGCCGCGCCCCTGGTTTCCGCCAGGCGTTCGCCCAGGCCGGCGCCGCCGCGGCCAAGTGCCTCGGGGAGCGACAGGAACGCGGCCGGGACGGCGGACAGAGGGGTTCGCAGCAGTCGTTCCGCGCCGAGCGGCGTCAGCATCACCTGCACGCCGCGCTGGCGGCCGGACATGAAGCTGCGGGCGGGGGCGGGGTGCGGCCTGGCGAGGAAGCCGGCGGCGCTGGCGAAGCCGGTTTCCGCCGCAGGGTCGGGCCAGGCGACGCCGATGGGCGGGCCCAGGTTGAACAGCAGTACCGCTTCCGCGACCGGCATCTCCCGTCGCCGCAGCGGCGCGTCGCGCTGCTCGTCGTAGTGCCACAATCCCCGCACCAGGCCGCGCAGCGCGGGGTGGATGGTGCGGGGGTGGAAGGCGAAGCTCACATCGTCGCGCCGATCACCCAGGGTGCGAATTCGCTGCTGCCGAAATCATAGGTCTCGCTTTTCGTGCGTTCGCCGCTGGCCACCCGCAGCATCAGCTCGAAGATGCGCTGGCCGGCTTCCTCGATGGTCTCCTCGCCGGTGACGATGGCGCCGCAATTCACGTCCATGTCTTCCGACATGCGCTCATACATCGCGGTGTTGGTGGCGAGCTTGATGGAAGGCGCGGGCTTGCAGCCGAAGACGCTGCCGCGGCCCGTGGTGAAGCAGACAAGGTTGGCGCCGCCGGCGACCTGGCCGGTGGCGGCAACGGGGTCGTAGCCGGGGGTGTCCATGAAGACGAAGCCCTTCGCGGTGACAGGTTCCGCGTAGCGATAGACCTCGACCAGGTTGGTGCTGCCGGCCTTGGCCATGGCGCCGAGCGATTTCTCGAGGATGGTGGTCAGCCCGCCAGCTTTGTTGCCGGGGGAAGGGTTGGCGTTCATCTCCGCGCCTTCCCGCGCCGTGTATTCGTCCCACCAGCGCATCAGGTCGACCAGTTTCTCGCCCACCTCGCGGGAGACGGCGCGGCGGGTGAGCAGGTGCTCTGCGCCGTAGGTCTCGGGCGTCTCGGACAGGATCACGGTGCCGCCGTGCCGCACCACGAGGTCGGAGGCCGCGCCGAGCGCCGGGTTGGCGGTAATGCCGGAATAGCCGTCCGAGCCGCCGCATTGCAGGGCGACCACCAGTTCGCTGGCGGGCACCGGCACGCGCTGCGCGGCGTTGGCTTCGGCCAGCACCTCCCGTACAAAGGCGATGCCGGCTTCCACGGTCTTCCGCGTGCCGCCCATCTCCTGGATGTCCATGCTGCGCAGCCGCCCGGCGAGGCGCTGTTCCTTCAGCAGTCCGCCCAGCTGGTTCACCTCGCAGCCGAGGCCGATGGCGATGACATGGGAGAAATTCACGTGGCGCGCGAAGCCGGCCAGCGTGCGGCGCAGCAGCTTGAGCGGCTCCCCTTCCGTCATGCCGCAGCCGGTCTTGTGGGTCAGTGCCACCACGCCGTCCACGTTCGGAAACTCCGCCAGCGGATCGTGGCCCACGAAGGGATTGCGCTTGAAGGCATCGGCGATGAGGTCGGCGACATGGGCGGAGCAGTTCACCGAAGTGATGATGCCGATGTAGTTGCGCGTCGCGGCCCGGCCATCCGGGCGCCGGAAGCCCATGAAGGTGGCGGGGGTGTTGGCGTATTGCGTCGGCCGCGTCTCGCGGCTCCACGCATAGTCCTTGGAGAAATCGCCCATGGCGCAGTTGTGCGTGTGGACCCAGTCGCCGGGTGCAATGCTCTCCGTGGCGAAGCCGATGATCTGGCCGTAGCGGCGGATCTCTTCGCCGGGCGAATGCGGGCGGATGGCGACCTTGTGGCCGGGCGGGATGCGCCGTGCGCCGACGGTGACGCCCTCGATGACGGTGGTGCCGGGCGGCAGGCCGATGCGGGCGATCAGGACGCCGTCATCGGGGGCCAGTCGAATCACCGGGGGCTGGGTGCGGACATCCATGGACTTGTTCCTCCGTTCCCGCAGCTTAGGCCGCGCGGGGGGCAGTGCGGAAGGGCGCTGCGCCTCAGGCTGCGGCCGGCCGGGGCAGTTCCCGAACCGCCACGCCGGGCTGGCGCCGGGCGAGGTCGGCGATGTGGGCGTGGTGGGTGAAGAGGATCGTCTGGGTGGTGCGCCCGAGGCGGGCGAGCAGGGCGAGCGCCAGGTCGGCGCGGGCGTCGTCGAAGGTCGCCAGCAGGTCGTCGGCGATGAAGGGTAGCGGCTCGGTGCCGGCCGCATGCGCCTCGACGGCCGCGACGCGGAGCGCGAGGTACAGCTGGTCCCGCGTCCCCTCGCTCAGCGCCTCGACCGGGCATTCGGATCCGTTGTCGCGCACCGCGCGCAGCGTCGTGCGGCCGGCATCGTCCTCATCCGTGGTCAGGCTGGCGTAGCGACCTTCGGTCAGCAGGGCCAAATGGCGGCTGGCGGCGCGGAGCAGCGGCGCCTGGCGTTCCGCGCGGATCCGCTCGATTCCGGCGGCGAGCAGGCTGCGGGCCAAATGCAGCCGGGCGTAGCGCTCGGCGGCCGCGCCGGCCTCGGCCAGGTGGTGCCGTGCTTCCTGCGCCAGCCCGGCGGAATCATGTCCCGCCCGCATGGAATCGAGGCTCGCCTCCGCGGCCTGGCGGGCGGCACCGAGGCTGGCGAGGGAGTCGCGGAGGGCGGCCTGTTCGGTCTCGATCTGGTCGAGCCGCGCGCGGGCCTGGTCCGGATCGGCCTCCGCGGCTTCGGCACGGAGCGTGGCCTCGTCGCCGCCATCGCCCTGGCGCAGCAACTCGGCGGACCGTAGGGCCATCTCGGCGTGGAGCGCCTCGCGTCGCGCCGCCCGTCGGATGGCCTCCTCCAGCGCCGGCAGGTCGGCGGCGCCGGCGGCCTGACGCAGCGCGGACAAGCCGCGTTCGGCGGCTTCGTGTCGCGCTGTGGCCTCGGCCAAGGCGTAGCGGCGCTGCTGCAGGCGCTGCGCGAGGTCGGCGGCGGCGCGGCGGGCTTCGCGCGCCTCGGCCAGGCGGCGGGCCAGCCGGGCCACGGCGAGCGGGGCCGCTTCGTCCGGTCCGGCGGAACCGAGGGCTGCTAGCAGCCTGCTTGTTGTCGCGGCGAATTCGGCGACGGTCCGCTGCATGTCGGCCACCCGCGCGGCGTCTCGGTGCCAGGCGGTGGCGGCCTCCGCGACCCGGGTCCAGGCGCCGAGGGCGGCTTCCAGCATTTCCGCCGAGGCTTCGGCCGGCAGTTCGAGCGCCAGGGCGGCGGGCCGCCATTCCGCCTCAAAGGCGGCAAGCTCGGTCGCGGCAAGGCTGTGGCGGGCGCGGGCGGCGTCCAGGCGCTCCGCCGCATCCGCGTGGCGGGTGGCGAGGGTCCTGTGCGCAGTCTCCGCCGCCTCCGCCTCGGCCCACCATTCCTGGGCTTCGGCGAGCATACCGGCCAGGGTTTGGTCGGCCGCGCCGGCGGGCAGCAGGCCAGCGAGCCGGTCCCGGGTGGTGGCAAGGCGGGTGGCGAGTTCGTCGCGCTTCTGGCGGGCTTCCGCCTCCAGCCCGGCGAGCCGCAGGACCTCGGCCTGGGCGCGCCGCCATTCCGCCATGGCCGGCGGGGCCGCTGGCATGAGGCCGGCCGGGGCCCAGAGTGCGCGCCACGCGGCTTCCGCGGCGCTGGCGCGGGTCTCGGCGGCAGCCTGGGCGGCCTCGGTTTCGGCGCGGCGGCCCCGGAGCAGGTCGAGGCGTGCCGATCTCGCCGCGTAGTCATTCACCCGGGCGGCGTCGTCGGCGCGGGCATCGGCCAGACGGTCGGCGGCATCGCGCAGGTCTTCGAAGGCGTCCGGATCGGGCGGCGCGTCGGGCGCGCCGTCTTCCAGCGCGGCGCGGATCCGGCGCCATGCCGTATCACGCCGGGCGCGCTCCGCGGCGATGACGGCGCGCGTCGGCACCGTTTCGCCACGAGCCAGGTGGGCGATGGCCGCTTCCAGCTCCGCGATCTCGACACGCAATCCGGCGGCCGCGGCGCGGGCCTGCTCGCTTTCGGTCCGGGCCGCCGCCAGATGCTGCGCCGCCGCTTCGGCGGCGGGTTGCAGCGGCAGCTTGCAGGCGGCGAGCGCCTCGGCCGTCCCGGTCCACAGCGGCAGGGCGGCAAGCGCGGTCGCGACCTGTCCGGCCGCGGTCGCAAGCGCCCGTTCCGCGGCGGCCAGTTCGCGATCGAGCGGACCCTCGCCGCGCGCCGCCTCGATGGCACGTCGCAGCGGTGCGGAGGATGGCCGCCCGGCGGCGTGAGGGGTGGCGGCGTCAAGCCGGTCGCGGCATTCGGCATGCGTCCGGCCGGCCTGGCGCAGCGCCTCGGCGGCCTCCGCCAGCGCGGTGGCGAGGGCGGTGCGGCGGCGGATGAGGGTCTGGGCGCGGCGGCGATCCGCCGGGCTCGGCAGGGCATCGCGGACGGCCTCCGGGGTCGCGGCCGTGCCGATTTGCGCCGCGGCCTCGATGACCTCCGCACGATAGCGATCCACCTCCCGCAGCACCTCCGGCAGGTCGCGGGTGGCGTTCAGGGCGGCGACGCGCTGCTCCGCCAGCAGGTCGATCTCATCCTGAAGGGCGAGAACCGCCGGGTCCTGCGGCAGGGCGTCCTGTTCCGCCACCAGCCGCTCGGCTTCCTCCTGCTCCCGGCGCTGGTCCTCTGCCGCCTGGCGGCGTTCCTCGACCAGGGTAGCCAGGGTGGTGGCTGCGTTGGCGGGCAGCGTGGGCGCATCGGCGACCTCGGCCAGTTCGGCGCGGCTGGCGGCGAGCGCCGTCAGCAGGGGCAGGACACGGCGCAGGCGGTTGAGCCGGGCAGCCTCGGTGGCCAGCATCGAGGCCTGGCGACGGTTCGCCTCGACCTGCTCGTACAGCGCGTCCAGTTCCGCCTTGGCCGCCAGCCAGGCGCGAGGCTGCACTGTGGCGTCCTCCGCGGCGCGGCGCTTCTCGCTCCAGGCCTCGGTCGCGGCGGCAAGGGCGCGCCGGCCGCGGCCATCGCCATGCAGGGCCTTCGCTTCCGCATCCAGCCGGTCCAGCGCCTTGCGCAGATTCGGCAGGCCCATGCCGGCGAGCAGGCTCTCGCCGGCTTCGCCACCACTGGCCAGCAGGGACAGCGCGCCGCGGCGCAGCGCATCGCCGTTCAGGCCGTAGGTCGTTTCGAACAGGTCGCGGCCGGCGCCGCCGAGGAGGCGCAGCAGCGCGCCTTCGGAGACCGGGCTGTCGGCCGCGTCGCGCAGCGTGTCCTTGCGGCCCTTTCTGCGGACGAAGGCGGCGCGGCTGCCGTCCTGCCCGGCGACTTCGAAGCCCAGGCGCAGCTGCGCGGTGTCGTGCAGGAAGGCGTAGGGGCTGCGCTGCGGGAAGCCGAACAGCGCGTCGCCGATGGCGGACAGCGCGGTGGATTTGCCGGCCTCGTTGGCGCCGAGCACCACGACCAGCGGCGCCTCCGGCGGGAAATCGAGGCGGGCATCGGTGAGGTGGCCGTAGCGCAACAGGTCCAGGCGCAGCAGCCTCATCCCGGCGGCTCCGCCGCGAGGGCGGCCGCGACCTCCTGCCAGGCGGCCTCGGCGAGGCTGGCCAGGCCTGCTTCGTCGGCGGGCAGGTCGAGCCCCTCGCGCGCCGGCGGCGGCACCTTGCCGCGCAGCGCGGCGAAGTCGGCCAGCAGCGTGGCGACAAGCTGCGGGTCGTCGAGACCGGCGGTGAAGGCGGCGCGCAGCGGGGCGATGGCCTCGCTTGCCGTGGCGCGTGGCGGCGTGGTGCGCAGGCGCACCTTCTCGACCCAGAGCTCGCCGCCGACCTCGATGGCGGCGTTGCGGCATTCCGCGGCCAGGCGCGCCGCATCGGTCGCGAGCGCGGGATGCGGCGGCGCTTCGCCGTGCAGCACCAGGCGGGCGAGCATGGGACGGTCCTCGGCGCCCGACAGCGCCTGCTGCACCGCGTCGGCGATGCGTCGGGCGAGGGCCGCGTCGTCGTTCGCGGTCGCATCGACCTCCAGCAGCGCCCAGCGCAGCGTGTCGACGGCGCGGTGTTCCACGGCGACGACGCGGCCATCCTCCACCGTGACCAGGGAGCCGCCCTTGGCCCCGGTCTCCCGGATGTGGCGGCCCTGGAGGTTGCCGGGGAAGACGATCCAGGGGCGCTGCTGGATCACCTGGCGCGCGTGGATGTGGCCGAGCGCCCAGTAGTCGTAGCCCTTCAGGGCCAGCCGGCCGGGCTCGCACGGGGCGTAGGTCTCGTGCTCGCCGGGGTCGTTGGCCGAGGTGTGCAGCAGGCCGATGTTCAGGAAGCCGGGCAGCGGGTCGCAATAACCACCCGAGATGTCCTCCGGCACGGCGCGGTTCGGAAAGGAATGGCCGTGCAGGGCAATGCCGAGCTCGCCAAGCTCGTGGGTGGTGCAGCTGCGGGTGGAAAATTCGCGGACGTTGGGCGGCAGCGACAGGTCCTTGGTGATGATGGACTTCGCATCGTGGTTGCCGCGCAGCAGGAAGCAGGGGCGGGCCAGGCGCTTCATCTGCTCGGCGAAGAAAAGGCCGGTCGAGAAATCCTTCCAGTCGCCATCGTACAGGTCGCCGGCGATGAGCAGGAAGGCGACATCCTCGGCGATGGCGAGATCGACCAGGGCGGCGAAGGCGCGGCGGGTGCAGCCGCGCAGCAGCCCTGGCGGCAGGTCGGCCCGCGCGTGCAGCCCGGCCAGGGGGCTGTCCAGGTGGATGTCGGCGGCGTGCAGGAACTTCATGGGTGGTGGCCGCAGGATCGGCCGGCTTGGCGGCCGGCGCAACCCCGCTACTGTGGCGCCATGGCAGGGGGTGGGCGCGCATGTATACGCTGGACGTGCTGGTACAGGGCTACCCCGGCAAATCCGTCTGCCACGGCGCGCTCGGCTGGAGCACCATAGCGCTATTGCGTGGCGAGGGCCGCGTGGCGCTGGTGGATGTGGGGTCCTTCAATATTCGGCCGGAACTGGCAAAGCAGCTTTCGGCCCGCGGCGTGCGGCGGGAGGATGTGACGGATATCCTGCTGACCCATGCGCATTGGGACCACAGCGTGAACGCACCGCTGTTCCCCAACGCCACCGTCTGGATCGGTGCGGTGGAACTGGCCTGGGCGGAGGCGGAGCCCTGGGATTTCAACGCGCTGCCGGAGCTGCATGTGCGGGAGCTCGCGACCAGCCCGCGGACGCGCCGGATCGCGGCGGGGGATGAGCCGCTGCCGGGCGTGCATGCGATCGCGGCGCCGGGACATACGCCGGGGTGCCTCGCTTTCTACATGGCGGCGAACGACCCGCCGGTGATCTTCAGCGGGGACGCTGCGAAGAACCGGTCGGAGATGCTGTCCATGGCCGCCGACATGACGATGGATGCTGCGGCCTCCGAATCCTCGATGGCCGGCATCTGGTCCTTGTGGCGGGCGGTGCCGGGGACGCTGCTGGTGCCGGGACATGACCTGACGATGCGGCTGGATGCGGATGGCCGGCCGGAATACTGCGGGCAGCGGCAGGCGGCGGTGCGGTCCTGGTTCAGCGAGGACCTGGCCGTGACCACCGATTTCGACCTGACGGCGCCTTGAGCGGCTCGGCGCGCGCCTGGGTGCGACTGCCTTCCGGCCGGCGGTTGGACCTGCTGGCGCCGACGCCCTTCGACTGGACGGACGAGGACCTGGCGATCGGCCTGGCGCGGACGTTTCGGTGGGGCGGGCACTCGGTCTGGCCGGGGGCGCCCCTCTCGGTCGCGCAGCATTCCATGGCAGTGCTGGCGCTGCGGCGACGGGCCAGGCCGGCGCCGGTCCGGGCTGAGGCGCTGCGCGAGTTGCTGCATGATGCGGAGGAGGGGCTGACGAATTTCGACTGCA
Organism: Falsiroseomonas sp. HC035; assembly: GCF_050563525.1. NCBI lineage: Bacteria > Pseudomonadati > Pseudomonadota > Alphaproteobacteria > Acetobacterales > Roseomonadaceae > Falsiroseomonas > Falsiroseomonas sp. HC035. The sequence continues at coordinate 382,294 of NZ_JBNXUN010000004.1, forward strand.
TCTCGCCGCTGAAGCCGTTCCTCGGGCCGGGCTTCATGGCGTTGCAGGACCGCCTGGCATCCGTGGTGGCGCAACGCTACGCGCTGTCGCCCTGGGATGTGGAGGCGAAGCGGCTGCACAAGCGGCTGGACGTCGCGATGGCGGCGGCGGAGGCGGTGCATGTGGCGGGCTGGTCGCGGGCCGAGGTGCGGGCCGTGCTCGGCATCCGCGCGCGGGTGATGGAGGCGGATCCGCTGGCGGCGGCCTTCGGCGGCGTGCCCTGGCAGCCCTGGCCGCCGGAACTCGCCGCCGAGCGCTTCCTGGAAGCGCTGCGCGCACTGCAGGAACCCTTGGCAGCGCGGCCCGGCGCGACTACCACCCCCGCATGAGCGAAGATTCTGCATCTCCCCAGACTGAGACGCTGCCCGACCGCCTGTCGGTCAACCCCGGCAGCCCGCACTACCAGGAGGCGCTGCTGGCGCGTGGCGTCGGCATCCGCTTCAACGGCACCGAGAAGACGAATGTCGAGGAATACTGCGTCAGCGAAGGCTGGGTGCGCGTTTCCGTCGGCAAGGCGGTGGACCGCCGTGGGCAGCCGCTGACGCTGAAGCTGAAGGGCACGGTGGAGCCGTATTTCCGGGATGTGGTGCCGGAGGCGTGACCTCGTCTAGCCTTCCCGCCATGGCGGCCCCCGAGCCTTTCTGGCGCACCAAGACCCTCGGCGCGATGACGCGGCCGGAATGGGAAAGCCTGTGCGACGGCTGCGGGCGCTGCTGCCTGCACAAGCTGCGGGACGAGGAGACGGAGGCGCTCCGCTGGACCAAAGTGGCCTGCCGGCTGCTGGATGGGCAGAGCTGCCAGTGCCGCAACTATGCGAACCGGAAGTCGGTGGTGCCGGATTGCGTGAAGCTGACGCCCGCCAAGGTGGCTTCGATCGACTGGCTGCCGCCGACCTGCGCCTATCGGTTGCTGGCGGAAGGCCGCGACCTGCCCTGGTGGCATCCGCTGGTCTCCGGCGATCCGGAGACGGTGCACCAGGTCGGAGTTTCCGTGCGCGGCCGCGTGGTGGCGGAGCGCGAGGCCGGCGCGCTGGAGGAGAATACGGTCGCCTGGCCGGGCGGTTGGCCGAAGGCGGCCCGCCCCATGCCACGCCTGCTGCGTGCCTGAAGACCAATCGAGGGAAGGAGACCCGACCATGAAGGACGCGCTTTTCGGCGGCATCAATGCGGCGGCGCTGACCGCCATGACGGCGGATTTCGCGCCGGACCTCGAACGCTACGCCGGGCACTGCAAGTGGCTGCTGGCGAACGGCTGCAACGGGCTCGGCATCCTCGGCACCACTGGTGAGGCGAACAGCTTCGGCTTCGATGAGCGGAAGAACATCCTGGAAGGGATCGTCGCGCGCGGCGTGCCGGCCACGGCGCTGATGCCGGGCACCGGCTGCGCCAGCCTGACTGATACGGTGGAGCTCACGAAGCATGCGAAGGCGCAGGGCTGCCGCGGCGTGCTGGTGCTGCCGCCCTTCTACTACAAGGCGCCGTCGGATGACGGGCTGTTCGCCTATTTCTCCGAGGTGATCCAGCGGGTTGGCGGCGGGATAGCGATCTACCTCTATCACTTCCCGCAGCAATCCGCGGTGCCGTTCAGCCTGGACCTGATCGGGCGGCTGCTGAAGGCATACCCGGGCGCCATCAAGGGCGTGAAGGATTCGTCCGGCGACTACGGCAACATGAAGGCGATGATCGACCACTTCGCCAAGGACGGGTTCGAGGTCTATTCGGGTTCCGACGAATACATCCAGAAGATCCTGGCCGAGGGCGGCGCGGGTTGCATCACCGCGGCGTCGAACGTCAACGCCCGATTCGGCGCCATCGTCTACAAGCACCGTACCGGGCCGGAAGCGGATGCGGCGCAGCTTGTGCTGAACGCGACGCGTAAGGCGGCGACATCCTCGCCGCTGATCCCCGGGCTGCGGGAGATCATCGCGCGCAGCACCGGCGACGCCGCCTGGCGCAACATCCGCCCGCCGCACCTGGCGCTGTCGGCGGAAGCCGGGCAGAAGGCGTGGGACAACATGCAGGCGACCGGCGCGCTGCCGCTGGCCGGCATGTCCATGGCGAAGGCCGCGGAGTGAGCACGCCGCTGACCTGCCGCGCACCGGCGATCGGCACGGTGCAGCAGGATGATGCGATGGTCCGCGTCACGCGCTGGGATTTCGATCCCGGCGCGGAGACCGGCTGGCACCGGCATGGCTGGGGCTACGTGGTGATCCCGGTGACGGACGGCACGCTGCTGCTGGAACTGCCGGGCGGCGCGACGGCGAATGCCACCTTGAAGGCGGGCGTGTCCTACACCCGGGACCCAGGCGTGGAGCACAATGTCGTCAACGCGGGGACGGCGAAGCTGTCGTTCGTCGAAGTGGAACTGAAGGCGCTGCCGGGCTGAGGGTCACCAGCAGCAGGCCGCCGAAGATCAGGCCGACGGCCGGGATGGTCAACCAGCCTGGCGTTTCGGAGAAAATCAGCCAGCCGTAGAACAGGCCGCAGAGCGTGATGGTCATCGAGGTCTGGCTCGTGACCACGCCACCAGCGCCGGTCAGCAGCCGGAAGTACAGGATGTAGCCCATGGCGTTCAGCACGCCATGCGCCAGCAGCAGGGCCAGCACCGTGGCGCTGGCGGGGACCGTCATCTGGCCGAAGGCCAGCGCCAGCAGCAGCGAGGACACCGCCGCGCCCATCACCGTGCCGGCCGCCTGCGACAACGGGGAGGAGCCGGGCACCGCCAGCTTCACCGAGATCAGGTTGGACGCCGCGTAGCACACCGGCGTCAGCAGCATGATGGCGGCCCAGGGCAGCATGGACGGATCGGGCAGCACCGCCCCCGGCGCCATGGCGATGCCGACGCCGGCGACACCGAGCAGCGTGCCGGCGATGCGCCGCGGCGTCGCGCGGTCCAGGCCGGCAATGGCGAAGAACATCACGCTGAGCAGGGCGGTCAGCGGGATCAGCAGGGCGAACAGGCCGGCCGGGGCGTGTTGCAGACCAGTGAAGCCGAACAGGTTCGCCAACGCCATGCCGACCAGTCCGCCGGCGAAGTAGTGGCGCAGATGCGGGCGGGTCATCCTCGGCAGGTCGCGGCGGGAGGCGGCGATCAGGAACAGGGTCGCCATGCTGATGCTGGCAGCGATGCCCGCAATGCCGAGCGGGCGCATGCCGCTCGCCATCATCAGCTTCGCCAGCGCCGGCGTCAGCCCCCAGACCGCGCCCAGGGCCAGCAGCGAGGCGAAGAGGCCGAGGGGGCGGGGCATCAGACCTTTAAGGCGATGCCCCGGGCGTTGCTGTCAAGCAGGCCGGACGCCATCCTCCGCCCATGGACCTGCCCGACTCGGAGACCATCAGGCTGGCGGCGCCGCCGGGCGACTGCCGCGTGCAATGGCGGCCCTCGGTCCGTGCGCGGCGCGTTTCCCTGCGGATCTGCCCTCGGGCGGCGGCGGTGGTCATCATCCTGCCGCCACGTGCCGGACGCCGGGCCGGGCTGGCGCTGCTGCGGGCGAATGGCGCATGGGCGATGTCCCGGCTGGCGGCGCTGGCGCCGGTGGCGCCGTTCGAGGCGGGCGGCCAGGTCGCGATCGGTGGGCAGGAGCACGAGATCCGACATGATCCGGCCGCCCGAGGCGGCGCCTTCCTGCATGACGGGGCGCTGGTGGTGACGGGGGAGGCGGCGTTCCTGGCGCGCCGCGTGGCGGATTTCCTGCGGGCGGAGGCGGGGCGGCGTGTCGGCGCCTTGGCGGCCGGCCATGCCGCCATCCTGGGCGTGGCACCCCGGGCGATCCGCCTGAAGGATACACGCAGCCGCTGGGGCAGTTGCGCGCGGGACGGCACGCTCGCTTTCTCCTGGCGTCTGGTGATGGCGCCGGGCTGGGTGCTGGACTACGTCGTGGCGCATGAGGTGGCACATCTGCGGGAGATGAACCACTCGGCGCGGTTCTGGGCGCATGTGGCGCGGCTTTCGCCGCATCGCGAGGCGGCCGTGGCCTGGCTACGGGCCCATGGGCCGGCGCTGCTCCGGGCCGGTCCGCGGGCTGGATAGATCAGGGAGACACTGCATGACCATCGCCTTCGTCACCGGCGCGACCGCCGGCTTCGGCCTTGCCATCGCGCGCCGCTTCTCCGCCGATGGCTGGAACATCGTCGCGGCCGGGCGGCGGGAGGATCGGCTGGAGGGGCTGGTGGCCGAACTCGGCGCGGATCGCTGCCATCCGGTCGTGCTGGATGTGCGGGACCGGGCGGCGGTGGCGGCCGCGGTGGAAGGGCTGCCAGCGGCTTTCGCGGAGATCGACCTGCTGGTGAACAATGCCGGCCTCGCGCTCGGCCTGGCGCCGGCACAGGGCGCGGACCTCGATGACTGGGACGCGATGGTCGACACCAACTGCAAGGGACTGATGTATGTGACGCGCGCCGTGCTGCCGGGGATGGTGGCGCGCAACCGCGGGCATGTGGTGAACATCGGCTCGACAGCCGGCGAATTCCCCTATCCCGGCGGCAACGTCTACGGCGCGAGCAAGGCCTTCGTGCGCCATTTCAGCCTGAACCTGCGCGCCGACCTGTTCGGCACGGCGGTGCGGGTGACGGAGATCGAGCCGGGTCTGGTCGGCGGCACCGAGTTCAGCGCGGTGCGCTTCAAGGGCGACGCGGAAAAGGCGGCGGCGCCCTATGCCGGCGCGGATGCGCTGACGCCGGAGGATGTCGCCGATGCCGTGCATTGGGTGGCAAGCCGCCCTGCGCGCGTCAACGTCAACATCCTGCAGGTCATGCCGGTGGCGCAGAGCTTCGGGCCGCTGCGCGTGCACAAGGCCTGATCGAGATCAGGCGGCGCGGCATGTCGAATCCTTTCCAGCTCGACCGCTTCGTGCAGGCCCAGAACCCCGTGATCGCGGAGGTGCGGCGCGAGCTTCGTGCGGGCCGGAAGCGCAGCCACTGGATGTGGTTCGTCTTCCCGCAACTGCGCGCCCTCGGCCATAGCGCCACCGCGCAGCACTACGGCATCGCCTCGCTCGCCGAGGCCGAGGCCTACATGGCGCATCCAGTGCTGGGGCCGCGGCTGGTCGGGTGCGCGGAGCTGGTGCTCGCGATCGAAGGTCGGTCTGCCACCGAGATTTTTGGCAGCCCGGACGACCTGAAGTTGCGCTCCTCCATGACGCTGTTCGGCGCCGCACGCCCGGAGGCTCACGCCTTTGCCGAGGTGATCGGGCGGTACTTCGATGGCACGCCCGACCCGCGGACGATGGAGTTGCTTGCCGCGCGTTGAGGGCGCGGCGTCGCAGCGGTCAGATCCGCTCGGCCTTTGCGACCAACGCCTCGGCCTGGCGGATGGAGGCGATGTCGAGCAGCCGGCCATCCAGCGCGACGGCGGCGCGGCCTTCCTGGCGGCCGGCTTCCATGGCGGCGAGGACGCGGCGGGCCTGGGCGACCTCCGCCTCGCCGGGCTGGAAGGCGGCGTTGAGGGTGGCGACCTGGCCCGGATGGATCGCCATCTTGCCCTCCGCGCCGAGGGCACGGGCGCGGCGGGTGGCGGCTTCCAGGCCCTCGGTGTCGCGGAAATCTCCGTAGGGGCCATCGATGGGACGCAGCCCGGCGGCGCGGGCGGCGGTGATGACCCGGGCGAGGGCGAAGTGCCAGGGGTCCATCAGCCCGGCCGTGGTGGCGTAGTCCGGGTTCAGGCCGCCGATCGCGGTGGTGCGCATGCCGAGGCTGGCGGCGAGATCGGCAACGCCCAGGTGCAGGCTCTCGGTGCGCGGGGAGGCGGTGGCGATCGCCTCGACATTCGCCAGGCCCTTCGCGGTCTCGATCACCAGGCCGAGGCCGACGCGGCGTGCTCGATTGGCATTGGCCTCGATCTGGCTCGCCAGCAGGTCCACCGCGAAGGGCTCGCGTGGGTCGCCGACCTTGGGGACCATGATGATGTCGAGCCGGTCGCCGCCGACCGCCAGCAGGGCGATGAGGTCCTTGTAGAAATGCGGCGTATCCAGGCCGTTGACCCGGACGGCGAGGATCTTGCGGCCCCAGTCGAGGTCGCGGACGGCAGCCACGGCATTGGCGCGGGCGCGGTCCTTCTCGGCTTCCGGCACGCTGTCCTCGAGGTCGAGGAAGACGGCGTCGGCGGGGCCGGCGGCGGCCTTCGGGAACAGCTCGGGGCGGATGGCAGGCACGGCCAGTTCGCTGCGGTGCAGGCGGGCCCCAGGGGAAGAGGTCGGAGAGATGGTCATGCGGCGTGCTCCGGAATGGACAGCGGATGAAAATCCTCGACCAGGCGTTGCAGCCGTTCCTCGAGCACCTTCGTGTAGATCTGCGTGGTGGCGATATCCGCATGGCCGAGCAGGATCTGCAGGCTGCGCAGATCGGCGTCGTTGGCCAACAGGTGCGAGGCGAAGGAATGCCGTAGCACGTGCGGACTGACGCGCGCCGGGTCCAGCCCGGCCGCCAGCGCCGCGTCCTTCAGGATCAGGCCGATGGTCTGGCGAGTGACGTGCCCGCCGGCGGCACGGGAGGGGAAAAGCCAGCGCGATTTGCGCTCCGGCTCCGGCCGGGCTTCCGCGGCGGCCACCACGGCGGCGCGGGCGCGGGCTGAGATCGGCACCAGCCTTTCCTTGTTGCCCTTGCCGCGCACGGCGATGAGCGGCGCATCCGGCCGCAGCGCGCCGGCGGGCAGGGAGACCAATTCGCTGACCCGCAGGCCACTGCTGTACAGCAACTCCACCAGCGCCACCGCAAAGGGCCCGCGCGCGCCGGACAGGCGGGCGGCGCCCTCGACCAGCGCGGTGATCTCCGATTCGGAGAGCGGCTTCGGCAGGCTGGCGGGCAGGCGCGGGCCTTCCTGGAGCTCCGTCGGATCATCCGTGCGCAGGCCTTCCTGCACCAGGAAGCGGAAGAACTGGCGCAGGGCGGACAGCCGGCGCGCGGCGGTGCGGGCAGCAAGGCCGGTGTCGGTCAGGTTGCGGAGATAGGCCTGGAGCGAGCCGGCATCTGCGGTCAGCGGCGTCACGCCGCGCGGCGTGCTCCAGGCGCTGAAATCAGCCAGATCGTTGGCGTAGGCGGCGATGGTGTTGCGCGCGGCGCCGCGTTCGGCGGCCAGCATTTCCAGGAACGCCTCCGCATGACGGTCCATGGCGGGCGGGTCAGCGCGTGCCGAAGCGCTCGGCCGGGACGCTGCGTTCCACCGGCTGCGGCGCGACGGAGGGCGGGAAGGCGCCAAGCGCCAGCAGGCCCAGGACCAGCACCGCCAGGATGACGCCGACCAGCAGAAGCAGGGGGTGACGGAACATCGGCTGGGCGGATCCTCGCGCGGGCCGGGCTGTGCTAGCCTTGGTCATCGTGTCACGCAACTCCGCCCTGCCGGCCTGGCCCACCCCGGACGCCGCCCCTGACCACCTCGCCCCACCGCGCCGCAGCGTGGTGCTGGTGGGCATGCCTGGCTGCGGCAAATCCTCCATCGGACGGCGGCTTGCCACGAAGCTGGGCCTGCCCTTCGTCGATGCGGATACCGAGATCGAGGCGGCGGCCGGGCTGCCGATCACGGAAATCTTCACACGATATGGCGAGCCGCATTTCCGAGATGGCGAAAGGCGCGTGATCGCGCGGCTGCTGGCCGGGCCGCCGCTGGTGCTGGCGACGGGCGGCGGCGCCTTCACCGATGCCCGGACACGGGCGGCGGTCGCAGGCTCCGGCGCCGTGGCGGTCTGGCTGCGGTGTTCGCTGCCGGTGCTGCTGCGCCGGGTGGCGGGGCGGGAACACCGGCCGTTGTTTCTCAACCGGGACCCGCGGGAGGTGCTGGAGCGCCTGATGACCGTGCGGCACCCCACCTTCGCGGAGGCGAGTGTCATCGTGGACTGCACCGACGAACCGCCGGAGACGACGACGCGGCGGGTGATGGAGGCGCTGGCCGGCTACCGCGCCCCCGCCCGCCTGCCGGTGCGGCTCGCCGAGCGTAGCTACGACATCCTGGTGGGGGAGGGCCTGCTGGCCCGCGCCGGGTCGCTGATGGCGCCGGTGCTGCCGGCCCGACGAGTGGTGGTGGTGACCGACCAGTCCGTGGCGCCGCTGCACCTGCCGGCGCTGCGGGCCGGGCTGGAGAGTGCGGGGGTGGAGGTGCTTGCGGTGGTCGAGGTTCCGCCGGGCGAGGCCAGCAAATCCTTCGCGCAGTTCGAGCGGGTGGTGGAGGCAGCGCTGGCGGCGGGGGCGGACCGGCGTACTGCGATCGTGGCGCTTGGCGGCGGCGTGGTGGGCGACTTGGCGGGTTTCGCCGCGGCCGCGGCGCTGCGCGGGTTGCCCTTCATCCAGGTGCCGACGACGCTGCTGGCGCAGGTGGACAGTTCGGTCGGCGGCAAGACCGGGATCAACCTGGCGCTCGGCAAGAACCTGGTCGGCGCCTTCCATCAGCCGCTGCTGGTGCTGGCCGATACCGGCGTGCTGGCGACGCTGCCGGCGCGGGAATTGCGCGCGGGCTATGCCGAGGTCGCCAAGCACGGGCTGTTGCAGGGCGCGTTGTGGGATTGGTGCGAGGCGGAGGGTGCGAGGGCGGTGGCCGGCGACCCCGTGGCGCTGGCCCATGCGGTGCTGGAATCCTGCCGGCTGAAGGCGGGCGTGGTGGCGGCGGATGAGCGCGAGGAGAGTGCGGAGGGCGGCCGCGCGCTGCTGAACCTCGGCCACACCTTCGGCCACGCGCTGGAAGCCGAGTGCGGCTATGGCGGCACGCTGCTGCATGGGGAGGCGGTGGCGGTGGGTCTTGGCCTGGCGGCGTCGCTGTCGGCGCGGCTCGGCCATTGCGCGCAGGAACTGCCGGGGCGGGTGATCGCGCACCTCCAGGAATGCGGCCTGCCGGCGCGGATCGGCGACCTGCCGCGGGCGTTCTCGGCGGCGGCGCTGATGGGGCGGATGCGGAAGGACAAGAAGGTGCGCGACGGCGCCATGCGCTTCGTGTTGCTGCGCGGGCCGGGTGATGCCTTCACCACGGCCGATGTGCCGCAACAGGCGGTGGAGTCGCTGCTGCGCGACGAAGGCTGCGAGGCGTAGCCCTGGCCGCGCCTGGTGCCGCGTGCGATACCGGGCGCTGCACCGCACCAATTGCCCGGGACCCTCGCCCGATGCCGCTCTCCAAGCCAGAAATCCTCCGCACGAAGTTGCACCGCCGGCAGATCACCATGGATGGCTGGCAGCGTGAGGACGGGCTGTTCGACATCGAGGCGCACCTCGTCGACACCAAATCCTACCCCTTCGAGAACATGGACCGCGGCACCATCGCCCCGGGCGAGCCGCTGCACGGTATGTGGGTGCGGCTGACGGTGGATGAGGCAATGGTGATCCGCGCCTGCGAGGCGGTATCCGACCACACACCCTACGACATATGCCCGCAGGCCGCGCCGAATTTCGGCGCGCTGGCCGGGGTGGTGATTGGGCCGGGGTTCAACCGGGCGGTGAAGGAGCGAGTCGGCGGCGTCATGGGCTGCACGCATCTGCGGGAGGTGCTGGCGCAGATGGCAACGGTCGCCCACCAGACCATCGCGCCGGTGCGCTGGCGCAGGGCGCGCCTGGCGCGGGAAGCGGCGATTGCGGCGGGAGAGCAGGTGGCACCGGCACCGCGCAGCTTGCCGCTCGGCACCTGCCTGGCCTATGCGCCGGACAGCCCCGTGGTGCGGCGGCACCTGGCGACCGGCAACGGCTAACTCAGCCGCGCGCGGCTTCCTCCGGCGTCAGCAGGCGCAGTGACAGGGCGTGCAGGCCGGTTTCGAGTTCCTCCGCCAGCGCCGCATGCACCGCCCGGTAGCGGGCGACGCGCGACTGGCCGGCGAAGGCCGGGGAGACGAGGCGCACGCTGTAATGAGTCTCCCCACCCGGCCGCGCGCCGGAATGGCCGGCATGCTGGGCGCTGTCGTCGGTGACGGAGACCTCGGCCGGCGCGAAGCGCTCGGTCAGGCGGGCGGTGATGCGGGTGGCGCGGTTCGGCATGGGGTCCCCCTGGATGTGGGGGTTGTTCCAGGCTTTGCGAGGCTCCGCCAGGGCATGGCGTGCCTGCCCCACTGCGCCTTGCGCGGCCCGGATGTGGCGACCATAACGACCGCATGGCGCGACGAGGCGACCGCATCGGATCGATGACCGCGGAGCCGGAGGCGCCGGTGCGGCCCTGCGAGCAGCCGGGATGTGCCGAACCCGGCGCCTTTCGCGCGCCGCGCGATCGCAAGACCCTCAATGAATATCGCTGGTTCTGCCTGGAGCATGTCCGCGCCTACAACCGCGCCTGGGACTACTACAAGGGCATGTCGCCGGGCGAGATCGAACGCCACCTGCGCGAGGATACCGGCTGGCAGCGGCCAACCTGGCCGCTCGGCCGGCTTGGCGGCGCCAATCCCTTCGATCCGGAAGTGTTGCGCGATCCGCTCGGCGTGCTGAGCGATACGCCGCTGCACCAGCAGCGCCGTGCGAAACAGTCGCGGGCGGATGAGCCGCCGGCCGAACTGCGGGCGGCGCTGGACGTTCTGGGGCTGGGCTGGCCGATCGACTCCCTCGCTTTGCGGTCGCGCTACAAAGAACTCGCCAAGCGCTTCCACCCCGATGCCAATGGCGGCGACCGCCAGGCGGAGGAACGGTTGAAGGACATCAACCGCGCCTACAGCCTGGTCCGCCGCAAACTGCCGGGCAAGGGATCGCCCGCAGTTGCACCTGCCGGGTAGCCCTGCCCGCCGCGCCGCCCTAGGATCACAACCGATGTCACAGCCGGATCGAGAGATGAACAAGGTGGCCAGCCTCGCCGAGATCAACCCAACTTCCGCGATCGACATGCCGGATACGCAGGTCGCCGTGCGCGATGCCTTCGGCTTCGAGTCCGACATGGTGGTGCCGGCCTTCAGCCGCCGCACCGAACATGTGCCGGAGGTGGACGACACCTACCGATTCGACCGCGACACCACGCTCGCCATCCTCGCCGGCTTCGCCTTCAACCGGCGCGTGATGGTGCAGGGCTACCACGGCACCGGCAAATCGACGCACATCGAGCAGGTGGCGGCGCGGCTGAACTGGCCCTGTATCCGGGTGAACCTGGACAGCCACATTTCCCGCATCGACCTGATCGGCAAGGATGCCATCGTCCTGAAGGACGGCAAGCAGATCACGGAATTCCGCGAGGGAATCCTGCCTTGGGCGCTGCAGCACCCCTGCGCGCTGGTGTTCGACGAATATGATGCCGGCCGGCCGGACGTGATGTTCGTGATCCAGCGGATCCTGGAGGTCGAGGGCAAGCTGACGCTGCTCGACCAGAACAAGGTGATCCGCCCGCACCCGATGTTCCGCCTGTTCGCAACGGCGAACACCGTGGGCCTCGGCGACACGACGGGCCTGTATCACGGCACGCAGCAGATCAACCAGGGCCAGATGGACCGCTGGAACATCGTGGCCACGCTGAACTACCTGCCGCATGCGCAGGAGACGTCGATCGTCATGGCCAAGCTCGGCTGGGACGAGAAGGACGCAAAGATGAAGCGGCAGACGGAGGCGATGGTGGCGCTGGCGGACCTGACCCGTGCCGGCTTCATCGCCGGCGACATCTCCACCGTGATGTCGCCGCGCACCGTCATCACCTGGGCCGAGAATGCGCGCATCTTCGGCGACATCGGCTTCGCCTTCCGCATGACCTTCCTGAATAAGTGCGACGAGGCGGAGCGTGGTACGGTGGCGGAATACTATCAGCGCTGCTTCAACGAGGAGCTGTCCACGGGCAGCCTGCTGCGCAAGGCGGGGTAGAGGCGCGTGTCGAACCCGAAGGACCAGACGCGGCAAGAGGAGTTCAAGCGCGCGACGGCGGGCGCGGTGCGCGCCATCGCGCGCCAGCCGGAAGTGCAGGTGGCCTACCAGCCCGGTCCCTCGGGTCTGGCCGGGAAGCGCGCCCGCCTGCCGCTGCCAACCCGCGCGCTGCCGCCCTCCGAGATGGCGAAGCTGCGCGGCGCCGCGGATGCCATCGCGCTGAAGCTGCGCCACCACGACGAAGGCGTGCACGCCAACCGCATTCCCGCCCGGCGTGAGGCGCGGGAGGTGTTCGACGCGCTGGAGGATGTGCGGGTCGAGGTGGTGGGCAGCCAGCATATGTCCGGAGTCGCGGCCAACCTGCGTGCCCGCCTGTCCGACCAATGCGAGTCCGAGGGCTACGACCGGATGACGCGGAAGGACCAGCTTCCGCTGGCCGCCGCACTCGGCCTGCTGGCGCGCGAAAGACTGTCCGGTGAACCGGCACCGGCGGCGGCGCAGCGCATCCTGGAGATGTGGCGCGACACGATCGGCGAATCGGCCGAGCAGGCGCTGGCCGAGATGGCGGACCGCAGCGCGGACCAGGACGCCTTTGGGCGCGCCGCCCGCAAGCTGCTGGCGGCGCTGGACCTGGCCGAGGCGGAAGTCGAGACCGAAGCCGAGCAGGATGAGGAAGAAGGCGAGGGTGGCGAGACCTCCTCGCAGCAGGACCAGTCCGGTGAGGGCGAATCGCAGGCCCAGGACACCGAAAGCATGCTCGGCGCACAGCCCGAGACCATGCAGGGCGACGCGGCCGAGGACGAGACGCAGGAAGGCGAGGAGGACGGCACTGCGGCCGAGGGCGATGACCGCCCCGGCGGGCCGCAGCAGCGCAAGGAGGTGGCGCCGACCGACGACGCCTCCGTCTACCGCGCCTTCAACCGCAGCTTCGACGAGGTGGTGGAGGCCGACGACCTCTGCGATGCCGATGAGCTGGCGCGATTGCGGCAACAACTGGACCAGCAGCTTTCGCATCTGCAGGGGGTCGTCTCCAAGCTGGCGAATCGCCTGCAGCGGCGCCTGATGGCGCAGCAGCAGCGCGCCTGGGAGTTCGACCTGGAGGAAGGTCTGCTCGACGTGGCGCGGCTGGCGCGCGTGGTGGTCAACCCGATGCAGTCGCTGTCCTACAAGCGGGAGCGCGAGGCGGATTTCCGCGACACCGTGGTGACGTTGCTGATCGACAATTCAGGCTCGATGCGCGGCCGGCCGATCACGGTCGCCGCCATGTGCTGCGACATCCTGGCGCGCACGCTGGAACGCTGCGCGGTGAAGACCGAGATCCTGGGCTTTACCACGCGCGCCTGGAAAGGCGGGCAATCCCGCGAGCGCTGGGTGCAGGAAGGCAAGCCGCGCAATCCGGGGCGGCTGAACGACCTGCGGCATGTCATCTACAAATCAGCCGACGCGCCCTGGCGCCGCGCGCGGAAGAACCTCGGGTTGATGCTGCGCGAGGGGCTGCTGAAGGAGAACATCGACGGCGAGGCGCTGGAGTGGGCGTATAAACGCCTGCTGACGCGGACCGAGCGCCGGCGCATCCTGATGGTGATCTCGGATGGCGCGCCGGTCGATGACAGCACGCTGAGCGTGAACCCCGGCAACTACCTGGAACGCCACCTGCGCAAGGTGATCGGCGAGATCGAGGGGCGCGAGGCGGTGGAGCTTATCGCCATCGGCATCGGCCATGACGTCACCCGCTACTACCGCCGTGCCGTGACCATCGTGGATGCCGAAGAGCTGGGCGGCACCATGATGAAGAAGCTCGCTGAGCTGTTCGACGAGGATGCGGCGATGGCCTGGCAGCGGGCGGCCTCCGAGCGCGCACCGCTGGTCGCCTGATTCACCGCCGTTCGCTGCTGGGTGCGGCGCTCGCCGCACTGCCGGCCTGCGTCGCGGCGGAGTCTCCTGGTCTGGCGCGGGCCCTGGACCTGTCCGCCTTTCCGGCGAACGGGCGGATGCACGCGCTGGGTGGGTTCGTGCTGAACACCGGCGTCCTTGGCTTTGGCGGGTTGTCGGGGCTTCATCTGGCGTCGGACCTGACGCTGACCGCCATCAGCGACCGCACCCGCTTCGCGCAGATGCGCCTGGACTTGGGCGAAAACCTGCGGCCACTGGGGCTTTCGCTGCTGCGCACCGGCTGGCTGGGCGATGGCACGGGCCGGCCGTTGCGGCCTGGATACACTGGGGATGCTGAGGCGCTGGCGAGGCTGCCGGATGGCACCTGGCTGGTGGGGTTCGAGCGGTGGCATCGGATCAGGGCCTATGCCGAACTGGGCGGACCGGGCCGGCATGTGCCGGCGCCACCTGGCATCGACGGATCACCGGCCAACGCGTCCCTGGAATCCCTTGCGGTCCTGGCAGATGGCCGCTGGCTCGTGCTGTCGGAGGGTTTGGCCTATCGCGACGGGCGTGCCGGGTGGATCGGGGGGCCGGAGGGTTGGCTGGATCTGGGCTACCAGCCGGCCCTGGGACATGTGCCGGTGGACGCGGCTGGCCTGCCCGATGGCGGGGCCCTGGTCCTCGAACGGGGCTTCAGCGTCTTTGGCGGATTTGCCTCCCGCGTCGTGCTGCTTTCGGCGGCGGATCTGGCGGAGCCCGCCGCAGGCCAGGTCCTGCAGGGTGAGGAGCTTCTGAGGCTGACTGTACCGCTGCCTGTCGACAACTTCGAGGGCGTTGCCGTGCTTCGCCATGCGGGGCGGCTGCTGGTCGCGCTGGTTTCGGATGACAACGAAAGCCTGTGGCAATCGACCATCCTGCTGCTGTTCGAGCTGCGGACCTGATCAATCCGGTTGCAGCATCCGTGCTCGCGGCAGGGTAAGCCAGGCGCGCGCGCCGATGCCCGGTGCGCTTTCGATGCGGATGTCCCCGCCATGCGCAACGGCCAGGGAGCGCGCCAGTGTCAGGCCTACATCAAGACCGCGGGTGCCATTGGCGGTGCCGATGGGGCGGTCCTCGGCCGGGCTGGCGGCAGCGGTGACGAAATCCTGCGCCGGCAACCCGTCCCCTTCATCCTCCACCACGATGGCCACATTCTCGAGCCCCAGTTCGAGGCGGACCGCAACCACATCGCCGTCCAGGCTGTGCTGCGCGGCGCGCCGCAACAGGGCGGCCAGGGCCCCCTCCAGCGCGCGACTATCGGCGCGGACCCGCATGGGGCGAATGTCGGGGTCGATCTTCCAGTGGCGCAGGCTAGGTCGAAGCTGCACCGCGACCAGGGTCACCGCCGCATCGATCACGGGCCCGAGCAGCATCGGCGCCTCATGCAGGGTCCGCCGGGACGGTTCGCTGGCGAGGTGGGCCATGTCGTCGGAGAGGCGGAGAAGATGCAGCGCCATCTGGCCGAGGGCGTTTTCGCCGGGCCGGTCCGCAGCTGCCGATGCCTGTGCCATCAGCACCAGGGAAGGGCCGCGAAGTTCCTGCGACGCCAGGGAAAGGCTGCGCGCGCGGCTTGCGGCAACCTGCTGGGTGGTCGCCAGAAGGCGACGACACCGGCGAAGTTCGCCACCCGCCCAGGCGGCAACGACCGTGGGCGCGGCGACGATAACGGCGAGGGCGCCAAGGCTGGCTTCGGTCCACATGGGCGCACTGTGACATACCGCCCGTTGCAGGCCGGTTAACGCGGCCCAGGAGGGCCGTGTCGCAGGGTCAGGCCGCGGCCTTCTTGTCCCGCGCGCGCATCAGGCGGCGCTTCAGGACCATCGCTTCCTGCGGCAGGCGCCGATCCGGCGTGCCGAGCAGGAAGGAGTCGAGCCCGCCATTATGCTCGACGGTGCGAATGCCGTTCACCGACAGGCGCATCCGGACCGGTGTGCCGAGGATGTCGGAAAAGAACGACGTCTCCTGCATGTTCGGCAGGAAGCGACGGCGGGTCTTGTTGTTGGCGTGGCTGACGTTGTTACCCGTCAGAACGCCCTTGCCGGTGATACCGCAGCGGCGGGCCATGACTCATCAATCCCGAAAAGCACACGCGCGGGTCCTGGGCCGAATGGTCCAGGCAGCCGCGCGCGGAGGTGGTCCGGAGCAGGCGCGTATCGCGGATCAGGCCGCGTGCGTCAAGCCCGCCTCAGGGGTTTGCGGATTGTTCATCGGCCGCGGCACGCCGCATCTCGTCCAGCTCGCCGGCTTCGACGGATGCCAACGCACTGCGGAGCACACCGGCCACGCCACGGTCGTCCATGCTGCGGGACAACATGCCCAGCGACCCGCCGAGCAGGGCGGAGGCGATGGAGATGGGCTGGATGCCTTGCTCGAGCATGTACTCAATGGCCTTGTCCACCACGGAACCTGCGTGGCTGAGATCTTCCGGGGCCTCGCCCTGGGGGTCGAACTGCATAGGCGGCCTCCTTAATGCTGCGGGAGATAGGCAGTCGGGGCGCCCATGGGAACCCCGTCGGGGGTGTCCGCCGCCAACTCGGCGGCCGCCTGGGCGGCGGCGGCGGCTTCCGCGGCGGCCACCGCCTCGGACTGCCGGCGCCACATGGCGGCGTAGAGGCCGTCCGCGGCGATCAGGCTGGCATGCGGCCCGCGTTCGGCGACATGGCCGTCCTGCAGCACCAGGATCTCGTCCGCATCCACCACGGTGGACAGGCGATGGGCGATGACCAGTGTGGTGCGGCCGCGCGCGGCGTCCCGCAGCGCCGCCTGGATGTCCTGTTCGGTGCGGGTGTCCAGCGCGCTGGTCGCTTCGTCCAGGATGACGATGCGTGGGTTCTTCAGCAGCGTGCGGGCGATGGCGACGCGCTGCTTTTCCCCGCCCGAGAGCTTCAGGCCGCGCTCGCCGACCTTGGTGTCGTAGCCATCCGGCAGGCGCAGGACGAAGTCGTGGACCTGCGCGGCACGGGCCGCGGCCTCCACTTCCTCCTGCGTCGCGCCGGGGCGGCCATAGGCGATGTTGTAGCGGATGGTGTCGTTGAACAGCACGGTGTCCTGCGGCACCACGCCAATGGCGGCGCGCACGCTGTCCTGCTGCACCGCGCGGATGTCCTGGCCGTCGATCATCACGCGGCCGCCGGTCGCGTCGTAGAAGCGGAAAAGCAGGCGGCTGATGGTGGATTTGCCGGCACCGGTCGGGCCGACGATCGCCAATGTACGGCCCGGCGGCACGGTGAAGCTGACACCCTTGAGGATCTCGCGGTCCTGGCGATAGCCGAAGCGGACATCCTCGAAGCGGATCTCGCCCTGGGTCGCGGACAGCGGCTGCGCGCCAGGCTGGTCGGCAACCTCCCGGTCCTCCCGCATCAGGGTGAACATGGCCTCCATGTCCACCAGGCCCTGCTTGATCTCGCGATAGGCAAACCCAAGGAAATTCAGCGGCTGGAACAGCTGGATCATGTAGGTGTTGACCAGCACGAAGTCGCCGACCGTCATGCCGCCGGGCGTGCCGGCGCCCTGCGAGACGCGGCTCGCCGCCATCATCATCACCACCGTCAGGCCGATGGCAATGACGGTCTGCTGGCCGAAATTCAGGCCGTTGAGGCTGACCTCGGACCGGACATAGGCGCGCTCGTAGCGTTCAAGGCTGGCGTCGTAGCGGCGCGCCTCATGCGCCTCGTTGCCGAAATACTTCACGGTCTCGTAGTTCAGGATGCTGTCGACGGCGCGGGTATTGGCTTCCGTGTCGGTGTCGTTCATCGCGCGGCGGAAACGCAGGCGCCATTCCGTGAACATCAGGGTGAAGGCGATGTAGATGCCGACCGTCACCAGCACGACGAAGGTGAAGCTGAAGTCGAACATGCCCCACAGGATCAGCGAGACCAGCAGGATCTCAAAGATCGTCGGCACGATGTTGAACAGCAGGAAGTCCAGCACGAAGGTGATGCCGCGCGAGCCGCGTTCCAGGACCCGGGACAGGCCGCCGGTCTGCCGGTCCAGGTGGAAGCGCAGCGACAGCGCGTGCAGGTGGTTGAAGACCTGCAAGGCCACGCGCCGGGTGGCGCGGCCCTGCACCTTCACGAAGATGGCGTCCCGTGCCTCGTTGAAGGCGCTGCTGGTCAGGCGGAGCAGGCCATAGGCCAGCACCAGCGCGATCGGCACCGCGGCGATAGTGCCGGCCGGCCCGGCCTGCGGTGCCAGCGCATCGACGGCGCGGGCGAAGGCGATGGGCACCAGCACATTGGCCGCCTTGGCGAAGACCAGCAGGACCAAGCTGGCGACGACGCGGAAGCGCAGTCCCGGCTCGCCTTCCGGCCATAGATAGGGGGCGAGGGTCAGCAGCGTTCGCATGTGACTGCGCTCGCCTGGCATCTTGGTCTGCACGGGAAGCTCCGGGATCCTGTTGACGTGAAGGTGGGGCCTGCGGCGGCCGGCGCAAACAGGGGCAGGGCTTTCGTGCCATGCGCCCGGCGCGCTACAGGGCGGCATGAATGCGTTCGACCCCCAGGATCTGAGCCGCTTCGAGCGTCATGTAGCGGCCTGCAACAACATCTCCTCTCCCGGGCACCTGATCGGCTTTCGGATTGGGGAGGAGCAGGTCGGTTGGATCGGCCTGGAGCTGGCGCGGGCCCTGGCCTTCTACCCGCGGGATTTCCATTTCGATGCGCGGGGCGTGGCCATGGCCGGCCGGCTCCGCGCGCCGGGGTCGCGCAGCGAGGCGCTAGCCGTCGCCGTGAAGGGCTTGGCCGGACGGGGGCACCTGACGCTGCGGCAGGAGGCCTTCGATGTCCGTGCCACGCCGGATGGCCCGGTGCTGGCGCAACTGGACCGCGGCGCGATGCCGGCCTTTGGCATCATCTGCCAGGGCGTCCATGTGAACGGCATCGTCCGGCGTCCTGATGGCCTGCACCTGTGGGTGGGCTGGCGGTCGCCGCACAAGGCGGTGTCTCCAGGGCAGTTGGACAATCTGGTCGGCGGCGGCGTCCCGGCGGGCCTGTCGCCCGCCGAGACGCTGGTGAAGGAGGCGGCCGAGGAGGCGTCCATTCCGCCGGAGCTTTCAGGGCAGGCGCGCCCGGTCGGACGGGTGTCCTATGTGATGGCCTCGCCGGAGGGTCTGCGTCGAGATGTGCTGCACTGCTACGACCTGGATCTGCCACCGGATTTCGTGCCGCGCCCAAATGACGACGAGGTGGAACGCTTCGAATTGTGGCCGGCAGCGCGCCTAGTGGAGGAGGTGGCGCTGCGCGACCGGGTCAAGTTCAACGTGAACTTGGTGCTGGTCGACTTCTTCCTGCGGCACGGGCTGCTGGATGCGCGCGGTCCTGAGGTGGAGGCGCTTCGCGCCGGGCTTGATCAGGTGGCCTGAGCCTCGGCCGGCGTGGCCAGCTGTTCCCGCAGGCTGGCGAGCGTGACCTGCGCGAGGTCGGCCTCCATAGCCGCTTCGGCCGAATCAAAGGCCTGGCGCAGCAGGGCAGGGATGGGCCCGGCGGGGCCGGTCTCGTTGCGCGTGGTGCCGCGATGGACGGGCAGCAGCGGCAGGCCCTTGCGGCGCATCGCCTGCCAGATCTGGCCGAGGGTGATATCTTCCGGCGCCTTCGCCAGCTCCGCGCCGCCGGGACCGCGGCGGATGCGAATCAGGCCAGCGCGGGCTAATTGACCTGCGAGCCGGCGGATGACCACCGGGTTGGTGCCGACGCTCTCGGCGAGGCGTCCACTCGTCAATTGCCCACCTGGCGCGGTGGCCAGGAGAAGCAGGATATGCACGGCAACGGCGAAGCGCGTGGCGACCATAAATGCCTACACGCATGGCAACGGCTTTGGTTCCGTGGATAGCAAAGCTGCTTGACCAAGAAGTGAACGCATGGTGAACATGGGGCGTGACCGTACCTGCGCTTCCCTCCGCCGCCGAACGCACCCTCTCTGTCTGCCGCGCCGCGGCGCGGTTCTGCGCGCAGCGCGGCTGGGCGCCGGTGCGGGAGATGCCGCTGCCGAACGGGCGGCGGGCCGATATCCTGGCGCTGCAGCCCGATGGGGCTTTTGCGGTGGTCGAGGTGAAGTCCTGCGCGCGGGACTTTCTCAGCGACGGCAAGTGGCCGGAGTACCGGGACTTCTGCGACCGGCTCTATTTTGCGGTGGACCTGGATTTCCCGGTGGCGCTGCTGCCGGATGAGGTGGGCCTGCTGGTGACGGAGGGGCCGGATGCCAGCCTGGTGCGCGACGCCCCGCCGCACCCGCTCGCCCCGGCCCGTCGGCGTGCCCTCCTGCAACGCTACGCGGTGGTGGCGGCCGGGCGGTTGGCGGCGTTGCAGGACCCGGCGGGCCAGGCGGAGATACGCGCCGCGCTGAGGGTCGAGTGAGTTGGGGTGGTTTCACCTGTGCCATGCACAGGTGAAACGGCTTCAGTTGTTGATTTGGTGCATTTTCCGAGTCGTCAGGCGAATCCGCCTGACTTGAAAATGCCCTAGCTGCGGATGCGCGCGACGGTGGCCGTGGTGCTTTGCCCAGGCAGCAGCGCCGCGAGGCGGACCTGGCCGTTCCATTCGGTGACGAGATCGGCACCAACGACCTTGTCCACCGTGTAGTCTGCGCCCTTCACCAGCACTTCCGGGCGCAGGACACGCAAGAGTTCGAGAGGCGTATCTTCCTCGAACACCGTCACCAGGTCGACGGAGGCGAGCGAGGCGAGCACCGCGGCGCGGGCGGCGTCACCCTGGATCGGCCGCGCCTCGCCCTTCAGGCGCTTGACGCTGGAATCGGCGTTGAGGCCGACCACCAGGCGATCGCACCAGGACCGCGCCTGTTCCAGCAGGTGGACATGGCCCGGATGCAGCAGGTCGAAGCAGCCATTGGTGAAGCCGACCCGCCAGCCACGGCGGCGCCAGCGTTCCACCTGTTCGATCGCCTGGGCGCGCGAGACCACCTTGCGCAGGGCGCCACGCTCCGGGGTCAGGGCCTCGAGCATATCGCTCTCGCGCGCCACGGCGGTGCCGATCTTGCCGACGACGATGCCGGCCGCGATGTTGGACAGGCGCGCGGCAACCGGCGTGGCGAGGCCCGCGGCGATGCCGGCGGCGACCACCGCAACCACCGTATCCCCCGCGCCGGACACATCGTGCACTTCGGGTGCTTCCGCCGGGAAATGCCGGACCTGGTCGGCGTCGACCAAGGTCATCCCGTCCTCGCTGCGGGTCACCAGCACCGCGCCGAAATTGTGGTCGGCCCGCAGGCGCTGCGCAGCGGCGACCAGCGCTGCCTCCGTATCCACCGGCATTCCCGTGGCCAGCTTCAGTTCGGCACGGTTGGGGGTGATGAGATCCGCGCCGGCGTAGCGGGCGTAGTCGAGGCCTTTGGGGTCGACGATCACGCGGCGGCCGGCATTGCGGGCGGAGGTGATCAGGCGTTGCGCAGTATCACCGGAGAGCACGCCCTTGTTGTAGTCGGACAGCACCATCACGGTGGTGGCGGCGACCGCATCGGCGGCAATGCGGACCAGGCGCTCGGCCAGGCGAGGGTGGATAGGTCCGGCCATCTCATGGTCGGCGCGCATCAGCTGCTGCCCGGCGGCGATGAACCTGGTCTTCGTGGTGGTGGCGCGCCCGCCCTGGACCAGAAGCCAGGGTTCGACATTCGGCTGGCCACCGATCAGGCCGGTCAGGTCGCTGCCCGCCTGGTCGTCACCGACGACGGAGACGAAGGCCACCGCAGCGCCCAGCGCGGTCAGGTTGCGCACCACGTTGCCGGCACCGCCTGGCATGGCAACCTCGCGCTCGACGGCGAGGACGGCGACTGGCGCTTCCGGGCTGACACGCTCAACCTGCCCATAGACATAGCGGTCCAGCATCGCGTCACCAACGACGAGGATGCTGGCGCGCTTCAGCAGGCGCACGGCCTCGGTCAGTTCGCCGACCGGGATCTCTGGCGTGGGCAGATCGGCGGGCGCTGGGCCTTGCATCGCCATGGCGTAGCGCAACAGCGGGATCAGGCGCAAGGCACGGGCATGACCGGATGTATCGCGCGGGCAATCACGTGTACGAATTGGCTGGGGTCACCCGAACAGAAATCGAATGCTGGCCTCCTCCAGCACACCGCAGGTCAGCCTTCCGCCGTACACGGCGCCGGTGTCGAGGCCGATGCGATGCCGCAGCACCTCGGGTGCCTCGGCGGGTGTGTGGCCATGCACGACCACGGCTGGAAGCGGCCGCGGCCAGGACAGGAACGGCTCGCGGATCCAGAGCAGGTCCGCCTCCACCTGGTCGGCCAGGGGTCGCCCGGGCCGGATGCCGGCATGGGCGAACAGGTAGCCGCCCGCGAGGAAGCTGGTGCGGCAGTCGCGGAGCCAAGCAAGGTGGGACGAGGAAACCTTCTGCCAGCTGTCCCGGTCGTTCGCGGATGCGCCGTAGCTGTGAAGCGTGTTCGATCCGCCATTGGCAAGCCACAGCGCCACGGCGTCGGCCGGTGCCCCAGGCGCCAGCGCGTCCAGCATCATGCGGTCGTGGTTGCCCATCAGGTTGATGACGGGCAGGCCTTGCAATGGCTGTCGCAGCATGTCGAGCACCGCCGCGCTGTCGGGACCACGGTCGACGTGGTCGCCAAGATGCAGGACCAGGGGCGCGGCAACGGGGTGGGCAGCGAGGTCCTCCAGGATCTGCTCGTGCAGGGCCGCCAGGCGACCGGCGCAGCCATGCGTATCGCCAATCGCATAGATGCGCTGCCCCGGCGGCAGGGAGGCCGGCGCCGTAGCGGGAGCTTGGCTCCTTAACGGTCTGGAAGGCATCACGGGCGGACCTTGGGGAAATGGGTGGCGCCGACGCCATGCCATGTTGATGGTCCCACAGGATGGTTGAAGCCCCTATCGCCCGGCAACCGGCCGACGCGCCGCCTTCGCTGCTATTGATCATGCGGAGCGCGCTTCGCCAGCCGGCGGGACGCGTGGTCCTGCGGGTGCCGGTGACGGCGCCGTACCGCCGGCGCGTTGTCCGCGCTCTTCTGCAGGAGGGGGCGCTGGCGGCCGGTGGCGTGGTGTCGGAGGGGCCGGACGGGGATCTGCTGCTGATCGGTGCGGAGGCGGCGCGGGCGGAGCGGATGCGCGGCCTGCTCGACCGGATGCTTGGAACCGCCACCACCCTGGTGCTGTCACTGGAACGGGATGCGGACGCCCTGCTGGCCTATGCGGGGTTGGCGCCCCGGCTGTTCCAGACCCACGGTGCGGGTTCCGTGCCCGCATTGGCGGGGCTGGATGCGTGGCTGCGGGCGCTGCCCCTGGCCAGCGTCCTACGCAGGCAGATCGGCATGGGCTTCACCCCGGCCGACCGCAGGGCGCGGCCGGCCTTCCTGCGCCTGGTGGTGGATCGCGGCGCGCTGAGCGGCAGGTTGGGCCCGCTTGGGACGGATGCGGATGTACTGGAGCATGGTCGCCGTATCCTCGCGGGGCGCCTGTTGCAGGCGATCGGCGATCCGGCGCAGGGGCGGGCGCTGATCGGACCGAACCTGCCGGGTCCGTTGCATCTTGCGGTGCCGCCGGCGCCCTCGGTCGGACGTGGCGCCTCAGGACCGGGCGGCGGCGGGATGCTGGTGGCGACCCTGGGGCTTGAAGAGGCGGCCCATCCCGAACGGCTGCTGGCGCTGCGGGTAGGCCTGGCCGCACAGGGCTGGTCGCTCGAGATCGAAGGAATCAGCGCCGCGGCGCTACGACTTCTGAAACCGGAATCGCTGCCGGCTGACTGGCTCCGTCTGATGTGGTCTCCTGCCTTGGCGACGCCCTGGGCTATGGACGCCCTGGCGCGGGTCGACCCGGCCCGGCTGATCCTGTCCGGTGTCGAGGACGAGGCGGCCCTGGCCTGGGGCCTTCGCATCGGGTTGCGACTGATGGAGGGTCGCGCGGCCGAGGCGGCTTCGGTACCGCTTCGACCCCCGGCGCCAACGGGACGGGCCGGGGCGGTCGCCCGGCCCGATCCAGCACTGCAGCCGCGGCCGGCCGCGTGAGCCGGGCCGAGGGCGAGCAGGACCGGCGTCACGGCGGCATCCGCGCGGCCGCCGAATTGGCCGGGCTGGTGCGGGAGTGCGTCGCGGCCAATGCGGTGCGGGAGGTTCTGCACCTCCGCCTCTCGAAACTTGGTCCGGACCTTCGGCGACCACACCACCAGAGGCTGCTGCGGGATGCGCTGGATCCGGTGCTGGCGGCAGCCCGGACGCGGGTATTCGACCTGCCGAACGGCGATGTTGTCGCCGTCTCCGCACCCCCCGGCCTGGCCCTTGAGACAGCGCGCCTAGCGCTTCTGCAGACCCTCGACAGCGCCACCGCGGAACTGGTGCAGGCCTTGCGGCTTCCCACCGGCGCGGCGCTGCTGCTGGCGGTGACAGCGGAGAGCCTGGGCATGAGCCCGGCCGACGAACCAGCGCATGAGGCCGCCTGCCACGCGCCACTCGGCAGCTTCGACCTGGACACTGCGGAGCGGGCCTTGGCCCAGGCGGATCTGGAGGCGATGACGCTGGCTCAGGGCGTCTGCCGCTTGGATCCGGCCGGTGAACTCGTGGAGCCGTTGTGGGAGGATCGGCGCATCGTCTGGCCAATGCTGGCGCAGGCGATTCTGCCGGGCACCGACCTGGAGGATGCCGCACCGCTTCAGCGCCGCCTGGCGCGCCTGGTGGAGTTGCGGATGCTGGCAGAGATCGCCAGGCCGGCCGCCGCACTTGGGTGGCGGCCCGTCGGGCTTCCGGTGGTACCGGCCACCCTGGCGAGCCCGGGCTTCCTGCGCTTTGACGAGGCGCTGCCGGCCGGCCGACGCCGCGACATCGTCCTCGCCTTCCGCCCCGCCGATATCCTGGCCGACCCGGCGGGCTTCGGGGAGGCGCGCGATAAGGCGCGGCGGCGCGGCTACCGGCTGGCTCTGGACGATTCGCCGGTGGAGGTTCTGTCGATTCTGCCGGTGGGTCGACTGGAACTGGATTTCGTCAGGCTGCGCTGGGTGGCGGCTTTGGCCGCGGGCGATGCGGAAGGGCTGGCCGAACTGCTCTCTCGGCCGGATCAGGTTATTCTGACAGCTGTCGATCGTCCGGCGGCAATCGCATGGGGGTGGGAGGCGGGAATCCGCTGCTTCCAGGGACCGCTGGTCGAACGTCGGCACCGGATCGGCTGAGGCCCGCGTAACCGGATCGCACCTGCCGCGTTGCCGTCCCATGAACACGGCTCCTGCCTTCCTATTCGCCACGGGGATCGAGAACAGCATCCCACGCATCAAGGGCGGCCGTGTCCGCGTGGATGAAATGGCCCGGTGCGGTCATTACGAACGGTGGCAGGAGGATTTCGGCCTGGTGCAGGAGCTGGGCCTGTCCTTTCTCCGCTACGGCCCCCCGCTGCACACCACGCTGGTCGGTGCCGGACGCCACGACTGGGACTTCGCCGATGCAACATTCGGGGACCTGTACAGGCGCGACATCGTGCCGATCGTCGACCTGTGCCATTTTGGTGTGCCGGACTGGGTCGGCGACTTCCAGAACCCGGATTTCCCGAAGCTGTTCGGTGCCTATGCCGGCGCCTTCGCGCGACGCTACCCGTGGGTGCAGCTCTATACGCCGGTCAACGAGATGTACATCTGCGCCCTGTTCTCGGCGCGCTACGGCTGGTGGAACGAGGAACTGCGGACCGACCAGGGCTTTGTCACGGCGCTCAAGCACATCGTCGCGGCCAATGTCCTGGCGATGCGCGAAATCCTGGCCGTGCGTAGGGATGCGATCTTCATCCAGAGCGAAAGTACTGAATATTTCCACGCCGAGACGCCTGCCGCGATCGGTCCGGCCGAACTGCGCAACCAGGAGCGCTTCCTGTCCCTCGACCTGAACTATGGGCGGCGGGTGGATAGCGGCATGTACGAGTACCTGATGGACAACGGGATGACGCGGCAGGAATACCATTTCTTCCTGTCGCACAGTCCGCTGAAGCGTCACTGCATCATGGGCAACGACTACTACTGGACGAATGAACACCTGGTGCACGCGGATGGCACGACCAGGGCCTCCGGCGAGGTCTTCGGCTATGCGGTCCTGACCCATCAATACCACCAGCGCTATGCCCTGCCGGTGATGCACACCGAGACCAACATCCGCGACGATGGCGACGGTGCGGCGGAACGCTGGCTGTGGAAGCAATGGGCAAATGTGCTGCGGGTCCGCAACGACGGCGTCCCAGTGGTGGGGTTCACCTGGTACTCTCTGACCGACCAAGTCGATTGGGACACCGCGTTGCGCGAGGAGAACGGCCGGGTGGACGCCGTCGGGCTCTATGACCTGGACCGGCGGATCCGCCCGGTCGGGCGTGCCTTCAAGCGGTTGGTCGAGCAGTGGCGGGACGTGTTGCCGGCACAGTCCCTGTGCCTCCAGGTGCCGGTGGTCATGCCGAGCGCCCACAACATCGACGGATTGCCGGAGGCGTATTGGGCGCATCAGGCTGCGCGGCGCCCGCAAGAACACGGCGGCACCCTTCCGGAGACCGGTCGATCCAGCTAGACCGAGCACGTGCAGATCACCCGTTTTTTCCTCGTCCGCCACGCACTGGTCGAGCCTTCGGCCCGAGCCGTCGTCTATGGCAGCATGGATGTCGCGCTATGCGATCTCGCGCTCCGACAGGAGGCGGCCAGCTACCGCTGGCTTGCGGCGCGGCTGCCCGAAGGCGCCCGATGGGTGGTGACCCCCCTTTCGCGGACCCGGGCGACGGCCGCGGCCATCTTCGCCGCGGGCCATGCGGAGGCGCCGCTGGAGGTCGAGGCGGACTTGGCGGAACAGCATCTCGGGGAATGGCAGGGCCTCTCGCATGAGCGCTTCGCCACCATGCTCCGCCATCCTCCGCACCCGTTCTGGCCTCATGCGGCGGAGGAGAAGCCGCCAGGTGGTGAAGCGTTCGCAGAAGTCGTTGCGCGCGTGACAGCTACGCTGGAGAGGCTGGTCGATGAAACACCGGGGCGCGACATCGTCATCGTGGCGCATGGCGGTTCGATCCGTGCCGCCATTGCGCAGGCCATGGACCTCACGCCGCACCAGGCGTTGATCTTCTCGATCAGGAACCTCTCCCTGACCCGCATCGAGCGCCATGGTTCGGATTGGCGGGTGGCAGCCGTCAACGAGGAGCCATTCACCCTTCCGATCGCGGGCTGAGCGCACGTTACCGTAGCGATTGCAGCTTCCACTTGGACACCCGAGTCGCAGGCCTGTAGTGTGTGGCCTGTCATAGGGTTGTGGGGGCCTTTTCATGTTCCGTGCGATGATTCTCGCCGTCCTGCTGCCAGTGTTCGGCCTGCTCGGGGTGCCGGCGGCCCGGGCGCAGCAGGAAGAACAGGCGCTGGTGGACCGTGCGACGCTCGCGGTACAGGAACTGATGTCCACGGGAGAGCGCACCGAAGACGCACTTGGCTTCCTGCGGCGTGCTCGTGCCGTGATGGTCTGCCCGCGCGTTTTCCGGGCCGGCTTCATACTGGGCGGGGAGGGCGGCTCCTGCGTTCTTGTCGGGCGTGATGGGGCCGGGTCCTGGTCCTCACCGGCTTTCTACGGCCTGGGTTCAGGTAGCGTCGGCCTGCAGATCGGCGTGCAGGATGCGATGGTGGCCATGATGATCATGACCGACCGGGGCCTGCAGGCGGTGATGGACAGCCAGTTCAAGATCGGCGCCGACGCCTCCCTCGCGCTGGCGACCATCGGTGGCGGCATCCAGGGCAGCACCACGGCGGCGGCCGGGCCGGACATCGTGGCGATCGCCAAGTCGCGCGGCCTTTTTGCTGGAATTTCGCTCTCGGGTTCGGTGCTCAGCTACCGCCCCGAAGCCGCCGGCAGCTACTACGGCCGCCAGTATTCCGCGCGGCAGATCGTCGTGGCCATGGAGGCGCACAACCCCGGTTCCGATCCGCTGCGTGCGATGCTGCTGCGCTTCGGCGCCCGCTGATCCGGCAGGGGCTAAAGCGATGAGCCGGCGGACTCGCAGAATGCAACGCCTATTGCCGGTACGCGGCATGCAGGGGCAGTCAGCCCGGAATTGACCGGCATGCCCGTTGCAGATCGTGAGGCTATCCGTGTTCGCTCCGCCCCGGCTCAGTGTCGTGATCCCTGCCAGGAATGCCCTGCGGTGGCTGCCGGGCGCCCTTGCCTCCCTCGGGGCGTCGCAGCGCCTCGAGATCCTGGTGATCGATGATGGGTCTGAAGACGGCACGGCGAGCTACCTGCGGGCGATCTCGGCGACCGATGCGCGGGTCCGCCCGCTATCGACGTCGGGTACCGGCCCGGCCGCGGCGCGAAATGCCGGCCTGGCAGCGGCGCAGGCACCCCTGATTGCTTTCCTGGACGCGGATGATCGCTGGCGGCAGGGAAAGGCGGCAGCGCAGATGGAACTTCATCGGCTCCATCCCGAGCTCGGCTTCTCCTTTACTGATTACCGTCGCTTCGCTGAAGACGGAACGGAATTGGCGTCCGGCTTTGGCCGCACGAGCCAGTTCGCCGCCTGGCAGGCGATCCGTCGGGAGGCCTTCGTGATGTATGGTGACGCGCAGGCGGCGATCTATGCCGAGCCGGTGGTAGCGACTTCCACCGTCATGGCCCGCACCGCTTTGCTACGTGCCGTGGGCGGCTTCAACCAGCAACTGCATCGCGCCGAGGACTGGGATCTGTGGCTGCACCTGGCGGCCTGCGCACCAGTGGGCTGTCTTCCCAAGGCGCTGACGGACCGGCTGGTGCGCGCACTGAGCCCGGAGGGGCCGGAGGCCCTGGCGCGCCGGGTCGCGCGGCGGCGGGTGGCGGAGGCCTATGCGCCATCGGTGGCCCGGGTGGACGAGGAAGCCCTGCTGGCCTGCCGGACCAGCCACCTGGCGCTGGAGGCGGACGCGGCCGCCCTGGCCGGCTGCCGGATGCAGGCGGCCTGGCTGCGGCTTTCCGCCTTCGCTCAGCAGCCGAGCCGGGACCTCGCCCGGTCCGCGGCCCAGGATCTGTTCGGGATGCGTGGGCCAACCCAGCGTGAGGGTTGAGGTGGAGTGATCGCATCGCTCAGGATGCCTCCGGCGTTGACCTGCGAGCAGCGCAATGCGAGAGGTGAAACGTGAGCGCAATAGATCCCGAAATCGCTGGACAGCTGGCTTCGGACCTGCCGCGAGACGATTTCGTCCGCATCGTCCGGACTTTCGAGGATGATCTCGGCCGGTTGGCCCGGCACCTGGAGGAGGCGGTCGCCGGTGGCGATGAGGATGGCTACAGGCGCGCCGCGCACAGCCTGGCCGGCGCCTCGGCAGCGGTCGGCGCCAAGCGGCTGGAACAGGTCGCGCGCATCGCGATGGACCATCGCAGCACGGCCGACCCCAGGGCGCTGGCGGTGCAGGTCCGGCATGAGGCGGCAGCGGCGCTGTCCGAGCTTGCAGCCCTGGCAGCGAATCCGCCCGGTCACAGCTAGGCACCCATGGTCACGGCGGTCGCGAGGATCCTGATCGTCGAGGACACGCCGACGCAGGCCGAGGTAGCGCGCAGCCTGTTACGCGACCTGGGATACGACCTGCGGATTGCCGAAACTGGGACGGCAGCACTGGAACATGCGCGGGACTGGCGGCCGGACGTCATCCTCATGGATCTTGAACTGCCGGATTTCTCCGGCTTCGAGGTGATGCGCCGGCTGCGGGCGGAGGGGCTGGAAGCGGCGGTGGTCGTCGTCACGGCGCATGGCAGCGTGAACCACGCGGTGGAGGCGATGCGGGAAGGCGCGGTCGACTTCATCATCAAGCCCTTCGCCAAGACCCGGCTGACGGTGACCCTGCAGAACGCGTTGGAAAAGCGCGCGCTGGCGACGGAACTGCGCGAGGTGAAGGCGCAGCTGAAGCGGGACCGCTTCTTCGGCTTCCTGGGCGGCTCTCCGGCCATGCAGGCTGTCTACCGGACCATCGAGAGCGTCGCGGCCAGCAAGGCCAACGTCTTCATCACCGGCGAAAGCGGCACCGGCAAGGAATTGGCCGCCGAGGCGGTGCACCGGGCCAGCCCGCGCCGGGCCGGCCCGTTCCTGGCGCTGAATTGCGGCGCAATCCCGCGCGACCTACTGGAATCCGAATTGTTCGGGCATGTGAAGGGCGCCTTTACCGGAGCGACCGAGAACCGGATGGGCGCCGCCCGGCTGGCCGATGGCGGGACCCTTTTCCTGGACGAGATCGGCGAGTTGCCGCTCGAGATGCAGGTGAAGCTGCTACGGTTCGTGCAGACGGGGATGCTGCAGCCGGTCGGCGCTTCACGGCCCGAGAAGGTTGATGTGCGCATCGTGTCCGCGACCAACCGCGACCCCTGGGCCGAAGTTGAGGCAGGGCGGTTCCGAGAAGATCTGTACTACAGGCTGTATGTCGTGCCGCTTGAGATGCCGCCGCTGCGGGAGCGGGGTGAGGACGTGTTGCTGTTGGCGCGCCACTTCCTGGCCGCTTTCGCGCGCGAGGAAGGCAAGCGCCTGCGGTTCTTCGCACGGGACGCCGAGCAGGCACTGGCGGGCTATTCTTGGCCGGGAAACGTCCGGCAGTTGCAGAACGTGCTGCGCAACGTGGTGGTCCTGCATGATGGAGAGCAGGTGCAGCAGGCCATGCTGCCGCCCACGCTGCTGCGCGGTCCAAGCGAACGGGCGCCCGCCGCCACGCATCTGATGCCACCGAAGGCTTCCCCTGATCCGGCCCGGCCCGACCTTCCCTCCGAGCCCGATATGATGAGCCCGGCGGCCGCTCCCGTGAACTCTGCACTCGGGCCGGTAGCTGCCATCGCGCCTCCGCTGGAGCTGTTTCAGCCGCTGGCCGAGGTCGAGCGTCGCCACATCCTCGCGGCGCTGGACCATACTGCCCAGGACGTTCCGCGTGCGGCATCGCTGCTCGGCATCAACCCCTCGACCATCTACCGGAAGCTGCAGGCTTGGCGGGCCGAGGAAACTTCCTGAGCCCGGCCGTCTTCCGCCACAGTGGCAGGCCGGCGGCGTCGCTCGGGGAGCCCAGCACCACGGCACGCCTTGAACACCGCGAGACGCGACGACAGGAGCGCTGGATGGAGATGATGCGGAGACTGGCGGATCACTCCATCCGCCGCGCACTCAGCTTTGCGGGGCTGGGCGTTGCGACCCTGATGCTTGCGCTGTCCTACGACCCGGTGCTGTCGTCGCGAACGGGCGGAAACCTGCTCGGCTTGGTCTGCTTGAGCCTGCTGCTCGCGGCCTGGCGCGCGCCGCGGCGCAACATGCGGCGCAGCGAGTTGTGGTCGCTGATGCTCGAACACGCTGCCGCCCTGGCGCAGAGCCTACCGGCCCCCGAGGCTCAGAAAATGATGTCTGCAACACTGCGCGCCCGCCTGGTATGGCACGCAGACGCGGTCGGGATCGCGGCACTGGCGCTGTGGGCCGTTTCGCTGGGTCTTGGGCTGGTCCTGGATTAAGGGCCAGCGTCAGGGCGGCGCCGTGCGGTCGCCGTCGCCGAGCGCGCGCTGCATGAACACCACGTCCACCCAGCGGCCGAACTTCAGGCCCGCCGCCTTCAGCACGCCGGCCTGCCGAAAGCCGAGCGAGACATGCAGGCCGATGGAGCCGACATTTTCGGAATCCCCGATAACCGCCAGCATCTGGCGGAACTCGCAGGCTGTTGCGCGCTCCAGGA
Organism: Falsiroseomonas sp. HC035; assembly: GCF_050563525.1. Classification (NCBI taxonomy): domain Bacteria; kingdom Pseudomonadati; phylum Pseudomonadota; class Alphaproteobacteria; order Acetobacterales; family Roseomonadaceae; genus Falsiroseomonas; species Falsiroseomonas sp. HC035. The sequence continues at coordinate 413,597 of NZ_JBNXUN010000004.1, forward strand.
GCACCTCGACCAGCGCCTTCCCCACGCCCTGTCCGCGCACGTCGTCGCGGACATAGATCGCGTTCTCGGCGCAGTACCGGTAGGCGGATCGGTCGCGGAACTGGCTGAAATAGGCGTAGCCGAGGACGACCCCCTCCGCCTCCGCCACCAGCCAGGACCAGCCCGCATCTTGGACGCGGGCGATGCGTGCGGCCATCTCGGCCGGTTCTGGTGGCGTTTCCTCGAAGGTGCCGGTCCCGACCCGCACATGATGGGCGTAGATGGCCGTGATGGCGGCAAGATCATCGGCGGTCGCGTCACGGATCAACATCTGGCACCCGATCCCGGCAGCGGCGAAGGCGGAGCGTTAGGCTGCGGCGAGGAAACGGGCAAGCCGGGTGGCCTCAGATCGCAAGTTGTAATTCGCCCGCCACCCTCTCGGCCAGCGCGAGCAGCGCACGGTCGCGGCCTGGTGCCGCTACCAGGGAGAGGCCGACCGGCGCTCCATCCACCCTGGCCGCCGGCAGAGTGACCTCGCAGAGTCCGGCGAGGCCGGCGATGGCGGTGACTCCCATCGTTCGCTCCCGCACCGCCTGCTGCGTTTCCGCGCCGGCATCCAGGAGCGGTGCCGGAACCGGCGAGGTCGGAAATATCAGCACGGCGCCGCCGGCCAGCATGGCCCGTAGCCTGTGCTGGAACATGGTCCGGAATCCACGTGCGGCGGCGGCCAGGACGGGGTCCGTCGCCTTGGCGGCCGCGAAGCGCTCGGCCACGCCGGGGCCGAAGGTGGGGCTGGTCGCCTCCACCCAGGAGCCAAGGCTGGCCCAGGCTTCCTCTGCCTGCGCTGCGCGGAAGTGGTGGAAGATCTGCTCAAGCCCTTCGGGTGCGACCTGCATGGACAGGGCCGGCCCCAGCACGCGTTCCGCCTTGGCGAGCGCCTCGGCCAGCGCCGCGGCCGTCTGCGGTACGGCGTTCACCCAGGCCTCCTGCACCTTGACCAGCGGGCCTAGGGGGCCTTCGCCACCGCCCGGCAGCAGGACATCCCCGACCTGACGCAGCACGGAGGCGCGGGAGGCGAACCAGCCTGCGGTGTCGAAGCTAGGGCCCAATGGGCAGGCGCCCGCCAGGTTCACGGCGCCCCAGGAGGGGCGGATTCCGAAGATGCCGCAGTAGCTGGCGGGAATGCGGACTGAGCCACCGGTATCGCTGCCAAGGGCAAAATTCACCAACCCGGCTGCAACCGCAGCAGCGGAGCCGCAGGAGGATCCTCCGGGGAACCGGTCCGGCGCGGCGGGATTGACCGGCGTGCCATACCAGACATTCTCGCCGGTAAGACCATAGGCAAGCTCGACGGTCTTCGTTTTGCCGCGAAGATGCGCGCCGGCCTGGAGAAGCGAGAGAATGACGGGCGCGGTGGCGGCGGCGGGCGGGTGGGTTCGCCGCCAGTCCGGATTGCCGTAGCCGGTAGTGACGCCGGCCAGGTCGAACAGGTCCTTGACGGCGAAATCGAGGCCGGTGAGGGGGCCCTCTGGCGCTCCGGCCAGTTCCGATCTGGGGCCGGGAATGAAGGCGCCGACCTGGTCGTCGAGATCGCGTGGCATGGGGCAGGACTCCGTCAGCGTTCCGGGATGGCCAACTGGTCTGGCCTCAGCAGGGTTTCCGAGCAGGTTTCGTGCCAGACTGACCTACGGAGCAGGCGCCGCATCGGCCCGGGACAGGGACTTTCGCGGCCGCTGCCCGTGGTCCCAGTTCGCATCATCCAGCCACTCGGCGATCCGCTCCCGCCGCGCGGGCCATTCGTCCTCCAGGATCGCGTAGAAGGCGGTGTCGCGCCGGCGACCCTTGACCACCATGTGCGCCCGCAACTCGCCCTCGAACGTGAAGCCGAGGCGGGCTGCGGCGCGGCGGGAGGGTTCGTTCAGGGCATTGCACTTCCAGACGAGGCGGCGGTAGCCGAGATCGTCCATGGCATGGCGCATCAGCAGGAACATCGCCTCGGTCGCGGCCCGGGTGCGCTGGAGACGGGGGGAGAACCAGATGTGGCCAAGCTCGATCGCGGCGTTGCTCGGCTGGATCTCCATCAGTGTCAGCCATCCGGAGACGAGGCCGCTGGCATGTGGGCGGACCGCCCAGGCCATCGGGTCGTGCTGCGCCGCGAAGCTGGCGACGTGGCGCCGCATTGCCTCCGCGTCGGCGAAGGGGCCGTAGCCGAGATAGGCCCAGCCCGCCGAGTCCCGGTCCGCCTGCGCGGCATCCCAAAGTTCCGCCGCGTGACGCACCGCGAGCGGCTCAAGCGTCACTGCCTGCCCGCGATGCGGCGTGCGGGCCGGCAGCGGACGGGGCGTGGGATCGACGATCGGGCCGAGCGGGGGCTGGCTCATGGATGGCAAGACCTTCAGGTGGCGCAACACCAGCATGGCGCAGCTTCCCGCGGCGGGCGAGGGTTGGGAACTCATTCGGATTGCGGCAGGGGCGGCGATGACGCATAGGGGGCTCATGTCCTCCCCCAGCGCCCCGCCGGCCCTTGCCGCCGCCCCGCCCGGGTTTTTCCTGGAGCGGGTCCTTTCGGTCCATCATTGGACGGACCGTCTGTTTTCCTTCACCTGCACCCGAAGCCCGCAGTTCCGCTTCACGGCGGGCCACTTCGTGATGATCGGGCTGATGGTCGACGGCAAGCCGCTGGTCCGTGCCTATTCCCTGGTGAGCCCGCCTTGGGAGGATCACCTCGAGTTCCTGTCCATCAAGGTGCAGGACGGGCCTCTGACATCTCGCCTGCAGCATGTGGTGCCGGGAGACGGCGTGTTGATTGGCCGCAAGGCGACCGGGACGCTGCTGATCGAGAATCTGGCGCCCGGCGGCACACTGTGGCTCTTCGCGACCGGCACGGGCCTCGCGCCGTTCCTGAGCCTGATCCGCGATCCGGAAACCTATGATCGCTACGAGCGTGTGGTGGTGGCGCACACCGTGCGCCAGGTTGCCGAACTGGCGTATCGGGACCTGATCACCAAGGCACTGCCCGAACATGAGCTGCTTGGCGACCTGGTGCGCGAAAAGCTGCTTTACTACCCGAGCGTGACCCGCGAGCCTTTTCTCAACCAGGGACGGGTCACGACGCTGGTTGATTCCGGCCGGATCTGCACAGACCTTGGGCTGCGGCCGATTGCGCCGGAGCACGACCGCGCCATGCTGTGCGGCAGCGAGGCAATGAACGCAGACATGCGAGGGTTGCTTGAGGCCAGGGGCTTTACCGAGGGTGCCAACAACCGACCCGGGACTTTCGTGGTGGAGAAGGCGTTCGTCAGCAAGTAGCCCGCCGCCGGGCATTGCGTACACCCACGGCGATGCCTAATGAGGCGGTGGAGCAATCTGCCGAATGATCCGCAAAGCGGACAGGCGGCACGTCTGGAGGAAGCAATGACCGAAACCAAGACCTCTGCGGCCGGCCGTCGTGGCCTGCTCAAGGCTGCCGCGATCGGCACAACGGGCACGGCAGTCCTGGCCACGCCAAGCGTCAGCCGCGCACAGACCGTGGTGATGCGCTTCCAGTCGACCTGGCCACAGCGCGACATCTTCCATGAGTTTGCCCAGGACTTTGTCACGCGCGTCAACACCATGGCCGGCGGCCGGCTGCGGCTAGACCTGCTGGCGGCGGGTGCCGTGGTTGGCGCGTTTCAGTTGATGGATGCCGTGCACGCCGGAACCCTGGACGGTGGACATGGCGTCTCGGCCTATTGGTTCGGCAAGAACAAGGCCTTTAGCCTGTTCGGCACGTCCCCACCCTGGTTCGGGGATGCCAATCAGCTACTCGGCTGGTTCTACCACGGCGGCGGCGAGGCGCTGTACAAGGAACTGGTCAACGACATCCTGCGACTGAACGTCGTGGGCTTCCAGTCTGGCCCAATGCCGACCCAGCCGCTTGGCTGGTTTAAGAACCCGGTCACCAGCGTCGAGCAGATTCGCGGGCTGCGCTACCGCACGGTGGGTCTCGCGACGGATCTTTTCAATGAGATGGGCGCCGCCGTGGTCGCTCTGCCGGGCGGCGAGATCGTGCCGGCGCTCGAGCGCGGCGTGATCGACGGCGCGGAGTTCAACAACCCCTCCTCGGATCGGGTCCTCGGCTTCGCGGATGTGGCGAAGAACTACATGATCCAGTCCTTCCATCAGAAGACCGAGTCCTTCGAGATCCTGTTCAACAAGGGGCGCTACGACGCGCTTCCTGCGGAGTTGCAGGCCATCGTCCGGCATGCCTCGGAAGCGGCTTCCGCGGACATGTCGTGGAAGCTTCAGGATCGCTACTCGAAGGACCTCGTGGCGCTGGCGCAGTCCGGCGTGACTGTGCGGCCGACGCCGCGGCCGGTGCTCGACGCGCAGCTACGCGCCTGGGATACGGTGGTGCAGCGGCTGGAGGCGGATGCTTCCTCTCCGGCAAATGGCCCGTACTTCAAGAAGGTTTGCGACAGCCAGCGCGAGTGGTGCAGGCGGGTCGGCGGCTTCTTCCTGCGCTATGAGGCAAGCCCGGTCATCGCCTACAACCACTTCTTTGCCCGCCAAGGCTAAAAGACCTCCGATATCCGCCGGCAGCCCCCAAAGGACGTGCCGGCGGACATCGAGAGTACGGCGCAGCCTGCTGGTTTTGCCGCAACCGCTAAGGGCCAGTTTTCATGCAGCGCGTCCTGATCGGCATCGACCGGCTGTCCACCATCGTCGGCCAGACCTTTGCCTGGTGCGTTGTCATACTGACCGCGGTCATCGTCTATGATGTGACGGCGCGCCGGTTCTTCGCCTCGCCGACCACCTGGGCCTTCGACACGTCCTACATGCTGTACGGGACGCTATTCATGATGGCCGGTGCTTATGCCTTGTCTCGCAACGGGCATGTGCGTGGCGACTTCCTGTACCGGATGTTCAGTCCGGTCCTGCAGGCCAAGTTCGATCTGGTGCTGTATTTTCTATTCTTTTTTCCTGGCATCCTCGCTTTCATGATTTCCGGCTGGCATTTCTCGATCCAGTCCTGGGCCCAGAACGAGCAATCCAGCATCAGCCCGAACGGGCCGATCATCTGGCCATTCAAGTTCCTGATCCCCGTGGTGGGCCTGCTGCTGCTGCTGCAGGGTATCGTGGAAGTGGTGCGCTGCGTGCAGTGCATCCGCACCGGCGTCTGGCCGCAGCGGCTTTCGGATGTGGAGGAGTTGGAGAAGCAGATCCTGGCCGCGGCCGAAGCCAGGGGTGCCGAGGCGTTGGCGGCCGAAATGGCACGGGGCGGCGAGGCGGCGCTGGTGCAGGCCGCGCAAGCCACCAGCCCTTCCCGCGCGTCAACGTCGAGCCATCCGCACACCTGAGTCCCTCCTGAGCCTCGGACCCCATCGACATGAGTGATCCCGCGCTGGGGCTGACGCAGCTCCTGCTGTTCCTGTTCTTCATCATGCTGGGCTTTCCCATCGCCTTCACGTTGATGGCGATGGGTCTGTTCTTCGGCTACCTCGGTATGCAGGATCGTGTCTTCGACCTGCTGGTGCAGCGCACCTATGCCGTGATGAGCAACGACGTGCTGATCTCGGTCCCCCTGTTCGTCTTCATGGGGTACATCATCGAGCGCGCGAACATCCTGGACCGGCTGTTTCGGGCGCTGCAGATGGCCAGTCGAAACGTGCCGGGCAGTCTGGCCGTGGCCACCCTTGCCACATGTGCGTTGTTTGCCACCGCCACCGGCATCGTCGGCGCGGTGGTTACGCTGATGGGGCTGCTCGCCTTCCCGGCGATGCTCCGCGCTGGCTACGACCCAAGATTGGCAGCAGGCGTCACCTGCGCCGGTGGCTGCCTCGGCATCCTGATCCCGCCTTCCATCATGCTGATCCTGTATGGTGCGACGGCGGGGGTTTCGGTTGTGCAGCTTTATGCTGCGGCATTCATCCCGGGTGTGACGCTGGCGATGCTGTATGTCGTCTATGCGGTCGGCGTCGGAATTTTCCAGCCGGAACGCGCGCCGCGCTTGCCGCCAGATGTGGTACCGGTGCCAGCAGTTCAGGTCATATTCTCGCTGCTGACCTCGTTTTTCCCGCTGGCTTTCCTGATCGCGGCGGTGCTCGGGTCTATCCTTCTGGGGCTGGCGACGCCGTCCGAGGCTGCGGCGATGGGTTCGCTGGGCTCGGTGGTGCTGGCCATCGCCTACCGCGCCTTCACCTTCCAGAAGCTGAAGGAAAGCGTGTTTCTTACTGCGCGCACAAGCGCCATGGTCTGTTGGCTGTTCGTCGGCAGCTACATCTTCTCATCTGTCTTCGGCTACCTCGGCGGTCAGACGGTGGTGGAGGAGTTCGTCAAATCCCTTCCTCTGAACAGCTTCACCTTCCTGCTGCTGGCGCAGGTCATCATCTTCATCCTGGGCTGGCCGCTGGAATGGACCGAGATCATCGTGATCTTCGTACCGATCTTCCTGCCGCTGCTGGATGATTTCGGCGTCAGCCCGATCTTCTTTGGCATCCTGATCGCGCTGAACCTGCAAACATCCTTCCTGTCGCCACCGGTTGCCATGGCCGCTTTCTACCTGAAGGGCGTGGCGCCACCGCACGTGCGGTTGGAGGACATCTTCAAGGGATGCATGCCCTTTATCTACATCGTCGTCTTCTGCATGGGGCTGGTCTACGTCTTCCCGGCGCTCGTCACTTGGCTGCCGGAGAACCTTTATGGCAGCGCGGTGCCTGTGCCCGGGGCGCCGAGCATGCTGGATGCCCCACCGGCCGGTGGCTTCACGGAACCGGAGGAAATCAGCCTCCCGCCGCTGAATTAATGGTCGAGAATCAGAGGGTCTGGTCGCCGGATAGCGCTGCACGCTGGCTGGCGGAGGCGGTCGAAACCGGCAATGCCCTAACCGAGCTGCCGGAAGACATCGCGCCCCGCGATGCCACAGAAGGGCTCGAGGTCGCCTTCGCCATTCTGGAACGGTTGGACATCCCGCCTTGTGGGATTCGGCTGCTGTATCGGCCGGGCGCGGAAACGCTGATTGGCCCGATGATCGAGGGGCGCTTGGTGCCGGCTGGCACACCTATCGCCCTGGATGCGCTGCGGAATCCGACGCTGACCGCAGCAGCGATCGGGGTCTTGGCGGCGCCGCTGGATCCTCACTCGGACGAGGCCCCGTGTTTCGCGACGCTGCATGCGGCGCTGGACGTCTCCGCCACCCGCCACGCGGATGCGACCGGAGACACTGCGACACGGACCGCAGATCTGGCGCTGCTTGGCCTGGTCGTTGCGGGCCGTGGGAAGCCGCTGGCACCCATGGTCGTGTCGGCAAGCCTCGGTGCTAGGGGTGGAAAGCGGACCGTCATGTCGCGTGACCTTGGTGCTGCATTCGCGGAAGCGGCAGGCGCCGCGCGGAGCCTGGGCGGCCTACCGGCCGGCGGCCTTCTGGTCGTCGCGGGATTGACGCCGTCAGTGCAGGCCGCCGGAGTCGTCACAGTCTCGCTCGGGCCGCTCGGCCGGCTTGCGTCCGAATTCGCCTGAGACTCAGCCGAGCCTGAAGCGCGCGGAGGTCAGCGGATCGTCCTGCAACGCGGACTCCACTTCCAGGCGCGTGGCGGCATCCGGCACCAGAGCCACGACGCTGCCGAACCAGGGGCAGTGGCCGCGGATGCGGGCCTGGAACAAACGGTCCAGCGCGACTCCGGCAGGCGGGCGCCCGGCACAGCAGGCGCACGCGGCCATGTGTTGGAGGCCGCCGGCTTCGAAGCGCTCGACCGTGGCCGCAGGCTCTGGCCCGACGTCCATTTCCGCCGGGACGAGCAGGGCGAACGGTGCTGATGAGGCTGAAATGGCAGCCGCCAGGTCGCAAGGTGACAGCAGGCGAATCGGAATCCGGGCATCCAGGGACCATGTCATGGACTAGACATAAGGATATCTTTATGTCATTTGCAACCCATGGAAGACCTTCTCGCCCAACTCCGTGCTGCGGCGGAGCCGACTCGGCTTCGGCTGCTGTCGCTCTGCGCGCGCGGGTCGTTCTGTGTGTCTGATCTGTGCGGCATCCTCGGCCAATCACAGCCCCGCCTGTCCCGCCACCTCAAGCTGCTGGTGGAGGCGGGCCTTCTTGAGCGGATGCCGGAGGGCGCCAACGTCTTCTTCCAACTGCCCGCAGATGCGGACCTGATCCGCCAGGTCCTGGCGCGCCTGCCTGAGGAGGATCCGCTGCTTGCGGCCGACCGCCGTGCGGCAGCCCGCCTGGCCGCCGAGCGTGCCCGCGCAGCGTCTGACGCCTTTCGCCGGCACGGTGCGGAATGGGACGAGATGCGCGCGCTGGACCTGCCCGCCGAGGATATCGAGGCCGCACTGCTGGGTGTTCTGCCGCCGCGACTGGAGCGCCTGCTGGATATCGGCAGCGGTACGGGGCGGTTGCTGGAGGTGTTGGCGTCGCGCTGCGGCAGCGCACTCGGTGTCGATGCGAGCCGCGAGATGCTGGCCCTGGCCCGCGCCCGCCTGTCCGAGCGCGGCCTGACGCATTGTGCCGTGCGCCAAGCCGATATGTACCGCCTGCCCCTGGCGGATGGTGGAATGGATGCGGTGACGCTGCAGATGGTGTTGCACTACGCCGAAGATCCGGCCGCGGCGTTGGCCGAGGCGGCGCGGGTGCTGCGTCCAGGTGGCCTGCTGGTGGTCGTCGATTTGGCGCCGCATGCCCGGGCCGAGTTGCTGGGCCGCTACGCGCATCGCTGGCCTGGTTTCGACGACGCGCAGTTGGCCGGCTGGCTCGGTGCAGCCGGCTGCGCCCTGCGCGCCGCCCACACAATCGATGGACCGCTGGCGGTACGGCTGTGGCCGGCGACCCGCCAGCCGGCGTCCCTCCCCGTTTCATCCCGCTGACAGGGAACATCAGAATGTCTCGCCCGCATCTTCTCGACGCGCTCAAGGACCAGGTTCTGCTCTGCGACGGCGGCATGGGCAGCCGCGTCCAGGCGCTGACGCTCGACGTGGACAAGGACTACTGGGGCAAGGAGAACTGCACCGAGGTCCTGAACCTGTCCCGCCCCGACCTCGTCCGCGAAATCCACCGCGGCTACTACGAAGCCGGCGCCGACATGGTGCTGACCAACAGCTTCGGCGGCTCGCCGGTCACGCTTGGCGAGTTTGAGCTGGAGGATCGGGCCTTCGAGATCAACAAGCTGGCCGTCGAACTGGCGCGGGAGGCGGCAGAGACTTTCGTGGACGGCCGGCATCGCTGGGTGATCGGCGACATCGGGCCGGGCACCAAGCTGCCGAGCCTCGGCAACATCGGCTATGATGCGCTGGAGGCGGCGCTGGTGGTGCAGTGCCAGGGCCTGATCGCCGGCGGCGCGGATGCGCTGCTGACCGAGACGAACCAGGACACGCTGTTCATCAAGGCTGCTGTCAACGCCGCGAAGATCGCGCGCAAGCAGGCGAAGTCAAACATCCCGATCTTCGTGCAGGTGACGGTGGAGACGACCGGCACGTTGCTGGTTGGTCCCGACATCGGCGCGGCGACGACGGTGGTGCATTCGCTTGACGTGCCGCTGATGGGGCTGAACTGCGCCACCGGTCCGCAGGAGATGGCGGAGCATGTGCGCTGGCTGTCGCAGAACTGGCCAGGCCTGATCAGCGTGCAGCCGAATGCCGGGTTGCCGGAACTTGTGGATGGCAAGACCCACTACCCGCTTGGTCCGAACGAACTCGCGAGCTGGATGGAGCGCTTCATTGTCGAGGACGGGCTGAACCTTATTGGCGGCTGCTGCGGCACCTCCACGCCGCACATCCAGGCACTGGACCAGTTGCTGCGCAAGCTTGGCAAGGCGGGGCATCGGCCGGCGCCGATTGCGCGCAAGCCGGTCTGGGTGCCCTCTGTCGCCAGCCTGTACTCGGCGACCTCGCTGCGGCAGGAGAACAGCTACTTTTCCATCGGTGAGCGCTGCAATGCCAATGGATCGAAGCTGTGGCGGCAGCGGCAGGAAGCGCATGACTGGGATGGCTGCGTCGCCATCGGCCGCGAACAGGTGGCCGAGGGGTCGAACTCGCTCGACATCTGCACCGCCTTTGTCGGCCGCAACGAGACGCAGGAGATGGACGAGGTGATCCGACGCTTCACCAGCAGCGTGAATAGCCCGCTGGTGATCGACTCGACGGAAACGCCGGTGATCGAGGCTGCGCTGAAGCTGCACGGTGGCAAGCCGATCATCAACTCGATCAACTTCGAGGATGGCGAGGATGCGGCGCATGACCGGCTGAAGCTGGCCAAGAAGTTCGGCGCCGCAGTCATCGCGCTGACCATCGACGAGGTCGGCATGGCAAAGACGGCGGAGGACAAGCTGCGCATCGCGGAACGGCTGGTCGATTTTGCCTGCAATCAGTACGGACTTCCGCAGTCCGACCTGCTGATCGATCCGCTGACCTTCACCATCGCCACCGGGAACGAAGACGACCGCAAGCTCGGCCTGTGGACGCTCGATGGTATTCGCATGATCCGGGAGCGGTTTCCGGACATTCAGATCATCCTCGGCCTGTCCAACATCTCCTTCGGCCTGAACCCGGCGGCGCGGCATGTGCTGAACAGCGTGTTCCTGGACCATGCCGTAAAGGCGGGAATGACTGGCGCCATCGTGCACGTCTCGAAGATCAAGCCGCTGCACCAAATCCCGCCCGAGGAGGTGGAGGTGGTGGAGGACCTGATCTTCGACCGGCGCCGCGAGGGCTATGATCCGCTGCAGAAGGTGCTGGAGATCTTCTCTGGTCGGAAGGCAGCGGACAACGTCAAGAAGGTTCGTGCCGAGACTGTGGAAGGCCGGCTGAAGGACCGCATCGTCGACGGCGACCGCAAGGGGCTGGGCGAGGAATTGCAAGTCGCGCTGGACCAGGGCAGTACGCCGCTGTCGATCATCAACGACGTGCTGCTCGACGGCATGAAGGTGGTGGGCGAGCTGTTCGGCGCTGGTAAGATGCAGCTGCCCTTCGTGCTGCAAAGCGCCGAAACGATGAAGGCCGCCGTCGCCTATCTGGAACCCTTCATGGAGAAGGTGGAGGGCCAGGAGAAGGGCACCATCGTGCTCGGCACAGTGAAGGGCGATGTGCACGACATCGGCAAGAACCTGGTCGACATCATCCTGACCAACAACGGCTACAAGGTGGTGAACCTCGGCATCAAGGTGCCGCTGCTCGACATCGTTGCGGCTGCAAAGGAACATAAGGCACATGCCATCGGAATGTCCGGGCTGCTGGTGAAGTCCACCGTGGTGATGCGCGAGAACCTGGAAGAGATGAGTCGCCAGGGGATTGATATTCCGGTGATGCTGGGCGGCGCGGCATTGACGCGGAACTACGTCGAGGATGACTGCGTGCAGGCCTATGCCTGCGGTCGTGTCGCCTATGCCCGGGATGCCTTCGATGGCCTGCACCTGATGGACAAGGTGATGGGCAACGGCTTCGAGGACTATCTCTCGGCCCTGCAGGCGAAGCGCGCCGGCAAGGCGAAGAACGAGAAGCGCGTGCTCGGCCAGGCGGACCCGCGCGGCTTTGCGCCGGTCGACCTCGGCTATGCCCAGGAACGACGCCGCCGCGTTTCGGCCGAAAGCGCCGTGCCGGTGCCGCCCTTCTGGGGCGCCCGTGTGGTTGAGGCACCGCCCAAGGCGGTGATCCCCTTCATCAACGAGCGCAGCCTGTATCAATTCCAGTGGGGCTTCCGAAAGGCGGGCCGGTCGCTGGAGGACTTCTTGGGTTGGGCGAAGCAGGAACTGCGTCCGGTGCTGAAGCGCATGCTGGCGCTGGCGGAGGAGCAGAAGATCCTGAAGCCACAGGCGGTCTACGGCTACTGGAAATGCGCCGGCCAGGGCAACGACCTGGTGCTGTTCGCCGAGGATGGTGCGACCGAGGTCTGCCGCTTCAACCTTCCGCGCCAGCCGAAGCCGGACGGGGAATGCATCGCCGACTTCGTGCGCGACATTGACGAGGGACCGACGTCCCGCGACGTGATCGGATTGCAGGTGGTTACGGTGGGCCAGAAGGCCTCGGACATCGCGCGCGAGTGGTTCGAGGACAACCGCTACCAGGACTACCTTTACCTGCACGGACTGTCGGTGGAGATGGCCGAGGCGATGGCGGAATACCTGCACAAGCGCATCCGTGCTGAACTCGGCTTTGCCGGAGAGGATGATCGCGACATGGACAAGATGCTGCAGCAATCCTATCGCGGCGGCCGCTATTCCTTCGGCTACCCCGCGTGCCCGCGGCTGGAAGACCAGGAAGGCCTGTTGCGGTTGTTGCAGTCCGACCGCATCGGCGTGTCGCTGTCCGACGAGTGGCAGCTGCATCCGGAACAATCGACCAGCGCCATCGTGCTGCACCATCCACGGGCCAAGTATTTCTCGGTCTGACAGCGGCCCGCCACCCTTCGCCGCGCCGGACTTGCAGCGAGGCGGGGAGGCGGGGCATCAAGCGGCGGTCTTGCGGAGGCGCAGCGTGACCGGGTCTTGCATCATCCGCCGATCCATTCCGCCATCCGGCGGCAGGGCATGAAGCGCGTCGAGACCATTGCGGCGATCAGCGTCGTGGTGGCGCTGGGCGTGCTGTGCCTGAAGGCTGCCGCCTGGTGGATCACGGGCAGCGTCGCGCTGTTCGCCGACGCATTGGAAAGCGTGGTGAACGTGGCGGCTGCGCTGGCGGCGCTGGCGGCCATCCGGGTCTCCGCCCGCCCGCCTGATGCCGATCATCCCTATGGCCACGCCAAGGCCGAATACTTTTCCGCCGTGTTGGAAGGCGTGCTGATCTGCGTCGCGGCCCTGCTGATCCTGAACGAGGCTTGGTCCGCCTGGCAGACTCCGCGTGTCCTGGAAGGTGCCGCCGCAGGGCTGGCGGTCTCTGTGGTGGCGACCAGCATCAATGCTGGCTGGTCGGTGATGCTGTTCCGGCAGGGACGAGCGGCGCGCTCGCCGGCGCTGCTGGCCGATGCGCGGCATCTGCTGGCCGATGTGGTGACTTCGGTCGGCGTGGTGGCGGGGGTCGCCCTGGTCGCGGTGACGGGGCTCGCCTGGATCGACCCGCTGCTGGCGGCGCTGACAGCGCTGAACATCCTGGTCTCAGGCTGGCGCCTGATGCGCGAATCCTTCGGCGGCCTGATGGACGAGGCGGTGCCGGGGGAAGAACTTGCGCGGATCCGCGGACTTGTCGCCGCCAATGCCGAGGGAGCGATCGAGGCGCATGACATCCGAACTCGGCGTTCCGGGCCCACCACCTTCGTCGAATTCCACCTTGTGGTGCCGGGTGACATGACGGTGACGCAGGCGCACGACATCTGCGATCGGATCGAAGCGGCGCTGAAGTCCGATCTGCAGGCGGCGCTCATCACCATCCATGTCGAGCCGGAGGGTAAGGCCAAGCATCGCGGCGTTCTGGTGCTTTGAGAGGAGAAGGGCGCCTCGCCGGCCAGGCCTCGCGTGGGCGCAGCGGCGCTGCCGTCGGATGGCTTGCGGGCTCCGTTCTTGTGCATGCCGGGCTCGGACTTGTCCTGGCGAGGCTTCCGGCCAGCCTGCCGCAGGAAGTTCCGGACAGTCGGGTTGCCCTGATCTGGTCCGAACAGGGCGAAGGAGCGGGGGACGCCGCGGATTCCACCAGCATGGCGGCTGCGGCCGATCCGGTGCCGGCTGCGCAGGCGAGCGGGGACGCACCTGAACCGAAGGCCGCAGACGCCGCGCCGACAGTGCAGCCCGCGGAGCCGGAGCCGGCGGCATCGCCAGAGCCGGCCGACGGCTTGGCGCCTACGGAGGCGGCCCTGCCTCTGCCGCCGCCGCCCGCCCCGCGACCGCCAGCATCGCCTGACTCGCCGCCCCGCCAGGCTACGGCATCTGCCCCCGCACCGACGGCCCCTGCTGGTGCAGCCGAAGCCGTAATCGCCCCGCCTCTGGCGGCAGGAGGCATCGAGGTGCGGGGCGAAGTCCGGCCGCCGCGCCAACTCGGGGCTGGCTTCAACGCGCCGCCGGCCTATCCCAGCGCCAGCCGCATGCGGAATGAGCAGGGCCGCGTGACGCTGATGGTGGAGATCAGCGCGGCGGGCCAGGTGACCGATGCGGCCGTCCAGGTCTCGGCCGGGTATCCTGCGCTGGACCGCGCGGCGCTGGAGGCGGTCCGGACTTGGCGGTTTGAGCCTGCGCTGCGCGACGGGCAGCCAGTGCAATTCGTCACCTCGCTCCATATCTCGTTCCAGCTTGAAGGAGGCCTGCGATGGTAAAGCTCGACGTCATCACGACCCGGGGCGGCGATGCTGGCGAGACCTCGCTGGGTGACGGGACGCGGGTGCGGAAGGACGCGCTGCGAGTCGCGGCCTATGGCACGGTGGATGAGGCCAATGCGGTGCTGGGCCTGCTGCGCCTGCACCTGCAAGGGGATCGGGCCGGGGATGCCATGCTGGCGCGGATCCAGAACGACCTGTTCGACCTGGGCGCCGATCTCTGCGTACCCGGCACCGACGGCGACCGCCTGCGTGTCACGGATGCGCAGTGCCTGCGGCTTGAGGCCGAGTTGGCGGAGATGAACGCGGTGATCCCGCCCCTGCGCAGCTTCGTGCTGCCGGGCGGCAGTGCCGGCGCCGCCTATGCGCATCTGGCGCGCACCGTGGTACGGCGGGCGGAGCGCGAGGTTGTGTCGCTGTCGGCGGAGGATGCGGTGAACCAGTCGGTGATCCGCTACCTAAACCGCTTGTCGGACCACCTGTTCGTGCTGTCGCGCCGGCTGAACGGCAACGGGGCCGAGGATGTGGTTTGGACGCCCGGTGCCGGTCGTTAGGCCGCCTTCAGGTCAGTGGTCCGGCGCAGTGCTTGATGAAGCCAGGGCGCGCCAGCAGGCGGTCATACCAGCCGCGCAGCGCGGGCATCTCGGCGCGCTCGATCGGCAATGCGAACCAGCGATGGACGTAGATGCCGAGCGCGATATCGGCGATGGTCAAGCGGTCGCCCGTGACGAAGGGCTTGCGACCAATGGCCCGGTCCAGCATGGCCCAGAGCGTCTCCGCCTCCGCCCGCGCCTTGTGCGTCGACGTCCAGTCGCGCTCGGGCTCCGGAATTCGGACATAGGTGAAGAACACGGTGGTCATCGGCCGGTTGATGGCAGAGATCTGCCAGTCGAGCCAGCGGTCACAATCTGCTGCGACCCGAAGGTCGGCAGGGTAGATCGGGCTCTGCGGCGCCCGGCTGCGCGTGAGGTAGCGCAGGATGGCATTGCTTTCCCACAGCACGAAGCCGTCCGGCTCCTCAATTGTCGGGACCAGCGCGTTGGGGTTCTTGGCCAGGTAGTCGGGCTCCCGCGTCCGTCCGAAGGCACCGCCCGCATCGATCCGCTCGAAGGGCAGGCCAAGTTCCTCGCACAGCCACAGCACCTTCATGACGTTGGACGAATTCGCCCGGCCCCAGATGCGCAGCATATCGTCGTTTCCCTTCAGGATGGTCCTGCACGGTAGGTCGGCGCCCGGCGAGGGTCCAGTTGCCGCGCGCGACCGGCTGGACGATGAAGGCGGCATGGCATTACCGTTCCTGATCTCAGCGTTGTCCGCCGCGGCGCCACTGCTGGCGATGGGCTTCGAGCGCTGGCCTGGCCTTGCGCCCTGCGCGTTGTGCCTTTGGCAACGCTGGCCGTACTGGGTTGCCGCGGCCCTGGCCCTGGCGGCAGGGCTGCTGCCGGGCGGATGGAGGCGTTGGCTGCTGCGCGGCGCGGCGCTTTCGGTCCTTGCTTCGGGCGGTATTGCGCTGCTGCATGTGGGGGTGGAACAGGGTTGGTGGCCATCGCCGCTGCCCGCCTGCCTGGCGCCCGGCGTGGGCACGGGCACCAGCGTGGACGACCTGCTGCGGGACTTGGCGCCGCGGCCGACCAAGCCGTGCGACGAGCCGGCCTATCTGATTCCGGGCCTGCCCCTTTCCGTCGCGACGATGAACCTGATCTATGCGCTGCTGCTGGCCGGCTGGACGTTCCGCCGCGCCGGCCGCGACACCGGAGGGATGCGCTGATGCCGAACCGCGAGACCGCCGAAGGCCGCCTGCCGGGCGACCCCACCCCGCGTGACTACGTCGCCCGCACGATCCGCGTAGACCACGCCGGCGAATACGGCGCCAAGCGCATCTATGAGGGCCAACTGGCGGTATTGGGCCGCACCAAATACGGCCCTGTCATCGAGCATATGAAGGCGCAGGAGCAGGTCCACCTGGATACCTTCGCCGGCCTGATCGCCAAGCGCCGGGTGCGGCCAACGGCGCTGCTGCCGATCTGGCACGTGGCCGGCTTCGCCCTCGGCGCGGCCACGGCCCTGCTCGGCCATCGCGGCGCCATGGCCTGCACCGTCGCGGTGGAGGAGGCAATCGACGAGCACTACCAGGCCCAGGCCGCGACCCTGGGCGACGACGAGGCACCGCTGCGCGAGAAGATCGAACGCTTTCGGGCGGAGGAGCTCGAGCACCGCGACATCGGCCTGGAGAACGAGGCGGAACTGGCCCCGGCCTACCGGCTGCTGAGTGCCGCCATCAAGGCCGGCTGCAAGGTCGCAATCAAGGTCAGCGAGCGGGTGTGAGCCCGGCTCAGCTCTCCAACTCGCTGTCCCAGTACAGGTAGTCACGCCAGCTTTCATGCAGGTAGTTCGGTGGGAAGGACCTGCCGTTTTCCTGCAATTCCCAGCTGGTCGGCTGGCGCGGCTCCTGGCGGGGAAACATGCGGCACTCCCGCGGCAGCTTGTTGCCCTTACGCAGGTTGCAGGGGCCGCAAGCGGTGATGACGTTGTCCCAGGTGGTGCGCCCGCCGCGGCTGCGTGGGATGACGTGGTCGAAGGTCAGCTCCGGCGTCGGCCGCCCCTGGCCGCAATATTGGCATTCGAAGCTGTCGCGCAGGAACACGTTGAAGCGGGTGAAGGCCGGGCGCCGTGCCGCCGGGATGTAGTCCTTCAGCGCGATGACGCTGGGCAGGCGCATGGTGACGCGCGGCGAGTGCACGACCGTCTCGTATTCCGAAAGCACCGAGACGCGGTCGAGGAACACCGCCTTCACCGCATCCTGCCAGGCCCAGACCGAGAGCGGGAAGTAGGACAACGGACGGAAATCCGCGTTCAGGACGAGCGCGGGGAAGGATTGACCCAGCTGGAAGTGTCCGCCGTCAGGCAAGCGCCACTCCTGTGAATGGCAGCGAACCCAGCCCTGGGGCTCTAAACGTTAGGCAAGCCCCATATGCTGTGGCAGCGCCGCGTTGACCACGTCTACATGCCAGCGCCCGTCCGCGGGCGCAACCGCCGCGACCGGACGTTTCACGTGCCGGTCATGTGGATGCCGCGAGTACGCGCTGCAGCGTCAGGGCGCCGAGGCTGATGCCGACCTCGTCGATGCCGTGTCCCAGGCCGGGGCGGTAGACCGCCTCGACGTCGATTCCGGCTGCTGCCAGCACCTGTTCGGCGCGGCGGCTGGCGGCGGCCGGAACCACCTCGTCGGCCTCGCCATGTACCAGCAGCACGGGCGGCGAGGCCTGCTTTCCGGCGGCCAGCGTCTCCGGCCCGAGAAGCGCACCGGCATACGCCAGTACCGCGGCGCATCCGCCGGGTTGACTTAGCCCCGCATGGAGCGCCGTCATCGCGCCCTGGCTAAAGCCCATCAGCACCACGTCGGCACGGGAGAGGCCGAGGCTTGCCACCGCCTGGTCCAGCCGAGGGCGCAGCCAGTCGGAGGCGGCCTGTACACCCGCCAGCATCTGCACCGGCGAGCGATCCTGCAGGCTGAACCACTGCCGGCCGTAGGGCGCCATGTCGCAGGGCTCCGGCGCGTGCGGCGCGATGAACAGGGCATCCGGCACCGCCCTTCCCCAGCCTGGCGCCAGGTCGATCAGGTCGAAGCCGTCTGCGCCCACACCATGCAGCAGCAGCACCAGGTGGCGCGGCTTGCCGCCGGAGGCCGGCCCCCATTGGGGACCATCGAAGGTGTCGTCCATCTCTTGCTCCGTCGGCCGGGCTTCGGCTACCCGGGTGAGAGGATGACCGCGCCCTGGCCCCTCGTCACCCGTTTCGCCCCGAGTCCGACAGGCTTCCTGCATCTCGGGCACGCGCATTCCGCCCTTGCAGGGTGGCGGGCCGCGCGGCAGGCGGGCGGGCGCTTCCTGCTTCGGATCGAGGATATCGACGCGACCCGGTGCCAGCCGACCTTTGCCGCGGCGATCATGGAGGATCTGGCGTGGCTCGGACTTGACTGGGACGGGCCGGTGCGGGTGCAGTCCCGGCACATGAATGATTACGGACGGACGCTGGATGCGCTGAAGGCGCGCGGCCTGCTGTTCCCCTGTTTCTGCACCCGCAGCGATATCGCGCGTGAGATTGCGGGCAGTGCCGCCGCGCCGCACGGCCCGGACGGGCCGCTCTATCCCGGGACCTGTCGACGGTTGCCGGTGGCGGAGCGGCAGGACCGTATGGCCCAGGCCGTGCCACATGCCTGGCGCCTGGACATGCCCCGGGCGCTGGCGGACCTGCCGGCGCCTCTGTCGTTCGAAGAGGCCGGACGGGGCCGCATTGCCTGCGACCCCGCGCGCTTCGGCGACGTGGTCCTGGCGCGGAAGGAGGTGCCGGCCAGCTACCACCTGTGCGTCACCCATGATGACGCGCGGGACGGCGTTACACTTGTGACGCGGGGTGAGGACCTGCTGCCGGCCACCGACCTGCACCGCCTGCTACAACATCTCATGGGCTGGCCGGAGCCTGCCTATGCGCATCACCAGCTGCTGACGGGGCGGGATGGACGAAGGCTGTCCAAGCGAGACGGCGCGGTGCCGCTGCGGGACCTTCGCGCGCGCGGCGTGCCGCCCGGCGAGGCACGCGCCATGGCCGGCTTTCCCGGCTGACGCTTCAGTGCCCGCCGCCGAGGTAGGCGTCGCGGATCTCCGGCCGTGCCAGCAACTCGCTGCCGGTGCCGCTCATGGTGATGCGGCCGGTCACCAGGACGTAGCCGCGATGCGCCAAGCGCAGCGCCTGATTGGCATTCTGCTCGACCAGCAGCACGGTCAGGCCTTCGCGCTCATTCAGGTCACGGATCGCGGCGAAGATCTGGCGCGAGATCAGGGGCGCCAGTCCGAGGGAAGGTTCATCCAGCAGCAGCAGTCGGGGGCGGGACATCAGGGCGCGGCCGATGGCCAGCATCTGCTGCTCGCCGCCGGATAGCGTCCCGCCCCGCTGCGCCTGGCGTTCCTGCAAGCGCGGGAACAGGGTGAAGACACGGGGCAGTTCGGGGCCCGGGTCACGGCCCACGGCCTGGGCGCCCATCACCAGGTTTTCCAGCACCGACATGCGCGGAAAGATGCGCCGGCCCTCGGGCGACTGCGCGACGCCGCTGCGCATGATCTCGAAGGTTGGCCTGGCGCTGATATCCGTGCCTTCCAGCAGGATCCGGCCGGCGCTGGCGCGCGGGTCGCCGCAGATGCTCATCAGCAGGGTAGATTTGCCGGCGCCGTTGGCACCGATAAGCGTAACGATCTCTCCAGGGTCCACATGTAGCGAAACGCCCTTCAGCGCCTGCACGGAGCCGTAGCTGGCCACAAGCCCGTCCACCTCCAGCATCGGCTTCGTCATCACGCCTCATCCTCGCCGAGATAGGCCGCGATGACATGGCGGTCGTTGCGGATGACCGTCGGCGTACCCTCGGCGATCTTTTTGCCGTGGTCGAGGACAACGACATGGTCGGAGATCCGCATGACGATGCCCATGTCATGCTCTATCAGCAGGACGGAGGTGGGGGCGCTCGTGGTCGCGCTGCCATCGCGGATGGCCACCAGCAGCCGCGCCAAGTCGTCCGATTCGCGCGGGTTGAGGCCGGCCGCGGGTTCATCGAGGCAGAGCAGTGCCGGCATGGTGCACATGGCGCGTGCGATCTCCAGCCGGCGCTGCGCGCCGTAGGGCAGGGCCCCGGCCGGGTCGTCTGCACGGTCCACCAAGCCGATCGCGCGCAGCCAGTCCACCGCGCGATCTACCGCCTCGGCCTCTGCTGTCTTGTAGCCGGAGATGCCGAGCATGGCGCCGATGCCAAATCCGGTGGCTTTCTGCAGCTTCAGGTGCTGCGCGATCAGGAGGTTCTCCAGCACCGTCATCCCGGCGAAAAGCCGGATGTTCTGGAAGGTGCGGGCGACGCCGGCACGTGCGATGCGGTGGTCCTTCAGCGTGTGCAGCGCGGCAAGGCTGCCATCGGCGCGGCGCAGGCTGATCTGGCCGGAGGTCGGGCGGTAGAAGCCAGTGATGCAGTTGAAGACTGTGGTCTTGCCGGCGCCGTTCGGGCCGATCAGCGCGGTGATGCTGCCGCGTTGCACCTGAAAGTCCACGGCATCGACGGCGAGGAGACCGCCGAACCGCATGCTGAGAGCGGTGACGGCCAGGATCTCCGTGCCGGCTTCCGGGCCTGGTGCGAAGGCCGCGCTCATCCGCGGCCCTCGCTGACATGGTGGCCCTCGATGCGGCGGGGTCCGCCGAGCAGGATACTGGGCGCGCGGGTGCCGACGAGGCCACGTGGGCGCATGACCATGATGGCGACCATGGCGGCGCCGAAGACCAGCATCCGGTATTCCTGGAGGTCGCGGAACAACTCAAACCCGCCGATCATGACGATGGCTGCAACCGCGATGCCGATCTGGCTGCCCAGCCCGCCCAGAACCACGATGGCCAGGATGATGGCGCTCTCGATGAAGGTGAAGCTTTCGGGGCTGATGAAGGCCTGCCTCGTGGCGAAGAAGGCGCCGGCGAAGCCGGCGAACATGGCGCCAAGCGCGAAGGCCGTCAGCTTGGTGTTGGTGATGTTGATGCCGAGCGCGCGGCAGGCGACCTCATCCTCCCGCAGCGCTTCCCAGGCACGGCCGATAGGCTGGCGGCGGATGCGGATGGCGACCCAGTTGGTCAGAAGCGCCAGGCACAAGATCAGGTAGTACAAGAAGATGACGCGGTGCGAGGGACTTGGCTCGATTCCGAAGAAGCCTGCGAAGCTGCCGGGCTCCCCCCCCATGCTGAAGGGCAGGCCGAAGAAGGTCGGCCGGGGGATGCCCGAGATGCCGTTCGGGCCGCCAGTCAGCGAGACCCAGTTCAGCAGCACGATGCGGATGATCTCGCCGAAGGCCAGGGTGACGATGGCGAGGTAGTCTCCTCGAAGTCGCAGCACCGGAAAGCCGAGCAGCACGCCCCAGAAAGCCGCCAGGATGCCGGCCAGCGGCAG
Organism: Falsiroseomonas sp. HC035; assembly: GCF_050563525.1. Taxonomy (NCBI): domain Bacteria; kingdom Pseudomonadati; phylum Pseudomonadota; class Alphaproteobacteria; order Acetobacterales; family Roseomonadaceae; genus Falsiroseomonas; species Falsiroseomonas sp. HC035. Next base: position 434,761 of record NZ_JBNXUN010000004.1, read on the forward strand.
GCAGAGCCAGAAGGACAGACCGAAATACTGGGCGAGCAGTGCGTAGGAATAGGCGCCGACCGCGTAGAAGGCGACGTAGCCGAGGTCCAGAAGTCCAGCCAGGCCGACGACGATGTTCAATCCCCAGCCCAGCATCACATAGGTCAGCACCAGGATCCCGAGGTCCAGTTCGTAGCGGCCGATGCCGGGAATGAGCGGCAGGATCAGCGCCACCGCGAGCAGCGCCGGGCCGAAGAACATGCCAGCGGTCGACAACGTGCCGGCCAGACGCGCGGCCCCATCGGGTGAGAGTTGGGGGCGCCGCCACAGCCCCATCGCAAGCCGCAGCGCGAAAACCAGGCCGCAGAGCAGAGCCACCTCGGGCCAACGGGTGCGGAGGAACAGGGCGCCAGTCGGCGCCACATCGGTCCGCACCCCAACCATGACCACGAAAAGCCCGAACGCGACCAGCGTGGCCTTTAGCGCATCAATTAGTGCGGGCCGAAGGCGCCCTGCCGGGCGATACGCCTCCTGGCCACTCATACCTTCTCGACCTCCTGCCGCCCGAGCAGGCCGGTCGGCAGGAAGACCAAGGTCAGGATCAGGATCCCGAAGGCGGCGACGTCCTTGTACTGGACGGAGAAATAGGCGGACCAGAAGGTCTCGATCAGGCCGATGAGGAGGCCGCCCAGCACGGCGCCCGGAAGGCTGCCGATGCCGCCCAGGACGGCAGCCGTGAATGCCTTCACACCGACGATGAAGCCCATGAAGAAATCAGCAATGCCGTAGCGAAGCAGATAAAGCGTGCCGGCGACGGCAGCCAAGGCGGCACCAATGACGAAGGCCAGGCTGATGGTCCGGTCGGTGTTAATTCCGAGCAGGGCTGCCATGCGGCGATCCTGCTCACAGGCCCGCATCGCACGGCCCAGCGCCGTTCTCGTGACCAGCCATGTGAACACGGCCAGCACGGCCAGAGTCGAGGTGATGATGAGGATCTGCATATAGGAAAGCTGGACCGCAAAGTTACCATCCCGCATCAACTCAATCCCGCCACGGATCTGCGGCTCCAGCGGCTTGACACGCGCACCCTGGCTGACCTGGACGAAGTTCTGCAGCACGATGGACATACCAATGGCGGAAATCAGCGGCGCCAAGCGAAAGCTGCCGCGAAGGGGACGGTAGGCCACGCGCTCCACCGTCCAGCCATACAGCGCCGTGAACGCCATGGAGATCGCCAAGACCAGGAGTATCGCAGCCGGGCCATCCATCAGGCCGCCCGAGATCAGCATCAGGATGGCGACCAGCGCCACGAAGGCACCGACCATGAAGATGTCGCCATGGGCGAAGTTGATCATGCCGATGATGCCGTAGACCATCGTGTATCCGACGGCGATCAGGCCGTAGATCATCCCCAAGCTGATCCCGTTGATCAACTGCTGCAGCGCGTAGGCCAAGATCCCGTCCCTCGGAGTCGATCAATCGCAGGGACGGTCACGCAACCGCGCAGGTGACGCAAGAGGATTTCAGCGAAGAAGAGCGGTGGCTGCCGGGTTGCGGTCGACAGGAAAGGATGGTGCCCAGGAGTGGAATCGAACCACCGACACTGCGATTTTCAGTCGCATGCTCTACCAACTGAGCTACCTGGGCCCCTTGAGAGGCAGCGCTTGCGCCTCCGGTAGAGGCGCGCGTGATAGCGGAAGGTGTCCAGGCTGTCCACCCATGCCTTCAGCGGCTTTCGTCCGGCGGCAGCGGGTCGCCCTCGACCGGGATCGCGTAGTCTCCGCGGAGCCACCGGCCGAGATCGACCTGGGCGCAGCGCTCGGAACAGAAGCGGGAAGCCGGGTCGGTGACGGCACGTCGGCAGATGGCGCATGTCCGTAGGGATGGCTTTGTGGGTCCGTTTTTGGTCATGGCGAAGGGTCCACAATCTCCTCCTGGCCGGGGCGCAGTCGAGGGTCAGGGTCCAGGATCAGGGGCCTGCCCGCTGCCTCCCGGTAGGCGTCGAGGACACCTGCCTCGAGCCTGAGTGCCGTGATCACCTCGGGTGCCGCCCGCAGTGCGAGGGCCGCGCCCTGGGAGGCGGCGGATTCGCGCAGCGCCTGCCGAAGCGCTGCCAGCCCCCAGGTCAGCGGCGTCGGAGGAAATCCCACAATTTCGTGCAGTGGCGGATGGATGCGGGGGCGCACGATCTCCATCAGGCCAAGACCCGTCAGGCCCAGCAGGCGCGGCTTCAGCGGATCGACCAGCAACGCCGCCGCCATCGGCGCCACGAGCGCCTCACGTTGCCGGACCGAAAGACCAGCGAAATCCACAAGAATGGCGCCGCCCAGGTTCCGTAGCCGGACTTGGCGTGCGATCTCAAGAATGGCCATCGAATTGACGCGCTTGTGTGCCATTGGATCGCGGCTGCCGGCAGCGGGGCCGGTATCCACGTCGATTGCGGTCAGCGCCGAGGTTGGCTGGATGACCAGGCGCGCCCCACCCTTCAACTCGACACCCGGCGAATGCAGATCCTCGATAGCCGCCTCCAACTCCGTATCGAAGGCAGTTCCAAGCACGAGTGAGACACGTCCCTTGCCGATCCGGGCGCCAAGCGCTGCCGCAAGTCGCGCGTTGTCCGTGACGATGGAGGCGTTGGGCCAGTCCCGCGCCAGCCGGGTCGCCGCATCATCACCTCGTCGCACCAGAAGCGGCGCTGCATCGGTGGTGGTGGCGGCGAGCGCCAGTTCGGCTGCGCTCAATCGGGCTGTCGCTCGCGGACCCTTGCCGCCCTGCGCTGCCCGGATGAGTCGCACCGGCAGCGCCTGCCCTTCCTGCAACGCCTGTGCAATCGGCCGGCGGGGCGGCGGCATTTCGCCTTCTGGAAGAAAAGCCGTCGTTCCATCCTGCAGCGTCAGGAATGCGCCGCTCATGGCCGCGGACAGGGCGGACACCCGCGCCAGGTGCAGGTCGCCGACCCCATCGGGACGGCCGGTCCGCTCTACGGCTGCGACCTCCAGCACTCCGCCCCTAAGCCCCGCGACCCGAACCTCGCCCGGCGTGGCGCTGACGCGGATCTCCGCCTGATCATTCATGGCCGCAGCCAGCCAGCTCCCCGAAGCAGCTGCGCTGTTTCGAACAGCGGAAGGCCCACGACGTTGGAGTGGCTGCCGGATAGGAACCGGACGAACATCTCCGCCCGATTCTGGATCTGGTAGCCACCGGCCGCGCCGCGCCATTCGCCGCTGGCCACATGATCCTCGATCTGGGCCTGGGTCAGCCTCTGGAACGCCAGAACGCTGGTAACCAGCCGGGAGGTCTGCGCCCCATCCGGTCGTTGCAGGCAGATCGCGGTCATCACACGATGCCGCCGACCGGACAGCAGGGCCAGGAAATGCATGGCCTCCGCCGCATCGGACGGCTTGCCCATCAGCCGCCGGCCAAGCGCGACCACGGTATCGGCGGCCAGGATCAGGGCATCTGGTTCGGCGAGAGCGCCGGCCGCGGCCTTCGCCGCAGCCAAGCGGATGGCAAGGAGGCGCGGCAGTTCTGCCTTGCGAGGCGCCTCGTCGATGTCAGTCGGCAACACGCGGTCTGGCGTGCATCCGATTCGTGCGAGAAGGTCGAAGCGCCGTGGGCTGGCGGAAGCCAGCACAAGCTTCGGGCGCAGGGCTCCGGATTCGGAGGTACCTGCCGGGCCGCCCGTCACTTGAAGCGGAACGTGATCCGCCCCTTCGTCAGGTCGTACGGTGTCATCTCCACGTTCACGCGGTCGCCGGCCAGGACCCGGATGCGATTTTTGCGCATCTTGCCGCTGGTGTGCGCGAGAACCATGTGCTCGTTGTCGAGCTTGACGCGGAACATCGCGTTCGGAAGCAGTTCCGCCACCGTGCCGCTGAACTCGATCATGTCCTCTTTCGACATGCGCATCCTTCATCGGGACCATCAGCGCGCGCCCGGCCGGTCCAGGGGACACCTCAAGACAGGGACCCCGCACAGTCGCGCAAAGTGGGATCAAGGATGAAGGTGACACGGTTGGCGGTCAAGAATGCCGGGCCGTCGATTTGAGTCGCGCTTCGACGCTGAGGGCATGCGCCTCCAACCCCTCGGCCCGCGCGAGGGTGACGGCAGCCGGCCCGATGGCCGCCAGCGCTGCCGCATCCGCATCCACCCAGGTGGTCCGCTTGAGGAAATCGAAGACGGAGAGGCCGGAGGCGAAGCGCGCGGTGCGTCCGGTCGGCAGGACGTGGTTCGGCCCAGCCACGTAGTCGCCCAATGCCTCCGGGCAGTGTCGGCCGAGGAAGGCTGCGCCGGCATGCCGGATCTGCTGCATCAGGCGGCGTGGCGACTCGACCATGATCTGCAAGTGCTCCGGCGCCAGGCGGTTGGTCAGCGCTACCGCCTCCGCCCAATCGACGACCACGACAATCGCGCCGTGGGCATGCCAGGATGCGCCAGCAATGGACGCGCGCGGAAGCCGCACCAACTCGGCCTCGACGGCCGCTGCCACCCGCTGGCCGAAGGCAGCGTCGTCGGTCACGAGGATGGACTGCGCCACCTCGTCATGTTCGGCCTGGGCGAGCAGGTCGAGCGCGACATGCCGCGGATCGTTGCTGCCATCGGCCAGGATCACCACCTCAGACGGACCTGCGATGCTGTCAATGCCGACGCGTCCGAACACCTGGCGCTTGGCCTCCGCCACATAGGCGTTGCCGGGCCCGACGATGCGGTCGACCGGGGAGAGGGAGGCGGTGCCCCAGGCCATCGCACCCACCGCTTGCGCCCCCCCGATGCGCCAGACCTCGCTGACGCCGGCCAGGCGCGCCGCAGCAAGGACCAGCGGGTTCAGGATTCCGTCCGGCGTCGGCACGCACATGGCGATGCGGCCCACGCCGGCGACCCGCGCCGGCAGCGCATTCATCAGGACCGAGGATGGATAGGCTGCCTTGCCGCCCGGCACATAGAGTCCAACCGCATCCAGCGGTCCCCAGCGCAGCCCTGTGGTGACGCCGGACGTATCTGTCATCTCCAGGTCACGCGGCATCTGCGCGCCGTGGAAGGCTTCAATGCGGCCGGCAGCGAGTTGCAGGGCGGATCGCTGTTCGGTCGTGATGGCTTTCGTTGCGGCCTCGATCTCGGCCATGCTGACCCGAAGTGCCGCGGCATCCCGTGGAACCCAGCGATCGAAGCGGGTGGTCAGTTCGACCAGCGCGTCATCGCCTCGCTGCCGTACCTCGGCGATGACGCTGGCAACGGTCGCATCAACCCGGGCGGTGGTCTCTCGCGCATCGTCGAGAAGAAGGCGGAATGCCAGTTCGAAATCCGGATCGGTGGTCTGAAGCCATTTCATCGCGCATCGACCTCGGCCATCGCGGCACGGAACCGCGCGATCCAGGCGCCGATCGCCTCGGGCTGCGTCTTCAAGGCGGTCCGGTTGACGATGAGGCGGGATGTGACATTGGCGATCACCTCGGTCTCCACCAGACCGTTGGCCCGCAGAGTTGAGCCGGTCTGCACCAGGTCGACGATCAGGCGCGCCAGGCCGAGCGAAGGCGCCAGTTCCATGGCGCCGTTCAGGTGCACAATGTCGGCCTGCATGCCACGCGCCGCGAAATGGCGCTGGGCGATGGCTGGATATTTCGTCGCGACGGTAACCCGCGACCAGGCCGCGATGTCCTCCGGCACGGCGCGCTCCGCCGGTTCGGCGACCGAGACGCGGCACCGGCCGATGCCGAGGTCTAGTGGCGCATAGATCTGGTCGTAGTCGAACTCCATCAGAACGTCTGCGCCGCAGACACCGATCTGCGCGGCACCGTGGGCCACGAAGGTCGCGACATCAAAGGGGCGGACGCGTACCACGTCGAGCGATGGGTGGTTGGTCTCGAACCGCAGGCGCCGGCTGTCCTCGTCGATGTAGTCCGCGGCAGGTGCGATGCCCGCGCGGGCCAGCAGGGGACCGAGTTCGGACAGGATGCGGCCCTTTGGCAGGGCCAGGACCAGGGGGCTGGCCGGGCCCGCCGGGGTCATCGGATCGACGGCAGGGGGGGTCAAAGTTTGCATGTCCGGCCTGATTGCGTGGCGGCGCGCCGCGAAAGGCGGTGCGACCGGAGCCCGGCCCGGGCGAGCGAGCGCGTCGGGCGGATCGCAGAAGGCGCGCCCGGCGTCAACCTCCTGGCGCATCGCAGGCTAGGCTCAGACGGTGAACTGCTCGGCGATGATGCGCTCGGAAAGGCCGTGGTCGGGGTCGAACAGCATCGTCAGCGCCACCTTCCGATCCTCCCAGACCTCCACACGACGGACGTCGCGGACCTCGGTATAATCCGCGACTGCCGCCACAGGGCGCTTATCCGGCTCCAGCACCTCGAAGACCACCCTTGCCTCGGCGGGCAGCAGGGCGCCGCGCCAGCGCCGTGGCCGGAAGGCAGAGATGGGCGTCAGCGGCAGCAGGTTGGCGCCAAGTGGTACGATGGGGCCATGCGCAGAAAGGTTGTAGGCCGTGCTTCCAGCCGGCGTGGACACCAGGATGCCATCGCAGATCAACTCGGAAAGCCGCTGCTTTCCATCCACCAGGATCCGGATCTTGGCGGCCTGCCGGGTCTCCCGCAGTAGGGATACCTCGTTGATCGCCAGGGCCTCGACCGGCTCGCCATGCCCGATGAAAGCGCGCATGCGCAACGGGTGGAGCGTTGCAGCCTGCGCCAGCGAAAGACGCTCGACCAACCCATCGTCGCTGAAGTCGTTCATGAGGAAGCCGACGCTGCCACAATTCATGCCGTAGACCGGCAGGTTCCGGCCGAGCAGCCGGTGCTGCGTCTCCAGCATCAACCCGTCGCCGCCGAGCGCCACGACGACCTGCGCGTCATCCAATGGCGCATTGCCATAGCGCGCCACCAGCGCGGCCATGGCAATGGCGGCCTGGTCGGTCGGTGCAGCGATGATGGCGATGTGGCCCGCCAGCGCAACTGCCGCCGGCAGCGGGGCCAGTCCACTCATCCCCGATGGCCGCAGGATGGGGCGCCGAACTCGCCTGCATCGACCTGATCAGGGTACATCTGCCGTTCCACTCCACCCACCCCTCAAGCCTCGCCCGTTCAGGCACAACAAGACGGGAGGCGCATCGCTTTATCGGGGCGAACGCGGCCAGTCCAATCGAGGCTCGGAGCGTCGCGACCTGCTGTTGTCATCCGGCCAAGCCGCGGGAGGCGGGATCGGCGGGTGCAGGCGCGGCGCCTCGATTGGCGGCCTGGCCGCCTTGGGGGGCTCAGCCCAGTCGTCCTCGACCGGCGCACGACGACGGCCAGGCTCCGGCATCCTGGCGGTCAGGCTGCGGATTTCGGTCTGGATCTCATCGAGCTGTGCCTCGATCGCCTCAAGGCGTCCTTTCAGGCCGAAGACGCTGAACGGCATCAGCAGATAGGCCAGCGCGACCAGGGCCAGGACCACAAGAACGACCAAGCCGACCCAATCGGGCAGACCGGGAATGACCAGAGCACTAGCCAACTGCTGCAGCATCAGCCGCCCGTGACGCTCATGTGGCGTGAAACGGCGGGTCGGTTTCGGACGCGGTCTATGACAAAGTCATGGCCCTTGGGCTTGCGCGATATGGCCTCAAGGATCGCCTGCTGAAGCCCTTCGCGGTCCAGGTCCTGGTTCCGCAGCGGGCCGCGCAGGTCGGCCGAATCGTCCTGTCCGAGGCACATGTACAAGGTGCCGGTGCAAGTCACGCGAACGCGGTTGCAGCTTTCGCAGAAATTATGCGTCAGCGGCGTGATGAACCCAATTCGGCCGCCGGTTTCTGCCACAGTGAAGTAGCGTGCAGGCCCGCCGGTCGTGTAGTCGGTTTCCTGCAGGGTCCACCTTTCCCGCAGCTTCGACCGGACAGTCGAGAGCGGTAGGTATTGATCGTTGCGATCGCCGGTAATCTCCCCGAGCGGCATGGTCTCGATCAGACAGAGGTCGAAGCCATGTTCACCGCACCAGGCTACCATTCTGTCGAACTCGTCTTCGTTCACGCCCTTCATCGCCACCGCATTTATCTTTACGGCGAGGCCCGCAGCCTTGGCGGCGAAGATGCCGTCCAGGGTCGGCTCGATCTTGCCCCATCGGGTGACGGCCGCGAAGGTCGCGGGATCAAGGGTATCAAGGCTCACATTGATGCGACGAACCCCGGCGGCGTGAAGATCCCCGGCCATGCGAACCAGCTGGGTCCCGTTCGTGGTCAGGGTCAATTCATGCAGCCCACCGGCGCCTATGCGCGCCCCCAGGCTGCGGACCAGGCTCAGAACATTCTTGCGCACCAGTGGCTCGCCGCCGGTCAGGCGGATCCGGTCCACGCCAAGCCCGATGAAGGCGCCGCACAAGCGGTCAAGCTCCTCAAGCGTCAGGATTTCCGCCTTCGGCAGGAAGGTCATGTCCTCCGCCATACAATAGACGCAGCGCAGGTCGCACCGGTCCGTGACGGAAACGCGGAGGTAGCTAATCCTGCGTCCAAACGGGTCGATCATCTAAAGGAGGTTCCCGGCTTCGGCGACAAATGGAACGCGCCAGCTCATTTGGTCCACCCCCCCGGCCGGATGCAAGCCCTCGGCCAACACTCTGCAAGGCGCCGGGTCAGGCCAGCAGCGCGGCCAGGCCCGTTGAAACGAGAAACAGCAGGGCTGCACGGCGGTACCAGCGCTGGGGAACGACATGAAACAGCCTTGCGCCGATGGGGACACACAGCATCAGGACTGGCAGCAGCAGAAGCGTCTTCGCCAGCACCGCCCAGCTCATCAGCCCGCCGAGCGCCGGCGGGATGACCGAAATCAGGGATATCGTGCCGAAGAACAGAATGAGGTTGGCCCGGTGCTGCCGGACCGCCTCGGGTCCCGCCAACAGGTAGAGGATGACCGGCGGTCCGCTCATGCCCGTCGCGCCCTTGAGAAGCCCGGCGGCTGTGCCCACGGCGATATTCAGTGGCAGCGGGCGTGACCCCGAATAGCGCCATCCGGACATGAGCAGCAGACCAAAGACCAGTACGAAGCCGCCGATGCAGCGCCGCAGCAGGTCCTGGTCCGCACTGATCAGAATGAAGGCTCCGACCGGGGTGGCCAAGGCTGCCGCTCCGCCAATCGGCAGGATCACCCGCCGATTTGCCTCGGACAGGGCGCGCGGAACCAGTTGCAAGGAGACAACGAGCTCCATCAACAGCATGACCGGAACGCCGATGCGTGGACCCCAGAGAACCGAATAGGCGGGAGCGAGAAGCACCGCCGTGCCGAAGCCGGAATAGCCTCGCATGACGCCGGCGATGGCGGTTGCCAATAACGCGGCGTAGATCGGCCACTCAGCAAGCAGCCCGAGCATCTGTTGCGGAAGGCTGATCAATCGGACTCCGGGGGAAGCAGGATCAAGGTGACCCGGTCGCTTCGGATCAGGACCTTGCCGGCCTCGGCAAAATTAACGGTCACCCGGTCGCCGACCACGGACTGGACCTGCCCGACACCCCAGGCGGGCTGATCTGGGTGGCGTACACGCAGTCCGGGATGGAGTTCGCTCGACACAACATGATCTTAGCGGCTCCAGCGCCGCTCCGGCCAGTCGACCGGCACAGGAAAAGCTGATTTGCCTACCGAAATATGCAATCTGGCAAGATGGTTGCGGTAGAGCCAGATTTGCCCTCGGCCGGCCGCTGTGGCCTGCCGGTGCGCTGCGGAGGATTGAATGCTGCCCGACAAACTCGCCCTGGCCCAGGCCGTGTGCACCAGACTCTGCCATGACCTTGGCGGGGTCGCCGGGGCCTTGGCTGGGGCGCTCGACCTGCTGGGTGGGCCGGGCGACGACGCCATGGACGTCGCGCGCGACGCATCGCGAATCATGGATCGCCGCATCCGCTTCTACCGGGCCGCCGTCGGCGCCGGCTGTGGCGATTGCCGGCTGGAGGAGATCGCGCAGATGATGGAGGGCCTGACGCTGGGGCGGAAGGCGGAGATCGATCTGACGGACCTTGAACCTACGGTGGTCTTTCCCGCCCATCTGACCCAGGCGCTGATGCTGGGTGCGTGGGCCGCGGTGGATGCGCTGCCTCGTGGAGGGATTGTTCGTCTAGGTGGCGACCTCATCGATGGCTTCTCGATCTGGCCAGACGGTGCCGGCGCTGCGTGGCAACCAGCCCTGGCCGCGGGATTGGCAGGTGACGAGGTGCCGATCAACGCCCGCAGCGTTGCGGTTCCCTTGCTACTGGCCGTTTCCGCCAATGCAGGCATAAGGCTCGATCTGCTTCTTGGAGGCGGTGGTGGAGCCTCGCCGCTGTTGTTCACCCTGCAGACCCGGAACTAATCGCGGCGGCTTGGATGACCCGGTGGGCGTTTACGGAATATTCGGCGCGTTGACCCATGCTCCGTGCAAGCCAAGGCGCCGGAGCCCCGAATGGACGACCTGCTCGCAGACTTCCTGACAGAGACGCATGAAGGCCTGGTGGCGCTCGATGTTGCGCTGCTGAGGCTGGAGAAATCGCCTGGGGACAAGCCTACCCTTTCGGAGATCTTCAGGCTCGTCCACACGATCAAGGGGACCTGTGGATTCCTGGGCCTGTCCCGGCTCGAAAGGGTCGCGCATGCCGCAGAGAACATCCTGGGTCTGTACCGTGACGGGGCGATGAACGTGACGCCGGCTGGCGTGACGCTGGTCCTTGGCGCTCTCGACCGTATCAAGGACATCGTTGGTGCCCTGGAGCGTGGTGGCACTGAACCTGCAGGTGACGACGAGGAACTGATCTCGAAGCTGGATGACCTAGCCCACGGGCCACTCGTGGACGCAGCGGATGCGTCGCCGGGGGGATCTGAAGCTGAAGCCAAGCCGAGCGCGGTCGATGTGTCGGTCCTGACCGCCCAAACGGCACCAGCCCCGCCCAAGGCGACACGACTGGAGGCGAGTGTGGAGCCGGTTGCGGAGGAGTTGGTACCCGGCCACGCCGCGCCACAAAGCATTCGAGTTTCGGTCGACGTGCTCGAAGACCTCATGATGCTGGTCAGCGAGCTGGTCTTGACCCGCAACCAGCTCATGCAATTGTCGCGCGCCCGCAGCGACGGCGCCTACAGCGTTCCGCTTCAGCGCCTTTCACACATCACGTCCGACCTTCAGGACGGGGTGATGAAGACTCGGATGCAGCCGATCGGGAACGCCTGGGCAAAGATGCCGCGGCTGGTCCGCGACCTTTCGCTGGAACTAGGCAAGAAGATCGACCTCGAGATGCGGGGTGCGGACACTGAGCTTGATCGACAGGTCCTCGAGCTCATCAAGGACCCGCTGACGCACATGGTGCGCAATAGCGGAGACCATGGGCTTGAAGGTCCGGAGGACCGGCGGCGCGCAGGGAAGTCCGAGACCGGCCGCATCATGCTGAACGCCTTCCACGAGGGTGGACACATCCTTATCGAGATCTCCGACGACGGGCGTGGGCTGAGCACCGAGCGCATCCGCCAGAAGGCCATCTCGCAAGGCCTTGCAAGCGAGGCGGAGGTCGGCGGCATGAGCGATGGCGAGGTTCATCGGTTCATTTTCCGCGCCGGCTTTTCCACGGCCGCCGCGGTCACCGCCGTCTCCGGCCGGGGTGTCGGGATGGATGTGGTGAAGACCAACGTCGAGCGGATCGGTGGTACGATCGATGTGACTTCGACCGAAGGGCGCGGCACCGGCTTTACCATCAAGATCCCACTGACGCTCGCGATCGTCTCGGCGCTGATCGTGGAGGTCGCTGGTGAGCGGTTCGCGATCCCGCAGATCGGCGTTCTGGAACTGGTCCGCGTCGGCGGCGGATCCAGTACACGGGTTGAACGCATCAAGGACGCACCTGTGCTGCGCCTGCGCGATCGGCTGCTGCCATTGGTTTCTCTCGGTCGCGTGCTTGGCCTGGAGGAAGAGAGTGCAGCCCCGATCGCCGAGACAGCTGATATTGGTTTCGTCGTCGTCACGCAGGTCGGCGCGAATGTCTTCGGTATCATCGTCGACCGTTTGTTTGACACGGAGGAGATCGTCGTCAAACCAGTTGCGCCGATCCTTCGGCACATCGGCATGTTCTCGGGCAACACCATTCTTGGTGATGGCAGCGTGATCATGATCCTCGACCCCAATGGCATCGCCCGCGTCACCGGTGTTGTTGCGGATGGTGCGGGCCCGCGCGCCGAGGACAGCAAGGTGACAAGCGGCATGCGGTCCAGTGAGACAACCGCGTTGCTGCTGTTTCGTGCGGGCGATGAGACGCCGAAGGCAGTTCCTCTGGGCCTTATCGCCCGTCTCGACGACATTCCCATGGAGCAGATCGAGAACTCAGGTGGGATGCCGGTGGTGCAGTACCGTGGGCAGTTGATGCCACTGTTGTCGATGTCGGGCGGCTTCGCGCGAGGGGAAGGTGAGCAGACCCGGCAGACAGTGCTGGTCTTCAGCGAGGGTGATCGCAGCCTCGGCATCATGGTGGATGCCATTCTCGATGTGGTGGACGAAGCGCTCAGCGTACAGGCAGGCCAAGGCCGCCTGGCTTTCTCGGGTCCGCCGTCGTGGCCGGTAAGGTTACCGAGGTTATCGACACGGCCTGGTGGCTTCGCCAAGGCGGCGGGGACTGGTTCCGGCCTGCCATCAGCCCCCCAATGGCGCGACGCCTGCTGCTGGTGGACGACAGCGTGTTCTTCCGGGAACTCGTGGTCCCGGCACTCGCCGCCGATGGGTACGAAGTGGTCGCGGTGGAGGGTCCGGCGCAGGCACTGCGGTTGCGTGAGCGGGGAGAGACCTTCGACGCCATCGTTTCTGACATCGAGATGCCGGAAATCGACGGCTACGCCTTCGCCCGCGAGGTCCGCGGCGGCGGCCTCTGGCAGGATCTGCCGATGATCGCACTGACCGGCCGGGTGGAGCCGGCAGCTGTCGCGAAAGGGAGAGCGGCTGGCTTCACTGATTACATCGGCAAGTACGACCGGGAGGCGCTGCTCGCTAGCCTCTCCCAGTGCTTTGCCGTGCCTGTTGCAGCCTGAGGGAGTATCCTGACGTGCGAACGCAAGCAACTCATTCGGCCATAGCCGACGCCGACCTTTTCCTCACGCTCGCTGTCGCTGGACAGGCCTGCGGCGTGCCGGTGCTTGTCGTGCGAGACGTATTGGGGCCGCAGACCATCACTCGTATCCCGTTGGCACCGCCCGAGGTCGCAGGCAGCCTGAACCTCCGCGGGCGTATTGTCACCGCCGTAGATCTGCGGCGCCGGCTGGGATTACCGATCCGGGAGCCGGATAGGCAGCCCATGAGCATCGTCGTGGAGATGGCTGGCGAACTCTACAGCATGCTCGCGGATTCGGTGGGCGAGGTGGTGCCGTTGCGGGAGGAAGATTCGGCCAGCAATCCGCCGACCCTCGACGCAGTGTGGCGGGATGTCTCAAGGGGGGTACATCGTCGCGACGGCCAGTTGCTGATCGTGCTGGATGTCGAGCGGGTCCTGGCCATTGGTGGCGGCCGATGAGCACGTCGGTGGATTCGGCCGAGCCGCGTCATTGTCTGGTGGTCGACGACAGCCGCGTGGTGCGGAAGGCAGCCCGACGCTTTCTTGAAGGCTTCGGGTTCACCGTCCGCGAGGCGGCGGACGGGCAGCAGGCGATGGAAGCCTGCCGTGATTTCCTGCCAGAAGTCGTTCTGCTCGACTGGAACATGCCTGTCATGGACGGGCTGACCTTTCTCAAGGCCGCACGCGCGGAATTTGACGCAGACCACCCGGTGATCGTGTTGTGTACGACGGAGATCGGCCTTGATCGCATCATGGCTGCCCTTGAGGCGGGCGCACAGGAATATGTGATGAAGCCGTTCGATGCGCAGATTCTCGGCAGCAAGCTGGAGCAGCTCGGACTGATCAGGACCGAGGCAGCGTGAGGACAGCGGACCTGGTGCGCGTGCTGCTTTGCGACGACAGTCCTGCGGCGCGAAGTGCGATTTCAAGGATGTTGTCCAGCGACCCGGAAATTCGTGTCGTGGGAAAGGCCGCCGATGGAACCGAGGCACTGGCGCAGCTGACGGCATTCGCGGATGCGGACCGGCCCCAGGTGGTACTGCTCGATCTGGAGATGCCGCGCATGGATGGGATGACGGCGCTTCCCCTGTTGCTGAAGGCCGCGCCCGGAACGGCAATCATCGTGGCCAGCGCGCTGAGCCAGCGTGGCGCGGTCGCAACCATGACGGCGCTCCGCGCCGGGGCGGTCGACTATATTCCCAAACCCTCGGC
>NZ_JBNXUN010000040.1:0-13325 GCF_050563525.1 Falsiroseomonas sp. HC035
CATTGATCAGCGGCCGCAGGACGGCAAGCTGTATGGCGTGACGGAGCGCGGCCAGATTGTCTCCATCGACGTGGCGAATGGCCGCGCCACACCGGTCTCCCGCCTCAACATGCCGTTCGAGAGCGGCGGCCGCGCGGTGGTGGACTTCAACCCGGTCGCCAACCGGCTGCGCCTGATGGGCATGTCCGGCGTGAACTTCCGGGTGAACGTGGAGACCGGGGAGGTCGCGCGCGACGGCCAGCAGAAGTACCAGGTCGGCTCGCCGCAGGCCGAGACGGCACCGCGCATCACCGCCGGCGCCTACACGAACAGCGTGGCCCCTGCCGCTGGCGCTCCGGCCGCCGGCCAGCCCGGCGCGCCGACGACGGCGCTCTACACGATCGACACGCTGCTCGGCACCTACAACCTGCAGGCGCCGCCGAATGACGGCGTGCAGCAGGTGAAGGGCATGCTCGGCATGAGCCTGCCGGTCGGTATCGGCTTCGACATCCTGTCGGACGGCCAGGGCGGCAACATGGGCTACGTGCTCGCCAATGGCACGCTGCACGGCATCGACCTGGCGAATGGCCACCTGACCGCGATGGGCGCTGTGGCCGGCCTGCCCTCCCCCGAGATCCTCGACATCGCCGGAATGCGCTGACCAACCCACTTCGGCGGGGTGCGCCGACCCCCTCTCCCGGCGCATCCCGCCCGAAGCCGCCGCCATGCTGCGGTGCATGGCGGCGGTCTCAAATCAACGACGCCTCGTGCTGAAGTAGCGTGTGCCGACGTGCTGCTTCCCGAAGATTCTCTCAACTACGCACGGCGTGCGGGTTCGAAGGCAATGACATTCGTAGCTGTTTGAGGCCGCAAGATACGTGAGATAAGGGCCGAAAGTTGCTCCTGACTGTAAGGCTTCGACAACCGCGGTAGGTCTAGGGTCGCCTCGTCAGGCAGGTCAGCGTAGCCGGTCGCCAGCAGGACGGGCAGCCCCGGCCTGATTGTTTTGATTTCGTGCGCAAGCTCCAGACCGGTCATACCTGGCATCGCGTGATCGGTGATAACCAGATCGACCTGAAGGTCGGCATTCAACAACTCCATGGCGCGCG
The DNA here is from genome assembly GCF_050563525.1 of Falsiroseomonas sp. HC035. Lineage (NCBI taxonomy): Bacteria > Pseudomonadati > Pseudomonadota > Alphaproteobacteria > Acetobacterales > Roseomonadaceae > Falsiroseomonas > Falsiroseomonas sp. HC035. Next base: position 1,089 of record NZ_JBNXUN010000040.1, read on the forward strand.
ATCCTGAACAGGCCTCGGTCACGCTGTGGCCCAGATCGATCAGCATGTCCGCAGTTCCCGCACAGATCAGCGGGTCATCATCCACCACGAGCACCCGTGCCGGGAGTAGGGGCGCCACATCATGGGCAGATGTCGGAACCTTGAGGCTGACCTCTTCGATCGCCTGGACGCCCTCCGCAACTGGCAGCCAAAGCTCGACCGTAGTTCCCCTCTCCGGCACGCTGTTGATGACCATCCTACCGCCCGACTGCGCAGCAAGGCCATGCACCATCGAGAGACCAAGCCCCGTGCCTTTTCCCACCCCCTTGGTGGTGAAGAATGGCTCGGTTGCGCGCTTCAGTGTCTCCGCATCCATGCCGTTACCGCTATCCGAAACGCTCAGGCACAAATACCGCCCTGGCATGAGCTCGCCCATGCTCTCTCCTGCAACGGTCAAGCAGCGCGCGGAGATGGCGAGCTGCCCACCCAACGGCATCGCGTCGCGTGCGTTGACTGCTAGGTTCAGCAGCGCAAGTTCAAGCTGATTCGGATCGACCCGCACGGCTGGCAGATCATTCCGAAAATCGGTGGTGATCTGGACCGCCGGGCTGAGGGATCGGCGCAGCAAATCAGCCATGCCATCCACCAGGCGCGGCACGTCCACGGTTTCCGGCTTCAACTCCTGACGCCGGGCAAAGGCTAGCATTCGCTTGGTGAGGGTTGCGCCACGCTCAGCGCCCTGGATTGCTCCATCGACGAACCGCATGAGGCGCGGATCCTCCGGCAACCGCTTGCGAAGCAAGCTGAGATTTCCCAGCACGGCCATGAGTAGGTTGTTGAAGTCGTGTGCGACGCCTCCGGTCAGCTTTCCCAGGCTCTCCATCTTTTGCATCTCGTGGACCTGGGCCAGCGCCGCCTCGCGCTCGCGCGTCCGCTCCTCGACGCGAAGCTCGAGCTGCACATTGGCCTCAGCCAGTTGGTCCGCGCTCCGACGACGCTCGGTGATGTCGATGTCGGTCCCGATCATCCGCACAGGCTGTCCTGAGCCATCGCGGATCACCTCGCCGCGGCCAGTCAGCCAGCGGATCGCGCCGTCCGCGCCGGGCGCAAGCCGGAACTCGGCCTCGTAGGTCCCGGCGCCGGCCAGCGCTGCCTGTATCTCCTTCCAGACGCGCTGGCGGTCATCCACGTGGACCACACGACCAAAAGTCTCGGCCGATGTCTCTCGTCGGCCGTGGTCCAGCCCCCATTGGCGGTACACCTCGCCAATCCAGAGGATCCGGTCTGCACGCAGATCCCAATCCCAGATGCCGATGCCGCTGGTCTCCTGAGCAATCCTCAATCGCTCTTCGCTGGCACGTAAGGCTGTCTCCGTCGTCTTTCGCTCCGTGATGTCATGCGTTACGCCGCTGATCCGGATGGTGCTGCCCCCAGGAACCGCGGTTGGCGCCGCGCCGATGACGCACCAGCGCGTCTCTCCGTTCGGCCGGATCACGCGGAATTCGGCATCGTAGGCCTCCCCGCTTCGGGCGGCCTTGGCAGTTAAATCTTGCAGAGCCTGTCGGTCATCGGCGTGGATCATCGCGAACACCGCATCCGTCGTCGGCACAAAGCGGTCTGGGTCGGTCCCGAAGATGCGGTGATGCCCCTCATCCCAGATCTGGGCGCCGCTCAAGACGTCCCAGTCCCAGGATCCCATATGTCCCGCGGCGAGAGCCAGGCTGCGCCGCTGCTCGCTCTCGCGCAGCCGCGTTGTAGAAGCCTCGAGTTCCGCAGTGCGCTCCGCCACGCGCTGCTCCAGTTCGATGTTGAGCCGTTCGAGTTGGCGCGTCTTCCGGTAGAGTTCCGCAAAGACGCGCACTTTGGCGCGCAGCAGATCAGGCACCACCGGTACCGGCAGGTAATCGACGGCGCCGACCTCGTATCCACGCAATCGATCGAGATCGGTCATGTGAACGGCCGAGACGAAAATGATCGCCGTGCGCTCGAAGCGTGGATGGCCACGGATCATCGTCGCAAGCTCGAATCCATCGAGATCAGGCATAACCACGTCGATCAGGATGACGGCGATCTCGTTGCGCAGCAATTGCTCGAACGCTTCCCGTGCCGAGCCGGCGCGAATCAGATTCTCGCCAAGCCCTTCTAGGATGACTTCGTAGCTCAGCAGCTTCGCGGGCTGGTCGTCTACCAGCAGGATGTTGACCGGGCCAACCTCGGCCATGATGTGTATTCCTGCCTAGCGGTGCAGCCACATCCGCAGGGCGGAGAGAAGCTGCTCGGTGTTGACGGGCTTGGCCAGGTAATCGGAGGCGCCGGCCTCAAGACACTTCTCGCGGTCACCCTTCATGGCCTTGGCCGTCAGGGCGATGATCGGCAGGCGCCGGAAGGTCGGATTGGCACGGACGACCTGAATTGTCTCATAGCCGTCCATGCCGGGCATCATGATGTCCATCAGCACGATCGCAAGCGTGGGTACGGACTCGATCAGCGCCACCGCCTCGGTGCCCGTGGTCGCGGTGAGCACGCGCATCCCGCGGCGTTCGAGAACGCTGCTGAGCGCGAAGATGTTGCGGGCATCGTCGTCGACCAGCAGCACGGTCTGTCCGACGAGATCCTCGTCAGAACTGTGCAGCCTTTCCAGCATCCGCTGCTTGTCGCCTGGAAGGTCGGATACGACCCGGTGCAGGAACAGCGCCGTTTCGTCCAGCAGGCGCTCAGGCGATTCGACGCCCTTGACGACCACGCTGCGGGCAACCCTGTGCAGCTGCAGCTCCTCCTCCGACGACAACTCGCGCCCCGTGAAGACGATGACGGGCGTGTCGCGCAACGCCTCCTCGGCCGCAATCAGCCGCAGCACCTCAAAGCCCGACATGTCCGGCAGGCGAAGGTCGAGCACCATGCAATCGGCTGGCTCGCTGCGGAGTGCCGCCAGCGCGGCCGCGCCAGTGGCGGCCACGACAATCTCGACATCGTCATGCCCAAGAAGCTCCGAGATCGCCAGCTGCTCCGCGGGATCGTCCTCCACGACAAGCAGTCGCTTGCGGCGGGGCATCGCAAACTTCTTAATTCGCGACAATGCGGATTCGAGACCTTCGGTGGTGGTCGGCTTCGTCAGGAAGGTGAAGGCGCCGCGCGCAAGTCCATGTTGGCGGTCTTCCTCGAGCGTGACGATCTGCACCGGGATATGCCGCGTCAGCGGATCCTGCTTCAGTTGGCTCAGCACCGTCCAGCCGAGCATGTCCGGCAGGAAGACGTCGAGCGAGACGGCCGTCGGAAGATATTCGCGCGCAAGAGCAAGCGCTTCCGCTCCACGCGCAGCCACGAGTACCTTGAAGCCGCTATCGCGGGCGAGATCGGCCACCACACGAGCGTAGTGCAGGTCATCCTCCACGATCAGCAATGTCGCATCCCCAGGCTCGATCCTGTCGCGATCATCCGACACGGCTTCATTGGGACGATCGCTCAGAAGCTCAAGGCCAAGCCCGCGCAGGGGCGCCGGAAGGCGCGGCACCGGTGCCGATGCGGCGGGTGCACCGACGAATTTCAGCGGCAGGAACAGCGTGAAGGCGCTCCCGACATCCTGCGCGCTGCGAAGGTGGATCTCACCGCCCAGCAGGTTGGACAGTTCGCGGCTGATAGCCAGGCCAAGCCCGGTGCCACCATACTTGCGGCTCGTGCTCGCATCTGCCTGCTGGAAGGCCTCAAAGATGATCTTCTGCTTCTCGGGCGGGATGCCGATGCCGGTGTCCGAGACTTCGAACGCGACGACGGACGGCGCATGGCGCAGCACCGGATGGTCAGGGCCCCAGCCACCCGTCGCCGAACTGACCGAAAGCCGCACCTGGCCCTGCGCCGTGAACTTGAAGGCGTTCGACAGAAGGTTCTTCAGCACCTGCTGCAGGCGCTTCGAGTCCGTGATCATGCTGCGTGAAAGCTTCGGGTCCAGGATGACCTCGAAGGCCAGCCCCCGACTTTCCGCCTCATGGCGGAAGGGTCGAGCCACCGTCTCGAGCAGGGTCGTGAAGTAGATTTCTTCCGCGTCCACCGAGACGGTTCCAGACTCGATCTTGGACAGATCCAGGATGTCGCTGATGAGGTTCAGCAGGTCAGTGCCCGCGCCGTGAATTGTACGCGCGAATTCCACCTGCCGCGACGTCAGGTTGCCATCGACGTTGTCGCCGAGCTGCTGCCCGAGAATGAGGATGCTGTTCAGCGGTGTGCGCAACTCGTGCGACATGTTCGCAAGGAATTCGGATTTATATTTCGAGGTGGAGGCCAGTTCGGTCGCCTTCTCCTCCAGCGCCCGGCGCGCCTGCTCGATCTCCTGGTTTTTACGCTCTACCTCGACATTGCGCTCAGCCAGCTGCGCTGCCTTCTGTTCCAGCTGCTCATTCGTCTGTTGCAGCTCCCGCTGCTGCGTTTGAAGCTCACCCGCCAATTCTTGGGATTGAGTCAGGAGACCCTCAGTCTGCATCGTGGCCTCGATGCTGTTAAGGACGATGCCGATGCTGGCTGTAAGCTGCTCGAGGAAGGACAGTTGCAGGTCTGTGAAAGAGCCAAGCGAGGCCAGCTCAATCACGGCTTTGACCTGGCCTTCGAACAGTACTGGCAGCACGATGATGCTGCGCGGTGCGGTGCGGAACAGGCCGGAGCGGATCGGAACGACATCGGCGGGAACATCCGCGATGACCAGGCGCCGGGCATCGGCGGCGCATTGCCCGATCAGCCCATCGCCGATGCGCAGGCGCTTGGCATGCCCCGCCACCTCGTCATCGCCATAGGCCGACAGCAACCGCAGCGAGGTGTCGGGGTCGCTTTGAATCTGGTAGATCACGCCCTGCTGCGCGTTGACCAGCGGCGCCAGCTCGGACAGCAGCATGCGACCGACGGTCGCGAGGTCGCGCTGACCCTGCAGCATGTTGGTGAAACGCGCGAGGTTGGTCTTCAGCCAGTCCTGCTCGGTATTCTGGTCGGTCGTCAGCCGCAAATTGTCGATCATTGTGTTGATGTTGTCTTTGAGCTCGGCGACCTCGCCGCGCGCATCGACCTGAATGGACCGCGTCAGATCGCCCTTGGTCACCGCCGTCGCGACCTCCGCGATCGCGCGCACCTGCGTCGTCAGGTTCGCGGCCAGCAGATTGACGTTGCCGGTCAGGTCCTTCCAGGTACCCGCTGCGCCAGGCACGTTCGCCTGCCCGCCAAGCCGGCCTTCGACACCGACCTCGCGTGCCACCGTCGTCACCTGGTCGGCGAAGGTTGCCAGCGTGTTGGTCATGTTGTTGATGGTCTCGGCGAGCGCGGCAACCTCACCCTTCGAGTTCACCGTCAGGTTCTGCTTCAGGTCCCCGCCGGCGACCGCTGTCACCACCTTGACGATGCCGCGCACCTGTTCCGTCAGGTTGGACGCCATAACGTTCACCGTGTCCGTCAGGTCCTTCCAGGTGCCGGCGACGCCGGGAACCTGCGCCTGGCCGCCGAGTTTGCCCTCCGTGCCGACCTCGCGCGCCACGCGCGTGACCTCGGAGGCGAAGCCGTTCAGCTGATCCACCATCGTGTTGATGGTGTTCTTCAGCTCCAGGATCTCGCCCTTCACGTCGACGGTAATCTTGCGGGAAAGGTCGCCGCGCGCGACGGCGGTGGTGACCTCGGCGATGTTGCGGACCTGCGTTGTCAGATTCCCGGCCAGCAGGTTGACGTTGTCGGTCAGGTCCTTCCAGGTGCCGGCGACGCCCGGCACCACCGCCTGTCCGCCCAGGCGGCCTTCCGTGCCGACCTCGCGTGCCACGCGCGTGACTTCGCCGGCGAAGGACCGCAGCTGCTCGACCATCGTGTTGATGGTCTCCTTCAGCTGAAGAATTTCGCCGCGCACATCGACGGTGATCTTCTTGGAAAGGTCGCCGCCGGCGATGGCGGTCGCGACCTCGGCGATGTTGCGGACCTGACCGGTCAGGTTCGAGGCCATGAAGTTGACGTTGTCGGTCAGGTCCTTCCAGGTCCCGGCCACGCCTGGCACCACAGCCTGACCCCCCAGTTTGCCCTCCGTGCCAACTTCGCGCGCCACGCGGGTGACCTCGCCTGCGAACGCGTTGAGCTGGTCGACCATCGTGTTGATGGTTTCCTTCAGCTGCAGGATCTCGCCCTTCACGTCCACGGTGATCTTGCGGGAGAGGTCACCGCGCGCAACGGCCGTCGTTACCTCCGCGATATTGCGCACCTGCCCGGTCAGGTTGCCGGCCATGGAGTTCACGTTGTCGGTCAGGTCCTTCCAGGTACCGGCGACGCCTGGAACCTGCGCCTGGCCGCCCAGGCGTCCCTCAGTGCCGACCTCCCGCGCCACGCGCGTCACCTCGCCGGCGAAGCGGTTCAGCTGATCGACCATCGTGTTCAGCGTTTCCTTCAGCTGAAGGATCTCGCCACGCACATCCACCGTGATCTTGCGGGAGAGGTCGCCTCCCGCGATGGCCGTCGCGACCTCGGCGATGTTGCGGACCTGGCCGGTCAGGTTGGAGGCCATGGAATTGACGCTCTCGGTCAAGTCCTTCCAGGTGCCGGCGACGCCCGGAACCTGTGCTTGCCCACCGAGGCGCCCATCCGTACCGACCTCGCGCGCCACGCGCGTGACCTCGCCGGCGAAGGCGTTGAGCTGGTCGACCATCGTGTTGATGGTCTCCTTCAACTGCAGGATCTCGCCACTGACATTCACGGTGATCTTCTTCGACAGGTCTCCACGCGCCACGGCGGTCGCGACCTCGGCGATGTTGCGGACCTGACCCGTGAGGTTGGATGCCATCGAGTTGACGCTGTCGGTCAGGTCCTTCCAAGTGCCGGCGACGCCCTTCACCTCCGCCTGTCCGCCCAGCTTGCCCTCGGTGCCGACTTCGCGGGCCACGCGCGTGACCTCTGATGCGAAGGCGTTCAACTGGTCCACCGTAGTGTTGATGGTCTCCTTCAGCTGCAGGATCTCGCCGCGCACATCGACGGTGATCTTCTTGGAGAGGTCGCCGTTGGCGATGGCCGTTGACACCTCCGCGATGTTGCGGACCTGCGCCGTCAGGTTGCTGGCCATCGAGTTCACGCTCTCGGTCAGGTCCTTCCAGGTGCCTGCAACGCCCAGCACATTCGCCTGCCCGCCCAGTCTCCCATCCGTGCCGACCTCGCGTGCCACGCGCGTGACCTCGCCGGCGAAGGCGTTGAGCTGGTCGACCATGGTATTCATGGTCTCCTTCAGCTGTAGGATTTCGCCGCTGACGTTCACCGTGATCTTGCGGGAAAGGTCGCCGCCGGCAATGGCAGTCGCAACTTCCGCGATGTTGCGAACCTGCGCCGTCAGGTTGCCCGCCATAGAGTTCACGCTGTCCGTCAGATCCTTCCAGGTGCCGGCGACGCCGGGAACCTGCGCCTGGCCGCCGAGGCGCCCATCGGTGCCGACTTCGCGCGCCACGCGCGTGACCTCGGACGCGAAGCCGTTGAGCTGGTCGACCATCGTGTTGATGGTGTCCTTCAGCTCCAGAATTTCGCCGCGCACATCAACGGTGATTTTGCGCGAAAGGTCACCGCGCGCCACGGCTGTGGTCACCTGCGCGATGTTGCGGACCTGCGCCGTTAGATTTCCGCACATGGCATTGACGCTGTCCGTCAGGTCCTTCCAGGTGCCGGCGACGCCTGGCACCAGTGCCTGCCCGCCCAGTTTCCCCTCCGTTCCGACTTCGCGCGCCACGCGCGTCACCTCGGAGGCGAAGGACCGCAGCTGGTCGACCATCGTGTTGATGGCTTCCTTCAGCTGCAGGATTTCGCCACGGACATCGACCGTGATCTTCTTGGAAAGGTCGCCGTTCGCGACCGCAATTGTAACGTCGGCGATGTTGCGAACCTGCGCCGTAAGGTTCGATGCCATCGAGTTCACGCTCTCGGTCAGGTCCTTCCAGACCCCCGTCACCTCGCGTACCTGGGCCTGTCCCCCCAGCTTTCCGTCCGTGCCGACCTCGCGTGCGACACGTGTGACCTCAGAGGTGAAGATACTCAGCTGCTTGATCATGGTGTTGACGATCGTCGCGGCGCGCAGAAATTCGCCCTGCAGTGGGCGGCCGCCGACGTCGAGTTCGACGGTCTGGAGCAGGTCCCCTTTTGCCACGGCAGAGACCGCATGCGTGACCGCTGTGGTAGGCCAGAGAAGGTCGTCAATCAGTGTGTTGACCGATCCCTCCATTTCCCCCCAGGCCCCGCTAGACAGCCCGAAGCGAACCCGCTTGCCAGTGCGGCCCTCACGCCCCACAACTTGCCCCACTTCCTCCAACTGCTGCGCAATGCGCTGGTTCGACGCCACGATCTCGTTGAAGACATCCGCGATCTTGCCTGAGACACCGACTTCGTCAGTTGGAAGACGGACGGAGAAATCGCCGACGCGAACGGCCTGTAAAGCGTGAAGCAGGCGGCTGAGATCGGCAGCTGTGGTGCCCGGGACGTCCTCCGGGGGAGGGGTATCGACAACAGCGTGATGAGAAAGGGGCTGCATAGGCTGGATCAACCTTCTGGCGCTGGTGGTCACGGGCGGGCGCGTCTTATTGCGATGCTAGAATCATCAGCCGAGTTCGGTTTGCGGAGTAGGTGCCCACCCAACAACCCGAAGGAGAGAGCCATAGACAACAAGGTGAATGAGCGCCTTGTTATTCGCGATTCTGGTTCTTGGTGTTTCAAGCGCGAAGTGCCGTTGATGTGCCAGTGGGTGAGCACCAGAGTTGTCCTGCCAAAGCCTCGCGCAGGCCGTTTTCGCGACAATGTGATGTCCATTTGCTATCGTTATGGTTCCATCCCTGCGGCACTTCGGCCAAATCCGTGGCGCCGCAGCCTCTCAAAAGGTTTTGGAGGCGCGCGTGGTGCGATCTTCGGCTTGCTTTGATCCTGTGTCTTAAAGGGATTTGTTTGGCGGGCGCGATGAACGGGATGAACCTGCGAACGCCGTCGGAGTAATCCGGCCCTATCGAGACGTGGTACAAAGACACTTGGCGTGACAAGGTGCCCGAAGTGGTCGGCAAGGTTCTGGTATAACAGGTCAACGGACAAAATATTGTCTTCAAACAATACGATTGCGGATGACCTGAGAGTATTCATCCGCTCAACCATCACTTCAATCTGGTCACTGGAGCTTCTTCTTTTTTTAAAGAAGCAGCAGGATAGTGCCTGGAGCACAGACCAACTGGTTCGCGAGCTGCGTGGAAGTAATTTCCTGGTCCAAGAGCTGGTCTTATCACTGTGTCGCGCGGGGTTGATCAACGAGGACGAGACTGGTGCGGTCCGCTACAGCCCCTCTAGTCCCAAACTTGCAACGTTGGTCGAGAGGCTGGAACAATTGACACTGGAGCGTCCAATGGCTGTCAGGAACGCAATCGTTGCTGCGCCTCACGACAAGATCCAGGTCTTCGCCGACGCCTTCAAGGTCAAGAAGGACCAGGCATGAGCATGTTCCCACCCGCGGTTTATCTTCTTTGCGCCACAGCCAGCCTTGTCTGTCTGGTACTTCTCACGCGTAGCTACCTGCAGACACGTAGCAGGCTTCTGCTCTGGAGCGCGCTGAGCTTCGTTGGTTTCTCCGCCAATAACCTGCTGGTCTTCGTTGACTTGATCCTGCTGCCGGCGTCAGTGGATCTGCTTCCCTTCCGCAACCTCACTTCGATTGCAGCAATCGGCATCCTTCTCTACGGCTTCATCTGGGAGACGGAGTAGTGGATTCCTCGATGTTCCAGTTCTCAGCTGGCCTGATAACAATGGGCTATGTCGTCGCGGCCTTGTTCTTCTTCAGGTTCTGGCGCCGGACCCGGGATTGTCTGTTCGCGTTTTTCGGTGGTGCCTTTCTGCTTTTCGCTACCAACCAAGCACTGGTTGCACTTTCGGGACTGGCGCGGGAGGAGGCGAGTTGGTTCTACCTACTTCGGCTTGCCGGCTTCGTGCTCATTATTGTGGCGGTGGTCGCGAAGAACATGACGGCCGCCGGGCGGAATTGAAAACCGTCTCGCAGCAAGTTTTAGCGGCCCTATTGCGCTGACACAGACGGACGATGCACGCTGCTCCTGGGGCATGGCAGGTAGGGCTGAGTACGCGAACCACTGCCATCGCGCTGCCGATCGCCTCGACCACAACCTCATCCGTCTTGTTGAGGGTCCGGCCGAATCCCTCAAGCTCCGAGTGGGTCATGTCCACCTACCCGGCCGAGCACAATCGCCCGTCCTCCCAGAAGACGACCTTCGCAAAATTGCTGGAGGATCGAGAGCGCCAGCCGAGCCTCAGTGATCATCGACGCCGCCGACTACTTTCGTGCGGCGCGCACTCAAGGCGGAGACGCGTTTTGTGCCGTCGTCCAGGTCATGTGCAGGTGGGATCAGCATCGCGCAAGCTCTGCGTGGGACGTTCCGGCAGCGCGTCCGCCGCGTCCTCACCACCAGTTTGTCCAGCGGATGCCGCGCCACACCACCGACCTGAACCCCAAGCATGGGGTGCAACGTGTCCACACGCACCGCCGGTGCGTCCAGCAGGGCGCTCATCCGGCAAGGCCTGTAACCGGCACCAGCACCGGGCGCGGTGGGCCGCCACGGGCGCGGCGCAGGACGAGACGCGCCACGCGCTCGGCATCCGCGGGATTGGGAAACCGTGTTCCGTGCAGATCCTCGAGTGCGGGATCGACGGCAACAAGGTGCCAATCGACCGCGGAATGCACGGCGACGCCGACAAATCGACCGTCGATTTCAATGGGGCGGGACTGAATCATGGTGTAGCTCCTTGGGGTGCAATGGCGTGGCGGCATTCAGCCGCGACGACAGCACCGCGCGGGAGCAAGGGTGGTGGGCCAGTGTGCGGGGCGTGGTTCGGCAACAAGGAGCATCGTTTCAACCCTTTCCAGGGCAGGGTCGTTCATGTCGCCGCCGTGCCGGTGCATGTCACAGCACCAGCAGGCTGCGCAGCAAGGCGTCGAAGTCCGGCGCCGCGCCTGACGGAGGAGGAGGGGCCGAACGGACCAGCCCGCGCCACGGCCAGTGCGGCCGCCGAGGCGGGTGTTCGGCCGTCACGTCCCGGCAGACCGCCATCGGCCGAAGAGTCGCCAGCGCGTCAGCCATCCCAGGCCACCTCGCGACGCGACGGCGGATGGTGCTGACCAAGCCAATTCGCCGCCGCCAGATGCGCGTGTACGGCGCGCCGGACCTCGCCCATGTCGCGGCCTTCCGCCCGCAGCGCGGCACGCATCAAGGCGACTTCCTCCAGCCGCCCGGCCCATTCCGGGCCGAAAGCCTCCTCCAGCCACATGCGCAGGGCGGATGACAGGGCCGGGGCCGCGCCATTGGTGGAGACGGTGACCAGCAGGCGGCCGCGACGGACCATGGCCGGGACGTGGAAGTCGCAGAGCCGTGGCACATCCTCGATGTTGACGGGTATGCCCCGCCGCCGGGCCTGCCCGGCAAGCCAGTCGGACTCCGCGTCATCGAAGCCGGCGCCGAAGACCAGCGCCTGCCCCTCCAACGCGACTTCCGGTGGAAGACGGTTCTCGAACACCGTGAAGCGGCTCAGCCCGGCGCCGCGCAGCATCCGCAGGCGTTTGTCGAAGCAGGGGCCGGTGCCGGCGAGCAGCGTCGGCGTCTCGGTGGCGAATACCAGCGGCAGCATCAGGCGACGCCTAGCCGGCGGCGCAGCAGCGAGAGCGGCGCCTCGGAGCCGACGGACGCCTGGTAGGCGAACGGGATGACGCGCCGCGCAGCCTCCCACACCGCCACATCGGCATCCTCCGACACCTCGACCGTGGTGACGCCACAGCGCAGCAGGAACAGGTACTGATCGGGCAGCACATGGCCGGTCGCGCGGATCTCGCCCCGGAAGCCGAAGCGTTCGCGCAGCGTGCGCGCCTGGGTGAAGGCGCGGCCATCCTTGTGCTTCGGCAGCCGCAGCGCGATCAGCGCCAGCCGGTCCAGCACCGGTGCCAGGTCCAGAGGGTTGGCGTCCGGCGGCAGTTCCACGCCGGTCGGCGCATTGCGCAGGGGTGCCTCGCGCAGCAGCCGCGCCAGCGTCAGCAGCGCCGGCGCACCATCCGGCAGCGCGTCCTCCTCCGCCACCCGCAGATATGGGTCGGCGCGCAGCGCGCCGTTCTCAAGCAGCGCCATAAAGCGCCTCCTTGAATGGTACGGGGCCGAGGCGGCGGTAGGTGTCCTTGAAGATCTCGCCCGGGCGGCGATGCGCCACATGCACGCGGATCAGCGTCTCCACCGCATCCACGACGGT
>NZ_JBNXUN010000041.1:0-11404 GCF_050563525.1 Falsiroseomonas sp. HC035
TCCTGCCCGACTGCGACGCTTCCTCCAGCGCCTTTCGGCAGCGCGCAAGCCGACGCGCAAGGATGAGTCGCCGGATCGACGTTCCTTCCAGCGCCAGCACGGCGTTCGCGTACCGCACGCTGACCCCAGCGGCAGCGGCCACGGTAGGTCCGTCAAGGTCTGGATCGGCCAGCCGTGACTCGATCGCGGCACGCACATTCATGAGCACGAGCATCTGCGCCGGCGAGCCGGAAAGGAGTTGCTGATCGATCGAGCTCGCCAAGGCCTGGGCGAGCAGATCGAGTGCATTGGTCTTGACGACCTCTGCCGCCGCTGGCGCAAGGCTTGCGGCGTAGGTCGGCAGCATCCCCAGGAAGGCGGATACCAGGCCGCCTTCGCCACCAGACGGCCGGATGGGATGCAGGATGGCCTTGCGCACGCATCCCATGCGAGCCTTCAGGTCGCGCCGTGGCACCTTGGCCACCAGCAGACGTGACCCTGAGCTGAACTGCCCGGCATAAGGAAATCGGGGATCGAGCAGCACCACGTCGCCCGGCGCGAGGACTGCATCGCGGCCGTCCTGCTCAAGCGCAAGCGTACCCGCAACCTGCCGGCAGACGAAAATCTCGTTGTCGTTGGCGTGCGCCGCATGGCGCTCCGTATGCTCGACCCGCATCGCCGAGTTCTCGAATAGAACGAGACTGGCATCTGCAATCGTCGACGAACTCAACTCGGCTTGGAATGTCGTTCGGCACTCCGGTCGGGAATCGTGCTTCACGAGATTCTTGTTGGCAACGCTGTGCCAGTAATCAAATCGGTCGCGCGCCGAAACATCTGCCGTCGAAAAGAGCTTTTCCATGTAATGGTCCAGACGCCCGAAAGCCGAGAATGAGTGCCGACCAGGCCGATCGCCCGTCACACCATTCCGGCACAACCTGAAACCGCAGGTAGTGTCCGGGGACCCCTTGCGGAAGGGGACCGGTCAGCATGGCTGATAGGTGGGGACAGGATGGCTCATGGTTGTGACGCGCCAGCCGCAGCCGATGGCGCTGCGGCGGAGCCGGTCGCGCTGCCCAGTGTCCTGGCACAACGCATCCTTGATCTCGCGCCGGTCGGAGTCTGCATCGCCGAGCTGCGGAAGGGTGAGCCGCTCATCTACATCAACGAGGCGTTTCACGAGATCACGGGCTACGGGCCGGCGGATGCCCTCGGCCGCAACTGTCGCTATCTGCAGGGCAGCGACCGTCTCCAGCCCGAGATCACCGCGGTCCGCGACGCGATCCGGCGGCGCGAGGCGGTCTCCGTCCAACTGCGGAACTACCGCAAGGACGGCCGTCTGTTCTGGAACGCGCTGCACCTGGCGCCGGTATGTGCGTCCGGCACCGAGCCCACGCACTACGTCGGGATGATGCAGGACGTGACCGCCCTGAAGGATACGACGGCGCGTCTGGAGGAGGCGGTCCAATTCGATCGCCTGACCGGTGCGCTGACCCGAAACGCCCTCCTCGGTCGACTCACCGAGCTCAGTTCTGAGGGGGCGGCGCGGCTGCTCGTGATCAAGGTCGATATCTCGCGGTTCCACGATATCAACTGCGGCTTCGGCTACGATACGGGCGACGCCCTGCTGGCGCAGGTTGCAGAGCGGCTGCGGGGGCTGTCCGCCGAAGCCGTCGGGCGGGTCGGAGGCAATGAGTTCGTTGTCGTCTACCGTCTCGGCGAGCGCGAGGACGCCGCATCGACCGTCGCCATCGTTGCCGCGGTCTTGGCACCGCGCCACATCCTGCCGGGCGCCGTCGCCAACGCCCGCTTCGCGATCGGCTATGTCGTCGGCGAGCCGGGCAGCGATCCTCTGACGCTGCTCCGCCGCGCCGGCACGGCGCTTCACGAATCCCGCGCGACGCCATTACGCGAGGTGCGAAGGTTCGACAACGAAAGCGAAGAACGGTCCTGGAAGCGCATCCGACTCGCCAACGAACTGCAGTTGGCTGTGTCGAACGGCGACTTTGCGTTCGACTACCAGCCCAAGGTCGAACTCGCGACCGGCAAGCTGGTCGGTACGGAGGCCCTGCTGCGCTGGCAGCATCCGCTGTTCGGCCTGCAGATGCCGGACCGCTTCATCGAACTGGCTGAGAACACCGGGTTGATCGTCGACATCGGCGCCTGGGGAGTTCGCGAGGCTGCCGCATTCGCGGCGCGGCTGGATCGGGACGGCGCGCCGTCGCTGCGCATCGCGGTGAATGTCTCGGCGACGGAGTTCGTCCATCGCGACATGATCAGCTTCATCACCGCGATCCTGGAGGAGACTGGTGCCAATCCGCGGTCCCTGACGCTCGAGCTCACCGAAACCCTCATGGCTGAGCCCACGGTGCGGATGCAGCAGAGGCTTCGCGCGCTCCGGGATCTGGGGGTGGGGCTGTCGATCGACGACTTCGGGACAGGCTACTCCAGCCTGCGTTACCTCGAGACGCTCCCGATCACCGAGATCAAGATCGATCGCGGATTCGTACAGTCGATGGCGGAGAGCAAGACAAAGCGCATCATCGTCGAGGCGGTCGTCCGGCTCGGCCAGGAATTGGGCGCCGAGGTTGTCGCGGAGGGAATCGAGACCGAAACCGAACGGGCGATGTTGTGCGACATCGGATGCCCCTACGGTCAGGGCTACCTGTTCAGTCGGCCCTTGCCGCCTCAGGCGTTCCTGGATCTTGTCGGCAGTGGCCGGCCGCTCGGAACGGCTTGCTGAGGCCTTGTCCCATCGGATGGCGCGGGGCGGAAGATGCTCGGTTGCCCGGAACGCCCCGGCGCGCCGGCGCGCCGGCGACCGGTGCGGCCAATCCGCAGGGCGTTAGCCGCAGCCAGCCGTTCGGATCGCGGCCGCACGCGCATGCGCTGAAGGGCGTCCCGGACGGTAATCTCGCGAAGCTGTTCGGCGAGGTGCGCGCGCGCAGGCTCAAGGTCGCGGTGCGCCGCGGGGAAGCGGAGAGCGGCCGCCTCGCGCGGCTCAAGGCCAGTTCACGGTCCGGCCATGCTCGCGCGGATGCCTCACGATGAGCCGCTACCCGCGTCCCCGCCGTCCTCCTCGGCCGCAGCCGCATGGCGGTCCTGGTCGCGCACCAGCCAGTAGACGGCGCCGAGCGCAAGCACGGACGCGGCCAGGCCCAGGATTGTCGCCGGCGCAGCATGCGACGCGTCGATGATGATGAACTTCCGCACCAGCGCCAGCAGCGCGATCAGGATCACCGTCCGGAGCTGGACGATGCCGTGTCGGCGCTCCAGCACGCCAATGATCGCATGGTTGAACTCCAGCGCGATCAAAAGGGTCATGACCATCCCGAAGACCGCCTGGAAGGTCTCCTGGTTGGCTGGATCCACGAGGTCGAACAGGATCAGGTGAGCGATCCGGAAGGTGAGGTGGGCAAGCGCCACGACGATGAGCGCCGACACGAGCAGGGAGAGGACCAGGGACACCACCTGTTCGAACCGCTCGTAGATGGTCATCACCGGCCAGGCATTGCGTGTCGTCCGGAGTGTGCCGGAGGCGGCCGCCCGGTAGCGATCAAGGAGCCCGGCGGCCTGCGGTCGATCTGCGCTCATGCCTGCTCTCCGAGTTGTCGCAGCTTCGCCTGCCCTACTCACCCGACACTGCGGACCGGCGATCAGCGCGATCCGGTAGTGCAACCCGCATGCAATACGGAACGATTTCAGATCGAGATGGCGGACGGCGCCCAGCCTAGCACCGGACAAACCCCGCGCGGCGCGGCAGCCGGAATAAATTTCGTGGCTGCCCCGCCAAGGGAGGGACAGGCTTTCCAGCAGCATGCGGCGAGCCGATGCAAGGCATGATCAGGGCGGCGCCGCCGCGTCCTCCGCCGCCGGCCGTGGCAGCCCGCGCAACTCCGGGTTCAACCCGGTGCGGACCTCGGTGATGCGTGCCGCGATCTCCCCCGTCGGGAGGCCGAGCGCCAGCAGCACCTCCTCCGCGAGCGCCAGACCCGCGGCGAGGTTCTCCGGCAGGATGCGCGACGCGCCGGCCTCGATGAGCGGCCGCAACCCGACGGCGTCGTCGGTACTCACGATGGCCGGCACCCTGGGCGCGGCGATCCTGAGGCGGCGCAGGAGACGCCCGGTGGGGTGCTCGGGCAGGGTCGTCGCAACGATCCGCGCCCGCTCGACGCCGACGGCGCGCAGGATGGAGAGCCGCGTGGCGTCGCCGAACACGGCGCGGTGGCCGTGCTCCTGGGCCAGGCGCAGACGCTCGACGTCCCGCTCGATCACGACGTAGGGCACGGCGCTCGCCCGGAGCGCTGCCGCCACCAGGCGCCCGACCCGGCCATATCCGCACAGGACGACATGGCCGGAGAGCCCGGCGCAGGACTCGGCGATGGCGGCCTCGTCGATCCGGGCGCGGGCCTCCGCCCAGCCCAGGAGTGCGGCGATCTGGCCGCTTCGCTGGATGAGGAGGGGGGCGACTACCATGCTGAGCGCCACGGCGACGAGGACAAGCTGACCCGCCGCGGCATCAAGCAGCCCGGCCGCAAGCGCCTGGGCGACGATCAGGAGCGCGAACTCGCCCCCGTGAGCGAGCACCAGGCCGGCGCGCAGCGCAGGCGCCGCCGCCCACCCGGCGATCCGCGCCACGGCGAAGACGATCAGCGCCTTCGAACCGACCAGTAGCAGCACGGCGCCCAGCACGAGCAGTGGGCTCGCGGTGATCGCGCCAGGATCGAGTGACATGCCGACGGTGAGGAAGAAGAGGCCGAGCAGCACATCGCGGAAGGGGCGGATCTCGTCCTCGACCTGGTGGCGGAAATCGCTTTCGCCGACCAGCATGCCCGCAAGGAAGGCGGCGATGGGCAGCGACAGCCCGGCCACATGCGCGGCATGGGCCGAGGCCAGGATCAGCAGGAGTGTTGCCAGCTGAAACAGCTCGTTGGACCTGGTGCCGGCAACCCATTCGATGGCACGCGCGAGCGCGCGGCGGGCCAGCAGGGCCGTGGCGACGAACAGCACGACGGCGACGGCGCTGCGCGTCACTGCCTGAAGAGTGTCAGCCTCGCCGCCTCTCCCGTGCAGCGCGTCCACCACCACCAGGGCCGGCAGCGTGGCGAGGTCCTGGAACAGCAGGATTCCCAGCGCGATGCGGCCGTGCCGGCTGTTCAGCTCACCCTGGTCGGAGAGCTGCTTGGCGGCGATGGCGGTCGACGACATTGCGGCCGCAGCGCCGAGCACCAGGGCCGCAACCCAGCCGGCGCCCGCGAGCCAGGCCACCGTCGCGGCCAGCGCGGTGGTCGCGACGACCTGCAGGCCTCCCAGGCCGAACACCACCGTGCGCGCCGCGATGAGGCGCGGCAGCGAGAACTCCAGCCCGACGATGAACATCAGCAGGGCGACGCCCAGCTCGCCGAGGAAGCGGATGCCCTCGGTGGCGCCCAGGAGGTTGAAGCCGTGCGGACCGACCAGAAGCCCCGCCGCCAGGTAGCCGATGATCGGCGAGAAGCTGAGCCGCACGAGCGCGGCGACGACCACGAAGGAGGCGGCGGCGATGACGAGCATCTCGAAGATAAGGTGGTCGGCCATGCAGGCTACCCCCAGTTTTCACCGCACAAGGATGCACCTTAGCATAGGTTCAGGCGCTTCTGTCGGCTCCGCGTCGCGATCAACCCTGCTTCCGTGGCAGGCTTGGTCGCCGTAGCGTTGCGTGATGGACCGGCTGACCGCACTGCGGCTCTTCCTGCGGACTCTCGATCGCGGCGGCATCGCCGCGGCAGGGCGCTCGCTCGGGCTGTCGGCGACGGCGGCATCGCGGGCGCTGCGTGAACTCGAGGACGACCTCGCGCTGCGGCTGTTCGACCGCACGACGCGCCAGGTCGCGCCGACCGAGGCGGGGCGGCGCCTGGCGGCCCGCATCATGCCCCTGCTCGAGGGTCTCGACGCCGCCATGGTCGAGGTGCGCGAGATGCACGAGGAAGCGACCGGCACGCTGCGCATCGTCGCGCGGCGCTCCTATGCGTTGCGCCATGTGGTGCCGCATCTCGCCAGCTTCCGCGCCGCGCATCCGCGGGTGGAGATCGACCTGGAGCTGACCGAGCAGACCGGGCTGGTGCCCGCGCATGGGGTGGACCTGGTGATCCGCCTCGGCCTGCCGGCGGGAAAGTCCTTTACCGGACACCGCCTGGCATCCGGCCGGCGCATCCTGTGTGCCAGCCCTGGCTACATCGCCCGGCACGGCGCGCCGGCCTCGCCCGACGCCGTGCTGCAGCACCCCTGCCTGACCTATCGCGAGGCCGATGAGGCGCCGGTCTGGGTCTTCGCCACCGCCGACGGCGCGCGGCGGGAGGTCGCGGTGTCCGGGCCGTTCCGCTCCAACAGCGGGGAGGCGCTGCGCCAGGCCGCGCTGGATGGCATGGGCCTGGTGCTGCTGCCCGAATGGATGGTCGGGGACGATGTCGCGGCCGGCCGCCTGACGGCGCTGCTGCCCGGCCTTCCGGCCTGGCCCGGCCCCTACCAGGCCGAGATCCACGCCGTGCATCTGCGCGCCGATCGCCTGCCGGCCAAGATCGCGGCCTTCGTCACGCATCTGCTGGCCGTCGCGGATCCTGCCGCCTGACGGCAGAGTGTTTTGCGAAGATGCCGGCTGGCGCCGAAATGCGATGTGCTGCCAGGGTGGGCGCAGGAGGAAACGCCCCCATGATCGAGACAACCCCGCTCACCCCCGTTCTCGGCGCCCGCATCACCGGCGTCGACATCGCCCGCGGCGTGGACGCGACGACGATGGCCGCGCTGCGCCATGCGCTCGACCGCTTCTCGGTGCTGGTCTTTCCCGACCAACGGATCGACGACGCGGCGCAGGTCGCTTTCAGCGAGGGTTTCGGGCCGCTCGAACGCACCCGTCCTGGTGCACCCGGGGCGGGTAGTCCGGTGATCATCCTGTCCAATATCGGCCAAGACGGCGCCATCACGCCGCCAACCGACAAGCAGGTGCTGAACAACAAGGCGAACCGGTTCTGGCACCATGATTCGTCCTTCAAGCCGGTGCCGGCGCGAGCCTCGCTGCTCTCGGCGCGGGAGATCCCCTCGGCCGGCGGGGACACCGAATTCGCCTCCATGCGGGCAGCCTTCGCGGCACTCGACCCAGCCGAGCAGGACGCCTTGCGGGGCCGTGTCGCCATCCATGACTTCGGCTGGTCGCGCAGTCGCGTCGATGCGGCGCTGGTGACCGAGGCCGAACGCAGCCAGCACCCCCCGGTGCGCCAGGCGCTGGTGCTGGAGGAGAACCCACATGGCCCGGCCCTGTATCTCGGCGCGCATGCCCGCAGCATCGAGGGGATGGGCGAGGCGGAGTCACGCGCGCTGATCGACCGCCTGATGGCGCTGGCGACCCAGCCTGCCTTCACCTACGCGCACAAGTGGCGGCCCCATGATCTGGTGATGTGGGACAACCGCGCCGTGCTGCACCGTGCCACCCCTTTCGCGACGACGACGGAACGCCGCCACATGGTGCGCACCTGCGTCGCCGGCACCGCGCCGACCCTCGCTGCTGCGGCATGACGGCCGACAGGTTCGAGGGCGACTGGGACCACATCATCGTCGGCGCGGGCAGCGCCGGCTGCGTGCTGGCCAACCGTCTCTCGGCAGATCCGCGTCGGCGCGTGCTGCTGCTGGAGGCGGGCGGCGAGGCGCGGCATCCTTACCTCCAGGTGCCGGCAGGCTTCCTAAAGACCTTCCGCGATCCGCGCTTCAACTGGAACTTCGTCACCGAGCCCGGCCCCGGCGTGGACGGGCGAGCGATCCATACGCCGCGCGGGCGGGTGCTCGGCGGGTCCTCGGCGATCAACGGGCATCTCTGGGTGCGTGGTTCGGCGCGGGATTTCGACGATTGGGCGCAGGCGGGCTGCCGGGGCTGGTCGCATGCCGATGTGCTGCCGCATTTCCGCAGCCTTGAGGACTACCGCGACGATGCGCATCGCGGCGCCGGCGGGCCGCAGCATGTCTCGGACATTCCCGCGCTGCATCCGATCGTGGCGGACTTCCTGGAGGGCGGCGCCGAATGCGGCCTGGCGCGCAACCCGGACTACAACGGCGCGGCGCAGGAGGGCGTCTTCACCTACCAGCGCAGCATCCGCCGCGGCGGCCGCTTCAGCGCGGCGAGCGCCTTCCTCGCACCGGTGCGCGGGCGCGCCAATCTGCGCGTCGTCACCGGTGCAACGGTGCTGCGGATCGAGACTGAGGCGGGGCGCGCCAACGGCATTACCTTTGCCCGGGACGCGCGTGTGCTGACGGCGCACGCTGCCAGCGACATCGTGCTGTCCGCCGGCGCGATCGGGACACCGCACCTGCTGCAGGTCTCGGGCCTGGGTCCGGCGGCGCTGTCGCACGCGCTCGGCGTGCCGGTCATCGCTGACACTCCCGGTGTCGGCAGGAACCTGCAGGACCACTACGCCATGCGCGTGGTTCATCGCGTCACCCGCCCGGTCACGCTGAACGAGCAGGCGCGGCCGCCGCGCCTGTGGTGGGAAATGGCGCGCTGGCTGCTGACGCGGGGTGGCATGCTCGCCTTCAGCCCGGCCCATGCCGGCGCCTTCGCGCGGTCGCGCGACACGCTGGAGGAGCCCGACCTGCAATTCGTGTTCACCCCCGCCTCCTATTCCGAGGAAGGCGTGACGGGGCGCCTGCAGGACGTGCCGGGCATGACCATCGGCGTCTGGCAGTGCCGGCCGGAGAGCCGTGGTTCCGTGCGCGCCACCAGCGCCGATCCGCGCCAGGCGCCAGCCATCCAGCCAAACTACCTGATGGCGTCCGAGGATCGCGCAGCGGCCATCGCCGGGCTACGCATGGCGCGGCGACTGCTTGGCGCACGCGCTCTCGCGCAGTGGTCGGCGGGAGAAACCGCACCTGGTCCGGGCCAGGTCAGCGACAATGCGCTGCTCGCCTATGCGCAGGCGAAGGGGTCGACCGTGTATCACCTGTGCGGCACCTGCCGCATGGGTGGCGACGACGCGCCCGTGACGCCGGAGCTTCGGTTGCGCGGCATCGATGCGTTGCGCGTGGCGGATGCCTCGGTCATGCCGCGGATCGTCTCGGCCAATACGAATGCGACGACGATGATGATTGCAGCGAAGGCTGCGACGATGATCCTTGGTCAGTCCGCCACGAAATCGTAGGTCAGGCCGATGCCGCCAGCGCTCCGCGGGCGGGCCGACTTGCCCTGGCCTGCCGCCAGTTCGATGAACACCGAGGTTAGCCTGAACTGGCCCAGCGCTCGAATGCCATAAGGCTGAGAAAGCCGATGGCCGCGTGGCGTCGCCTCGGATTGTAGGTCCAGTAGACCCCGGCGGACTCCATGGCGGCCGTCCTGACGCAGCAGCGCGCGGTGAACGTGCCAAAGCTCTGAACAGGTTCAGCGTCGCGTTCGGGTCTGACCGCGGCGACGCGCATCGTAACACCGATGTCGATCGCTGCGGCATGGGGATGGACCGTGGAGCTGTCCCGCTCCCGGTGGGACAGCTTAGCCTTGGCCATATGGAGCTGGAGGGGGGCGAGGTGACCGGTGCCACCCATGGCGAGCGCAGCTCGGACCGCCTGGTGCGGCGCAACGGCCACCGCGACTGGCAGACCCGGGCCGGGACCGTCGAGCTGCGGATCCCGAAGCTCCGACGCGGCTCCTACTTTCCTGCGTTCCTGGAGCCCGGCAGGACGGCCGAGAAGGCACTGACGGCGGTGATCCAAGATGCCTACGTCCAGGGCATCCCAACGCGCTCCGTAGATGACCTGGTCCGCGCCATGGGCCTGGAGGGCATCAGCCGCAGCCAGGTCTCCTGCCTTTGCGCGGAGATTGACGAGCGGGTCCGCGACTTCCTCGACTGGCCCACTGGGGTGACTGGCCTTATCTCTGGCTCGACACCACTTACGTCCAGGTCGGCGAGGCAGGCCGCATCGTTCCGGTCGGCTTGAACGCCGACGGGCGGCGCGAGGTTCTCGACGTGGCGGTCGGCAGCTCGGAGGCCGAGCCTTTCTGGCTCGACTTCCTGCGCACCCTGAAGCGGCGCGGCCTGGTGGGGGTGAAGCTAATCGTCTCCGACGCCCATAAAAGTCTGAAGACGGCCGTGACGAAGGTGCTGCGGGCCACCTGGCAGCGCTGCCGCGTGCAAACCGCCTTGGGCTGTGCAGGCCGCCAATGGCTGACGGCATGCTCGTAGAGGCGCTCGGCCTGCCGGGCGACGTCGATCTCGCGGTCCCTGGGGGCCTTGCCGTTGTAGGCGCAGGTCGGTCCCCGCGCTGCCCTCCCGCATCGGGTGCCCGATTTGCAAATCCATGGCGCGCAGCTTGTGCGCGTCCAGGGCGGGCCGCGTCCAGAGATAGTCGGTTTGCTTCGTCAGCATGTGCCAGCGCAGCACCGCGAGCTTCCTGGCCACCGCGACGGCTGCCGCCGGCATGTGGCGCCGGGCGGCGGGAGCTGCGGCGCCTGCGGCCCCACCTTCACCGGCACAAAGCCTGTCATTGCCGTGGCCAGCATCTCCTTGCGCCAGGTGTAGAGCTGGCTCGTGCTGACGCCGTGCCGGTCCGCCACCACCTGAACGATGACGCCAGGCTCCAGCGTATCCCGGCCGATCCGCAGCCGCACCTCCGTCGACCAGTTTCGGCGCCGAACCTCCCGCACACGAACCTCAAAGCCGCGGCCCGCGTGGACATCGGAACCGCTCCTACTAGCGTCGTACGAGGGAATAGCGAGTGGTGCTGTCGCCGTGCTGTCCGTCATGACAACCACTCCGGCGAACCACCACCATCAACTCAAGGCCGGGCTCGGCTGACTCTCACTGCGGAGTTTGCGGAACCAGCTTTGCCTCGGTTGGGCGTGACGATCTGGCCTGCCGGGTGGCGCAGGGCGATGGACCCTGCGCGAACCGTGCACGGGTTCGCCGGGGGGGTCCTTCGAGGATCAGGATCTGGAAGCGTTGGGCAGCGAGATGATGCAGCCGGAGGCGCTGGGGGCCTTCGTGTCTGAGTTGACGTCGAGCGGAACCACTTGGCCGCGAGGCCGGCGCCAGCGTCGAAATCTAGCGTCGCGAACTCGAGCCTGTACGGCGCAAGCTGGGTGGCCTGTTCGAGGCGATCGAGGCTGGGTCGAGATCTCCAGGGCTGCAGGGACGGCTGGATGAACTTGAACAGCGTCGTGGAGCGCTGGAGACGGTGGTCGCGAAGCGCATGGCGCTAGCAGTGCCGCGTCTGCATCCGAACCTTGCGGATGTCTATCGGGAGGAGATGGCGTGTCTGCGCCAGGGGCTCGCGATCACGGACAGCGGTCCGGAGATCAAGAAGGCGGTGAGTGCGCTGATCGAGCGCGTGGAGGTGCACCCGCCGGCGGCCACCTAGCGCTCGTTTCTGCTTGGGTTGGTCAGCCACGTGGCGCTGATGTTGCGTGCGGCGGGGT
>NZ_JBNXUN010000042.1:0-8201 GCF_050563525.1 Falsiroseomonas sp. HC035
GGACCAATCTCGCGTGGGTCTCCCCGAAAACCAATAACAGGCTAGCCGCTAAATTCCACAACCGCGCTGGCGCAAAGAACCCCGCAGCCAAAGCCGACGTGACCGACCTCCTCCCGCTATTCCTCGAACACTACGACGGCGCCATTCGCGCGCATCGCCGCCCTGACCTCGACTACTTCTCAAAAGTCATGGACGTGTCCGTCCGCCAGCTTCGCCGTCTCGCAAAGGAGCAATGCCGCCGAGACGAGGTACGTGCCATCCGGGAAGAACAGCGTCTAGCGCGCGAGAAAAAGGCAGCCGAAGAAGCAAAACTCCTGAAGAAGTACGACGGCAACCCCTTCTTTGCCGAATAAATCGCCCGCTTAAAGTACTTTATCGGGCACGATAAGACAAAACCCCATTACTTGATTGCACTCCTGGTGCGTTTCTTCTACAATTATGCAAGTCGAAGAATTCCGACGCTTCAAATCGACTATCCCCGCTTCAAAGACTACCCGCTCGATGAACTCAACTCCGTACATATTGACTGTCACCCAAGTATGCGACTGCCTGTCTATCTGCCGTCGCACGCTTTTCAATAGAATGAAGAAACGAGGAATTCATTGCAGCCGTAAGATTGGCCGACGCCGGTTTTTCAGCCCCAATGTGTTCCACTCCCCTTTAGCCATTCCCGGCTAAAGCCCTTAAAACGCCAATCGGCCCGTTGATTTCTCAACGGACCGATTAACGTTACCTCTGATCACTAGCCAGATGCCACTATTATAGACCGTGGCCTCATTTAAAGCAAAGATTTACTCCCTATGACTGCCCATAATTTGCCTTCCTCGACCGCCCTTCGTAACATCGTAACGACCCTAGAACGCGACTGCGACGCTAGCGGCGAAAACCTCTGCCAACGCGACTTTGAACTGAAGATCGCAGTCCGCAGCGCGATCCTAAACGGCAACCATCAGGCCGCCGATGATGCCCGCACCGCCCTCGCCACCGCTCGCAATACCCACGAGGCGAACACTGCCGCCCTCCTTGAAGCTCGTAATCTGCTCAAGGAATCGATCGCCGCCGAACGTGCCATCGAGGAGGCGACCATTCGCGCCGAAATCACCGAAATGACCGCCAGGATTGCCGACCTCGCCGCCGAGACTGACAGCGCGCTAGCTCTCTACATTTCCAAGTTGACCGAAGTCCGCGCCCTAGAGCATTCCGCTCGCCGCACCATCGAGACCCGCCTCAATCGCGAGCTTCCAGGCGGCTCCGTTCTAGGAACTGCCTTCAGCGACGCAATGAACCATCTCAACGCCCTAAAGGCTGGCAATACGCCCAATTTCGAGCCCTTTACGACTGCCCGAAGTGAATTGGCGATCCGCCGCATCCATGCCGGCGCCGGTATCGTCGCCTGAAATGGAAGCCCTGATCTTCGAAATGCCGAACGGCCTTACCATGAGGGGTTTCGGCTCGACCCTGCCAATCGCCGGCGACGTCGAGACCTACACTGAGACTCTGCCGAACGGCGGGACGATCACCGGAACGCGGCACCGCCGCGAACCTGCCGAGACCACGACCACGCCTGAGACGATGACCGCCAACGATGCGGAATAGTCGAAACCAAGACTTCTGGCTTGTGGACGCCGATGGCGTTCCCGAGCCCGCCCAGGTCGCCGCGCCGTTGCTGCCAAAGAGGCCACCGGCACCGCCAGCCGTGCCAGAACCTCGGCCAGAGATCCCCGTCGCGGACCCTAGCCCGCCCGCCCCAGTCATCGAGCCCTTCGCCGCGATGAACCGCTTGAAGCGCCTCAGCCATCCGAACCGACCGCCACGCGACTTCCAGGCCCCATGAACCTCAGCCCCACCGCCCTAGCCGACCTAAGCGCCGTACACGCCGCCCTGCGCGCCTCCGCGATCCTCTTGGCCAGGACCTTCCTTGAGCTGGCCCAGACAGCGAAATCAGAGGCCACCAGAGCCCCCACGAAGCCCCGCAGGCGCAGGCGCCGCGCTGGCGCCCGCAAGTCACCTAGGAGCGCGCTACAGGCCTTCCTCGGCGGTTCTGGCGCTGCCCTTGCCGACCTATCCCCTCTCAAGCCGGCTACCGCGCCCTAGGCGCCTCCCTGCCACATCCCGACGCGACAACGCCCTCCGCTATGATCTCTGGCGGAGGGCGTTTGCGTTTGGCAGTACACCCGGCGCTGGAATCCGAGGGCGCTGACACATGGCACGAGGTACCGCGCTACTGGCCGCATTGCTGGTTATGGTGCTGACCTTGGCACCTGCTGAAGCGCAGCAACCTCAGCCCGAGGAACCTCCGTTCAACCCATTTGCGGAGGCCATGAGAGGCTCCACACCCATTGAGGTTGACCACGCGGGTGAGGATCGCATCGCCGCATGCGTCCTCAGGAACGCCCCAAAGCTGCAGGGTGTACAGGGGACCGGTGCATCGGAGCCGATGCGGTGGCTCATCGCCCAGTGCCGCCGAAACTCAGCCCTGCGGTAGCCCCAGCGCCTGGTTTTCCACCGAAGGGGGGACCGTAGAGGGGTTAAAATCTTCCTTCTAAGAGTCTGTCGCTCTAGAGCGACGAATCGGTAGCTCTAGAGCAACTCGTGGTACAGGCTGTCCACAGGGCAGCGGGGGCGCGAGCAAGGTGGCGAAGGTGGTCCGGCTTCGGCCAAAACGGCATGATGTCATCGCGGAGGCGCTGCAACTCGCGCTAGACATGCCACTTGATCTAACGGACCCCACGCGGGACGAGTTGGCCGAAAGACTTGCGCGCTATCAGCCTGCCGAGGCCTGGAGGTACACCATGCTGAATCCGCAACAGCTTCGCGCCCTGCTGCGGCTCATCAACGCATGCCCCAAGCCGGCGACGACCCTCAGCATCTGGACGGCCGCGGTCTCCTACGTTCGCTATGACACCGGGGAAATCATGGCCAACCGAACCACGCTGGCCGAGGACGCCGGCACAAGCGCTACAGAGGCTTCTAGCGCGCTGGCGCGCCTGACGGAGATGGGAGCCCTCGTGCGGCTGCGTCCCGGTCGATATGCCATCAACAGCAACGTGGGCTGGACCGGCAGCTTGGCGAAGCGCGAGGCCGCCGCACGAGAGACGCCGCAACTGCGGCTGGTCGAACCTTGATAAACGGCGGGCTCAACCGAAGCCGTTCACTTAAGTACCAGGAAGATCGTCCAGCGGGATTAAGCCAGCTGCCAAAAGATTCATGGCGGTTAACATTTGGCGCTCGCCAAATTTTTCCTTCGGAACAGTAGGCAGTACAAACAAACGCGTTCGTCGGCCGTCTTGATTTAGTTTATCAACTCGCTGGCTAGTGGTCATCGCTCCGAGCATAGACGGAACGGGGAACCTAGACAAAATCATTAGTGCCAGCTTCGCATTGGTCTTTTGGAAATCCATTGTTTCGTAATATGGAAACCAGCTAGCCATATCTGCCTTTACCCAAGTTCGCCTCTTTACAGAAATTTTCTTTATGCCGAGAAGACCTTCAACGCTTTTTCTGTCAAGAACAATGCAGTCTACTTCGTGCCTCCACGAATACACTGCTAAATAGTGCGCAAGAACTCTATGCGTGCGGCGACAAGCCTCTCTGTAGACGTCTTCCGATTCGGTCATTACGTTTCACTTTTCTTGTGAGATCGCATCGTTGACTGAAAATCGCTGATATTCAATGTCCTTCTAGCGTGCTGCTTCAAGCCAACTAGACAGGCACCGCCTGTCCCGGTCACTGTCCCGGTCAAGAACCGGGACACAAGCACACGATGGCGGACGCCGACCGGGACATTCGGTGGATGACCTATGGCGAGGCAGCAGCCGCGCTGGGCGTCCATCCTGAGAGCGTGGCAAAGCGAATGCGTCGCCAGAACTGGCCTCGCCGCACTGGAAACGATGGAAAGCCTAGAGTAGGCGTCCCGGTCACCGCCCTACCTGTCCCGGTTGCTGTCCCGGTTGCTGTCCCGGACGCTACGCCGCGCGTCCCAGACACTGTCCAGGATACCTCCCTGCCTGTCCCGGTTACTGTCCCGGACGCTTCGTGGCTGGTTTTGGCCCTCTCGGCCACCGCTCGCGCCGAGCAAGCCGAGGCCGCGCTAGCCGAACAGCGCGAGCGCGCCGCCCATGCCGAAGGCGCCGTTACCGGCCTTCGGGACGCGCTGAGGATCGCTGAGGCTCAGACCGCAGCCCTGCAGGCCGATGCCGCGCGGCAGGCAGCGGAGCGCCAGGCCCTCCTGCAGGATGCAGCAGCGGCCCGTCAGACCGCCGAGACTACGCGAGCCGAACTTGACGCCTGGACAGCGGGGGGACCTCTCACCCGAGCCTTCCGGGCATTCTTCCGACGCGCCTAACCGTATGATTCAGGAATGTTCCGTTCTATATAGTAGGGAGGAAGCCGACAGGACAGGACTTCGCATATGAAGATTCAGGTTTTTGCGATATTGGCGCTACTTGTCTCAGCACCAGTGATGGCTTCGGGTCCGCAGGAAAGTGTGGATTGCATAACCCTGCGCATTTCTATGACTACCTCGCGCGCAGCAGCTATTGATGAGCTGCAAAAGGTGTCTTCGCTTCCGATATCGCCAAGGTTTATTGGCCAGCGCCTTGCTGCTGTGACGTTTACGGCACGAATGCTGGGCCGGTATGAGGTAGCCAGCAGCACACATCGGGATTTGAACTGTCCACCCGTCAGCGAGTTGGGGGATGCCGCTGCTAGTATGCGTCAAATACAACAGAACCTCCAGGTACAACTGGACGGCACCCTTTCATCAGCACTTGCTCGCAACTAGTACTCATCGGAGCGAATAGGGAGGCCCACCGGCCTCCCTATCCAGTCACGCCGCAAGCGCCACCGGCACCGCCGCATCATCGTTCGCGGCAGCAGCAGCCGCCCTAGCGAACAGCGCCGACAGGTGCAGCAACCGCGCCCGATTGATGCCTTTGGCATCCGCCAGGATCGCCGCATCGTCCCCATCGGCCAACTCGCGAACCCAGCCGCCCATCTCCGCATCCACCTTCGCCATCGTCTCGGCCATGTCAGCCTTGACGCCAGTGCCATTGCGATAGCGAGCGAGGAAGCTCCCGTTCGTGGCCTCGACCTCATCCGCCTGAACCTGAACAGCCGCAAGCTTCGCCTCGGCCTCTTCGGCGCGAGCCTTGAGGCGTTCGGCTTCGGCCTCAACCGCCGCAAGCCTATCCTTGGCGCTGGCGTTCGCCGCGCCGGCCTTGGGCTTGGCCTCCCGCGCCTTGAAAGCCGCCTGGAGAGCAACGGGATGGTTGCTCTTTCCGTCGTTCTTCAATCCTTGAAGAACGCCTTCAGGCAAACCCGCCAGCCAAACAGCCGCGCGCCGAGTGGAAGCATTCGCCTGCCCTGACAGGCCAGGGAAATTGGCTGCGTACCACTTCCCCCTCTCTTGGTTGCTTTTGATCGCTTCGCCCAGCGCCAGCGCCTTCCCGACCAGCACCCATTCATCAATCAGCTTCTTGCCCTGCTTGATGATGACCTTGAGCGCGGTCTTACCCGCATCGATGGTCGCCGCTTCATTCTCGCTAGTCATTGTCGTCTTCCTTGTTCAGCTCCCCATCATTGGACAGCAAAAAGGGAGGACTTTAGAGGTCCTCCCTTTTAGATCAGGCTCGCGGAGCGCGCTCGCGAGCTACTATCCACCTAGCCGTTCTCATGTCCTCAGTACTGAGATGGTCTCGATGAACAAACCGAGGTTCACTTTCATCTCCGACTGCTGCAATTTCGTTCATCATTACGCCGCTTATCTCAGACCTTCGACGAAGGATTAGATTAAGCGTGAAAGTGAATGCCTGATCGTAGAAGTCTGGATCTTCGTACACTGAGCCTGTCGTGCCGGCTCTGTACGACTGCATCATCGGGTCATCAGCTACACGACTGTAGATCTGCTCCCTCGTGAAAACTGCTCCGTTCGCCATTTCCTGACCAATACCATTGATTAGAGAGAGCATCCTATCAAAGTATTTGTGGCCCATCTCAGTGCAATTCGGTGCGTCGATAGGAATGTAGTTGTCGATACTCATGTCTCTTGTTCCTTGCTAAGCGCGTCATCGCGCAAAAGACCCCCATCGCGAGCGCGACGGGGGCAAGAAACGGAGAGACGACAGCACGGCGCAGCGACACGCCCGCGCCAGCAAAAAGCGTCGCGAACTCTCTCCTACAAGGCCGCTATATTCGGCGCGACGGAGGCCCGGCGCGGAAAAGTTGTCGAAATCCCTTCTCTATAAGGCCGCGATATTCCAACGTACTGAAATCGTTAGAGGTCGCCCGCGCGATCCGCCGACCGCGACGCAACGCTACGCCGCCTCCTCCTTAGCGTCCGCGAGGATGCGGTAGACGCTCGCCACGCCGATATCCAGCCGACGCGCTATCTCCGCCGGCCCGACACCCTCAGCCCGCAGCTTCAGCACGTCGCCGGCCTTCCTCTGCGCCGTAGGAGCGCGGCCTTGATACTTGCCCTCCGACTTCGCCTTGGCGATGCCCTCGCGCTGGCGTTCCAGCATCAGAGACCTTTCGAACTCTGCCACGGCGCCGAGCATCGTCAGCATAAGCTTCCCCGTAGGAGTCCGCGTATCGAGGTCTCCCGAGCCCATGGAGAGGATGCGAAGGGCGACGCGCTTGCCCTCTAGCCTCGCGACAATGCTCAGCAGGTCGGAGGTAGACCGGGCGAGCCTGTCCAGCTTCGTGCAGACCAGCACGTCTCCCTCGCGAACGAAGTCTATCGCGGCCTCTAGCTGCGCCCGCTTGGCGACGGAGGAGACCTGTTCGGCAAAGATGCGCTCGCATCCTACGGCCTTTAGATCGCGCTCTTGCGCGTCCAGGCCGGCTTCCTGCTCCAGAGTCGACGTGCGCCCGTATCCTACGATCATGGTCCCTGTCCTTCGTCCGCTATCACAAGCCTCAAAGACACTGTGATTGATGGACTATCAAAAGACAAGAACCATTCTAGTGATAGGCTTCGCTCCGCTATCGCAAGGGCAGGCCCTATTCGGAGCGTCGCAACGGATGGCACAGCCTGTCGCCAGCATTATTGTTTCAATAAGGCAAGTGGTTTTGCAATAATATGTCGCATTACGGGCCGCTTCTACCAACGCTCGCCAGCCTTGCCGGCCACAGACTCCACAGTCCTGACAACGCGACCCCAGGGGACCCAACCCGGCATGGTACGCCTCGCCGCCAGCGGCCTACAGGCGGCGTGTACCCCCTATTTCACAGTCTCACGGCCTCATCCGAAGCAGGCCAGTTAGGTGCAATTGGCCTGAGTTAGGTGCCCACCTCGAAAAAACGGCGGATTTCCGCCATTTAGTTAGTGATGATAGGAAATCGTAGAGTCTGCCATCTCTAGGTATAGGGGAATTCGAATTTTTTCAAAAAAATAAAGTGGCTTTGTGACGCCTATGACTGGTGCTTGAAATAATGCCCCTGTAACTGGCGGTTTTCCTCAGGTTTTGACGATTGTGACACCATCGCATACTAGACGAAAACGACCTTTTGACGCCTTCCGAATACTTGACGATAATCGCGGACTTCATGTCATTTTTCATGGCGTCAGTGACGCCTAAACCGAAAATAACCACTGACGAGGGACAGGCCACACCGCATTAGAGGACACGTGACCCTACGCTACAGGACACATAAACACTGATCTAGACACCGGTAATACTTGACGTAAGGGCACCCTAACTGGTATTCTTATGCATCGATTCACGGTCCTTCGCGTTAAAACGCGCCTCCGATGGCCGAATTGATCCCCACCTCTACTTCGCGTCGCCATTACCTGACGCACAAATCACGCCCAATTCACTAGTAACCCAAACACATGCGCCTACCCATCACTCACGACGACCGCTTTCCTGACCGCTGGTACTACGACACCGCCCTCAAGGATAAGCTCCCCGCATCCGTCGATTATCGCGCCTTCAAGGTTCTCCCCTTCGCGCCTCGCTATGCCGCCTCTATCCTAGGCTGCGGCGTTTTTGATCTAGACGAGGACCGATTTCTAAGCCCTATCGTGGACCCGAAGACCGGTCGCAAGAGTTACCGCCTCAATACCAGCATCAAGGGTCAGACCCGCGCGACCAAGTTCCCAACGTATGCGCGGATCATCCTCACCCTTGTTGAAGGACCGCAGGGCCGCAACCGGCATGCTCATCACCAAGACCACGACTGCACCCACGATACTT
>NZ_JBNXUN010000043.1:0-7869 GCF_050563525.1 Falsiroseomonas sp. HC035
ATCAGCCTCATCGCGATCAGCGCATCCGCAGCGCAGCTGCCCTCAGCGCGGCTCGCCGCGCGCTGAAATCGCATTCTTCACGGGCGACTAAGTACCCTCGCTGAGGCCTCAAGCGACGGGTTGCACGTCAGCGGATGGGCTCGCTGCCCCAAAATCAGGAGCGATGGCGCTGCCCATATGGATCTCGCTGAACGCCTTACGCTGAACGCGCGTGAGGAGGCCTTTGTGGGTGAACTCCAGCCTCGCCATAAGCATGCCGGCCAGCGCGGCAATCGGAGGGTGCCGGGGATAGGCCCGGCCGCTGGGTCGCCGAGCCATCTAGGCAACGTGGCAGAACCAGCGTGGGTCATTCGGTATGCCGCAGCCGAGGAGGGTCAGGTTCGATCGGCCCCGGGCAACGACCTCCTCAGGATAGTTCGGTTCCTGACCAACTGCCATGGTGGCGAGCCGGCCCTTCTGCGGATGCGGACGCCGCCAGCCCTGATCAGCCATGCAGCAACCAGACTGAAAACAGTCTGTCGGGGTCTGTCCACATCCTCGCCTTGCACCAGCCGGCGGCAGCGGCCAGTGCCTCAATACGCTCCGGACGATACTTGTGGCTGCTCTCGGTGTGGATGCTTTCGCCGGCGGCGAAGCGGAACACCCGCCCGGCCAATCGGACAGACTGCGCATGAAGCGCGACCAGATGCATCTCGATGCGCTCCCCCGCTGCGTTCCACAGGGCGCGATGGCGAAACCCGGAGAGATCGAAATCCGCCCCAGCCTCTCGATTCAGCCGCCGCAGCAAGTTCAGGTTGAAGGCCGCCGTCACGCCGCTGGCGTCGTCATAGGCGGCTTCGAGCACCGCGATGTCCTTCACTAGGTCGGCGCCGAGCAGCATCTGTGATCCGGGGCGCAGCGTGCTGCGGGCACGCTGCAGGAAGCGGCTTGCATCCTGCGGCTCGAAGTTGCCGATGGTGGACCCCGGAAAGAAGCCGAGATGCGTGGCGCTGCCCGCGGTGCGCCCGGCCAAATCGAACTGCTGCGTGAAATCCGCCACGACGGGCTTCACCGGCAACTCGGGAAAGGCGACAGCAACGCGGGAAGCAACCGCCGTCAGCCACTCCGGTGCAATGTCGACCGGAAGATAGACTGACGGCGCCTGCAGTGCCTGCAGCAACTGAACCGCCTTGGCGCCGTCGCCCGGCCCGAACTCAATCACGGCGGCGCCGGGCCCCACGGCATTAGCGATCTCCGGACCACATTCACCGAGGATGCGCACCTCAGTGCGCGTTGGATAGTACTCAGGTAGCCGGGTGATCGCTTCGAAGAGCCGGGCGCCCTCCGCGTCGTAGAGCCATTTGCAGGGCAGCGTCTTGCGCGGCAGGGACAGGCCTTGCAACGCGTCGGAAATCAGCGCGGCGCGCTGTGCCTCGGCAGGACCAAGCTGACGCGCGCCGCTCATGCCCCATCCTCCGCCAGCCGCAGGCCACTGAACTGCCAGCGGGCACTTGGCGGGAAGAAGTTGCGGTAGCTGCGCCGCGAATGCGCGGGGGCCGTCGCGAGCGAGCCGCCCCGCAGAACCATTTGGTTGATCATGAATTTGCCATTGTATTCGCCGACCTTGCCGGCCCATGGCTGGAAGCCGGGGTAGGGCCGATAGGCGCTGCCGGTCCACTGCCACACAGGCCCATCGGCATTGACGAAGCCAGGCAGAGCGGCGGCGGCCTCCCATTCCTGTTCCGTTGGCAGCCGTTTGCCCCGCCAACGTGCGAACGCTTCGGCCTCGTACCACGAGATGTGACGGACCGGATGCTCCGCTTCGACGGGTTGCAGGCCGCCAAGGCCGAACTGCATCCAACTACCGTCATGGCTTTCCCAGTACAACGGGGCGCTCCAGCCTTCCGCCTGCCGCGTCGTCCAGCCATCGCTCATCCATAGCAGCGGATCGCGGTATCCGCCCTCCTGCATGAACTCCTGCCACTCGCCGTTCGTCACCAGGGAGCCTGCGATGCGGTACGGCGCGAGATAGGTACGGTGACGCGGCGTCTCGCTGTCGAAGGCAAAGCCGGCTCCATCGTGGCCAATTTGAATGACTCCCTCTGGCCCATCGAGAAATCCAAACGGTTGCGTCGCGGCCTGTGGGTCCTGCCATTCGGGATCGTAGGGCGGGCGCAGCGGATTGGCGCTGAGCGCATGAAGGATATCCGTCAGCAGCAGCTCTTGGTGTTGCTCTTCGTGCTGCAGGCCAAGCTCCACCAGCGCAGCGGCCTGTTGCGGCGGGTCGAGCAGCAGCCGCTCCATTGCCTGGTCCACGACCGCACGATAGTCGGCAACTTCAGCAGAGGACGGGCGTGTGACCATGCCGCGCTCCGGCCTGGCATGGCGTGGCCCGGCACCCTCGTAATAGGAGTTGAAAAGAAATCCGTACTCCTCGCGAGGGCGACGGTAGCCGCGTTGTAGCGGGAGCAGCAGAAAGGTCTCGAAGAACCAAGTGGTATGTGCGCGATGCCACTTCGTCGGGCTTGCGTCTGGCATGGATTGGATTACCTGATCCTCCGGCGAAAGCGGTGCGGCCAGCGCCTCGGTCCTCGCGCGCACCGCCCGATAGCGTTCCAGCAATGGGCGCGCTTCTGTGCGTCGATCTGCAGGAAAGATCGCATTCATGCGTAGGTCTCCTCACCGCATGCGCCATGCGCATCATCGGGAAAGCGGCGTCTTCGGGTCGTGCACGTAGAATGAACCAGCAATAAGCCTGAAACGTCGTGCAGGTTCCCGAACAGAAACATCGGTGCCCCCAGCGACGTCA
This sequence comes from Falsiroseomonas sp. HC035, assembly GCF_050563525.1. NCBI lineage: Bacteria > Pseudomonadati > Pseudomonadota > Alphaproteobacteria > Acetobacterales > Roseomonadaceae > Falsiroseomonas > Falsiroseomonas sp. HC035. The sequence goes on from NZ_JBNXUN010000043.1 coordinate 2,789, forward strand.
ACGCTTAGGCGTCTGGGTGTTGAGGTGGCGGGCGGAGGTCGTATGCCTCCAAGCCGATTACGTACCATCAGCGCATGGACGCCCCCCGAAGGAATGTTGTTGAAGCCGATGAGCCTTAACGATGCCGCGGTCTTGGTGGAGGACTTCGCGAGGCGAGGCCTTGCGCGAGAGACGTGCTACTCTGACCGCGGCTGCACAGCATTGGCCGGTGCCGCATCGGCGCGATGTTCCGCAGCGTCCGGCACATCACTCGTTTGCCGTCGTTGTCGAGTCCTCGTCTGACGGATCCGCGTCACTATCGCCGTGCTGCGTCTTCCAGCCACCGCCGGCCAGTTGGTCGAGGCTTTGGCGGGTGCGGCGCATCGTCGCCTCGGCCTCGCGCAGGGAGGCCTCGAGGTCGCTGTCGTCAAAGGCTGGCCGTAGAAGGGCGCAACGGGGGCGGGCCAGGGCCAACCGGCAAAGCCGCCCCCGCTGCCATCCAGAGCCGGTGATCCCGCACCGACCGTGGACCAGATCTACGTGGGGCGGCCTGGTACCGGACCAAACTCACGTCACCAGGAACCGCGCGCCACCGCGGGCGCTAGGAGGCTATCCTGAAGCACCCTGACACTGGCCCTGGCATCCCTGCCGGGGCCTTTCTTTGTCGGAGCCATCGGAGGAGCCGGCATGCGTCCGCCTGGATCCAGAGAGCCGGGAGTGCGGCACGTCGCCAGCTTACAAGGCTTCTTGTATCGTCATCGAAATAGTAGCACTATGCGGACTATCCTCCGGCATATGCACCATGACGTGCCATGTCCTTGTTGTTGAAGACGAAGCCCTGCTGGCCATGATGGTTCAGGATCTGCTCGTTGAGAACGGGTGCGAGCCGGTCATGGCCGCGAACGGCCGGCAGGCGTTCGCGCTCATTTCCCAGGCCCAGATCTTCGATCTCGCGGTCATCGACCTGAACATCCCCGAGGGCGACGGTGCCACCGTGATACGGGCACTGTGGAACCGATGGCCGGTGCCGGTGATCGTCAGCACAGGCTATCAAGACCTGTCGCATGAAATGCGCGAGGCGCTATCGCCCTTCGCCGCTCCGCTCGAAGTGATATCGAAGCCCTGGAGCGAAGCCGTGTTCCTCGATCTGGTGCGGCGGCTCCTGCGGCAAGCGCAGGGACGCCCTACCTGATCGGCCGCCACGCATTCGCCTCGATCCGGAGCGCGCTGCTAGGCGAGCCGGCGGCAGGAACGAAGCTGGCGCAGCGGGAGCGGACGGACGGGACCACCCGCCCCCGGCGCATCCAGAACCGTCGTAACTTTCGGCGGCCGGGATCGGACACAAGGCGTGCCCGGCAAACCCGGTAAGCACCAACCCGGTAGAAGTACCCCGGCATCGCGGCAAGAGCCGCCACGGCCGCATCATAGCCATGGGATTTTCCCACCGCGCCGAGCGGCCGAGCATGTAACCGGCGTGCATCCAAAACAAAAACGTTGCTGATCATAGCGGTTATACTCTACTCTCTTCCTCGTGATCAGTCAGCGGCGGCAGACAAGGGTCGCCAGCGTGAGTTTCTTTACTTCAAGTGATTCTCATCTTCCTCTTCCGGAATAAATCGCTGACCTTACGCGCCTCTGGGCCGTCCTGTCGCGCAAGAACCGGAAGGCGCTCCTGGTCTTCGCTCAGCCGCAGGCCGCGGCCACGGCGCCGCTCCCGCCGCTCGACCCGCCCCGCCTGCACTAGCCGCCCGAGCAGGCGGCACCCGAACCGGAGGACGCCGTGCCGATCCCCCGTCACATCCTGGTCGTGGAAGACAACGCCTGCCTGCGCGTCTTGTTCGTCGATGTGCTCTCGGCGGAGCGCGATCTGCTGGTCGATACCGCCGCCACCATCGCCGAGGCCGAGGCCCTGCTCGGCAGCCCCGACGCCGCCTACGACGCCATCCTGCTGGATCTTGGCCTGCCCGACGGCGACGGCCGCGACCTCTGCCGGCAGCTGCGTCAGCGCGGCTTGCGGATCCCCATCCTCCTGCTGACCGGCGCAGTCGGCGAACAGGACCGGCTCGACGGCCTGGACTGCGGCGCCAGCGACTACCTCATCAAGCCGGTCCGCATCGCCGACCTGCTGGTGCGTCTGCGCGCCCAGCTGCCGGCCCTCGACGCCGCGGCCGCCGCCGCCCTATCCACGACCACCCGGCACCTCGACGACGCGCGGCATTGAGGTTGATTGCGGAGGGCTGCTAGCCCTGAGGCAGCCAAGGGTAGGCGCTCGCCGACATCAAGGCATCCGAGCCCTCACCGAACGCCCCCCGCAGCGACCCTATCCGCGGCGTGGCCCGCCTATGCCGACATCCGCGCTTGCGGCAGGAACCGCCGCACCAGGTCGAGGAACTGCGCTTCGTTCCACGGCTTCGAGATCACCTCGACCGGCGCCGCGAAGGGCGACAGCAGCGCGCGCTCATCGCCCGACAAGTCCTGGTACCCGGTGCTGACGATCACCGGCACCGGCCATCGGGCTCAGAGCGCCCGGATCACACTGGCCCCATCGCCTCTGGGAATGTTCAGGTCGATGACGGCCAGGCTGAACGAGGGTCCTTGGGCGATGAGGGCCAGCGCTTCTGCGCCGCTCCCGCAGACAAGCGGCTCGCATCCGCTCTCGAGCAGCAAATTCTCGATCATCATGGCGACGGTGGCGTGGTCTTCGACAAGAAGGACGCGGCACCTCATGGCGCATAACCCCGGACACGACTTGTCCCACATGTGACCGATGCAGTTTTAAAGCAAACTGCTGCATAGCTCCTGAGCCGCGAAGGGGCTGCGCGAGCCCAGATGACATTGCAGGCCGGTGGGCCTCGCGGCGCAGCAGGCTTCACCGTTGTGTCAGGATGCCATCGGCAAGCGCGGACTGGTTCCAATTCCGGCCCGCCAGCCCAGGAAATCGCTTGTTAACAGTTGGCTTTCCGACCATGAGCACGAAGGGGTGGAAGCGAGGCCGTGCCGTGGACGTTCTGTTAGTTGAGGACAACGAACTGCTTCGCGAAACGCTCGAGGACGAACTGGGCGAAGCCGGATTAAACGTCCTCGGCCTGGCCTGTGCCGAGGCGGCGCTATCCGCCGTGAACGACAACACCGCCCCTCCAACCGTGATCGTGACGGATGTGCAGCTGGGTCCTGGCATGAACGGGCTCATGCTCGCAGCGGAGCTGCGTCGTCGGTGGCCGGAGGCGAACATCCTGGTGATGACCGGCGAGGTGGAGAACCTGGCCGGGCTGAGCGACGGGGAGCGTTCATCCTGCTTCATCAAGCCTTTCGAGCCGGCTCGGCTGACCGCCGCCGTCAAGAAGCTGATGGGCGCTGCTGGGTCCGGAGGCTCGCCGCGCGCATCCTGTGGCTCGGCCCGGCCTGCTCCGGCGGCATCGGTGCCGCTGTCGCGCCAGAGAAGGCCATCCGGGTGACCCCTCACAGGCCAGCCGTAAACTTCCGCGCTCCCCTCCCCGTCCCGCATCGGCGCCAGCCGCAGTTTGTGAGGCACTCTGGCGACGGCTGCCGCGGCACGCCCTATATGCGCCGGCATGACGCTCCCGGCAGATCCGCCGCCCCCAAAGCCCAAGCTGACCGCCGAAGCACGCCGTGCCCACGAAGCGGAGCGGCTGAAGATCATCCGCCTCCGCATGCTGATCGGCCGGGCGCCGAGCGAGCGAGACCTGACCACGCCCGCCACGATCGGCGCCACGCTCGACATGTCACCCGGCGAAGCCCTCGCGCTGCTGAGCCGGAAGCAGCGGCGCGAGGGCGATCTCGCCCTGCTCGAGGCGATCGCCATCCGGCTCGGACTTTTGGACCCAACCTGACGGCGGGGCCTCCGGCCGATCCGCGAAAGCAGGTGACGCCGATCCTGGCCGCGTCCATCGCCACCACCTAGCGTGCACCGCGAACGACGATCGCCGGGCGGATGACGCCGCGGCGGCTCGACCGCTCCGGTGCCCGGGCACATCTGCCTGCCAATGAGGCACGCCGAGCGCGGCTACCTGAACTAGCGGTTTCGCTAGGATTTCCACACTTTCATCCCAAGAAACTGTGGAGAAATTTGCTGCCGTGGATCGGCATGGCGCACGGGCTCAGGCGCAATTAGCGTGCCGGCTTGGGTGGTGATGGTAGGGTGCTGTCATCGAGGGAGCGCTACCAATGAACCTCCTCGACCCCCGTCCTCTTTGCCTGCGGGTTTTCTGGGCGACGCGTTGGAACTGGGTACCGATCGCCTCACCATAGTTGCCCACCCGGTGGCAGCAGCCTGCTGCTGCCTGTCTTGTGATGAGCCGTCCATCCGAGTGCACAGCCACTACCAGCGGCGGCTGCTTGACCTGCCCTCGCACGGGCGGATTGTCGAACTTCAGCTGCTTGGGCGCCGCTTCCGCTGCCGCACGGCCGCCGGCGTGCGTCGGACCTTCGTGGAGCCGCTACCGCTCCCGGTCGGCCAGCGCTTTGGACAACGGACCTCGCGTCTGGACGGCCTGGTCCAGCATCTCGGCTTGGTGTTGGGTGGCCGTTCTGGCGCCGGCGCTGATTGAAGGCGCGGGTCCAGTCGAATCACCTCCGCTCCAGCGAGCAGCTTCGTCGCTCAACACGCAGTCAATGTTCGCTGTTGTTGTTCGCTGATCACGTGTATCTTGGGTATGTCCATGAGAAAAAACATATCTTAAGTCTTATTCTCTGATCCCGCATCGCGTTCTATTTTTTCGACATTCGTGCGTCCGCGCCAGTCAGGATTCCTTGCCGATGCGCCTGCCCGTTACGATTGGAATTCGGACAAGCATCTTCGCCCTCTGTGCGGCGGTCGCGTTGCTCTGTGGCGGCATCCTCATCATTACCGCGGCCGGCGTGGCGCGTGACATCACGGCGCGCAAGAGCACCGCGACGTTGCACGTCCTCGGGCAGGAAGTAGCCCGGCAGTTGGCGCGGTCGCTGCACGTGCAGTGGCGGGAATTGGAGGGCCTGGTGCGCTTTGCCCAGACCATTCAGGACCGCGACGCGCTCCGTCAGCGGCTGGAGACCATTGCTCATTTGAACGAGCGCTACGCCTGGATCGGCGTTGCGCGTCCTGA
>NZ_JBNXUN010000044.1:0-5788 GCF_050563525.1 Falsiroseomonas sp. HC035
AGAGAGGTCGCTGGCGGCATCCATGTGCGGGCAGAATGACCATGCCGCGCCCGGCCGAGCAAGTCATCGGGCACTTCATGGCACGCGACCCGGACCGCATGCCGGGCGGGTCCTCCTCCGGCTCCACCGCCGCGGTGGCCAGGGTCATGTCGGTGGCATCCAGCACCTACACGGTGGGCTGGTTCGCCCGCGACGCCGCGCAGCTGCGCCGGGTGGGGGAGGCGTTCTTCGGCCCGGCACGGCCCTGCACGCCGCGGCTGCTGCTGGCCGCGGCGTGCAGGGCCGCGCCTTCGTCTTCACCTGACTGAGTCCGGCCCGGATGCTTCCCGCGCCGATGCCGGCGACCATGTTTCCACAGCCGTAGTTCGGACGCGCCCCACCAAGCCAAACCCGGTCACTGCGCGCTGAAGCAGACCAGATCGCCTGGATAAAGCCCAGAACCGCCTCCAGGCCGAGGTCGTCGAGCTTTGTTTAAGCCATCCTGCATCCAATACGATTTCCGCGCCGTAGAGCTTAAGGAACAAGAGCGGGAGTCCATCCATGGCGTGCAGCGGCCAGCGAATGCTCAGTTCGGAGCAGATCGCATCTGCAGTTCCCTATCCGCTGCCGGCGCCAGACGCCGACCCGCTGCATGAGGCCCGCCTCCGCATGGAGGCAGCCGGCCAGTGGCATCCGCGGCAGTCGATGGGTCGCCGCTGGTCCATCGGCTGCGTCGCGCTGGAGATCACGCAGCGCTGCAACCTGGACTGCACCCTGTGCTACCTGTCGGACCATTCGGAGGCGGTGCAGGACCTCCCGCTGGAGGCCGTATTCGCGCGCATCGCACTGATCCGCGCGCACTACGGTCCGGACACCGATGTTCAAGTCACCGGCGGCGATCCGACTCTGCGGAAGCGGGAGGAACTGGTTGCCATCATCCGTCGGGTGCGGGAGGCGGGCATGCGGCCCAGCCTGTTCACCAACGGCATCAAGGCGACGCGTGACCTGCTGGAGGAGCTCTGCGACGCGGGTCTGGTGGACGTGGCCTTTCACGTGGACATGACGCAGGAACGCAAGGGCTACAACAGCGAGGTCGAGTTGAACGCGATCCGCTCAGAGTACCTCGACCGCGTCCGTGGCCTGCCGCTTTCCGTTTTCTTCAACACCACGGTCTATGACGGAAACTTCCACGAGATCCCGCATGTGGTCGACTTCTTCGTGCGGAACGCCGATGCGGTGCAGGTGGCCAGCTTCCAGCTGCAGGCGGATACCGGGCGTGGCACGCTGCGCGCCCGCCGCCAGCCGATCAATATCGAGACCGTCTCCGCCCTGCTGCGGCTGGGGGCCGGCGCTGAAGTGAACTTCGACACGCCGATCGCGGGGCATTCCGATTGCAACCGCTATGCGATGACGTTGGTCGCAAATGGCCGGGTGCACGACCTGTATGGCGAGGATGAGGCGCTGGCCACCATCCTGCAGGCCACCGCCGGCATCCAGTTCGACCGCCAGCACCGCGGCCGCGCCGTGATGGCGCTGGCCCGCCGGCTGGCGGCGCGGCCAATGGCGACGCTACGGTTGCTGCCCTGGGCGGCCCGGCGTGCCTGGGCGATGCGCCGGGACCTGATCGCGGCGCGCGGGCGGGTCCACAAGCTGTCCTTCTTCATTCACAACTTCATGGATGCGGAGCATCTGGCCTGCGACCGGATCGACGCCTGCGTCTTCATGGTGGCGACGGGCGACGGGCCGATCTCCATGTGCCTACATAACGCCAAGCGGGACGCCTTCATCCTGAAGCCAGTGCCATTGCAGGCGGGCGGCTTCTGGGACCCAATGACCGGGAACGCCATCGTGGATGCCTCGGCCGCTGCCGAGCCGGCGCTGACCCGCAAGACCGCGCGGGGCCGTCGACGCATCGAAATCGACCACGCCCGACGCGCGGCACGGCAGGAGGTCGGGCCATGATGGGACGGCGCATGGTGCTGACGGCCGCGCTCGCCGCACCCGTTCGTGTGCAGGCGCAGATCGCTGGTGACCCGGCTTGGTTCGACGCCTTCGAGGCGGTGCTGCGCCGTCATGTGGATGCCCGCGGGCGCGTCGACTTCGCCGGCATCGCCACGGCGCCACAGCCGCTGGCCGCCGTGGTCGCGGCGATCGGCGAGACCGGCCCCACGAGCGACAGCCAAGCGCATCTCCTGGCCTGGCGTATCAACGCCTACAACGCGTTGGCCATGTACGGCATCGTGCAGCGCGGCATCCCGCAGTCGCTGACCTTCCTCGGCCGCTACGGCTTCTTCGTGAATACCGGCTTTCGTGTCGCCGGCCGCGAGACCTCCTTGAAATCCTTCGAGGACGACGTAATCCGCAAGATGGGCGAGGAGCGCATCCACTTCGCCCTGAACTGCATGGTGCGCGGCTGTCCGCGACTGCCGCGGGAGGCGTTCCGCACTGCGCAGATCGAGGCGCAGCTGGCCGCCGCCGCGCGCGAGTTCTGCGAAAGCGGCTACCACGTGCGGCCGGCGCCAGACCGCCGCGCGGTCTTCGTCTCGCAGATCTTCCAGTTCTTCACCGAGGACTTCGTGCCGGCCAAGGCGCCGACGATCCTCGCCTATGTCAACCGCTGGCGACGGGATCCGGTGCCGGCGGACTGGACGCTGCGCTACTTTGATTATGACTGGACCATCAACAGCCAAAACTTGGACGTCGGCTGAGGGGCGGCCGGATCATGCCCGTGGTGGTCGCCATCCTGGCCTGGGCGCTGGCGGCGCTGAACGGCGCCGCGGCGCTCGGCAAGGCGCTGGACCTGCCCGGCTTCGTGCTCGTGCTCGCGGAGTATCGGCTGGTTCCCGGCGCCCTGTTGGTGCCCGGCGCCATCCTGCTTGTCCTCGCTGAAGCGGCCATCGCGATGGGGCTGCTGCTGCCGCGTCTGCGCCGCGAGGCCGCGCTGGCCGCGGCCGCGCTTGCGGCGATCTATGGCCTTGCGCTGACAGTGACGCTGCTGCGCGGCATCGAACTGCGGAACTGCGGCTGCTTCGGCGTCTTCCTGGCCCGGCCGCTGACGGTCTTCAGCCCGCTGGAGGACGTTCTGCTGGTGCTGCTGGCATTGCTGGTGGCGGCAAGGACGCGCCCGGCATGATGCGGCGCGAGATCCTGCTGGCCGCGCTGGCGGAGGACGGCTTCCCATCCGTGCTCGAGGCGGGCGGCCAGCGCTTGGTCCGCAACGGCACCGCCACCCGCCTCTACTCCTGGCTGCGGATCGAGGTCTATCGCGCGGCGCTCTACCTGCCAGCCCGCAGCAGCGATGCCGCTTCCATTCTCGCCGCCCGGACGCCGCGCCTGGTCGCCGCGCGCTACAGCCGCGCAGTGTCGCGCGACGACGCGGCGCGGGCCTGGGCAGGGGCGCTGGATGCGCCGCTGCCGGCGCCGTTCCACGACTGGCTGCGCCCGGTCGCGGCCGGTGATGTCGAGCGCCAGTTGTTCTTGGCCGATGCGGTGCTGCTGGACGGGCCGGGCCGACCGCCGCAGCGCGTGCCCGGCGGCGCCTTTGTCCGCAGCCTGCTCGCCACCTGGATCGGACCGAATGCCGATGCCGCGCTGCGCCGCGGCCTGCTGGGCCTTTCTAACTGATGGATCCTCCCGCATGAACAGCCTCGCCCCGCGTCCCGAGACACGGCTTTCGCCCCGAAAGTTCAGCGATCCGGTGGTCACCGCCCGCGGCGAGCCGCGCGCCGTGGTGGCGCCGGGCAAGCTGCGCACGCTGTGGATCAACACCGGCACGCTGTGCAACATCGCCTGCACGAGCTGCTACATCGAGAGCAGCCCGCGCAACGACGCGCTGGTCTACCCGACGTTGCCCGAGATCCTGCCCTTCCTGGTCGAGGCTCGGGCGATGGGCGTCACACAGATCGGCTTCACCGGCGGCGAGCCCTTCCTCAACCGCGACCTGCCGGCAATGCTGCGCGTGGTGCTGGAAGCCGGGCTCGAGGCATTGGTGCTGACCAACGCCATGAAGCCTATGCGGAACGGCGCCGCGGCGCTGCTGGCGCTGCGGGCCGAGCATGGCAGCCGGCTGGTCATGCGCGTCAGCCTGGACCATCACGGCGCCGCGCTGCACGACCTGGAACGCGGCGCTGGCAGCTTCGTGCAGGCGATGGAGGGCCTGGCCTGGCTGGCGCGGCATGGCTTTACGCTGCACGTCGCGGGCCGCGCCGCCTTTGGGGGCGAGAGCGAGGCGGAGCTACGGGCCGGTTATACGCGTGCCTTTGCCGAGTATGGCATTCCCGTCGACGCCGCCGATCCGGTGGCGCTGATGCTGTTTCCCGAGATGGATGTGGGACTCGACGTGCCGGAGATTTCCACGGGATGCTGGGACATCCTTGGCAAGCGGCCGCAGCAGATGATGTGCGCCTCCTCCCGCATGGTGGTGAAGCGGCGCGGCGCGGCGGCACCGGTGGTCGTGGCCTGCACCCTGCTGCCCCACGATCCCGGCTTCGAACTCGGCCGCACGCTGGCAGAGGCGGCGCGGCCGGTGGCGCTGAACCACCCGCATTGCGCGCGCTTCTGCGTCCTCGGCGGCGGCGCCTGCGCGGCGTGATGCGGACGGACGGGCGCCGCCTGCGCGCGGCGGTGGCGCTGGGTGGGGCGGCGATCGGCCTGGCCGGCGTGGCCGGGGCGCTGGCGGGCGAAGGGCCGGCGCCGCGCTGGGTGCTGCGGCTGTTCGCCGCATGGTGCGTCGCGACGCCCTACTGGTGGTACATCGAGTATCGCCTGTTCATGCCGGCGGAGGCCGGGGCAAGGCAGGCTTTCGAGGCGGGCCAGTCGCAGTCGCGCTGGGTCTGGCTCGGCTTCACGCTTGCCATGGGCGTGCTGATCCTGGCCAGCGCGCCGTGACGACTGCGCCTCCCCTCGCGGTCATTCTTGACTGCGATAACGCCCTCGGCGTCCTGGGACGGGACGTGGATGACGGGCTGGCGTTGGTCTACCTGCTTGCGCAGCCGGATATCGAGCTTCGCGCGGTGACGACCTGCTTCGGCAATGCCGGCCTGCCCGCCGTGCTGCGCGCCACGCGGCGGCCGCTGGCTCTCGCCGGCGTGCCCGACCTGCCGCTGCTGCAGGGCGCTGCTCGGCAGGGTTTGGCGCCGACGGCGGCGGCCCGCTTCCTGGTGCAGGCGACCGCATCGGAGCCCGGCAGGCTGACCATCCTGGCCACCGGGCCGCTGAGCAACCTGGCCGCGGCCGCCGAACTCGACCCCGCTTTTCCGGATCGCTGCGCCGGCATCATCTGCCTTGGCGGGGACCTCGTGCCGCATGGGCTTGCGCCATCAAGGCTGGGCTGGCGGCGGTTGCGGGAGCTGAACTTCGCGGCGGATGCGAAGGCCGCGCGGCGCGTTCTGGCCTTCCGCGGCTGCCCGGTCACGGTGGTGCCGGCCAGCGCCTGCACCGCTCTGCGACTGCGGTGGGACGACCTGCCGCTGCTGCCGCCTGCAGTGCGGGGCGCGGTGCGGAACTGGCTGCTCTTCTGCGGCCTCGGCCGAGGGCTGTGCGACATGGTGGCATGGGACCTGCTGCCGGCGCTGCTGCTGACCTACGCCAACCTCGGGACATTCGAGCCGGCGCAGGTCCTGCTGGGTGAAGGCGGACTCATCGCGGCCGACTGGCTGGAGCCGCATGAAGCGCCACACCGCCTGCTGCGTCGGCTCCGCAACCCGGATGAGGCGAGGGCCCTGATGCTGAAGGGCCTCAGCGCCGGGATGTCGCCAGGGCGGGCGCCGGCCACACCACGTCCGCCAGCGTCTGGCGTTGGCCGCGCTGA
>NZ_JBNXUN010000045.1:0-4910 GCF_050563525.1 Falsiroseomonas sp. HC035
GCAAACGTCAGTAGTAATAGCTGATTTACGCGATGATCGGCAACAGAAACGGCCGAGCCAGGTGTTGGACCCACCTCGCCCGGCCTGACCACGACCCTTGGGAAGAGGAGAGGGCCATGGCTGCTGCCAGCACTATCACCATCACGACCCCCAGAAGAAGACTGCTGCCGATCGGGGGCGCTGATGGGAGCAGGAGCGGCGGCACCCGCGGGCGCCGCCGCCGAACTTCACGCCTGCCGGGCGCGCCGGCGCCGCACCAAGCCGAGCCCGACGAGGCCTGCGCCGAACAGCGCGAGCGAGGCGGGTTCAGGCACCGGCACGGCCCTGATCTCGCCGGCCGCCACGGGCAGCACGACCTTGTACCCCGGCGTGCCGTTCGCCTCCCCAGGCCCGAACCCCAGCCCGGTTCCGGAGTCCAGCAGCCTTCCGTGCAGGACGATCTCGCGCAGCGTCAGAGGAAGCAGATCCTCGCTGCCGAAATTACCCGCGAATGAGGCGCTGTTTGACAGGTCGTAGGTCTGGGTGAAGTTCACCATGCCATTTGGCGCGGTGGGGAAGTCGCCTGAGCCCGGTGGTCCGTCGAGGTTCAGGATGATGGGGCCGTAGGAGGGAAGACCCTCGGCCAACTCGATGAAGCCGTCGCCATCCGTGTCCTGCGCCAGCGTTGGCGTGACGGAGTCCATCGGGTTGCCGGCGGCGTCAAATCGGCCGTGGATGTGCTGCACGTGCAGTTGGTTCGGGGTCAGGCCGCTCGCCGTGATGTTGACGGTCAGCATGTTGCCGTCGTGGCTGAGCTTGGCGAGGCCGGATACACCCGAGCCGCTCAGCGGGGCCAGGATGGCCTCATACAGCATGGGGGCGGCTTGGGCGGGCGCTGCGGCCAGCATCATGGCGCCGGCCAGGGTTGTGGCCAGGGTAAAGCCGCGTAATGCCGAGTAAGGCGTTGCGGAAGCCGGTCTAGGCGTTGTCTTGGATCGCATACGAAGTCCTCCTGAAGCCGGATTGCGATGAGGCGGTCCGGCGGATCAGGAAATGCATTTTTCAGGCCAATCGAGGAAATACTTTGAAAGTCGCGCACTAACGCTGGGCAAAATTACTGAATGTCCTGTTGTGTAAATCCGTCCGGCACCTTGTTTGCCGGCCGAAATTCTAAGCCGGCGGCCTTTATATCATGCGAATTTTATATTTCTATTTTGCATCCGGAAGAATACAGGCTTCTTGGAGTAGATGATCGCGGCCAGTGGTTTAGTAAGAGTTGAACAGAGATGACGCCTTGGTTCCCCGCCAAACAGTGCCCGCTTCACTTCCGGTTTGGCACCCGACTGAGGGGCAGGTCCTTGTGCGCGTCGTCGGTCCTCATGAACAACATCAACCCAATGGGGGACGTGGCCGCACACACGGATTGGGCGGCGAGAAGCATTGCCGCGGAGCGGGCACCCTGCTGGCCGGCGCAACGCTAATGCCGAAGCCGTCGGACGCCTCCGCGGCACGCCTCCTGTCGCCACCCTGCAACTGGCCGCAACCGGCGATACCAAAGCTGCCCCGAACACCGCCGCACGGCATCTGGCGGCCGCCCTCGAGACGCCATCTCAGGCCCCTGGCTCGACAGGCCCCCTGCGGCTGATGTCATGCCTCAGTCAAAGACCCCATCCGCGAAGGCCAGCCTGCCCTCAGCGCCGCCGAAATGCAGGTAGTGCTCGAGCGGGTTGATCCCGGCCGCATCCACATCGGGATAGGCGAAGAGATAGCTGTCCGTGTCGAAGAAGGCGGATGGGTCGCGCCCCTCGAGCCATCCCCAGAGCGCGTAGTGGACGAGGGGGTCGTACCCCGCCGCGTCTACGTCGCTATAGACGAAGAGATAGCCGTCGGTATCGAAGAAGGCATTCGGGTCGCGTCCCTCGATCCATCCAAAGTCCGCGTAGTGGGCCAGCGGGTCAATTCCTGCTGCCGCCACGTCCGGGTTGGTGGCGAGGTAGAAGTAGTCGTCGAACAGCACCGTGGCGTCGAGCGGGTATGTGACGACCGGGACGAAAACCGGGACCGGCTCGACAATCACTACGGGCGCAATGACGGGAACAGGCTCGTAGTAGATCGGCGCGGGTTCGTAGTAGTACGTCGGGACGGGCGCATAATATGGATCCGGCTCTACGTATATTGGTTCCGGATCAACGTAAAACGGCTCTGGCTCGAAGTAGTAGGGGTCCGTGTCGTAGTAGGGATACGGCTCATAGTAGAAGGGTTCCGATTCGTAGAAGGAATACATCTCTCGGCCTCCATGCAGGCACAGGGACGATCAAAAATCATTTTTACCGCGTTCTGGTAGGCGCCATGAGCGGTTAGGAGGGATTGGACCGTTCTCCCAATTTCTGAAGTGAAGCACTCAATCAAACCAGAAAATCGGCAGGAAAGCGGCTAACCCGAGGCATGAGGGCGAGACAATCTTTGCAGCCATCGCAGCATGATCTCTGAAGCACGGTCCGTAGGGGACGGCCTTGCCCCGATTGGTGCCGCTACTGACGGCAGCGAGTGTTGCGGCGCTGGATCCGGTCATGGACCTGCGGGCGCTGGGCCGGCGTAGGCAGCGGCTGCTCGCGCTCGGCGGCTGTCCCTGCTGATCACGGCGGTTGCGCTGGCCGGGGCCTGCTGTGAGCGAAGCTCAGCCTACATTGATGGCCGCTCCTTCCGATGCCCGGCTCGCATTTCGAGGACGGACGGCTCCGGACTACCAGTCCGTCGCTGGCCCCGCGGACTAAGCAACGGGGCCGCTCAGCGACGCCGCAGAGATCTGATAAGCCTGCAAATGAGGCAGAGAGTGCGCGAGCAAGGATACCCAGGGTCACCGGGGGATTTCCACAGATTCATCCCCAGAATCTGTGGATGATTTTATCTCGCGTAGATCTGTCAGCTCATGCCGGGGTCCGCGGACCCTTCTGCCGCCAGTTCTTCCATTCCAGGTCCACGAAGCTGCGCAGCAGCCATTCCTCCGGGCCATATCGAAAGCGGCGCTTCCACAGACTGATGGCGAACACCACCGCCGCGAAGGTGAGGATGTCGGTGCCGAGGCAGCCGGCCGACCCGACTGGCCATAGAGCCCAAGCCCCCAGTCGTTGAACCCGGCGTCCAGCAGCACCGAGTGCAGGATGTAGCCGGTCAACGTCGCGCTGCCGACCGCCGCCAGCACGGTGCCCGCCATGCCAAAGGATGGAACGGGCGCCGAGGCGCAGAACACGACCGTGCCGATCCAGACCGCCGCATCGGCGGGGGCGTGGCGGGCCGAGACCGGGTGAACGCCATCGACACGCCGCTCTCTACGCCGCCGACCACGCGCGTGATTTGCGGTTGGACCGTTGAAGGGCAGGCCGAAGGCGAGGACCGTGGGCAATTCGGCCAGTCGGCGCGCAGCGCTGTCCAGAGACCCGAGGAGATAGCCGGCTCCTGGTAGCAGCGGCGGTACGACCCGGACGTACTCGCAGCAGGGCCGCCGCCTGACAGAGGATGGCCAGGACGAGGATGAGGGCGGCAGACCTACTCCCCACTCCGACTGGCCGCGCTCATATAGAGGGACCGCGGGCGTCAATCATCGCCGCTTCCACCTCCACCCGGAGCGCCGCCTCATCGAGCAGGATGATCGAGCTCCGTGAGGTCGCGAGACACCGCCTCGTGGCGCACCTATGCGCGCGGCGAGCTCGGGCCGTGGGGCGGCGGGAACACCGCCAGGTCAACGCCCGTCTCCGGGGTTGAGGCTAGGCGAGGCGCAGCAGCTCAGCGCAGAGGCTCCGCCGCGTCGCCAACGCCGCATACTCGAGCAACCGCCGGCTCTGGCTTTGCAAGCCCTCTTCCCGCGCGGAAATGAGCCGGTGCTCGAGGAAGGCGAGGCAAAGGCCAAGCCCACGAACCGATCGTCGGGGAGAAGCGCGATGAGGGTGTGGTGGAAGGCTCGGATCTTGGCCGAGGGCGCGGGGAGTGTCGGAATTTCCGTGTATGGCCGGTCGGTTGAACGACACGGTCAGGTCATGGCTTTGTTGAAGCGGTCGCCGAACAGAACGGCGAACTGGGCCTTGGCCATGGACCACTCACGGGGTGGCATGGTCCATTCCTTCTCAGTCCTGTTCAAGACCAGATAGAGCAGCTTCAGGGCGGCCTCGTCGGTTGGGAAATGGCCGCGGGTGCGGACCGCGCTGCGCAGCTTGGCATTCAGCGCCTCGATGGCATTGGTGGTGTACAAAATCCGGCGGACCTCGGCGGGAAAGGCGTAGAACGGCACCACCTCGCCCCAGGCGCGCCGCCAGCTCTGGCCGATGGCGGCGTATTTGCGGCCCCAGGGCCCGGCTTCAAAGGCCCCCAGGGCGGCCTCCGCCGCGGCGGGATCGATGGCGCGGTAGATGTCCTTTAGCGCCGTGGCGACGGCCCGGCGGTCCTTCCAGGAGACGAAATCCAGGCTGTGGCGCAACAGGTGGACAATGCAGGTCTGGACGGTGGCCTCGGGGAACACGGCCAGGATCGCCTCGGGGAAGCCCTTCAGCCCGTCGACCACGGCCAGGAGCAGGTCCTCCACCCCGCGATTGCGGAGCTCGTTCATCACCCGCAGCCAGAACTTGGCGCCCTCATTCTGCTCAAGCCAAAGGCCAAGGATTTCCTTGGTGCCGTCGGCCCTGACGCCGAGCGCGATATGCACTGCCTTGTTGCGGACCAGCCCCTCGTCGCGGATCTTCACCCGCAGCGCGTCGAAGAACACCAGCGGGTAGACCGGCTCGAGCGGCCGGGCTTGCCAGGTGGCAATCTCGTCTAGCACCGCGTCGGTAACGGCGCTGACCAGGTCGGGCGAGACTTCGATGCCGTAGATATCCAGCAGGTGACCGGCGATCTCACGGGTGCTCATGCCGCGGGCGTACATCGACACGATCTTTTCG
>NZ_JBNXUN010000046.1:0-4830 GCF_050563525.1 Falsiroseomonas sp. HC035
TAGCCCTCGACGCTGCTTGCGGTTCGTTCGACCAGAGTTGAATTTGGCCGCAGCTCTCACGTTGCTCCAACCGGATCGAGCAGCGTCGGATCATCGTCGCCCACGCCGGTGGCATTCATGCGATTGGATACTAGCCACTCCCGCAGCGCATCCGCAGGCGCCGGCCGCAGCGCCTCAGCCCCCAGCGTCCCGTCCAACCAGCCGGTGAAGTCCGCCGGGCCCAGCAGCACCGGCATCCGGTCGTGGTAGGCCGCCATCCAGGCACTCACGCCGGACACGATCATCGTGCAGCTCAGCACCTCCTCCGCTGCGCATCGATCCTGGCAATGGCGTCGGCTCCATTGCCAGCCAGCACGACCTCAAACCCTGCGTCCGAAAGATCGATCTCCAGCAAACCCTGAAGATTTGCGTCATCTTCGACCAGGAGCATAATGATAGTTTTCAGGGATGATGTCGTCACGCCGCGCTCCGAACCGTGAAAACGGAGCAGACGGAAGATCCATCATCTCAGAGCCCATCCGGGAAGTTTGGATTCATGCTGAAGGTTTTGCGGCAAGCCGTCGGAGCATGATGCGGATCATGGCCATTCGGACGAAGGCGGCGGCGATGCGGCGATGCCGCTCGAAGTCGCGGGCGAGACGGCGGTTGCGGCTGATCCACCCAATGGTGCGCTCCACGATCCAACGCTTCGGAAGCACGACGAAGCGGTGACGATCGCAGCGGCGCACGATCTCCATCTTCCATGTGCCGGTGCGGACGACGGCAGCCGCCATCTTCGGCCCCTGATAGCCCGCGTCGCCGATGAGGCGCTCGACGAATGGGAACAGCCTGCGTGCTTGTCGCAACAGCGGCTCGGCACCGTCGCGGTCCTGCACGTCGGCGGGATGCACGATCACCGCGAGCAGCATGCCGATGGTGTCGGTCAGCAGATGGCGTTTGCGGCCGACGACTTTCTTGCCCGCATCGTAGCCGGATGGGTCAAGCGCAGCGCCCCCTTTTGCGCCGCCTTGGCCGTTTGGCTGTCGATGATCGCCGTGGTCGGGCTGGCTTCGCGTCCCGCCTGCTCGCGCACCGCGACGTAGAGCGCGTGGTGGATGCGCTCGATGGTGCCTTCCCACTCCCAGCGCGAAAAGTAGTCCCACACCGTGCTCTTCGGCGGCAGGTCCTTCGGCAGCGCGCTCCATTGGCAGCCGGTCGAGAGCACGTAGAACACCGCGTTCAGCACCTCGCGCACATCCACCCTGCGAGGCCTGCCGCCGTGCTTCGCTGGCCGGATCAGTGGCGCGACCAGCGCCCACTCGGCATCCGTCAGGTCAGAGGGATAGCGCAGCCCACGCCGGTCCGCCGCACGCCGATGTTCTGCCGTCCACGCCATCCGTCTGCTCCCGCGAATCGTCCGCAGGAGCAGCGAATCACATCCGATTCAGGCGATTCAACTTCTTTCCGGATCGGCTCTCACGGCGCCAGTACTCGGTGACTTTACTTGGCGGTATCCCATTTTGCCACAAATATATTCTAAGTAAAGATACCTTGCTCACCAATATCTGGGTGCAGTATGGCGTGCGAAACTCCCTCATCAAGCTCCACGGTGACCATCCGCGCCGGCCCGCCGATCTGCTTCAAGGACCATCCGGACCCGCCGTGCCAGGGCGTCGAGTTCAAACGGCTTGTCGATCATGTCGATCCCCGGCGGCAGCGACGTCCCCGCGTAGCCGCTGATGAACAGCACGGGCAGCCTTGAAGTCCCTGCGCGTGCTGCCTCGGCCAGCTGCCGCCCGTTCATGCCGTTTCGCCCGACAGCTGCAGGACGGCCTGCCCATCCGCGCCCTTCTCCGCCTGGCCGAGGCGCTCGCGCCGGGCGACATGCAGACCCTCTACGCCTTCGTCCCCAAGGCCACCCTGGCGCGCCGCCAGAAGACGAAGCGCCTCTCCGCCGAGGAGAGCGCCAAACTCGCCCGCGTCGCCGGCGTCTATGCCGTTGCGCGGGACGTCTGGGGCTCGGACGAGGAGGCGCGCGACTTTCTCCAACGCCGCCATCCCCTGCTCGACGATGACACGCCCCTCGCCATCGCCCTCGGTTCGGATGTCGGCGCACGCCTGGTCGAACGGATCCTCGGGCGGCTGGGTCACGGCACGGCGGCGTGACTGCGCAGATCCTCGACCGCGCCCTCACCTGCTACCGCATCGGGGATCCCGCCGGCGCCTACCCCATCTTCCACGCAACCGGCTCCCGCCTCGCGCCGGGACGCTGGAACACGGACACCACGCCCGTGATCTATGCGGGCGCCAACTACTCGACCGCCATGCTCGAGAAGCTGGTCCACGGCGCCGGCCGCCTGCCGCCCAACCAGCACTACATCACCACCACCATCCCGCGCGGGCTGACCTACGCGGTCCTCAACACCGCGGCGCTGCCCGGCTGGGACGCGGCCGACGAGAGCGTGAGCCAGCCTTATGGATCAGCCTGGGTTCGCGAAGCTCGCTCCGTCATTCTCATCGTCCCATCCGTCGTTGCCCGCGTCGACGACAACGTGCTGATCAATCCGGCGCACCCCGAGTTCCGGCACATCACCACAAGCCTGCATCAGCCAATCCATTGGGATCGACGCCTCTTCGGCTCGGCGAGGTAAGTGAGCCTGAAGGCGCCGCAGTCTACGCCAGCTACGCCAGCGCCGCCGATCCTCCCGGTCGATTGTCCTTCATGATTTGCCGCGGCTTGCCTTCGCGCGGCACTGTCAACTTGTCATCTCCGAGGCGGCCACGATCACCCGGGCAAGCCTGTGGTCGATCTGCATAAGCCCGAGCGGATGCTCCTCGGAGGGGTGTCCAACGATCCGACCCAGCTTGTGGCGAGCATGGTCGGCACGTTCGCGCTGAACCGTCGCTACCTGAGCAAGCCCATGAAAAGGCGCAACGCCTTCGGCACCACGTCCTCCGGGGGCTCGGATGCATGCCATTCCGGGAAGTGACCATCGATCACCATCCGCGCCAGACCATAGCCAAAGGCGCGTGTCACCAG
This sequence comes from Falsiroseomonas sp. HC035, assembly GCF_050563525.1. Lineage (NCBI taxonomy): Bacteria > Pseudomonadati > Pseudomonadota > Alphaproteobacteria > Acetobacterales > Roseomonadaceae > Falsiroseomonas > Falsiroseomonas sp. HC035. The sequence goes on from NZ_JBNXUN010000046.1 coordinate 3,020, forward strand.
GACGAGGTGGCCAATGTCGATATCCGGCGCAAGCGACCCATCGAGCTGCGCCTCGGCCAGCAACCGCATCATGACGCCGCGGATCTCTTCGTTGGCTTGGCGAATGCGGTCCGATGATGCGATGTCAATCAGTGAACGCGAACTGATGATCTGGAAGTGGGTTGGGTTCTGCAGCGCCCACTGAAGGTAGGCTGAACCCAGGGCTTCGAGTCGCAGAAGCGGCTTCTGCTCCCGCGTGGCTTCGATTGCCACGTCCACGGAGGCCTTTAGCCGGTCCATCGCCTGCTCCGCGACGGCGGTCATCAACGCGGTCTTGGTGGCGAAGTGGCGAAAGGGGGCACCAGGTGACACGCCCGCCCGCCGCGCCGCTTCCCGAACGGAAACCTGCTCTACGCCGCGCTCCTCGATGATCTCGATCGTGGCAGCGACAAGTGCCTCCACCAGGTTGCCGTGGTGGTAGCGAGGGGCCGCTGCCGGCGCGGATGGCGTGTTGGTCTTGGGTGTTCGCATGGGCCTTCGTAGCACGTGATCGCCATCCATGTAATCGCCGCTCACTTTGTTGTTGTGCCTGCCTCGCAGACTATGTAAGCAGTGATTACCTCAGAAGGAGAGCGACCATGTTCCGACCCATCACCCGAGCCGCCTTGCTGATCTGCCCAGCCCTGCTCGGCGGTCTTCCTGCCGCCGCCCAGGAGCCGGCGAGGCTGGACATCGTCTGGCCGACCGAGGGCATGGTGGTGCCGCTGGGCACCGACCTGGAGCGCGCCATCGGCGTTGTCGTGCGGAGCAACTTCACGCTGCGGCCAGCCGGTCAATGCGGGAGCGAGCCGCGCTGCGGCCATATCCACCTGAAGCTCGATCCCGACGGCGACACCTGTAATATCCCCGGGCGCCCCTACAACAGCATGAACAGCGACTTCGGCGGCAACCTGATCGGCGCCCAGTTCGGCCACTGCCCCAGCGCCACCGGTGAGCATGTGATCGGCATCCTGCTGGCGGATCAGCATCACAGGCCGGTCCTGGTGGATGGCCAGCCAGTAACGGCCCTCGTCCGAGTGACGACGCGATAACCGTATGTCCCCTCAGGGAAAGTCGTGGGAACACTACGATGCTTTCACGGCCCTCTTGCAGCGCAAGCCCTTCGGCTGACGACGCGCAGCAGGCGTGGACTTCATTGACACCAGGCTTTGGCCGCCAACCCGCAAGACCAGCATCTTGTGGAGGCAGGCAGTTACCGCCCGACAAACACACTCAGGAGAACCATCATGCGCTCGAACATCAAGACCATCGTCACGGCCGCCCTGCTGGCCCCGGCCTTCGCCATCGCAGCTCATGCGGAGGAGGCGGCGCCCTACCCGCGCGTCGTCGGCACCGGCGACGATGCCTCCGTCAAATACGGCCCCGGCCACAACATTGTTGGCGGTGGCTTCGCGCAGGCCATTGTGTTCAGGTTGGCGCCGGTCACGACATTTGTCAGTGTGCCACCCGTGGCGCCGGTGTTGGCGCTTGCCTGACCTGACTGGTCGATGCCAAAGCCTGCGCTCTGCGTGTTGATGCCAACCACGGTCACGCCATTGGCCTGCAGCGCGGCGATCGCCTCGGCTTGGCTCACCGTCGTGGTATGCGATGACGCGTCGCCAAACCAGACCACAACCTTTCCGGCGCCGCTGCGCCATCCGGTATTGGCGCCGGTGCCGAACCCGCCCGCGACATCGGTGGAGCCCAGACCATCGGTGGCGCCGCCGGAGGTTGCGACTTGCTGCAGGCCGAAGAAATTGGCTTCCGGCGTGTCGCCGCCGCCGCTAGCAAAC
>NZ_JBNXUN010000047.1:0-4228 GCF_050563525.1 Falsiroseomonas sp. HC035
CCTCGCTGCCTGCTACCGTGGGGGAACGGGTCTGATGCCGGCTACCTGCGCCTAGTTCCGGTGCCGGCATGCTAGCGCCGCCCGAAATTGACGATCAGGAGTGTCTGCGTGACCTTCCTCTCGCCCATCAGCGTAACGACGCGCGAACGCATCGCCAGGGAGTTCGACGAAAGGGGCCCCGACGCGTGCCTTGCCGAGGTTGTCGAGGATCTGAGGCGCCACAATCCGCAACTGCTCAGCATCGCGCGCAGCTGTGCCACCAGCCTGGACGACCAACCGCGGATCATGCTCGGCTTCGCCATGTTCTATCGGCTACTCATCGCGCCTTCGGTACCGGCGGTCGGGAAACCCGACGTGAGCCCGCTGCCCTGCGTGACGCACGAGACCTGCGACATCGTGATCGACGAAATCGACCGGGACGGCACCGAGGCCTTCACGATGCGGATCATCGAGGATCTGGAGGACAACAACCCGGAGCTCCTGCAGATGGCCCACAGCTTCGCGTCCAGGCAGGTGGACTACCTCGGCGCGATCCAGGGTCTTGCGTTGTTCTACAAGTCCATCGTCGAAGAAAGCTGGGCAGTGAGGAGCAGACGGCACTGAGGTAGGTCGCCGCGGGACCGCCGCCGGAGCCGCCTCGGCGACGCGGCGGCAGCAACGCATCCGCCCAACTGCCCTGTCCGATCCGACGCTGACCTTTCACTGGCTCGCTTTCTCGTCACGGCGCTCAGCGACTCAGCCACCGCGGCAAGATGTTTGGCTGCGGTCCAGTGCGCGACCAAGGTAGGGGGCGGTGCGGCTCGCCGGGCAAGCGGCGACCTTCGCCGGCGGGCCGCTCGCGACGATGCGCCCGCCCTCGTCGCCGGCGCCGGGGCCAACGTCAATCACCCAATCGCTTGCGGCCGCCACCTTCATGTCGTGATCGACCAGGATGACGGTGTTGCCGGCATCCACGAGGGCGTGAAGCTGGCCGAGTAGTCGCTCGACGTCGGTCGGGTGCAGGCCGGTGGTCGGCTCGTCGAGCACATAGAGCGCGCCGCCGCGCTGGGCGCGCTGCAATTCCGTGGCGAGCTTCACCCGTTGTGCCTCGCCGCCCGAGAACTCGGTGGCGGGCTGTCCAAGGCGGAGATAGTTGAGCCCGACCTCACGAAGCACCGATAGCGACCGGCCAATATGGGGCGTATCGCCGAAGAACGCCGAGGCGTCCTCGACAGTGAGCGCGAGGACATCGGCGATGGTCTTGCCGCGGTAGCGGATCGCGAGCGTGTCGGGATTGTAGCGGGTGCCGTGGCAGGTGGGGCACGGCGCATAGACGCTCGGCAGGAAAAGCAGTTCGACCATGACGAACCCCTCCCCCTCGCAGCGCGGGCAGCGGCCCTGGGCGACGTTGAACGAGAAGCGGCCCGCATCGTAGCGGCGCCTCCTGGCTTCGGGCGTCGCCGCGAACAGCGCACGGACATGGTCGAACAGGCCGGTATAGGTGGCGAGATTGGAGCGTGGGGTGCGGCCGATCGGCTTCTGATCGACTTCGATCAGCCGTCGGACTCCATCGAGACCGCCGAGGATTCGGCCCTCGGTCGCGCCGGCGGGCGTGTCCTCGAGCGCGGCGTTGGCCTCCGGCTCCTCCTGGGCCGCGACCGTTGTGCCGAGCGCGTCGGCGACCAGCTCGACCAACGCTTGGCTGACCAGGCTCGACTTCCCAGAGCCAGAAATTCCGGTGACCGTGGTCATCACGCCGAGCGGGATCGCGCAATCGACCTGCTTCAGATTGTTGCGCGAGACCTCCTCCAGCCGCAGCCAGCCGCCGGGCTCGCGATGCCGGCTCGGCATCCCGTCGCCCTCGTCGAACAGATGGCGCCTTGTCTCCGATGCGGCGACCTTGCGCAGGCCGTCGATCGGGCCGCTATAGAGAATCTCGCCGCCCTGCTCGCCGGCGGCGGGGCCGACATCAACGATCCAATCGGCGCGACGGACGATATCCATCTCATGTTCGACGATGAACAGCGAGTTGCCGACCGCCTTCAGTCCGTCGAGCGCACGGAGCAGCGCCTCGGTATCGGCGGGATGGAGACCGGCGGACGGCTCGTCCATCACATAAACCACGCCGAACAGGTTGGAGGCGACCTGTGTGGCAAGCCGCAGCCGCTGCAGCTCGCCCGGCGACAGGGTGGGCGTGCTGCGTTCCAGCGTCAGATAGCCGAGGCCGAGGTCGAGCAGCACGGACAGCCGGCGGCACGCGTCGCCGGCAATACGCTCAACCACCAGGGCCTTCTCCGGATCGGGCCCGCGCATCGCCCCGATCTTGTCGGCTTTCGCATCGGCATAGGGCGCGAAGATCTTCGATAGGCGGGCCATGGGCAGACCGCTCATCTCGGCGACATCGAGCCCTTCGAAACGGACCGACAGAGCCTCCCGGCGCAGCCTCTTGCCGTGGCAGACCGGGCAGGGCCGGGCGATCATGAAGCGCGCGGCGCGTTTCTTCATCAAAGCGCTTTGGGTGGTCGCGTAGCTGCGGGTGACGTGCCGCTTCGCGCTCGAAAAGGTGCCCATATAGGCCGGCTCGATCTTGCGGCGGGTCGCGCGCTGGATCTCGGCATGGCTGAACCCGGGATAGACCGGGACCTGGGGCTGCTCGTCAGTGAACAATATCCAATCGCGTATCTTCTTCGGCAGGTCCCGCCACGGCGTGTCGACGTCGATGCCAAGGCTGATCAGGATGTCGCGCAGATTTTGGCCGCCCCATGCCGTCGGCCAGGCGGCGACCGCGCGCTCGCGGATCGTTTTCGAGGGATCGGGCACCATTGAGGCCTCGGTGACCTCGTGGATCCGGCCGAGGCCGTGGCAGTGCGGGCAGGCACCCTCAGGCGTGTTGGACGAAAAGGCTTCGGCATCGAGATGGGCCTGACCCGGCGGATAGTCGCCGGCGCGCGAATAGAGCATCCGCAGCAGGTTGGAGAGGGTGGTGACGCTGCCGACCGATGAGCGGGTCGTGGGCGATCCGCGCTGCTGCTGTAGCGCCACCGCCGGCGGCAGGCCCTCGATCGCGTCCACCTCGGGCACTTTCATCTGGTGAAACAGGCGGCGCGCATAGGGCGAGACCGACTCCAGATAGCGGCGCTGGGCTTCGGCATAGAGGGTGGAGAAAGCGAGCGACGACTTGCCCGATCCCGATACACCGGTGAACACCACGAGGGCATCGCGCGGTATGTCGACATCGACGTTCTTCAGATTGTGCTCGCGCGCCCCGCGCACGCGGACGAAGCCGGAAGCCTTGATGTCTCGCATACGAAGCTCGTGGCTCCTGGACAGGCAGGCTTCAGGAGCCTGCAACCTCGGAAGCCGGTGCGGCTCCGGGTCTCACTTGGTCGCTGCCTGCCGCGACGACACGAGCGCACCCGCAAAAACCTTGATGACCGCCAGATTGAAGGCGGGAATGTCGTCGGGCTGGCGGCTCGTGATCAGGCCGCGATCGACGACGGCCTGCTCATCGACCCACGTCGCTCCGGCATTCCGGAGGTCGGTCTTCAGCGATGGCCAGGAGGTGAGGCGCCGGCCGCGGGCGGCGCCGGCCTCGATGATGGTCCAGGGCCCGTGGCAGATCGATGCCACAGGCTTGCCGGCGTCGAAGAAGGCCTTCACGAAGGCGACCGCCTCAGGGAGCGTCCGGAGCGTGTCGGGATTGATGACGCCGCCCGGAAGCAGCAGTGCGTCGAACTCGGCGGGCCGGGCGCGGTCAAGGCGCAGATCCACCGGGAACGTGTCGCCCCAATTCGTGAAGTCCCAAGCCTTCACCTGGTCCTGCTTGGGTGACACGAGCAGGGTCTTGGCGCCCGCCGCGTCAAGCGCCTTGCGCGGTCCAATCATCTCGACCTGTTCGAAGCCGTCAGTGACCAGGATTGCGACGGCCAGCCCGTTCAGCGCCTCCGTAGCCATGTGATCGTCTCCCTTTCAACGGCGCCCCTGCCGATGTCGCAGGCGGCTTCCAAGATTGCGTATGCGCGACGTCACTCGCGCACCTGACCGCTGGCACCCGGCAACTTGTACGCCAGCACTTGGGCGTGCTCGATCTTCGGGTCGCCCTCGAGCAGCTCGGGCGTCCGCGCGATCAGGGCGCTTCCTACCTTGCCGGCAAGATGGGCGAGGCGCCCCTCGTCGCTCGGGAAGGTATCGAAGATCGCGAAGTCGCGATCGCCGAAGCGAACGGCGTACCAGGTCGTCGTATCTGGTT
>NZ_JBNXUN010000048.1:0-3786 GCF_050563525.1 Falsiroseomonas sp. HC035
TAGAGGCGCGTGTAATTCGCCGCGCGGTTAAACTCTGTCAGATGGAAGTCTTGATTTCACCAATATTTGAAGGACCGAATTAAAACGCGCAAAGCTACAAGAAGGACCAATAAAAGATGGTCCGGGAGCGCAGCGCAGAAGTTGCGATAACACCATGTCAAGCTTTGTGGACGGTGCCGTTGTTCGGCGCGAGTTTGACGATTTCGATGGACTAGGGACAGCCTTCGCCTCTTGGGAGTTGCAGGCAGCGCGCATCGACGGTGGACCCTTCGCCGCCCGGTTCGACATGGCAATGACCACGGAGATGCAGATCGCGCGCCTCAGGGTGTCCAGCGGATTGCTCATCACGGGTGCGACCCCACGTGGTGCGGGCGGTGCGGGCTTGATCAGCTCGGCCTCTAGCGGAATCAGATCGCTGGGTCGTTCCATCGATCCGGTCATCAACGCTCCCGCCCGGCTACGGCAATCGGAGACGCATTTCCTCAGCAATGGGCCGTTCGATCTCACGGTGATTGGGGTCGAGGAAGCGCTATTCGCGCGCCATCTGTCCGTCCGTCTGTATGAGGAGGCGACGAGGCAGGGCACAGATTGGCTCCTGCGGGCGCCGGCTGGAACCGCCAATTGCCCAGAGCGCGCATGCGCTATCAACAGCCTGCTCTCCGTGCTGTCGAGCAATGCAGCCGCCTCTCGCCAGGTCAAGCACAGGCTGCAGGAATGCGTGCTACAGATTCTTCTCGAGGGCCTCGAAACGTACGGAAGCTCGACGCCCGTCGTATCCTCCTCGACGAGGCGCCGCGTGGCCCGCGCGGCGGAGGAGTTGCTCCGCGCGCGGCTCGACGAACCACCATCACTGCTTGAGCTTTGCGAGGCCCTGAACGTGCCGGAACGGACTCTCCACGCAGCCTTCCAGGAAGGGTTCGGGATGTCGCCGAAGACATATCTTCGTTCGCTGCGCCTGAGTGCCGCGCATATGCGCCTGCGTAGCGGCGCGGGTTCGGTCACCGACACCGCGACCGAGCTCGGCTTCTTTCATTTTGGGCGCTTTTCGAGCGAGTACCGTACGATGTTCGGCGAACCGCCCTCGGAGACGCTGCGTCGCGCGCGTGGACTTTCGACGATCCAGAACTCTGAACTTGCTGCCAAAGCCCGGCAGTGACGGTCGAGGCGAGTGTGATGCCCCGGGACCCAGCCACTTACGGAGGCAATCTCTGGCTCTCCCGCTCAGCCGGAAACGGCTCCATCAGCCGCGGCAGTGTCGTCCCCTCCGGCTGCCGCCCGTCCAGGATCGCCTCGACGATGTCCAGCGCCAGCAGCGTGAGCCGGAGCAGGCGCGAGACTTAGGACGAGTTGATCTTCTCGGCGTTCCTCCCAAAGCGGATCCAGCCGCTCCAGTGCCCAGGCGCGCCTTGTCGTCTGTCATATCGGGCACCGAGGCCCGTGCCGCGCGCAAGGCCCCGAGCACCACCTCCGGCTGGCGCCGCAGCCCCCATACCTGCGTGGTGACCGCGCCCGCAATCTCCGCAGCCAGAAGGCGCGCAATGGCCCGCCCGTCCGCGGCGCTGCCCTTCAGCACCGACTGGCCCCCGCGGGTGGGGGGACGACATGGCGCTCCCGTCCCTGCCGAAGATTAGCCCACGCAGCAGCGAAGGCGTCTGGCAGCGCGCGCGATCAGCACGGGCCCGCGGGCTGATCGTCAGCAGCGCGTGCGCCGCGTCCCACAGCGCCTGCGGCATGTGACCTGCCCCCTGAAAGCGGCCACCGGTAATGTAGTCCAGCGACAGCGATAGTCCCGCCCCCGTCTCTGGTCCAGGGTCGACGCAAGTTATCAGGCTGGTTGGCGAAGGCCCTCGGGGTCAAGTTTGCCGGGGCAACGTGCGGCCGCTCCTCGTTGTCGTGGCACCTCCAATCTTCGATCCGTTGCCTGGCGCCGCCAAGGACAGAAACCACAAGGCGTTGAAGCACTCGGCCCGCAGCTCGGCGCTGGAGGCCTCGATTTCGCGTTGTCCGTCGGCGTGGAGCGGCCGGTCGCCACCACCGCCCGCTCGCCTGGCATCTGGTGGAGGCCGGATTCGACGTCTGGCTGATCTCTACGGTCGCCCTGGCCCGCCCGCTCTACGCGCCCCTTGCCGGGCCATTCACGCCGGAGCAGCATTGCTGAGAACCCTTGGGCGAGATCCACGACTGGCTCCGCGCCAATCCCGAGCGGCACGCGCCACCCCTTGGCAGGATACCAATGCATGAACGAGAGCATCCGGATCGTCTGCCCGGCCTGCGATGCCACCAACCGCGTCCCGGCCGCGCGGCGTGGCGAAGGCCCTCGCTGCGGCGCGTGCAAGGCGGCGCTGTTCCAGGCCAGGCCCGTAGCCCTGAGCGAGAAGCGCTTCCGCCACCACCTACGGAACAGCGACATCCCGCTGCTGGTCGATTTCTGGGCTAGCTGGTGCGGGCCCTGCCGCGCGATGGCGCCCGCCTTCGAAGCCGCCGCGGCACAACTCGAGCCCCGCATGCGCCTCGTCAAGGTCTCGACCGAGGAGGCGGCAAGCCTCGCCACGGAACTCGCTATCCGCAGCATCCCGACGCTGGCGCTGTTCGCCGGTGGGCGGGAGGTGGCGCGCCAGCCCGGCGCGATGCCGTTGCGCGGCATCATCGACTGGGCAGAGGGCGCCGCCACCTCGGCTTGACCAGCATCAATGCGCAGCCCCGGCGGGTGGTGCTGGATCTCATCTGGAAGGGGTTGCAGCCCCGCCTGCAGAGGAAAGCGAACATGACGCGCAATGTTGGCAACACGGACAGGGGCCTCCGGATCGCAGCAGGTGTCGTGCTGCTTGCACTCGGACTGTTCGGACCGCTCGGGTGGTGGGGCCTGATCGGCGTAGTGCCGTTGGCGACGGGGCTCTTGGGGAGTTGCCCGGTCTACAGCCTCATCGGCCTGAACACCTGCCCCTTGAGGCCGGAAAAGGCCTGAGCCCTGGCCCTGCCCCTGCCGAGGCGACCGGCCGCTGCCGCTCTCGGCCCGACCTCCTGCCTCGAATGGCATCGCCGCGTGAGCACCTCGGCCGGGCTTCCCGCCCGCCTCCCCTCCGCCGCGCCCTCACTTGCCGGAACCGCGACTGGGGTGATGCTCTGGGCACTGGTCTACAGCTGGCTCGTGCCCCTCTCGGACTGGCTCGTCTCCCTGCTCCCGATCGAGCGGAACAGCCATCTCGGACAGTCCATCGCCTTCTTCCTGTACGACGTTCCGAAGGTGCTGCTCCTGCTCGCCCTTGTGGTGTTCGCCATGGGCGTCGTCCGGTCCTTCTTCTCGCCGGAACGCACCCGCGCGGTGCTGGTGGGCCGGCGGCAGGGCGTGGGGAACGCGATGGCCGCGATCATGGGCCGGGACGCCTAGTGGTCGGTGCCAGCGGCGGTGCTGGTGGGCATCGCAATGTACTCGAACGCCGCGGGTATTATCCCGGTCGTCGAGGCGCTGCTGGGCAAGGGCGCGGCTCTCGGTACCGTGCTGGCCTTCATGATGTCGGTGATCGCGCTCTCGCTGCCGGAGATGATCATCCTGCGGAAGGTACTGTCGGTGAAGCTGATCGCCGTCTTTGCCGGCGTGGTGGGGTCCGGCATCCTCGCCGTCGGCTTCCTGTTCAACCTGCTTTTCGCCTGAAGGAGAGCTGCAATGAAGGACGCGAAGCTGCTCGGCCCCGGCTGCAAACGCTGCGATGCCGCGGTGCAGATCGTGAAGGACGCCGCTGCGAAGACCGGCGTAGAAGTCAACGTGGAGAAGGTGACCGACTTCGC
>NZ_JBNXUN010000049.1:0-3035 GCF_050563525.1 Falsiroseomonas sp. HC035
ATGACCCTGACCCGCCGCCACCTGATCGCCGCGCCGCTGCTCGGCCTCGCCGCCCCCGCCGTGGCGCAGGACGCGCCGCTGCGCTTCGCGGTCGGGCCGTTCCAGCCGACGGCGGGCGACACGCGCCGGGCCTATGAGCCGTTCTTCGCGCATCTCGCCGCCGCACTCGGCCGCCCCTACCGCCTGACCGTCACCGCCGACTGGGCCGGCATCGCCGTGGCGCTGGCGACGGATCAGCTCGATTGCGCCTGGATGGGCCCCTGGGGCTTCGTGCTGGCGAAGGATCGCGCGGCGGCGGAGGCCGTGGCATTGGTCCGCTACCAGGGCCGCCCGACCTACCACGCCATCATCCTGGCCCGCCCGGGGCTCACCATCGCGCGCTTCCCGCAGGACGCGCAGGGGCTGTCCATCTCCTTCGCCGATGCCGGGTCGACCAGCGGCTGGCTGATCCCGCATCACTGGTTCCAGACCCAGGGCATCGACCCGCGCCGCCACTTCCGCTACCGCGACGGCGCCTCCCACGCCGCCAACGTGCTGGCGGTGGTGAACGGCCAGGCGGACCTGGCGACCGATTACGACCGCAACCTCGATGCCATGATCGCCGCCGGGCGGGTGCGCGCCGACCAGGTGCAGGTCGTCTGGCGGTCGGAGCCGCTGCCGAACGACGCGCTCGCCGTGCGCGGCGGCCTGCCCGCCGAGGTGAAGGCCCGGCTGCGCGACGCGGCGCTGGCGATCGACGAGGCCACCGCCGCCCGCATCATGCCGCCGAACTACACCGGCTGGCAGGCCGCGACGCCGGACAGCTACGCGCTGATCGAACGGGCCGGCCGGGCGCTGGGCCGCATCGGCGGCGGTTGATGCGGCGCCTTGGCTGGCTGGCCGGGCTGGCCGCGCTGCATGCCGCCTGCATCTGGGTGGTGGAGCCCGACCTGCCGCGGCTGCTGGCCGGCATCCCGCGCATGCTCGGCTGGTTCGCCAATGCCTTCCCGCCGGATTTCTCCGGCCTGCCGGACCTGCTTCGGCGGGCGGCGGAGACGGTGGCGATCGCAACCCTCGGCACCAGCGTTGCGGCGCTGCTGGCGCTGCCGCTGACCTTCTTCGCGACCCGGCCGGTGGCGCCGCTGCGCCTGCTGCACCAGCCCGCCCGCGCGCTGCTGGACCTGCTGCGCGGGGTGGACAGCTTCGTCTTCGCGCTGGTGCTGGTCGCGGCCGTTGGGCTCGGGCCCTTCGCCGGGATGCTCGGCGTCGCGCTGCATTCCGCGGGCTCGCTCGCGAAGCTGTGGTCCGAGACGCTGGAGGCGGCGGACCCGGCGCTGCTGGAGGCCGCGACCTCCGCCGGAGGATCGCGCGCCCAGGCCGCCGCCGTGGTGCTGCTGCCGGAGACGCTGCCGCAGACCGCATCGTCCCTGCTGTACGTGTGGGAGTTCAACATCCGCGCCTCCACCGTGCTTGGCCTGGTCGGTGCCGGCGGGCTGGGGCAGGAGTTGAAGAACGCCGTGGACCTGCTGGATTTCACCCGCGTCGTCGCCATCCTGAGCCTCATCGTCGCCCTGGTCTTCACCGCGGACCGGCTTTCCGCGGCGCTGCGGCGCCGGCTGCTGTGATGCTGAAGCGGCGGGACGGCCTGCTGGTGCAGGGGCTGGCGGTGACGCTGGCCGGCCGGCGCATCCTGTCCGGCATCGAGCTGGAGGTCGCGCCGGGGGAGGTTGTGGTGCTCGAAGGCCCCTCCGGCAGCGGCAAGACCACCCTCCTGCGTGCCATCGCCGGCCTGCTGCCCTGCCAGGGCCAGGTGCTGTCCGGCGCCGCCCGGCCGGCGCTGGTTTTCCAGCAGCACGCCTTGGCCGGGCGGCTGACGGCGCGCGGCAACACGCTGGTCGGCGCGCTCGGCCGCACCGGCTTCTGGCGCGCTGCGCTTGGGCTGTGGCCGGCTTCGGAACGCACGGCGGCGGAAGACTGCCTGGCGCGGGTCGGCCTGACAGGGCTCGGGGATGTCCGCGCGGACCGGCTCTCCGGCGGCCAGCGCCAGCGCGTCGCCGTGGCGCGGGCGCTGTCGCAGGGCGCGCCGGTGCTGCTGGCGGATGAGCCGGTTGCGAGCCTGGACCCGGCGAATGCGGAGGCGGTGCTGGGCCTGCTGCGCGACCTGGCGCAGGGGCAGGGGCTTGCCGTGCTGGTCAGCCTCCACCAACCGGACCTTGCGCGTCGCTTCGGCGACCGGCGGCTGCGATTATTGGATGGAAGGCTGGAGGAGGGCTGATGCTGATCGAGACCGACGCGCCGCTGCTGGTGTTCGGCGGCCCCTATTCGAACCTCCAGGCGATGCGGGCGCTGCTGGAGCGGGCGCGGGCGCTCGGCATCCCGCCGTCCCGCATGCTCTGCACCGGCGATGTGGTGGCCTATTGCGCCGATGCGGCGGCGACGCTGGACCTGGTGATGCAGGCGGGCATCGCCACGGTCATGGGCAATTGCGAGGAAAGCTTGGCGGGCGGCGCCGAGGACTGCGGCTGCGGCTTCGAGGAAGGTACCGCCTGCGACCTGCTGTCCCGCACCTGGTTCGCGCACGCGTCGCGGCAGATGCAGCCTCGGCACCGTGCCTGGATGGCGGCGCTGCCGCGGCAGATCGAGGTGCGGCTCGGCGGAAGGCGACTGGCCGCCATCCATGGCGGCGCCACCCAGCTGAACCGCTTCCTGTTTGCCTCGGCACCCGATGCGAGCCTGGCGGCCGAGATCGCCATAACGGGCGCTGAGGGTGTGCTGGCCGGCCATTGCGGCCTGCCCTTCACCCGGCAGGTGGGCGAGGCGCTGTGGCACAATGCCGGCGCGATCGGAATGCCCGCCGATGACGGCACGCCGCGCGCCTGGTTTTCGGTACTGGCGCTGCAGGCGGACGGGCTCCGCATCACGCATCACCCGCTGGACTACGACCACGATGCCGCCGCCGCCGCGATGCGCGCGGCCGGGCTGGCGGAGGGTTACGCCGCGGCGTTGTGCAGCGGCCACTGGCCTTCCGAGGATGTGCTGCCGCCGGCGGAACGTGC
>NZ_JBNXUN010000005.1:0-370613 GCF_050563525.1 Falsiroseomonas sp. HC035
TGCTGCCTCAAGCGCTTCGTGGCCCGCGAGATCTTCGGCTATCTCTGCCGCCCCCCCGGCCCGCCCAAAAATGCTCCAGCAACCGCTTGACCGATATAGGAGCTTCAGAGCCGACTTCGACCATAAAGGTCGCCGAGTTCCAGGTTCGTGTGGCCGTCTTAAACGGCTTCACCGCGCTTGGAATATCGGTCACTGAAGCCGTAGGATGAGGATGTCTGGGAAATGAGAACCCTGACCGTCATCTCAGTTATGCAAAACAGCCCCCACGATATGCTAGCTTGAGACCTACAGGGCCGGGAGGGGACGAGTGCCTCTTCAGATAGCCAAGTCGAGAGAAGCCGGAGTCGCGCGGAATGGCTATAAAATTGTTCGTATCTTACGCCCACAAAGACGAAATCAATTGGACCTTATTGAAAGAAGAATTAGAGCCGTACATTGAAAGCGGCGTGCTCGAACTTTGGTATGATCGTAGAATCAGCCCGGGAGACTTATGGGACGACGAGCTTAGGAGAAATCTGGCCGCAGCTGATGTAATTATTTTGATGATCTCCAAATCTTGGATTTCTTCCAAATACATAGCTGAAGTAGAACTTACTCAATCTCTCTCTCAACAAAAAAGAAAGCGGTCTTGTATAATACCCGTATTAATTGAGGACGTCTCATTGGACAGCATCGAAGGGTTGTCTCGATTGCAATTTCTCCCAGCAAGCGATATCAGAACGAAAGTGACGGGGGAACGTCAGTGGGCTCGTAAAATATGCGCAGCAATCATCAACGCTGCTTTAAAAATGAATACGCTTCCGCCGGCGGTCGCTTTCCCAGTTAATTTTCCATTCGTCTTCGTTGTGGCTGTTCTAATAGCAGTGCCCTATTTCTTTATCGAAAGATCTGATGAGTTTTTCGGGGGAGCTGCGATACATACGCTTGGTTTGCTAGTGCCTTTTTTCACACGCTGGTTTATGCAGAATTACGCCCACAAAAACCTATGGGTCAATTTTATCAACGGCTCTTTAGCAGGAGGCTTCGGTGGAATGATAGCCATTGTATTTCTAATAATCGCCGGCGAACAAGAAAAACAGAAAGCGGCAGGCATCGCAACGGATGAGCCGATAGCTATAGCATTTTTTATGATTTTAGCTGGCTTATCGACCATATGCGGCATGAGAATTTCGGAGATGTATCTGACTACGCAAAATCTCCACAGGCTCACAGAAGACGCCACTCTACTCACGCTTTTTTTCATGTCAATCGTGATATATCTAGGACTGATGATTAGAGAGCTCATGAAGTTTGGATTGCTTTAATTGACATTAAAATGGCTCTATTGCACGAATGGCCGGAATGGGATCCATCGCGTGATCCAGTGTATGGTCTGCCTCCCGAGGCTTGGACCGGCGTGATGCGGGCCTCGGCGGCTTCTTCTCGCTCGACTTCCGGGCGACGGGAAGCATTGGTGCTATCGGGCGGAGGGGGCAGGGAGCCCGCGAGGCCATGCCCGGCGAGATCCGGGCTTTGGGTGGTGGCGGCGCTGCATCGGGCAGCGCTCCAGCACGGAGCCCACCCATGTCCCACCGCAAGATCCTGACGGTCGCTCAGCTGCTCGTTCTCAACACCGCTGCCCAACGCCCTGATCACATCATCCTGCCGCTGCCGTCGACAATCCGCGTTCGTGGCGCGACCCAGCGCAAGCTGCTCACCGCCCTGCTCGCCCTGGAACTGGTCGAGGAGGTCACCGTCGGCGCCGCCGCCACCGCCTGGCGGAGGGATGAGTCCGACCAGCACATCGGCCTTCGCCTGACCGCCGCCGGTCTCGCCGCTGCTGGCGCTCCGCAGGAGGTGCCGCCGCCCGCAGCTCGGGACGTCACCAAGGAGCCAGCCCCAACTTCCTCCAGTGGCTCGCCCACCGCAGATGAGACACCAACACCGGAGCCCTTGCTTCGGCGGCCGGAGGGAAAGCTGGGTCAGGTCCTGCAGGCGATCTCGGCCGAGACCGGAGCGACGCTGGCTGAGATCACCACCCTCACGGGCTGGTTGCCGCATACGGCGCGGGCCGCCCTCACCGGTCTGCGCCAGCGCGGCTTCGCCGTCCACCTCGCCCAGCACGATGGGCGAAAGGCCTATCGCTTGACGGCAGCTGGCTGAGGCGGGCGGCGATGGTTCGGCAAGGCGGAGCAGGCAGAGGTCTGCCCCGCTCCTATGACCTGACGTCCGTGCCAAACAGGGGGCGCGCTGACGTGGTGGCGCTGCGGGCGGAATGGCAGCGCCTCCATCGCATGGCGCCGCCGGCCGCTCTGAGCCTGGACTTCCTGCGGCGTGACATCGCTCACCGTCAGCAGGCAGACCGGCACGGTGGGCTGAGTACTGCCTTGCGTCGTCGGCTGGCTGCCTTGGCCGGCGCTGAGGCAGGCCCGCTGCCGCAACTGCGGACCCCCACGCTCCGGATCAAGCCAGGTTCCACCCTGGTGCGGGAATGGAGCGGCAGGACCTACACTGTGCTGGTCCTGGACAAGGGCTTCGAGCTGGCCGGGCAACGCTTCGCATCGCTGTCCGAGGTCGCGCGCCACATCACCGGGGCGCACTGGTCCGGGCCCCGGTTCTTCGGCTTGAGGCGCGGAGGCGGCGCATCCGGCCGACGCACTCCCAATGCTGGAACTGACGATGCGTAGCCGCCGCATCTCCGCTCAGCCTGCTGGTCGCGCGAGCCTCCGCTGCGCCATCTACACCCGCAAATCGTCTGAGGAGGGCCTCGAGCAGGAGTTCAACTCCCTCGACGCCCAGCGGGAGGCCTGCGAGGCCTATATCCGTAGCCAGCGGCACGAGGGCTGGACCCTGCTCCCTGCCCACTACGACGATGGCGGCCTCTCCGGCGGCAGCATGAACCGTCCGGCCCTGCAGCGCCTCCTCGCTGATGTCGCGTCAGGCCGGGTCGACTTGGTGGTGGTCTACAAGGTCGACCGCCTGACCCGTTCGCTGTCCGACTTCGCCAAGATCGTTGAGGTGTTCGACAGCCACGGCGCCTCCTTCGTCTCGGTCACCCAGCAGTTCAACACCACCACCAGCATGGGACGGCTGACGCTCAACATGCTGCTGTCCTTCGCGCAGTTCGAGCGCGAGGTCACCGGCGAGCGCATCCGCGACAAGATCGCCGCCTCCAAGCGCAAGGGCATGTGGATGGGCGGGTCCATCCCCCTCGGCTACGAGGTGCGGGATCGCAAGCTGATCGTCCACCAGGCCGAGGCCGCGCTGGTCCGCCGCATCTACCAAATCTATCTCGATCTCGGGACAGTGCGACTGGCGCAGCAACAACTTGCCACCGAGGGCATCACAAGCAAGGGCGGCCGCGCGCTGGAGCGGGGGGCGCTGTTTCACCTGCTGCAGAACCGCCTCTATCGCGGCGAGATCGCGCATCGAGGCCAGGTTTATGCCGGGGAGCACGAGGCGATCGTCGGTGTCCCATTGTGGGAGGCGGTGCAACAGCGGCTTGCCCAGGGGCGAGTGGATCGCCGGTCGGGTGCCGATGCCAGCCACCCCAGCCTGCTGGCGGGGCTGCTCACGGATCCCACCGGCGAACCGATGGTGCCGACGCATGCGAATAAGGCGGGACGGCGGTACCGCTACTATGTCTCGAGCCGACTGCTCACCGGCCTTCGCGAGGAACACGCCGATGGGCTGCGAGTGCCGGCGGCAGCGCTGGAGCGGGTGGTTGCTGGGAGGGTCATCCGCCTGCTCTCCGATGGGCCCGAACTGCTGGGAGCGATGCGGTCCGCGCGCATTTTGCCACCGGAGGGCGCACAGCAGCGCAGTGTGCTTGCCGCAGCGCAGAACCTGGCCCGGCGATGGCAGCAGCAGGGGAACACGGTGCAGCGCGAGACGCTGCTGGCTCTGGCAGCACAGATCGCGGTGCAGAGGCACGAGATAGCCATCCACCTCTCACCGCAGCGGTTGCTGACGGTCCTCTCCGGAAAGGCCCCTCAGGCGGCATCCGCTTCCAATGACGAGGCTGGTGGGGACCTTCCGCGCATCACGATCACGGAGGCGGTAGCACTGCGGCGGATGGGTCGGGAGATGGCGCTGCTGGTGGGATCGACGGTTGCAGCGGATCAGTCAGTTCCTTCGCTGGTCAGGCTGGTCGCGAAGGCCTGGGCACTGCGCGAGGCGCTGGTTTTGAGCAGCGCCCAGAGCCTGACGGCATTCGCGGCCGCACAGGGAATTTCCCAATCCTACGCAACGCGGCTGGTCCGTCTTGCCTGGCTGGCGCCGGACATAATTGAGGCGATCCTCGGTGGTCGCCAGCCAACCAGTCTGAGCGCGTCCCGGCTGATGCGGGACACCCGCATCCCAACCGACTGGCAGGAACAGCGCCAGGCGCTCGGCTTCGTCTGAGCCGGGCTGCCGGCCGACCATCGGCCGCGCTGGTAGGTCAGCGGCCGGCTGCCGCACGGCAAGCACGAGCGCCGCTCACGCACCCCACCCGTACTGCCAAAATGCCCTTGGGAGACGCGGGCTCCCTTTGGCCGCCAGAAACCTCCGGACCGGCGTCTCTCATGTACACCCGAGGAAACGCGGTCGCGTGTCTGGCCGGAAGCCTGGGGCTTTTGCGGCTGCCGTCTCGAAAATCGGAAAACGGCTGTGACAGGCTGACTGGCTGGTTGGGGCGCCAGGATTCGAACCTGGGAATGGCGGTACCAAAAACCGCTGCCTTACCGCTTGGCGACGCCCCAGCCGGTAGGCATCGGGTAGCGCAGGGCGCGCCGTCGCACAACCGGTCCCGGCCTCCGATTCACCACGGGTTCATCCGATGGCCCCAGGATGGCGGGGAGGGGCCTGCCGGCGTGGGCCGCCTCACCAGCCCCGCAACATGCGGAGGGCGGGCACCGGGTCTGGCCTCGGCCGCAAAAGCGGCTCCTGGCCGGTACCACGGGCCCATGCGCCGGTCGGCCCGGAAACTTCAGCCATGTGCTGGCTTTGCAGGCCCCAGGGAGGGGCCACCGACGACGGCGCCTTCGTTGCCACGACGCTGCGCGCGGACCAACCGCTGCCGACGGCGCCCCGGTTCCAGTTCACCTCCTCCGGCCATGCCGGCGTGGATGGCGTGCTGAGCGGCTATGCCTGGTCGATGAGCGACCCCCTGAGCTTCGCCTTTCCCGACAGCGGCGGCGACTACGAATCCTGGTACGGCACCAGCGAGCCGACCCGCGGCTTCAGCCAGGTCGCGGCCCCGATGCGCGACGCGGTGCGCCAGATCCTGGTCGGCGAGCCCTCGGGCGGAAGTGGCGTGGCCGGGGCCCCGGGCAGCCCCGGGCCGCACGTCACCGGCTTCACCAACCTGTTCATAACCGAGTCGGCGGATGACTGGGCCGCCGACATGCGCTTCGCCAAATCCTCCGCCCCCAGCACCGCATGGGCCTACTACCCGAACGGGCGGGAGGGCGGCGATGTCTGGTTCGGCAACCGCGCCACCTTCGATGCCCCGAAGCTCGGCAACTATGGCTTCCTGGTCGCGGTGCACGAGATCGGCCACGCGCTGGGCCTGAAGCACCCGCATGAAAGCTGGAACGGCTTCGGGCCGATGCCGCTGGAATGGGACATGCTGGAATTCACCGTCATGTCCTATCGCTCCCATGCCGGGCTCACCACCACCGGCGGCTACGTCAACGGCACCTTCGACTACCCGCAGGGCTGGATGATGTTGGACATCGCCGCCCTGCAGCACCTGTACGGCGCGGACTACACCATGCAGGCCGGCAACACCGTCTATGCCTGGGACCCCGCGACCGGGGAGACGCTGATCGACGGCATCCGCCAGGGTGCGCCGGGCGATGGCACGGGCGGCGCCGGTAACCGCGTGTTCCTGACCGTCTGGGATGGTGGCGGCGTCGATACCTACGACCTGTCCGCCTACACCGGCGGTGTTGCGGTGGATCTGGCACCTGGTGCCTGGTCCGTGACCTCCTGGACCCAGTTGGCGTTGCTCGACAGCCGATCGGGGCTTGAGGTGAAGGCGCGCGGCAATGTCTTCAATGCACTGCTGCACCAGGACAACACCGCATCGCTGATCGAGAACGCGGTGGGCGGGGCCGGGGCTGACACGCTGCTGGGCAACGAGGCGGCGAACCACCTGTCCGCCGGTGTCGGGCGGGACGTGCTGGAAGGACGCGCCGGGGACGATGTGCTGGATGGCGGCGGCGGCGCGGACACGCTGCGCGGTGGATCAGGCCACGATCGCTACCTGATCGACGATGCAGGTGACCTGGTGATCGAGTTGAACGGGGAGGGGATGGATACCGTGGTCTCCGGCCTCGCCACCACCACCCTGCCGGATGCGGTGGAGGCGCTGGTGCTGGCGGTCGGCGGCGTCACCGGCCTCGGCAACAACCTGGCCAACATGCTGACCGGCAACGCGGCGGGCAACCGGCTGGAAGGTCGTGGCGGCGCCGATGTGCTGGAAGGCCGTGGCGGCAACGACACGCTGGCCGGTGGCGCTGGGGCGGACATCTTCCTGCTGCGGCCCGGCGATGGCTTCGACCTGGTGGAGGATTTCACCAATGGCGTGGACAAGCTGGCGCTGCTCGGCTTCGGACTCAGCGCCGCGCAGGTCATGGGCCTGGCGGAGGAGGTCGTGGGCGGCCTGCGGCTCGACCTCGGCCAGGGCGATGGCGTACTGCTCGCGGGGCTGGCCCGCCAGCATCTGCTGGCGACCGATCTGATCGCGTAGAGCATCCTCAGATCCGGCGTAGGCGCCTGGCGGCTCAAAGATGCGCCAGAACGGCTCCGGCTCAGCGCCACAACTCGGCGCGGCCGAATTCCTCGGCCAGGCGCGCCGCTGCGGCCTCCAGCAGGCGTTCACCCTTTGCGGCGCTGGCTGTGCGCGGGTCACCGATCACGCCGGTGTCGGTCATCTCGGTGAAGGGGCGGCTACGCTTGAAGCCGGGTGGGGCAGGCGGCGCGAAGCGCTTCGGCACCGCCGCCTCGATCCGATCCGTGCGCACGCAATCCGGCGCCAGTGCCATCATCATGGAGGTCTCGGCCTCGCAGGCGTGCTGGACGTTGGACTGGGCCTCCAGGATCGGCGCGAAGGTGTCGGCATTGGCCAGCCAGTAGGTCAGGCCGATCACCGGCACGCCGAGGGCGCGGGTGGCTTCGATGGCGACGCTGCCGATGGCCTCCGTGTTGCCGCCATGGCCGTTGATCAGGGCGATGCGGCGGAAGCCGTGCCGGGCGACGCTGCGGGCGATGCCGCCGACCAGGGCGGAGAAGGTAGCGAGGTCCAGCGTCATGGTGCCGCCAAAGGCCATGTGGTGCTCGGCGAGGCCGGACCAGATGGTTGGGGTCACCAGGGCCGGCGTGCCGGCTGCCACCAGGCGGCGCGCGGTCCGTTCGGCGACGCCGCCGGCCAGCACCGTGTCGACGCCGACGGCCAGGTGCGGGCCGTGTTGTTCGATGGACGCGACCGGGATCAGCACCACCGTGTCCGGCGTGGCGCGGGCCTGGATCTCGGCCGCGGTCAGCCGGGCCCAGAGCACTTCGGAGGCGATGTCGAGGGTCATCTGCGCAAAATCCCGTTCCGTTGCGGCGGCAGGGTAGACGAGCCGCGCGGAGGCGCCATCCTGGTGTGATGCGCGCATTGCTGATCCTGATGCTGTTTCTGGCCGGTTGGCCGACCCATGCGCAGGAGGCGGTGCACGGAGGCCCGGTGCGCGCCCTGGCGGTGGCGGCCGATGGCACGATGGCCTCGGCCGGCTTCGACCAGGCGATGATCCTGTGGGACGCGGAGGCCCACCGGCCGCGCGCGGTGGTGCGCTGGCATGGCGGTGCGGTGAACGCCCTGGCGGCGCTGCCTGGCGGCGGCTTCGCCAGCAGCGGAGAGGATGGCCGGGTGGCGCTGTGGCCGGCCGTGCCGGGGCCGGAGCCGCTGCGGGTGCTGGAAGGGCATGGCGGGCCGGTCGCGGCGCTGGCTGTGCGGGGCGGGCTGCTGGGCTCGGCATCCTGGGACGGCACGGCGCGGGTCTGGGACCTGGGTGGAGGGCCGGTCCGGGTGCTGGAAGGGCACCAGGGCAACGTCAACGCGGTGGCCTTCCGCGGCGACGGCATGCTGGCGACCGCCGGCTTCGACGGCACGCTGCGGCTGTGGCCCGACCGGGGGGTTTCGGTGACGCTGGCCGAGTTCGGCCTGCCGCTGAACGCGTTGGTGGCGCTGCCCGGGGATGTGCTGGCGGTGGGCGGGGCGGACGGGCTGCTGCGGCTGGTCCGGCCCGATGGTGGGGTGCGGGAGGTGCGGGCCGGCGCCCGGCCGATCGTCGCCATCGCCGCCGCGCCGGATGGGCGACACCTGGCCGTGGCGGGGCTCGGCGGTAGCGTGACGCTGTGGGAGGCGGCGTCGCTGCGCCTGGTCCATACGCTGGAGGGTCCAGGCCTGCCGGTGTGGTCCGTGGCCTATGCCCCGGATGGAGCCAGCCTGTGGACCGGCGGGACGGATCGCCGGGTGCGGCGCTGGGATGCGTCAACGGGCCGGCCAATGGGGCCTGTCGGCCCAGCTCCGGAGGAGGCGGCACCAGCCGGCCTGCACCCGCAGGGCGCGCGTGTCTTCCGCGCCTGCAGCGCCTGCCATGCGCTGACGCCGGCGGCCGGGCCGATGGCCGGGCCGCACCTGCACGGCCTGTTCGGCCGCCGCATGGGCATGGTGCCCGGCTATGCCTACTCCGAGCGCCTCGCGCGCGGGGACATCACCTGGACGCGGGAGACGGTGGCGGATTTGTTCACCCGCGGGCCGGACGAGGTGACGCCCGGAACCCGCATGCCAATCCAGACCGTCGGCAACGCGGAGGATCTGGACGCGCTGCTGGATTTCCTGGCGGCGGCGACGCGCTGAGCTATCGCTTCTCGATCCGCCCCTGGCTGCGGCCCTGCGCGTCGTACAGGCGTCGCGTGTCGCCACGCTGTTCGGCGCGTCCCTGGAAGCGGCCGCTGGAGTCATAGTCCCGGCGGGTGCCGTCGCGGGCTTCGCTGCGGCCGGAGGATCGGCCCTGGGCGTCGTAGTGCCGCTCGGTGCCACCGCGCTGCTCGCTGCGGCCGGTACCGCGGCCTTGTGCATCGTAGTGGCGGGTCACGCCGTTGCGGGTCTCGGACCGACCGATTGCGCGGCCCTGTGGGTCGTAGAAGCGAGTGGTGCCGGCCTGGGTCTCGGCGCGGCCGAGGCTGCGGCCCTGCGCATCGTATTGGCGCTGGGTCTGGGCGGTGGCGGGCAGGGCCAGCAGCAGGACCAACAGGGGGAGGAGGTGGCGCATCGGTGGCATCGTCACGGCCGCAGGCGGTGGATGGTGACCAGGCGCTCGCTGCGGTCCTCCAACTCCCGCGTCGTCGGGACGGTGTGGCGGGAGAGCAGGTCCATGCCGGCGACCGGCAGATAGGCGCGGCCCGGGTCGGCGATCCAGACCTCCGCACCGTCCCCCGCCATGCGGCGCAGCCAGGGCAGGATGTGGGCCGTCATCGGCGCCTCGTAGCAGACATCGCCGGCCAGGATCAGGTCCCAGCGGCAGGGGCTGCCGACGACATCACCCTCGGGCGTCTCGACCATGACGCCATTCAGTGTGGCGTTCAGGCGGGTGGCGGCCAGCGCGAGCGGGTCGATCTCGGCGGCCTCGACCCGCACCGCGCCGGCCAGCGCGGCGGCGATGGCGCCGATGCCGCAGCCGGCGGCGAAGTCCAGCACGCGCCGGCCGGCGACCAGGGCGGGCGTGTCCAGGATGGTGCGGGCGAGGGCTTGCCCGCCGGGCCAGGCGAAGGCCCAAAAGGGCGGCTCGATGCCGGTCTCGGCCAGCCAGGCCTCCGTGGCCTGCCAGATCGGGGTGATTTCGGTGGCGAGGTACAGGGCAATTTCCGGCACCAGGGCGGGGCGGGCGATGGCGGTATGGGCGCGGATGAAGTCGATCACAGATGGCCGGCCAGGAAGGCCAGGGCGATGGCGAAGCCGACCTCCCGGTTCGACTTGAACAGCATCAGGCAGCGGGCGGGATCGTGGATGTCCAGCGTTCGCACCTGCCAGCCCAGCATCGCGGCCGGCAGCACCAGGGCTGGCACGAAGGGCCAGGACAGGCCGGCGTGCCAGCCCGCCAGGGCCAGCAGCGCGATGGTGCCGGCGTAGCAGGCCGCCAGGAACGGCTTCGTGTGGTCGCCGAGTTTCAGCGCGCTGCTGCGGATGCCGATCTGCGCGTCATCGGCACGGTCCTGGTGCGCGTAGATCGTGTCGTAGCCCAGTATCCAGAAAAAGCCGGCGGCCCACAACGCCACCGCCACCGCATCCAGCCCGCCGGTCGCCGCCGCATAACCGGTGGGCGCGGCCCAGGAGAACACCAGGCCGAGCACCGCCTGCGGCCAATCCGTGACCCGCTTGGCCAGCGGATACAGCGCGATCAGCAGCAGCGACCCGAGGCCGACATAGATCGCCGCCGGCGGCAGTTGCACCAGCACCAGCAGCCCGACCACGCACAGCGCCGCCAGGAAGACCAGCGCCCGGAACGGCGTCACGGTGCCCGCGGCCAGCGGCCGGTCGCGCGTGCGTTCCACCTGCCGGTCCAGGTCGCGGTCCCACAAATCGTTCACCACGCAGCCGGCGGCGCGCATGGCGAAGGCGCCGATGGTGAACAGCGCCGCCAGCCGCAGCCCCTCGCCCCAGCCTGGGGCGGCGATGGCAAAGGCCCAGAAGCCAGGCAGCAGCAGCAGCCAGGCGCCGATCGGCCGGTCGAACCGTCCGAGCAGCGCATAGGGCCGCCAGCCCGGCGGCAGCCTGGCCACCCAGCCCTGGGCGCGGATATCGGTCCAGCCGGTCATGGCCCTATACCTGTCCGCGGAGGTTCTTCATGTCCATCCCCCGCCTGTTCGTCGAAGCGCCTCTCGCGGAGGGCCTGGTGGTGGAGGCCGCGCCGGGCCAGGCGCACCACATCGGCACCGTGCTGCGGCGCGGACCGGGCGACGCGGTGCTGCTGTTCAACCCGCGCGACGGCGAATGGGACGCGACCATCGAGGCGATCCGCAAGGACCGCGCCCGATTCGCCCTCGGCGCGCGGGTGCGGCCGCCGGCGGCGGAGCCGGAGGTGCGGCTGCTGGTGGCGGCGCTGAAGCGGGACGCCATGGATTGGGTGGTGGAGAAGGCAGCCGAGCTCGGCGCCACCCTGATCCAGCCCGTGCTGACGCAGCGCAGCGTTGCCGACCGCGCCAATGTCGCCCGGCTGTCCGCCATCGCCCGCGGTGCCGCCGAGCAATGCGAGCGGCTTTCGGTGCCGGTGGTGGCCGAGGCCGCGCCGCTGCACCGGGTGCTGGATGCCTGGGATGGCGCGCGCCTGGTGGTGGCCATGGAGCGCAGCCTCGCCGCGCCGCCGCGCACGCTGGGCCTGCCGGCGGGTACGTCGCTCGCCCTGCTGGTCGGGCCGGAGGGGGGGTTCACGGCGGCGGAGCTTGACGACCTGCGCCGGCGGCCCTTTGTAGTGCCGGCCGCACTCGGGCCCCGGATCCTCCGGGCCGAGACCGCGGCCGTGGCCGGCCTCGCGGCGCTGCAGGCGCTCTGGGGTGATTGGGCCTGAACGGCAGGGGCATCCGCTCCGGCCCGACTGCCAGGATAGAGAACGCGAATCGATGTCGAATCCTGGCGAGGCCGACCTCACGCCCATCACCTCCACGCGTCAGCTCGCGGAGTGGTTCGCGGCCGGCAGCAAGCCGAAGGCCGACTGGCGGATCGGCACGGAGCACGAGAAGTTCGGCTTCTCCCGGCATGGCTTCGCGGCACCGCCCTATGAGCCCGGCGGCATCAAGGCGATGCTGGAGGGCCTCCAGGCCAAGGGCTGGGAGCCGATCCTGGATGCCGGCAACGTCATCGGCCTGAAGCGCGACGGCGGCTCGGTCAGCCTGGAGCCGGGTGGGCAGTTCGAGTTGTCGGGCGCGCCGATGCGCGACCTGCACGAGACGCGCGTGGAACTGGGCGACCACCTGCGGGAGGTGCATGAGGTGGCCGGGCCGCTCGGCCTTGGCTTCGCGCCGCTCGGCTTTCACCCGCTGGCGAAGCGGGAGGACATGCCGTGGATGCCGAAAGGGCGCTACGCCATCATGCGGCGCTACATGCCGATGGTGGGCGGCATGGGCCTTGACATGATGCTGCGCACCTGCACGGTGCAGGTGAACCTCGACTTCGGCGATGAGGCCGACATGGTGGAGAAGCTGCGGGTCTCGCTGGCGCTCCAGCCGCTGGCGACCGCGCTGTTCGCCAATTCGCCCTTCCTCGAAGGCAAGCCCTCCGGCCTGCTGACGCTGCGCGGGCGGGTCTGGACGGATACCGACCCGGACCGCACGGGCATTCCGCCGGTGGCCTTCGAATCCGGGTTCGGCTTTTCCCGATTTGCCGAGTTCGTCCTCGATGTCCCGATGTACTTCATCATGCGGGAGGGGAAGTACATCGATGCCGCCGGCGTGCCATTCCGCGCCTTTCTGGAAGGCCGGGCGGAGAAGCTGGCCGGCCATGAGCCGACCATGGGCGATTGGGCGGATCATGTGACCACGGTGTTCACCGATGTGCGCCTGAAGCGTTTCCTGGAGATGCGTGGAGCCGATGCCGGCAGCCCCGCCATGCTGCAGGCCAAGCCGGCCTTCTGGACCGGGCTGCTGTATGACGACGCGGCCCAGAAGGCCGCCGCCGCTCTGATCCGGGGCTGGACGGTGGAGGAGATGCGGGCGCTGCGCAACGCGGTGCCGGCCCAGGCGCTGGCGGCCACGATCCGCGGCCGAAGCCTGCGTGACGTGGCGCGGGATGCGGTGGAAATCTCGCGCCAGGGCCTGAAGGCGCGTGGGCTGGGCGAGGAAGTCTATCTGGCGCCGCTGGAGGAGATCGCCGCCAGCGGGATCACCCAGGCGGAACGCTGGCTGCAACGGCATGCGACGGCCTGGGGCGGCGACGTGTCGCGCATCTTTGCCGAGGCCGAGGCCTGACGCGTCAGGGCAGCCGCTTGCGATACACCACCTTGTCCTCGCCAGCCCGGTAGAAGTCCCGGATACGCGCTTCCTCGGCAAAGCCGCGCGCCAAGTAGAAGGCACGGCTGGCTTCGAATTCCGGCAGGGCCGAAGTCTCGACCAGCAGCAGGTGGTGACCCGCCTCCGCCAGCCGCCGTTCCACCGCACGCAGCAACGCGGTGCCATGTCCCTGGCCCTGCCGGGCCGGATGCACGGCGATCAGCAGCAGGTTCCAGGTGCCCTGCGTCATGCGCTCCGGCGCGCAATAGGCCAGCGCCACAGGCGAGCCGCGTGCATCGACCAGCCAGAACTCGGCATCCTCGGCACCCGCAAGTCCTGGCGCCGCCATGTCCGCCAGCATGGCACCGGGAAACAGGCCGGTTGCATTGATCAGGTCGATGAGGACCGGCAGGTCCTCGGCCAGCAGCAGGCGGATGGTATCGGTCGTTTGAGCCATGGTCCGGTGCCTCGGCGGGCACCCGGCATCACGCCAGCCGCTTCGCCATGTAGATGCGGGAGAAGCCAGCCTCCTCCCGCCGCTCGGTCTCGGCGTAGCCGAGGCGGGCATAGAGGTGGATGTTCGCTGACATCAGCAGGTTGGTTAGCAGGCGGATTTCAACTTTTCCGCACCGCCGTGCCTCATCCTCGGCGAAGGCCATCAATCGCCGGCCGAGTCCCTTGCCCTTCAAGGCCGGTTCCACCGCGACGTTGTCGATCCAGAGGTGCTCCGGAAGATCCTCCAGCACGATCAGCCCCTCCAGCCGACCATCCATGAAAAGGCCGAAGGCTTGGCCGGCGGCGCACCGGGCGGCGTAATCATCCTGCATTGGGGCCGGGCGGCGGCCGATGATCGGCACCCACGGCGCGTAGGCGCGCTCGACCAGCGCGGCGAGCGCGGGCGCCTCCGCAAGGGTGGCGCGCCGGATCAGGCGGCGGTCTCCGCCAGGTAGGCCATGGCGGCGTCGACCCCGCCCGGCGCGTGCGGCACGCCCTGGAGGCGCAGGCCGATCTCGGTGGCACCAAGGGTCCCCAGCAGCATCGGCTCGTTGAGGTCTCCAAGGTGGCCGATGCGAAAAACCTTGCCGTTCAGGCGGCTGAGGCCGGTGCCGAGCGCCACGTTCATGGTGCCGACGCGCTTGCGCAACGCCTCCGCGTCATGGCCCTCGGGCAGCAGGATCGAGGTGACGGAGTTCGAGACCCGCTCCGGCGACAGGCAGAACAGTTGCGGGCCGTTGTTGCCGGCCCAGTGGCGGACGCAGCGGCGTGTCGCTTCAGCCAGGCGCGCGTGGCGGGCCAGGACGTTGTCCAGGCCTTCTTCCTGCTCGATCAGGCGCAGCGCCTCCCGCAGCCCGTAGAACAGCGCGATCGGCACGGTGCCGATGAAGCTGCGGTGGCGGCGGGTCAGCATGGTCGTCCAGTTGAAGTAGTGCTTCGGGAAGCTGGATTGCCTGTGCGCCGCCATCGCCTTGTCCGAGACGCCGGAGAAGGAAAAGCCCACGGGCAGCATCAGCCCCTTCTGGCTTCCACCCACCGCAGCATCGATGCCCCATTCGTCGAAGCGGAAATCGATGGAGCCGAGGGAGGAGATGATGTCCGCCAGCAGCAGCGCCGGATGCTCCGCCTCATCGAGAAGGGAGCGGATGCGCGCCAGGTCCAGCGTCATGCCCGTCGAGGTCTCGTTGTGCACGGCGCAGACCGCCTTGATGGCGTGCCCGCCATCGGCGGCAAGCGCCGCGCGCAGGTCCGCGTAGTCGAGCCCGCGGCGCCAGTCGGCTGCCAGGGTCTGCACCGTGATGCCGAGGTCGGTCGCCATGCGGCCCCAGGCTTCGGAGAAGTGGCCTGTCTCGATCACCAGGATTCGGTCGCCGGGCGACAGCAGGTTGACCAGCGTGGCTTCCCAGGCAGCGTGGCCGGAGCCCGTGTACATGAACAGATGCTGTTCCGTCCGCAGCACCCGCTTCAGCCCGGACAGGCAGCCATCGTAGATTTCCAGGAAATCCGGGCCGTTGAAGTCCACCGTGTGGTGGCTCACGGCCTGCATGATGCTGTCCGGGATGTTGGTGGGCCCGGGATTGGCGAAGAAGTGCCGGCCGCGCGGTGTCATGTTTCCTGCCCCTCGGGCCACCATGACCCCCGCCGCCTTTGTTCCCCCAAACGGCCGAAAAGGGAAGCCGGCTCAGGTCATCCCGGCGAACGCCTCGACCAGCTTCGTGGCGCCGGAGACGATCAGGATGTCGCCCTGGGCGATGGCGGTTTCCGGCCGCGCGTAGGTGAAGTCGGTGCGCGGCCGCTTCACGCCGACGACGGTGACGCCGTATTTGCTGCGCAAGCCGCTTTCGGCCAGCGTGCGGCCCAGGGCCTCCCGCGGCGCTCGGGTCTTGGCGATGGCGAAGCCGTCGTCGAACTCGATGAAGTCGATCATCCGGCCGGTCACCAGATGTGCCACGCGTTCTCCCATCGCGGCCTCGGGATAGACCACGTGGTGGGCGCCGGTGCGTTCCAGGATGCGCCCATGCTTCGGGCCGAGCGCCTTGGCCCAGATATCCGGCAGGCCCAGCTCGCTGAGGGCCAGCACGGTCAGCACGCTGGCCTCGAGGTCCGTGCCGATGCCGACCACGGCGCGGCCGAATTCGGCGACGCCAAGCCGGCGCAGCGTGTCGCTGTTGGTGGTGTCCGCCTGCACCACATGGGTCAGCCGGTCCGACCAGGACTGCACAAGCTCCGCATTCTCGTCGATGGCGAGCACGTCGTGCCCGAGCCGCACCAGCGATTCGGCCACCGCGCCTCCGAAGCGGCCGAGGCCGATCACCACGACCCCATTCTCATGTGACTGGTCAGCCAACGATCGGGCGCTCCTCTGGATAACGGTAGGGGTTCTGGCGGCGGCTCAGTGCCAGGGCCGTGGCGACGGTGATGGTGCCGACCCGGCCGACGAACATCAGGAACACCACCAGCGCCTGTGCCGAAGGCGGCAGGTCCGGTGTCACGCCAGTCGATAGTCCCACGGTGGCAAAGGCGGAGATGGTCTCAAACAGCACGTCGCGCAGCGGCAGGCCGGTCAATGTGACCATGACCAGGCTCGCCGTGCCGACCATGCCGACCGCGAGCAGCGTGATGGTCACCGCCTGGCGCTGCGCGGTGGGGCAGACGCGGCGGCCGAAGGCGATGGAATCCCGCTCGCCCCGCACTTCCGCCCAGACGATCAGGCCGAGGATCATGAAGGTGCCGACCTTGATGCCGCCGGCGGTGCCGGCACTGCCGCCGCCGATCAGCATCAGGCCATAGGTGATGGCCAGCGTCTCCGTCTCCATCCGGCCGACATCGACGGCATTGAAGCCGCCTGACCGGGCCATCACGGAATGGAACGCAGCCCCCAGCAGCCGCCCGGCCGGCGGCAGCGCGCCGAGCGTGTCGGCGTTCGACCATTCATAGGCGAGCGTCGCCAGCATCCCGGCCGGCAGCAGCAGCGCCGTGCCGAACAGCGTCAGCTTGGTGTGCAGCGACCAGCGGCCCGCCCGCCACGGCTCCCGTCGCAGATCGTGCAGCACCGGCATGCCGATGCCGCCCAGCACCACGCCGAGCATGATCGGCAGCAGGATCACCGGGTCCAGCGCGAAGCCCACCAGGCTGTCGGAATAGGTGGCGAAGCCGGCATTGTTGAAGGCGGAGACGGCCTGGAACACGCCGTGCCAGATGGCGTCCGGCCAGGGCTCGCCATAGGTCAGGTGCAGGCGCAGCGCCAGGATGACGGCGATCGCCGCCTCCACCACGATGGTGACGAGTAGCACCAGCCGCAGGATGGCGGTGATGTCGCCCAGCGCCAGGCCACGGGTCTCGGCCTGGGCCACGAGGCGCGTGGACAGGCGCAGGCGGCGGCTGACCAGGGCCCCAAGCAGCGTCGCGCCGCTCATGATGCCGAAGCCGCCGACCTGGAACAGCACCAGGATCACCGCCTGGCCAAAGCCAGACCAGTAGGTAGCGGTGTCCACCACGGCCAACCCGGTGACGCAGACGGCGGAGGTGGCGGTGAACAGCGCGGTGAGGAAAGGCGCGCCACCCGGCCCGGCGCGCGAGATCGGCAGGACCAGTAGCGCCGTCCCCAGCAGGATGGCCAGGAAGAAGGCAAGGGGCACCAGGCGGGCGGGATGCTTGAGCGGCTTCAGCAAAGGGGCCTCGATGCCGTGCGGCACCGCGTTAGCTGGTGCCGGGCCGCAACGGAAGGGCCACGGGGTTCGGCCGGCACCGAAGCCGCGGTGCCGGCGGGGCGGCCAGGGTGGGGGCCGACGACAGGAGTCTCGCCCGATGCCCGCCCTCTCCCGACCCGCCGCCGGGCTTCCTGCGGGTCCGGTCCGCCGTACCGATGTATTGGCCGCCTTGCTGGATTGGCTGGCCGCCTGCGCGCATCGCCATCGCACCCGCATCGCCTTGCGCGACCTTTGCCCGCATCTGCTGCGCGACCTCGGCCTGACCAAGAGCCAGGCGCTGCGGGAGGCGCGGCGGCCCTTCTGGCAGCGGTGACGCCGAAGGTTCGGCCCGTGCCGTAGCAGGACAGCCCCCTGCTGCGGCATCCTCGCCCCGCAAGGCCCGGAGGCATCAATGTCCAGCAACGCCGCCATGGCGGAAGCCGCGTCCCTGGTCGGCGACCCGGCCCGTGCCAGCATGTTGAACGCGCTGATGGATGGCCGCGCGCTGACCGCGACGGAGTTGGCCGGCGTCGCCGGCATCACCCCGCAGACCGCCAGCGGCCATCTGGCAAAGCTGTCCGCCGCCGGGTTGCTGGCGGTGGAGCGCCAGGGGCGGCACCGCTACCACCGGCTGGCGACGCCGGCGGTGGCACGGATGTTGGAGGCGATCATGTTGGTCGCCGGCAGTCTGCCTCCACCGGTCCGGCCGCGCCGGATCGGCCCGGCCGATGCCGCGATGCGGGCGGCGCGGACCTGCTACGACCACCTGGCCGGCCGGCTCGGCGTGGCGATCGCGGAGGGGATGGTGGCGCGGGGGCATGTTGAACTTGTGCCGGATGGCGGTGCCGTGACGGCGGCGGGGCAGGATTTCCTGGCGGGGCTGGGCATCGCGCCACAGCCGGGTGGCGCGCGACGCGCCTTCTGCCGGCCCTGCCTGGACTGGAGCGAGCGGCGGCACCACTTGGCCGGAGGGCTGGGTGCCGCGCTGTGCGCGCGGTGCTTCGAACTCGGCTGGGTCAGGCGGGTGCCGCACTCCCGCACCGTGCTGGTGACGCGCGCGGGGGAGGCGGGGCTGCGGCAGGCGTTCGGGATCGAGCTGGGCTGATCCCCTGCTACCGGATCACTTCACACCTGCGCCGCCGCACCTTGGACTGGTGGAGGCGTCGCCCGGCAGACGACAAGGAACCCGCATGAAGCTCGCGAAAATTCTTCCCGGCAAGCTCGGCTTCGGCTCGGCGCCGCTCGGCAACATGTTCCGCGACATTCCCGAGCAGGAGGCGCTGGCGACGGTCGAGGCCGCCTGGTCCGACGGCATCCGCTACTTCGACAACGCGCCCTTCTATGGCGCCGGCCTGGCGGAACTGCGCATGGGCGAGGCCCTGGCCGGCAAGCCTCGTGCCGACTACGTCATCAGCACCAAGGTCGGCCGCGTCATCCTCGATGAGGTCGAGGATGTCAGCGCCCGCGACCAGGGCGAGAAGAGCGAGGTCTTCAAGCACGGCCGCCCGAACCGCGTGGTGAACGACTATTCCGCCGATGCCACGCTTCGCTCGATCGAGGACAGCCTGAAGCGCCTGCGGACGGACCACATCGACATCATCTGGGTGCATGATCTGGCGCAGGATTTCTACGGCGACGAATGGATCGCCAAGTTCGAGCAAGCGCGCCAGGGCGCCTTCAAGGTGCTCGACCGGCTGCGCGACGAGGGGGTGATTAAGGCCTGGGGCCTGGGCGTCAACCGGGTGGAGGCGGTCGAGCTGCTGCTGGGGCTGGAGGGGCCGCGGCCGGACGGCTCCCTGCTCGCCGGGCGCTACACGCTGCTCGACCATGACCGGGCGCTGCAGCGGCTGATGCCAATGGTGGCCGAGCGCGGTCTCGGCATCGTTGTCGGTGGTCCCTACAGCTCCGGCGCGCTGGTCGGCGGGCCGAACTTCGAATATGCGCCGGCACCGCCTGCCATCCTCGACAAGGTAGCGCGGATCAAGGCGATCGCGGACCGGCACGGCGTGAGCATGAAGGCGGCCGGGCTGCAGTTCTCGCTCGCCAACCCGGCGGTTGCCGCGGTGATCCCGGGCGCCAGCCGGCCGGACCGCATCGCCGAGGACCGGGCTGCGCTGGAGGAGACGGTACCGGTCGAATTCTGGCGCGCGCTGCGCCAGGCGGGGCTGGTGCACCCGGCGGCGCCGCTGCCCGGCGGCGCCTGATCAGGGCGGGCTTGCTATACGGCGGTCCCACCGATGGTCAGCCCGGTCATTTTCAGGGTCGGCTGGCCGACGCCGACCGGGACGCCCTGGCCCTGCTTGCCGCAGGTGCCGATGCCGGCGTCGAGCGCCATGTCGTTGCCGACCATGGCGACCTTGGTCAGCGCATCCGGCCCGTTGCCGATCAGCGTCGCGCCCTTCACCGGTGCGCCGATCTTCCCGTCCTCGATCAGGTAGGCTTCGCTGGCGGAGAACACGAACTTGCCGGAGGTGATGTCGACCTGGCCGCCGCCGAAATTCACCGCGTAGATGCCGCGCTTGACGCTGGCGAGGATCTCCGCGGGTGCCATGTCGCCGCCGAGCATCACCGTGTTGGTCATGCGCGGCATCGGGATGTGCGCGTGGGACTGGCGACGGCCGTTGCCGGTCGGCGTGACGCCCATCAGCCGGGCGTTCTGCCGGTCCTGCAGGAAGCCGACCAGGATGCCGTCCTCGATCAGCGTGGTGCGGCCGGAGGGCGTGCCCTCGTCATCCACCGTCAGCGAACCACGGCGGTCCGGCATGGTGCCGTCATCCACCACCGTCACGCCGGGGGAGGCGATGCGCTGGCCGAGCAGGCCGGCGAAGGCGCTGGTCTTCTTGCGGTTGAAGTCGCCTTCCAGCCCATGCCCGATCGCCTCGTGCAGCAGGATGCCGGGCCAGCCCGGGCCCAGCACCACCTCCATCTCCCCGGCCGGAGCCGGGACGCTGTCGAGGTTCAGCAGCGCCTGGCGCAGGGCCTCCTCCACTGCGCCCTTCCAGGTGGCGGCGTTCAGCACGCGGTCATAGGCGAAGCGGCCGCCGGTGCCGGTGCTGCCGGTCTCACGCCGCCCGTTGCTCTCGACCACCACGGCAACGTTCAGCCGCACCAGCGGGCGGAGGTCGGCAACGCGCGAGCCGTCGGGCCGCAGGATCTGCACCGCCTGCCATTCGCCGAAGATCGAGGCCATCACCTGCTTCACGCGCGGGTCGCGGGCGCGGGCATAGGCGTCGATCTCGGCCAGCATCTCCGTCTTGGCCTGGAATTCCATGGCCGAGAGCGGGTTGAGGTCGGAATACAGGTGGGTGTTGGTGGCGCGCGGGCCGACATCGAGCGTGCCGGAATGGCCGGCGGCCACCGCCTTCACCGTGTCCGCGGCGCGGGCCAGGGCGGCTTCGGTGATCTCCGCGGCGTGGGCGTAGCCGGCGGCCTCCCCGGCCACGCTGCGCAGGCCGAAGCCGCTGGTGACGTCGAAGCTGGCGGAGCGGATGCGGCCGTCCTCCAGGCTGATCGCCTCGGACTCCCGATGCTCCAGGAACAACTCGCCATCCTCGGCGCCCTGGGTCGCGCTGCGCGTCAGGCGTTCGGCGGCGGCACGATCCAGGCGAGTGAAGAACAGCGCGTCGGTGGCAGCCAGGGCATCGGTCACGGCGGGTCCTTCGGATGGGGTCTGGCAGGATATGGGGCCGGGGGCGGGTCGTCGCCCAGGGGGGAGTCACCAGGGGCTTCGGCAAAATCCATCAGCCGGTCGGCCGGAAACCGCAACAGGGCGACGGTACCGGGGCCGGCAGGTGCCTCGAGCCCCAGGGTGCCGCCCAACGCCTCGGCCAGCGTGCGGGCGAGGTACAGGCCAAGGCCGGAGCCCTGGAAGCGCCGGGACAGCGAATTGTCGACCTGCGTGAAGGGTTCGAAGACCCGTTCCCGGTCCTCCGGCGCGATGCCGATGCCGGTGTCGGAGACCCGGATCGCCAGGCCCTGCGCGTCGGTCTTGGCCGACAGCTTGATGGACCCGCCGGAGGGCGTGAACTTCGCCGCGTTCGACAGCAGGTTGAGGATCAACTGGTGCAGCCGGTCGGCATCACCGCGCAGAGCGGGCAGGTCCGGCGGCAGGCACAGATCCAGCGTGAGCCCACCCTGGCGGACGGCGCCGGCCACGGCTTCCGCGGCGCCTTGCAGCAGCGGGCGGAGCGCGACCGGCGCCTCGGCCAGCTTCAGCGCGCCGCTCTGGCTGCGGGCGACGTCGAGGATGTCGTCGATCAGCAGCAGCAGGTGGCGACCGGCCTCATTAATGGCGCGCGCATAGTCGTCGAGGCGGGCCCGGTCACGCTCGCCATCCAGCGCCGCGGAGAAGCCAATCACGGCGTTCAGCGGGGTGCGAAGCTCGTGGCTCATGGTGGCCAGGAAGCGCGATTTGGCTTCGGAGGCCGCCTCCGCCTCGGCGCGGGCGCGTTCCAGCTCCGCGCGGATGCGAAAATCCTCCGTCACGTCGCTGAAGGTCATGACGAAGCCGCCATCCGACGTGGGATCGGATACGACCTCGATGACCCGTCCGCCCCGGCTGCTGCGGTGGTAGCGGTAGGAGCGGGAGCGGTCGTTGGCCTTCGCCCGGGCCGCGGCCTCCGGGCTGATCTCGCCGCGGCGGACCTGCTCGTCCAGCACCTCGTCCACCAGGCGGCCCGGCTGCAGGAACTCGACCGGCAGGCCGATCATCTCCGAGGTGCGGCTGTTGATGGCCACCAGGCGACGGTCGGGGCCGTACATGCAGATGCCCTGGCGAATGGAGCTCTGCATCGCCTCCATCATCGTGGCACGCAGGCGCGCCTCCGATTCGGCGCGATGGAGGGCGGTGACATCGGTCAGCACGCTGATGTGCCCGCCGTCCGGGAGCTGCGCGACGCGGCTTTCCACCGCCGTGCCGTTCGGCCGCACATGACGCAGCAGGCCGCCGGAGCCCGAGACGCCGGACCCCGACCCAGCCGGGCGGCGCCGGACCAGGGCGGCTTCCTCCGCGGTGAATTCGCCCTCCGCCTCGCGCCGCGCGACCATGTCCTCCAGCAGGTCGCCGAGCGCGATCGTGGAGCCCGACATGATGCGGCTGTAGGCCTGGTTGAACATCGTCACGCGGCGGTCCGGCCCGAACACACAGACGCCATGCGGCAGCGCCTCCAGCACCCCGTCGAGCAGCGCGGCACGTCGCTGCGCCTCGTCCTCGGCCTGCTTGAGCGCGGTGACGTCGTCCACCTCGATCATGAAGCCGCCGGGGGGCAGCGGCTGGCTGCCAACGCGAAGCACCTGGCCGGTGGGGCGGATGCGCTGGCGCGTGGCGGTGAGGAAGCGGCCATCGCGGACCCGGCGTGCGGTATCCGCGCGTTCCTCCGCATCCATCTCACCGCGATCCTGCAACAAAGCGAGGATTTCGGCATGCGCCATGCCGGGGCGGACCGAGCCCGCCGGCAGGCCGATCGCCTCCTCATAGGCGGCGTTGGACTGGATCAGCGTGAGGTCGGAATCGAACAGTGCGACGCCGGCCTGCAGGCGCGCCAGCACGGCCTCCAGCAGCCGGGCGCGGCTGGCCGATTCGGCTTCGGCGCGGCTGAGCGTGGTGACGTCCGTTGCGCAGGTCAGGAAGCCGCCGTCGGGCAGGGGGCGGCTTTCCACCTGCCCGATGCGCCCGGCGCGGCTGCGCACCAGGCGGCTGTGCGGTCGGCTGCGATCCAGCGCCATGATGGACCGGACGATCTGTTCCGGATCGCCCGGGCCATAGGCACCGTTCCAGGCCAGCACGCGGACGACCTCGGCATGCGGCATGCCGCGCGGGGTCAGGCCGGGGTCGAGGCCGTGCCAGGACAGGTTGACGTCGCTGGCCAGCACGAGGTGCCCCTCCGCGTCGAACACCGCGATCGCGACCGGCAGCGTGGCCAGGACGGATTGCAGCATGTCGGGCGGAACAGCCGGCATGGTCAGCGCGGCGCCGGGCGCAGCGCGTGCAGCGCAACCAGCGCCGCGGCCAGCACCAGCACCGCCACCGCCTGGTGCAGCGTGCCGAGCGAAACGGGCACCACATAGACAAGCGTCGCGATGCCTAGGGCGTATTGCAAGGCGACGGCGCCGCCGAGCGCCAGCACGGCGCGGCGGGCCGTACCCGGCGCCAGGCGCCGCAGCGCCGCCCAGACGGCACCGAGGGTGAAAAGCGCCGTGAGCGTTGCCAGCAAGCGGTGGTTGAACTGCACGGCGGGGATGTTGGCCGTCAGGTTGGTCCAGGCCGGCGACAGCAACCAATAGCCGTCCGGCACCAACTGGCCGTCCATCAGCGGGAAGGTGTTGAAGCTGAGCCCGGCGCGGATGCCGGCGACGAAGCCGCCCGCCAGCATGGCCGCCGCCAGCGTCCAGGCCGCCACCTGCACCATGCGCCGCACCGGACGGGCCTCCGGCGGCGCCGAGCCCACCGGGCGCAGCAGTCCCAGCGCGGTCCAGACCAGGGCGGAGAAGATCACCAGCGCCAGGCCGAGATGGATCACCAGCCGGTAGGGCGAGACGGCGGTGCGATCCGCCTCGAAGCCGGAGGCGACCATGTACCAGCCGACCGCGCCCTGCAGCCCGCCCAGCGCCAGCAGCCCGAGCAGCCGCGGCTTGCTGCCGGCCGGGATGCGCCCGCGCAGCCAGAACCAGGCGAGGCCGGCGGCATAGGCCAGGCCGATCAGGCGGCCCCAGAAGCGGTGCAGCCACTCCAGCCAGAAGATTTGCTTGAATCCATCGATGCCGAAGCCCTGGTTGACCAGCTCATACTGCGGGACGGTGCGGTACAGGTCGTACAGGCGCTGCCATTCCGCCTGGCTCAGCGGCGGCAGCGTGCCGGAGAGCGGCGCCCATTCCATGATGGACAGGCCGGAGCCGGTAAGGCGGGTGGCGCCGCCGATGGCGACCATGATCCAGACCAGCCCGGCGACGCCCAGCAGCCAGCGTGCGACGGCGCGCGCATCCGCGGCGCGGGTGGTGGCGGAGGCGTGGGAGGGCGGGTCGAAGGGCATGGCGCATCATATAAGCCGAAATCGCGGAGCGCAGCATCGCCGGTGCGATGCCGGCCGTGCGCTTGCCGCCCGCGCTGACCCCTGCTACCCGCCCCGCCATGGCCCCCGACCCGTCCCCGAGGCCGGACCGGCCCGTCCGCGCCGAACCGGCGCCTGAAATTTCTGTCGTGATCCCCATGCGCAACGAGGGACCGAACGTGCTGCCGCTGATCGGCGAGATCGCGGCGGCACTGGCGGGAACGCCGTATGAGGTCGTCTGCGTCGATGACGGCTCGACCGATGATACCGGCGCGCGACTGGTCGAGGCAGCCGGGCAATTTCCGGTGCTGGTGCTGCGGCACGCCGTGGCCTGCGGGCAATCGGCCGGCATTGTCAGCGGGGTGCTGGCGGCGCGCGCGCCCTGGATCGCGACGCTGGACGGCGATGGCCAGAACGACCCGGCGGACATTCCCCGCCTCTGGGCGCGGGCGCAGGCCGAATCGGCCACGGACCTGATGGTGGCCGGGCACCGCACGCAGCGGCGCGACAACCGGGTGAAGCGGGTGACGAGCCGCCTGGCCAATGCGATCCGCGCCCGGCTGCTCGGCGACCGGACGCCGGATACCGGTTGCGGGCTGAAGGTGTTCTCCCGGGCGCTGTTCCTGGACCTGCCGCGATTCGACCACATGCACCGCTACCTGCCGGCCCTCGTGCTGCGCGCCGGCGGGCGGGTGGTGAGCGAGCCGGTAAACCACCGGCCGCGGCTGCGCGGGCAGTCCAACTACGGCACGCTGGACCGCCTGGGCGTTGCGGTGTCCGACATGCTGGGCGTGATCTGGCTGCAGCGGCGCTGGCGGCGGCCGGTGGTGGAGCGGGTTTCAGTCCGGGTCGTGGAGCCAGCCGCGGTTCCACCGGCTGGCTGATGCCGGGTGTCGGAAAATCCCTGCGTTGGCAGTCGCTCGGCAAGCTGCTGCTGCTGGCGGGTGGACTGCTCGCGGCGGCGGTGCTGTTGCGCAGCTTTGACGGGATGCCCGGCAAGGGATGGGTTGATCGCGACATCCGCGGCGAGGGGCTGTGGGGGGAGTTGGTCTTCGTGCTCGTCGGCGCGGCGCTGACCGCAGTGGGCGCGCCGCGGCAGAGCGTGGTGTTCCTCGGCGGCTACGGCTTCGGCACGGTGCTCGGCATCCTGCTCGGCCTGCTGGCGCAACTGCTGGGCTGTGCCGCGAGCTATGGCTGGGCACGGCTGCTCGGGCGACGCTGGGCGGAAAAGCGCATGTCAGGCCGCTTCGGGCACCGGCTGCGGCCGCTGCGCGACGCGCTGGTGCAGAGCCCGTTCCAGGCGACGCTGGCGCTGCGGCTGCTGCCGGTGGGCAACAACCTGGCGCTGAACCTGCTGG
Organism: Falsiroseomonas sp. HC035; assembly: GCF_050563525.1. Classification (NCBI taxonomy): domain Bacteria; kingdom Pseudomonadati; phylum Pseudomonadota; class Alphaproteobacteria; order Acetobacterales; family Roseomonadaceae; genus Falsiroseomonas; species Falsiroseomonas sp. HC035. The sequence continues at coordinate 25,582 of NZ_JBNXUN010000005.1, forward strand.
CGGGCATGGCGGGGCTGGCGGCCTGGCCGTTCCTGGCGGGCTCGGCGATCGGCTACCTGCCGCAGACGGTGGTGTTCGCGCTGCTCGGCAAGGGCATCCGGGTGGAGGGCGCGTGGCAACTCGGCCTGGCCGCGGCGCTGCTGCTGGTGTCCTTCGGACTGGGCCTGTGGCTGCTGCGGCGGCACCGGGCGGCGCGGGCGATGGATGGCGATCCGGATTGATCTGGAATTTGTTCCTAATTCGTGCTAGTCGCACCTTCGATCGGAAGGAGCCGCGGCATGGAACAGGTGATCTGGACGCCGGGTGCCTTCGTCCTCAAGGTCATCGACCCGGCGTTGGTGGCGCTGGCGCTGGACCCACCGGCAGCGCGACCGGGCGTGCGGCTGCTGCTGCTGGGCACAGCTTTGCAGGAAAGCCTGCTGCGCCACCTACGGCAGTTGCCGAACCGGGATGGCTCGCGCGGTCCGGCCTTGGGCTACTTCCAGATGGAGCCGGTGACCCACGACGACATCTGGAAAACCTTCCTGGCCTTCAGGCCGCCGCTGGCCGCGCGGATGCGGGCACTGGCTGGGCTGCCGAAGGGGCAGCCGGAGCCGGAGGTCCTGCTGCGCGATCCGGTCTATGCCGCGGCGATGGCCCGGCTGCGCTACCGGCGCGCCCCGGGCCGGCTGCCGGCCGCTGGCGACGTGGCCGGCATGGCCGCCTACTGGAAGCGGCACTACAACACGCCGCTCGGCCGGGGCCAGCCGGAGGAGTTCGCGGCCAGTCTGGCGCGCGTCCTGCCCGGGATCAGTGCAGGATGAACTGGCCGTTGGCGTAGCGCAGTTCCGCCGGGCGGATCAGCGCGGCGGAGGCGACGCGCACGGAATGCAGCGGGCCCTCGATCTCGCGCTGCCAGAAGGCGAGGAACTGGCCGAGCGCCGGGAATTTCGGCGCCAGGTCGTGCTTCTGCCAGATGAAGGTCTGCAACAGGCCGGGATGGTCCGGCATGTGGTACAGGATCTCCGCCGTAGTCAGCCGCCAGTCCGGCGGCGGCGCGCCGAGTGGGGATCGTGCGAAGCGTTCGAGGCCACTGAGTTCCATCGTGCTCCTTCCTGGCCCGGCCGGGCCTTCCGACATGCCGCGCCGTGCGTGGCCGGCAGTGCAGCATCGCATGAGGAAACCAGCAGGTTGCAAGAAAAACCTTCACAAACAAGCGCTTAGCACTCGCACTCCGAGAGTGCTGCCGATACTTGACGGGAATGTGGGTCTGGCCTACATCGCTGGCACTCCTCTGGGGGGAGTGCTAGCGGGCGCCAATCGGGTCCGTCGGCCGTGAAATCTCCGGAAGAGCTTGCCATCTTTTGGAAGCGACAGGAGAAGTCCATGGGCTTTCGTCCACTGCATGACCGCGTTCTCGTCCGCCGCGTGACGGCCGAAGAGAAGAGCAAGGGCGGCATCATCATCCCCGACACCGCCAAGGAGAAGCCGCAGGAAGGGGAAGTCATCTCCGTCGGCTCCGGCACCCTGAACGACAAGGGCGAACTCCGCGCCCTGGACGTCAAGGCCGGCGACCGCATCCTGTTCGGCAAGTGGTCGGGCACCGAAGTGAAGCTCGATGGCGAGGAGCTCCTCATCATGAAGGAGTCCGACATCATGGGCATCCTCGACACCCCTTCCGTGGCGAAGGCGGCCTGAGTCCCTTGGGCGGCGGCGCGGGACTCCGCGCCATGCCGCCCACCGGCCATCCGCACCTTCGCCTGGTCTCCTCAACGGAACGATAGGGAATAGAATACATGGCAGCGAAAGACGTTAAGTTCGGCGCCTCGGCGCGCGAGCGCATGATCCGTGGCGTGGACATCCTGGCCGACGCCGTGAAGGTGACGCTGGGCCCCAAGGGCCGCAACGTGGTCCTCGACAAGTCCTTCGGCGCCCCGCGCATCACCAAGGACGGTGTGACGGTCGCCAAGGAAATCGAGCTGGCCGACAAGTTCGAGAACATGGGCGCGCAGATGGTGCGCGAAGTGGCCTCGAAGACCAACGACACCGCCGGTGACGGCACGACCACCGCGACGGTGCTGGCCCAGGCCATCATCCGCGAGGGTGCCAAGGCCGTGGCCGCCGGCATGAACCCGATGGACCTGAAGCGCGGCATCGACAAGGCCGTGACGCAGATCGTCGCCGAGCTCGAGACCAAGACGAAGAAGATCACGACGTCCGCCGAAGTGGCGCAGGTCGGCACGCTCTCCGCCAATGGCGAGAACGAGATCGGCGAGATGATCGCCAAGGCGATGGAGAAGGTTGGCAACGAGGGTGTCATCACCGTCGAGGAAGCCAAGTCCATCCAGACCGAACTCGACGTCGTCGAGGGCATGCAGTTCGACCGCGGCTACGTCTCCCCGTACTTCATCACGAATGCGGAGAAGATGATCGCGGAGATGGAGAACCCCTACCTCCTCATCTTCGAGAAGAAGCTGTCCCAGCTGCAGCCGATGCTGCCGCTGCTCGAGGCCGTCGTGCAGTCCGGTCGCCCGCTGGTGATCGTGGCCGAGGACGTCGAGGGCGAGGCGCTCGCAACCCTGGTCGTGAACAAGCTGCGTGGTGGCCTGAAGATCGCCGCCGTCAAGGCGCCGGGCTTCGGTGATCGCCGCAAGGCGATGCTGGAAGACATCGCGATCCTGACCGGTGGCCAGGTGATTTCCGAAGACCTCGGCATCAAGCTCGAGAACGTGACGCTCGCCATGCTCGGCCGCGCCAAGCTCGTGAAGATCGAGAAGGAAAACACCACGATCGTCGACGGCGCCGGCGAGAAGACCGAGATCCAGGGCCGCTGCGAGCAGATCAAGGCGCAGATCGAGGAGACCACCTCGGACTACGACCGCGAGAAGCTGCAGGAGCGCCTGGCGAAGCTGGCCGGTGGCGTCGCCGTCATCCGCGTCGGCGGCTCGACCGAGGTCGAGGTGAAGGAGCGCAAGGATCGCGTCGACGACGCGCTGCATGCGACCCGCGCCGCGGTCCAGGAAGGCATCGTGCCGGGCGGCGGGACCGCGCTACTGCGCGCCTCCACCAACCTGCACACCCTGAAGGGTGCGAACAGCGACGAGCAGGTCGGCATCGAGATCGTTCGGCGCGCCATCCAGGCGCCGCTGAAGCAGATCGCCGAGAACGCCGGCAAGGACGGCGCCGTGGTGGCCGGTGAGGTGCTGCGTACCGATACCTACGAGTTCGGCTACGACGCCCAGAAGGACGAGTACAAGAACCTGGTGGAAGCCGGCATCATCGACCCGACCAAGGTCGTGCGCACGGCGCTGCAGGATGCGGCCTCTGTCGCATCGCTGCTGATCACCACCGAAGCCATGGTGGCCGAGCGGCCGGCGAAGGCTCCGGCCGGCGGCGGCGGTGGCGGCGGCGGCATGGGCGGCATGGGCGGCGACATGGATTTCTGATCGCTCCGCGATCAGGCTCCACGCTGAACGAAAAGGAGGCGGACCGAAAGGTCCGCCTCTTTTTTGTGCGTTGGGACATAATTCTGACAAGGGCGTGACCGCCTCGTCCTGGCTTTGACAGCCGATATACCGCTGCCCATGCTGGCCTTGTCATCGCGTACCGGCTTGCCTCGCCGTGCCTCCCGGACCATGCCCCGGGCCGCCTCCAGGTTCCGCCGCCGCATGGCCTGCCTGGGCGATGGTCGCCCAGGTCTGCTCGTCCAGGGAAGGAGCCCGGCTCGCATGGCGACTGGCACCGTGAAGTGGTTCAACGCGACGAAGGGCTTCGGCTTCATCGTCCCGCAGGATGGCGGGAAGGACGTTTTCGTCCACATCACCGCCGTGCAGAAGGCCGGCTTGCAAGGCCTCAACGAGGGCCAGCAGGTATCCTATGAGGTCGCGATGGAACGCGGCAAGGCGGCGGCCATCAACCTGCGTCCGTTGTGACAGGGCGGGCGGGGCACCACCCCGCCCGTTCCAATTCAGGCGTCGTCGTAGATGATGTTGATGGCGCCCAGTTCGCGCAGGCGCGCCTCCGCCGCCTGGCGTGTGGCTTCGTCCGGGGCGCGCAGACCGATCAGCGCACCATTGGTCGGCGGCGGTCGGGTTTCCTCGCCAGGCGTGTCGGAGACGGCGGCGGCCACGGCCTCGCCGGCGATGCCCGTCCCGGCTCCTGCGGCCGCCGCGGCCGCGACTGCCGGCAGCAGCGCGCCGCCCGTTGCGATCACCAGGCCCGCGGCACCCATCGCGGTGGCCGCCATCGCGGTGCCAACGGCGAGCTGACGGCGGTTGCGCAGGTCCGCCTCCTCCGGGTGCTCGTCCGGCGGGTTCAACGGCGCGTCTGTCTCCGTGGTGGCGGGCGGGGTCGTCGGGTCGTCCCGCTTCGCGCCTTCGGCGCGCAGCAGCCCGGCCGCGCGGTCGCGCGCGGCATCGTCGGCGAACTCACCCCAAACAACGGGCACCGCCTTGGCGGCATCCTGGCCCTGTCCGGTCCACTGGCTGCTGTCCACCGTGATGGCCATGGCGGAATCCTCCGTTAAGTTGCGTCACAGCGGAGAACGCCCTCCGCCGCCGATTGTTCCGAGAAAGGATGCCGCGTGTTCGACCTGCCCGCGCTGGAGGACGCCGCAAGGCTGGTCCACGCCGTGTTCCCGCCAACCCCGCAATTCGCCTGGCCTCTGCTCGCCACGCGCACCGGGGCGGAGGTCTGGGTGAAGCACGAGAACCACACGCCGACCGGCGCCTTCAAGGTGCGCGGCGGGCTGGTGTTCATGGAGCGGCTGAAGCGGGAACGGCCGCAGGTGCCGGGCATCATCTCCGCCACGCGGGGCAACCATGGGCAGTCGCTGGCCTATGCGGGGGCGCGGCTCGGGGTGGCGGTGACCATCGTCGTGCCGGTCGGCAACAGCGTTGAGAAGAACGCGGCGATGCGGGCGCAGGGCGCCAGACTGGTCGAACATGGCGCCGATTTCGACGCGGCGCGGGAGGAGGCGATGCGGCTGGCGGCGGTGGAGGGGCTGGAATTCGCACCCTCCTTCGCGCCGGATCTGGTGCGGGGTGTCGCCACTTATGCGCTGGAGCTTTTCCGGGCGGCCCCGCCGCTGGATTCGCTGTATGTGCCGATCGGGCTCGGCTCGGGCATCTGCGGCTGCATCATGGCGCGGAACCTGCTAGGCCTGTCGACCGAGATCATCGGCGTGCAGAGCACCGGCGCAGATTCCTACGCCCGCAGCGTCGCCGCGGGACGGGTGGTGACGACGGAACGGGCGGAGACCAACGCGGATGGCATGGCGACGCGGGTGCCGGATGCCGGCGCGCTGGCGATCATCGCGAAGGGCGCCGCGCGCATCGTGACGGTGAGGGATGACGAGGTTGCGGCGGCAATCCGCGCCTACTGGCAGGACACGCACAACCTGGCGGAGGGTGCCGGCGCGGCACCGCTGGCGGCCCTGATGCAGGAACGCGACCGCATGGCAGGGAAGCGCGTCGCCACCATCCTGTGCGGCGGCAACATAGACCTTGATCTGTTCCGGGACTGGGTGATGGCGCCATGAACGAACATCTGCTGCTGCGCAACTGCCGGCCAATGGGCGGCGCCGCCGTCGATATCATAGTCGCGGGCGACACCATTTCCGCCATTGGTGCGGGACTTGCCGCGCCGGACGGGGCCAAGCTTGAGGACGGGCAGGGCCTGCTGGCGCTGCCTGCCTTCGTGGAGGGGCATACCCATCTCGACAAGTCCCGCTGGGGCATGGGCTGGTGGACCAACGAGGTCGGGCCGCGACTGATCGACCGAATCGAGTCGGAGCGCGCCGCGCGTCACCACGGCTTCGACCCGGCCGCGCAATCGGCACGGCTGGCGGAGCAGTTCCTGGCCCGCGGCACCACCCGCATCCGCAGCTTCGCCGATGTCGATACGGAAATCGGCACCACCCATTCCGACGCACTGGTGGCGCTGCGTGAGGCGCTGCGTGGGCGGATGGACATCCAGGTGGTGGCCTTTCCGCAATCCGGCTTGCTGGTGCGGCCAGGGACGCTGGACCTGCTGGAACAGGCGCTGCGGAACGGCGCGGATATCGTCGGCGGGCTTGATCCCTCCGGCATCGACCGCGATCCGAAGGGGCATCTGGATGCGGTCTTTTCGCTCTCCGAGAGACACGGCAAGCCGCTGGACATCCACCTGCATGAGCCGGGGGAGTTGGGGGCCTTCGCGCTGGAGTTGACGATCGAACGGACGCTGGCGCTGGGCATGCAGGGGCGGGTGGTGATCAGCCACGGCTTCTGCCTGGGCGATGTGGCGCGTGCGCCGGCTTTGTATGCGGCTTTGGCGGAGGCCGGCATCGCCATCGCCACCACCGCGCCACCCTCCCGCGCCGTACCGTCCGTGAGAGCGGTGCGGGCGGCGGGCGGGAAGATCTTCGCGGGGAATGACGGCATCCGTGACACCTGGACCCCCTACAACATGCCGGACATGCTGCAGCGGGCCATGCTGGTCGGGCTGAAGAACGAGTTCCGGCGTGACGACGAAATCGCCTGGGCGCTCGCCACCGTCACGGAGTGGGCGGCGGAGGGCTGCGGGTTTGACCGGTACGGCCTGGTGCCGGGGGCGCGGGCCGATTTGGTGCTGGTGGAGGCGGAGACGGTGGCCGAGGCGGTGGTGGCCACGCCGCCGCGGCGGCTGGTGCTGAGCCATGGCCAGGTCATGGGGCGGGATGGCACGTTGGTACCGTAACGAACGGCTGTGCGGCTCCGCCGTTTCCTGCCCAGCGAGGGCAGGAGACGCCGATGAAGATCCACCATTTCGACCTGGGGCCATGCCGCCCGCTCGGCGGCCGGCTGATGGATGGAGTCAGCCCTGGCCTGGTGGCGCGCATCACCTGCCACTGCCTGCTGCTGGAGACGCCGGCACATGGGCTGGTGCTAGTCGATACCGGCTTCGGACTACGCGACACGATGCGTCCGACGCCGCGGCTGCCGGGGTGGAACCTGGCGCTGCTACGCGCCCGGATGGACCCGGAGCACACCGCGATCCGCCGCCTGAAGAAGCTGGGCTTCGCGCCGAGTGATGTGCGGCACATCGTGCTGACACATCTGGATTTCGACCATGCCGGCGGGCTGGTGGATTTCCCGCACGCGACCGTCCACCTGACGGCGGCCGAAGCCGAGGCGGCGACGGACCGGCGCAGCTTCCTCGACCGCACGCGCTGGCGGCCGGTGCAGTGGGGCGATACCGGGCGCTGGCAGCCGGTGGAGACGCGGCTCGGCCGGCGGGGCGGCGGCGAGACCTTCTTCGGCCTGCGCAACGTGCGGGAGATGCAGGGCCTTCCGCCCGAGATCCTGCTGGTGCCGCTGCCCGGCCATACGCCCGGCCATGCTGGCGTCGCGGTCAAGGGCGCGCGTGGCTGGATGTTGCATGCCGGTGACACCTACTTCAACCGGGACGAGGCGCATGGCGACGGCACGCCGCCGCCGCTGGTCGGTGCCTATGAGCGCTTCATGGCCGATGACATCACGGCGCAGCGCGAGAGCCTGGCGCGGCTGCGGCAGATGCTGCGCCAGCCAGTGGCCGACATCGCGGTGTTCTGCACCCACGACCCGGTCGAGTTCGTGGCGATGTCGGCCTGGAGCGAGAGCGACTACGCGCCGCCGATCGCAGCGGATGGCGGCGAGGCGGCCGCCGAGGTCAGTTGACGGCGAAGCAGTAGAACAGCCCGGCGCCGCCGGTGCTGCGAAAGGCTTCCATGGTGCAGCCGCGGGTGGGGTGGGAGGTGTTCCAGGATTTCGAGGAGGCGTCGTCGCGCAGCCCCTGCCTGTCGTGATGGCCGACCATCGCCGTGCCGTCCGCCTCGCCATGGGTCCAACTGCGGCAGGTGCGGTCCGGGGTGAATTCGAAGGCGGTGCCGTCCTCCTTCGAGCCGGTGAGGATGTCGTGGTTGTTCGGCTGCTCGCCACGGCCGGTCACCGGCATGCCGCGCTCGGTCAAGGCGGTCTCACGGGTCAGGTTGTTGGATTCGCCATGCAGGTCGGCGACGCTGCGGGCGATGATTTCGCCGCGCGCGTTGCGCCAGGGGCCGGCGCCGATGCGGTCGCGGGCGTTGATGGCGTTGGCGCCTTGGGTCGAGAGGTAGGCGCGCCAGGTCCGGCCCCCGGCGCCGGCCGCCTGGGCCAGGGACTGGCAATGCGCATCGGCGCCGGCCAGCCCGCCAAGGTCACCGCCGCGGCCAGGGTTGGCGCTGGTGATGAAGAAGCTCATCTCGGTGGGGGGCGTCTGGGCCTGCGCCGTGACGGCGACCGAGGCCAGCAGGGCGGCAGCGGCGGAAAGCCTGATCCAGCTTCGCATGGTGTTTTCTCCCGATGCCAAAGCCTGCCGCGTTTCCGCCGGAAGCGCGATTCAAATTACCTGGTAGCGGGCCTTGGCGGCGCGTTCGATGGCGCCGGCGATCAGGCGGTCGAGGTCGAGGCCGATGCGCAGGTCCTGCAGGAAGCGCAGTTCCTCCTGCGTCGCGTCGCCATCCGCCGCGCAGACCTCGCAGGCCAGCAGGTAGGCAGTCTCCCGCAGCCGCATCGGCAGGGTGTCGCGCAGCATCTCCATGGCACGGTCCAGGCCATCGGTGCGGCCGAGCAGGCGGGCGACGGTGTCCGTCACTGTCACGATGCCGGCGCTGTGGAAGTCGGCGAAGGCGGGCAGTTCCTGCACCATGCGGGACATCATGGCGAGTTCCGCATCCGACATCGGGCCATCGGCGACCGACATCAGCACCATGGCGCAGACCAGCGCCTCCTGCGCGCTGAAGCGGATGGTTTCGGCCGTGCGATGAGGCATGGAAGCGGACTCCAGTGAGGCGGGTGGATTGGTCACGCGGCGCGCCGCGCGGGTCAAGTCACGGGGTTGCGGGCGTCTCGTCCAGGAAAGCGCGCGTCTCCGCCACCGCATCGCGCAGGCCGAGGCGCCGCACCACCACGCCGGGCGGCAGGCCGGCCATCAGGCGAGAGGGGCAGGAGCGGTCGAGCAGGATGAAGACGCCCTTGTCATCGGCGCGGCGGATCAGCCGGCCGAAGGCCTGGCGCAGGCGGTGGCGGGCGATGGCGTCGTCGTAGGATTTCGGCTGGCCTTCGGACAGATGCGTCCGGCGTTCCCGGTGCAGGATGGAAGGCCGCGGCCAGGGCACGCGGTCGAAGACCAGCAGGCGCAGCGAGCGCCCCGGCACGTCCACGCCGTCCCGCATCGCATCTGTGCCGAGCAGGCAGGCGGCTTCCTCGGCGCGGAACACGTCAACCAGCGTGGCGTTGTCCATGGCATCCACGTGCTGGGCGTAGAGCGGGATGCCACGCTCCGCCAAAGGTTGGGCGATGCGGGACTGCACGTCGCGCAGGCGGCGGACGGCGGTGAACAGGCCGAGCGCGCCGCCGCCGGAGGCGGTGAACAGGGCGCGATAGGCGGCCGCGATCTGGGCCGGTTCGGTCTTGCTGACATCCTCCACCACGAAGGCGCGGGTGCGGCTCGCATAGTCGAAGGGGGAGGCGACGGCGGCGCGGATGGCCGGGTTGGGCAGGTGGGCGGCACCGGTACGGGCCTCGGCGGCGCGCCAGGCGGCTTCCGGGTCGTCCTCCGCCGCGCCGGTCTCGTCGCGCAGCGTGGCGGAGGTGATCAGCAGCCCATGCGCCGGGGCGGCGACGGCCATGGCGAAGGGCTGCGTCGGGTCCAGGTGGTGGCGGTGCATGCCGCAATCGACCTCGCGCCCCTCCCGCCGATCCAGCGCGAACCAGTCGACATAGTCGGGGCGGGTGCCGGGCGCACGGGGCGGTGCCGACAATGTGCCGAGCATGGCGGTCCAGGCGGTCAGCGGCATCAGCGCGCGGCGTTCCAGGCCCCGGCAGGCGGCCTCGATGCGGATGCGGTCGCCGACTTCCAGCTCCTCCGCCTCATCCTCCAGCCGCGCGGCCAGGCGGTCGTGCAAGGACTGGAGCGGGGTCTTCAGCCGGATGAGGCTTTCGGCGAGGGTCGCGGCGGCCTCGGCGACGGCCTCCGGCAGCGGGTGGATGTCGCATTCGATGCCGTAGCCAGCTTCCTCGTCCTTGGCGCGGGCGAGCACCTGGCGGCGGACGGATTGCAGAAAGCCTTCGGCGGTGGTGCGCGGATCGTCGCCATCGGACAGGCGGTTGGGCCAGCCTGGGGCGGGCAGGGCGCGGGCGGCCTGCAAAGCTTCCTCCAGCGGCAGCAGCAGGTCGGGGCGATCGCCGACCAGATCCTCCAGTCGGCGCGACAGGCCACGGGCGCGGGAACGCCCACCCTCGGCGCCAAGCAGCCAGCGGCGTAGTTCGGCGGCCTCGGCGCCGGTCAGGTCGGCGCTGAAGGCGGCGTCGGCGGCATCGAACAGGTGGTGGCCCTCGTCGAAGACCAGACGCAGCGGGCGCCCATCCTCCCCACCACCGAGCGCCGCCTGCACCATGACCAAGGCATGATTGGCGATGACGAGGGTGGCGCCGCGGGCGCGGCGGATGGAATGCTCGACGAAGCACTGCTTGTAGTGGCCGCAGGCGGAGTGGATGCACTCGCCGCGGCGGTCGGCCAGCGGCCAGACGGCGTGCGGGCCGAACAACTCGGTCAGCCAGCCGGGGAAGTCGCCGCCCATCAGGTCGCCATCCCGCGTCGCCAGCGCCCAGCGCGCGACCAGCGCCAGCGGCAGCAGCGCCCCGGCCATGCCGGCGGCGCCAACGGCTTCCTCCATGTTCAGGAGACACAGATAATTCTCGCGGCCCTTGCGCACGACGATGCGGCGGCGGCGCTCGGCGGGTTCCGGGTAGAGGCGGGCGGTTTCCTGGTCGATCTGGCGTTGCAGGTTGCGGGTGAAGGTGGAGATCCAGACCGGGGCGCCGTTGCGCTCCGCCCACAGGCTGGCCGGCGCCACGTAGCCCAGCGTCTTGCCGGTGCCGGTGCCGGCCTCCGCCAGCACCAGGTTGGGCGCGCCACGGGTCTCCCGCGCCTCGAATGCGGCAGAGGCGGCGGAGGCATAGTCGGATTGCTGCGGGCGCTGCTCGGCGCCGTCGCCCAGGATCTCCGCAAGGCGGCGGCGGGCATCGGCGGAGGTGACGGGATGGGCGGAGGGCGGCGGCGGCGGCGCCACCTCCTCCCAGTCCGGCAGGCGGCGCCAGACCTTCAACGGGTCGAGCGAGGGGCGGGCCTGCTGGCCGAGGGCGGCGAGGATGGAATCGGCCCAGGGCCAGTTGCCATCGGCGCCGAGCTTGGCGGCCAGCGCGGCGGCGTCGCGGTTCAGCGGCGCGTTGCGGCCGGCGGCCAGGTGGCGGAGCAGGGCGGTGGCGAGATCCGGCAGCAGGGCGGCCATCGCCTCGTCATCGGCCGGCGGGTCGCGGTCCAGCGCGATGGCGAGACCGCGCGGGGTTGGGGCGGCGGGGCGCGCGGGCTGGCAGAAGGCGAACAGCTCCAGCAGGTCGCAGGCCGGGAAGGCGCCGATGCCGAGGCGCTTCGCGGTGGCGGGAGCGTGCACCACCATTGGTGGCGGCATGTCGCGCAGCCGCCGGCCGATCTCGAGGGCGGAGCCGGTGAACAACTCGCCATCCGGGGTCAGCAGGGTACCGCGGCCGAAGCCGGCGATCAGCGCCGGGCTGTCGGGCAGCAGCAGGCGTGGCTGGACCATGGCTGTCGTGGCGATGGCGCGGGGGGTGGTGCCATCGGCACGACGGCCTGACATCACGTGCCCTGTTCGGGGAATCGGCTCATGCCGCCAATGTGGCGGCATGAGCGGCGGGAACAAAGGGCGAAACCCAGGATAGGCCGCGATTCATGCGCGCGGCCGGTGGATTTCAGGCCGGGACCGCCAGCGCCGGCAGCCATTCCGCGATCTGCACCGCGTTCAGCGCGGCGCCCTTCAGCAACTGGTCGCCGCACAGGAACAGGTCCAGCCCACGGTCGCCGAAGACCGGGTTGGCGCGGATGCGGCCGGCCTCGACATCGTCCTGGCCGGTGGCGGTCAGCGGCATCGGGTAGAGGTTCTTCGAGACATCATCGACCAGCTTCACGCCGGCGGCTCGGCGCAGCACGTCCCGCGCCGCCTCGGCCGTGACAGGGCGCTCGGTCTCGATGGTCACGGACTCGCCGTGCACGCGCATGGTCGGGATGCGGATGGCGGTGCAGGAGATCAGCAGCTCCGGCAGGCCCATGATCTTCCGGGTCTCCCAGACCACCTTCATTTCCTCCCGCGTGTAGGCATTGGGCTGGAAGCTGTCGATGTGCGGGATGACGTTGAAGGCGAGCGGGTGGGCGAAGACTTCGGCGCGGGCCGGCTGGCCCTCGACCAGCACGCGCCGCGTCTCCCGCTCCAGCTCCGCCATGCCCTCCGCCCCGGCGCCGGAGGCGGCCTGGTAGGTGGAGACGATGACGCGCTTCAGGCCGAAGGCGGCGTGCAGCGGGGCGAGCGCGACGACCAGGATCGCGGTGGTGCAGTTCGGGTTGGCGATCAACCGGGCCTCGCCGAGTGCCTGGGCGTTCACCTCCGGCACCACCAGCGGCACGGCGTCGTCCAGCCGGAAGGCGGAGGAATTGTCCACCACGGTGACGCCGGCAGCGACCAGCCCGGGGGCATGCGCCTTGGCGAAGTCGCCGGAGACGGCGAGCAGGGCGAGGTCCAGGTCGCTCGCGGCGGCCTGGGAGAATTCCTCGATCGCGATGTCGCCGAAGGGCGTGGGCAGCACCGTGCCGGCGCTGCGGCCGGAGGCGAAGAGGCGGAGTTTCGTCACCGGGAAGCGACGCCGCCCAAGGACCTCCACCAATTCCCGCCCCACCGCTCCGGTGGCGCCGATCACACCGACACGCATCGCACGCTGCTCCTGCCATCAAGGATGCTGGGCATCTAGCGCAAAGTGCGGGCGCTGTCAGGCGTCCGCGGCACGCTGGCGGCTGCAACCAAGGCGGGTATATTGGGCGCCGGGCCGGGCGGTGCCCTCGCCTGGATAGCACGCGCCTTCTATAAGGCCGCGTTGCCCGCAGCCCGAGGTGCCGACCCGCATGTCCGTCGATTTCGCCGCAGCCAAGGCCTGGCCCTTCGAGGAAGCGCGCAAGGTCGCCCTGCGGGTGAAAGCCTCGGCGAAGGGGGAGGCGCTGTTCGAGACCGGCTATGGCCCCTCCGGCCTGCCGCATATCGGCACCTTCGGGGAGGTGGCGCGCACCACCTGGGTACGGCGCGCCTTCGAGGCGCTGACGGGCCTGCCGACCCGGCTGGTCGCCTTCAGCGATGACATGGACGGCCTCCGCAAGGTGCCAGACAACGTGCCGAACCGGGAGATGCTGGCGGGCTTCCTGGGGCGGCCGGTCACCGCCGTGCCCGACCCCTTCGGCACGCATGAGAGCTTCGGCCACCACAACAATGCCCGGCTGCGGGCCTTCCTCGACCGCTTCGGCTTCGAATACGAATTCGCCTCCTCCTCGGACTACTACCGCTCAGGGCGCTTCGATGCGGCGCTGCTGCGGATGGCGGAGCGGCATGAGGCGGTGCGGGAGGTGATCCTGCCGACGCTCGGCCCGGAGCGCCGCGGCACCTATTCGCCCTTCCTGCCGATCCACCCGAAGACGGGCGTGGTCATGCAGGTGCCGATGGAGGAGGTGCGGCCGGGCGAGGATCTGCTGGTCTGGGTCGATCCGGAAACCGGGGAACGGCACGGCACGCGGATCACCGGCGGGCACTGCAAGGCGCAGTGGAAGGCGGACTGGGCGCTGCGCTGGTTCGCGCTCGGCGTGGACTACGAGATGTCGGGCAAGGATCTGATCGACAGCGTCAAGCTCTCCTCCCGCATCTGCAAGGTGCTGGGCGGCGAGCCGCCGATCGGCTTCACCTATGAGCTGTTCCTCGACGAGGACGGCCACAAGATCAGCAAGTCCAAGGGCAACGGGCTGACCATCGACGAGTGGCTGCACTATGCGCCGCCCGAATCCCTGGCGCAGTTCATGTACAACCAGCCGGGCCGCGCCAAGCGCCTGCATTTCGACGTCATCCCGCGCGCCGTCGACGAATACGTGCAGAACCTGGACCGCCTGCGCGCGGCGCCGGGGCCGGACAACCCGGCCTGGCATATCCATGGCGGGCCGACCAACGATCCGGGCACGCCGGTGTCGTTCACCATGCTGATGAACCTGGCCAGCGTCATCAACGCCGATGCGCCGGAGATGCTGTGGGGCTTCCTGCGCCGCTACGCGCCGGATGCGAGCGGCGAGACGCATCCGCTGCTGGCGCGGCTGGTCGAGCACGCGGTGGCCTACTACCGCGACCGCGTCGCCCCCACCAAGCAGCACCGCGCCGCGACCGAGGCGGAGCGCCCGGCCTTCGAGGCGCTGGCCGCCGCGCTGCGGGCGCAGCTTGCCGAGCTGGAGGCGCTGGCGCCGGACGAGCAGGCGCGCGCCATCCAGGACATCGTCTATGACGCCGGGCGTCGGGAGCCATTCCTGGAACCCGCCAAGGACGGCCGCATGGGCGTCTCGCGGGCCTGGTTCAACGCGCTGTACCAGGTGCTGCTGGGCCAGCCGGAGGGGCCGCGCTTCGGCGGCTTCGTGGCGCTGTACGGGATCGCTGGCACCATCGGGCTGATCGAGGCCGCGCTGCAGCGGCAGGATGCGGACGGCGCCGCCGCATGAAGCGCCTTTGGGGCCTGGTTCGCCGGCATGGCGTGGCCGGCTTCGGGCTGCTGCTGCTCGCCGCCGCCATCTGGGTGGTACAGCATGAATTCCGCAGCCTTTCGGTGGCGGATATCCAGACCTCCCTCGCCGCGATCTCGACCACGACGCTGTGGATCGCGGTGGGGTGGACGCTGCTCGCCTATGCGGTGCTGACGATCTACGACCGGCTCGGCAGCGTCTATGCCGGGCATCCGGTCAGCTATGCGCGCACCTCGCTGGCGTCCTTCTGCGCCTATACGCTGGCGCACAATCTGGGCTTCGCGGCGGTGTCGGGCGCCGCGGTGCGCTATCGCTTCTATGCCGCCTGGGGGCTGCCGCCGCTGGCGATCGCCAAGGTGGTGGCCTTCACCAGCTTGACCTTCGGACTTGGCGGCTTCGCGCTGGGCGGGCTGGTGCTGGTGGTGGAGCCGGAGGTGGTGCCGGGCCTCGGCGAGCATGTGCCGCATTGGGCGATGCGGATCGTCGGGCTGGCGATGTGGGCGACCGTGATCGCCTACGTCACGATGTCCCGTCTTCGGTCCCACGTCACCATCTTCAAGTACCGCATCGACCTGCCGGGCTTCCGCATGGCGGTGGCGCAGACGGTGCTGGCGAGCGTCGATGTCGCGGTCACGGCGATGATCTTCTACGTGCTGCTGCCGCCGGCGGAGGGACTGACCTTCCTGCGCTTCCTCGGCATCTATGTCGCGGCCTACACCGCCGGCATCGCCGCCAGCCTGCCGGGCGGCATCGGCGTGTTCGATGGCGCCATCCTGATCGGCCTGCAGCCCTGGCTGACGCCGGCGCAGGTGGTCGGCGCGCTGCTGCTGTTCCGACTGTACTACTACATCGTGCCGCTGTTCCTGGCCGGCATCCTGTTTGCCGGCTTCGAGATCGCGCAGCGCCGCCACGCGCTGAAGCGCTTCGCCACGGAACAGGGCGTGACGGATGCGCTGGAAGTGCCGGTGATCGCAGGCCTGGTGGGCCTCGGCGGGGCGCTGCTGATCTTCGTTGGCGCGCTGCCGGCGCAGGGCACGGCGGTGGCGGAATGGGCGGGGTATGAGGCGGCGGTCGCCTCCCACTTTGCGGCCTCGCTGATCGGGTCGCTGCTGCTGGTGATGGGCTACGGGCTGCTGCGACGGCTGACGCTGGCCTGGGGCACCGGCATCGCGCTGCTGCTGACCGGCGCGCTGATCTGCTGGCTGCGGGCCGATGGCTGGTGGCTGTGGGGCGCCTTCCTGCTGGTGGCCGGGCTGCTGGCGGCGATGCGCAGCGCCTTCTACCGCACCGCGCGTCTGATGACGGAACCGCTGGCCGGTTCGACGCTGCTGCCGCTGGTGGTGGTGGGGCTGTGCGCGCTGATGCTCGCGCTGGTCAGCTATGGCGGCAAGGTTGCAGGCGACAGCTGGTGGGGCGTGGTGGTCTCGCCGCTGGCGCCGGACAGCCTGCGCTTTTCCGTGGGCCTCGCGGCGGTGCTGCTGCTGGTGGCGGCGGTGCGGCTGCTGCGCCCTGCGCGGCTGCAGCCGGTGCCCTGGGACGCCGAGGTCCGGGCGCGGCTCAAGGGGCTGGGGGCGGAGGCGCCGGAGATCGCCGATGGCGCGGTGTTCGGCGAGGCCGGCCGCGCCGGCTTCGGCTTCGTCCGCCGCAACGGCATCTGGCTGGCGCTCGGCGACCCGGCGGGGGAGGAGCGGGACCGCGTTTCCGCCATCTGGCGCTTTCGCGACATGTGCGAGCGGGAGGGCGTGGATGCCGCCTTCTGGCGCGTCGGGCCGGGGCTGCTGCGGGTCTATGGCGATATCGGGCTGACGGCCTTCCCGATCGGCGCACCGAAGCCGGGCGACGGGCCGCGCTTCCTGGCCTGCCGGGCGGAGAAGGACCTGGAAACGCTGGCGCCGCTGCTGCCGGGGCGGTAGGCGGCGATGCCTACTGCGTTGCCCAGATGATGCGGTGCATCCACGCAAGCTCTGCCAGGTCGAAGCTGTAGTTCGGATGCGCTGGGTTCAGGCTGGCCAGTTCGACCCGGCGGGCGGATTGGCGCAGCAACTGCTTGGCCATCACCTCCCCGGCGCGGGTGCGGACCACCACGCGGTCGCCGCGTCGCACCGGGGCGCCGGGGGAGACGATGACGACGTCGCCATCGCGGAACACCGGCTCCATGCTCTCGCCGCTGATTTCCAGCGCGTAGGCGTTCGGGTCCGGCACGTCGGGCACTGAGATCTCGTCCCAGCCGCCGCCGACCGGATAGCCGCCATCGTCGAAGAACCCCTCGCTGCCGGCCTGGGCCAGGCCGATCAGCGGGATGCGTCGGGCGATGGCGCTGCGGCCGCGGGACAGGGCAGGGGCGCCGGTGACGAGGGAGGCGAAGGCCTCGAAGCCCGTGCCGGTGGCGGCCAGAACCTTCGCGACGCTTTCGGTGGAGGGCCAGCGGGCGCGGCCATCGACACCGGTGCGTTTGGACGGGTTGAAGGCGGTGGCGTCCAGCCCGGCGCGGCGGGCCAGGCCGGAGGCGGAGAGCCCATGTTCGGCGGCGAGCGCATCGATTGCCCGCCAGACATCCTCGTGCCGCATGGATGCGGATTTCCCTGTTCGTTACAGGCGACCTGCGCCTGCTCTGGGTGATCCATCCTAGGTTTCGAGTCGGGAGGCAATAGGAACCATATCCTTGCAACCGTAGATGGAACGGTCTAGAAAGCTATTGTTCCTGTTTTGTTCAGGAACTAGCCCTCGAGGACCCCCGAGATATGTCCATCGCCCCCCGCCACGCCCCCGTCCTGGCCAGCCTGGACCGCGCGCAACCGTTCGCCTCCGCCGAGGATGCCTGGTTCTGGACCATGGCGGCGCTGACCGCCCGGCGCGACGGCGCGCGCCTCGGCGCCGGGCGCGGCCTGGTGGTGCGGCCCTGCGAGCCGGATGACGTGGTGAAGTGCCTGGACCGGCTCTACCGCCAGCGCCGCATCGACCTGGCGCATGCCCGCATCCTGCGTATCTGGGGCGAGCGGCATGAATCTCCCAGCCCGCGCATTCCGACCGAGGCCGGCGACCTGCGGCTGTGGCGCGAGGCGATGGAGCGGCTGGACTTTCCGCTGCGTGCCAAGGGGATCGTCGGCGGTCCGCCCCGCGGATTGCCGGAAGGCGAGGTGGTGGCGTTCCGGGGGCGTGTGGCATGACCGGCGCAACCTTGAACGGCGCGACCAAACCCTTGTCCACGCACCGCCTGGCGCATCGGCGGGTGACGGATGCAACGGGGCAGACCGTGTGGGTCGCCTTCGGCGGCGGCGCCGACCAGCCCTGGCTGCACCTGCTGCGGCCCGGCTTCAGGCATTGTTTCGCAGCACTCGGCGATGAGGCCGGATGGACGGTGCTGGAGCCGCTGTCGGGCCGCTTGCTGGTGGCACGCCTGCCGGTGCCGGGCGGCTTCGACCTGCCCAGCTTCTATCGCCGCGCCGGGTTGCGCGTGCTCGGCCCCTTCATCCCGGCGGAGGCGGCGCCCCGCAGCCTGCCGCCGCTGGCACCGTTCACCTGCGTGGCGCTGTGCCGCGCGCTGCTGGGGCCGGCGGCACCGCGGGCCTGGACGCCGTTCCAGCTGTTCCGCGAGCTGGGCGGAAAGGAATATAATCAGGAAAAATAGGAATAAATATTGACGCCGCGCGGCATCCGGCTTATCAAGCCCCTGCCACGGGGCGAGTTGCGCTCCACGACATCCTCCTCTCCCGGTCCTCAAACTCCGACCCGTCCGGCCTTGCCGGGCGGGTCTTTTTGTTGGGGCCCCCTCTCAAGCCGAAGGAAGCGCGCATGGGTGGCCTGTTCAAGGCGCCGAAGCCGGCCGTGTCCGCCGCGGATGCCAGCGTCGCCGCCAGCCAGGCGGCCCAGGGGGCGGCCGCGCAGGCGGCCGCTACCGAAGCCGCCGCGGAGGAAACCGCCCGCCAGGCTAGGCTGCGGGCGCTGGAACGCGCACGCCGCGGCGTGTCCGGCACCATCGCCACCTCCGCCCGCGGAGTGCTGGACCCGGCGCCAGGCTTCGCCGCCCGCAAGACGCTGCTGGGCGAGTGAGCGCCATGATGACGCCCGATACGATCCTGGCGGCGCATGCCCGCGCCGCCGCCCGCCGCCGGCCGCTCGAGGGCCGCTGGCAGGACTGCTACGACCACGCGCTGCCGGCGCACGACGCCGCGCCACTGTTCGATGCGACGGCGGCGGATGCGGCGGAACAACTGGCGGCCTCGCTGCTCGCCGAACTCGCACCGCCCTGGTCGCGCTGGTTTGGCCTGGCACCGTCCCGCCGGATGGCGGACGGCGCGCAGGCGCAGGAGGTGGCGCGGGTGATGGAGGATGCAGCGGAAACGCTGCAGGGCCATCTCGACCGGTCCAACTTCGGCCTGGAACTGCACCAGGCCTTCCTCGAACTGGTGGTGACCGGCACCGCCGTGCTGCTGGTGGAGGAGGCGCCGCCCGGCGAGGCCTCCGCGCTCCGCTTCACCGCGGTGCCGCTGCGCGAGACGGTGCTGGAGGAAGGTGTCTCGGGGCGGCTCGACACCGTGTTCCGCGCCATGCGGCTGACGCCCGCCGAAATCCGGGCACGCTGGCCGGCGGCGCAGGTGGTCCTGCCGAAGCAATCCGCCGACGAAGTGCCGGCGCAGTTGCGGGTGGTGGAGGCTGTGTGGCCCGACACCCGTTCCGGCCATCGCTTCGCGGTGGTGCTGGAGGGTGGCGAAGCCTCGGCCGAGATCCTGGCCGAGGGGCGTTTCGCGGAGAATCCCTTCATCGCCTTCCGCTGGCTGAAGGTGCCGGGCGAGACCTATGGGCGCGGCCCCGTTGCCAAGGCGCTGCCGGATATCCGCACCGCCAACAAGGTGGTCGAGCTGATCCTGAAGAACGCCTCCATCGCCGCCACCGGCATCTGGCAGGCGGAGGATGACGGCGTGCTGAACCCGACCACGGTGCGGCTGGTGCCGGGGGCCATCATCCCGAAGGCGCAGGGCTCGGCGGGGCTGACGCCGCTCGCGGCGCCGGGCAATTTCGATGTCTCCCAGCTGATCCTGGAGGACCTGCGAACCCGCATTCGCGGTGCGCTGCTGGCCGACCGTATCGAGGCCTCCGACAAGGCGGCGATGACGGCCACCGAGGTGACGGCACGCAGCGCCATCTCCATCCGCCTGCTCGGCGCGATCTATGGCCGGTTGCAGGCGGAGCTGCTGGGGCCGCTGGTGGCACGCTGCCTGTCCATCCTGCGCCGGCGCGGCGAGGTGCCGCCGCTGTTCGCGGACGGGCAGGAGGCGCGGCTGGTCTACGCCTCGCCGCTTGCCCGCGTGCAGGCGCGTGCGGATGCAGCCGACACGCTGCTGTTCCTGCAGGCGGCCTCGCAACTCGGCGCGGAGGCGCAGGCGGTGCTGGATGCGCCGGCCGCCGCGCGCTGGCTGGCCCGCACCCTCGGTGCGCCGGCCGAGATCATTCGTCCCGTACAGATCCAGGAGTGAGCCCCGGCATGTCCGAAAACCTTCTCGACGCCGCGACCGAGACCGCCAGCACAGGTAGCCGCCCTGCCGACATCCCCGAGAAATTCTGGGATGAATCGAAGGGTGCCCTGCGCGTCGATGCGCTGCTGAAATCCTACATGGAGCTGGAGCGGCGGCTTTCCCAGCGCTTCGCGCCGCCCGGCGACGATGCACCGGAGGAGGACCGGCTGCGCTGGCGCCGCGCGCTCGGCATCCCTGACAGCCCGGAGGGCTACGAGGTGACGGCGCCGAACGAACTGCTGACGCCGGACGCAATCGTGAACCAGCGCCTGCACGAGGCCGGCTTCAACGCGCGCCAGGTGCAGCTGGTGTACGACCTGGCGGCGGAGCGCCTGCTGCCGCTGATCGCCGAAGCCGCGTCCGAATTCGAGGCCGGGCGGCAGGTGGAGAAGCTGCGCGCGCATTTCGGCGGCGAGGACCGCTACCGCCGCATCGCCGGCCAGCTTTCCGCCTGGGGTCGCGCGCATTTGCCCGAGGTCGTGTTCACCGCGCTGTCCTCCACCGCCGATGGCGTGGTGGCGCTGCACCGGATGATGGAGGGCCGCGAGCCCGCTTTGTCCCGCGATGCGCAGGCCGAGGCGGGGCCGGACGAGGCGGAGCTGCGCAAGATGATGCGCGACCCGCGCTACTGGCGGTCCCGCGAGCCAGATTTCGTGAAGCGCGTGACGGAAGGCTTCCGGCGCCTGGTTCGCGAATAGCCACCCGGCCCGGCCCGGCCCCGCCCCTGGCGCCGCGCCGGGCCCCGATTTCCGCAGGCAACCCGCAAGGGCCTGCGGCCAAGCGCCGCGCCGCCGGCCCTCCCAGGCAACCGGCCGCGTGGCTCTACCCCCCTAGATCCGGAGCCCCGAACAGATGTCCGCATCCACCCAGATCGACGCCGTCTTCACCCGCCAGTTCCAGGCCGAGGTGCACGAGGCCTATCAGCGCCAGGGCAGCAAGCTGCGCCCGACCATCCGCGCCAAGACCGGCGTGACCGGCACCAGCACCTTCTTCCCGAAGGTCGGCAAGGGCGTCGCCGCCGCGAAGACTCGGCATGGCTCCGTGCCCGTGATGAACCTGGAACACGCGCAGGCAGAATGCGTGCTGCAGGACTACTACGCCGGCGACTGGATCGACCGTCTCGATGAGCTGAAGACGAACATCGACGAGCGCACCGTCGTCGCCAATGCCGGCGCCTATGCGCTGGGTCGCAAGACCGATGAGCTGATCATCGCCGCGTTGGACAGCGCGACGCGCGACGCCGTGGGCAGCGCTGCCGGCACCACCGATGCCGATGGTCTGACCAAGGCGAAGGTGCTGCTGGCCTTCGAGATGATGGGCGCGGCAGACGTGCCGGATGATGGCGGCCGCTATGCCGTGGTCGGCTGGAAGCAGTGGTCGCAGCTGCTCGAGATCGAGGAGTTCGCATCTTCCGAGTATGTCGGCGACGACGCGCTGCCGTGGAAGGGCAGCCAGGCGAAGCGCTGGCTCGGCGCGATGTGGGTGCCGCATTCAGGCCTGACCAAGTCCGGTGCGCTGCGCTACTGCTACTTCTACCACCGCACCGCCATCGGCCACGCCTCCGCCGCCGAGGTCGAGACCGACATCACCTGGCACGGCGACCGTGCGGCGCATTTCGTGGCGAACATGATGAGCCAGGGCGCCACGCTGGTCGACGACTTCGGTGTCGTGCGCATGCGCGCAGCGGAATAGCCGCGAAGCCCTCTCCCCCTTTTGGGGGAGAGGGTGGGGTGAGGGGGCCACGCCCCACCACGCCGAACCCCCCCTTTCGAACGAACGGACCCACGAACATGGCATTGACCGCGCTCGCGCTGTGCTCGCGCGCCCTGCTGCGCCTTGGCGCGCAGCCCGTCGCCTCGCTGGACGAGGGCACGGCGGAGGCGGAGGTGGCGGCGAACCTCTACGCACCCGTGCGCGACACGCTGATCTCGGCGCATCCCTGGTCCTTCGCCACAGGTCAGACCGACCTGCCGCGACTGTCCGCCGTGCCGCATGCGGACATGGCGCACGCCTTCCAACTGCCGAGTGGCTTCCTGCGCGCGCTGTCTGCCGGGGCGGGTGGCCGTGGCCGCGGCATGCCCTACCGCATCCATGAGGATAGGCTGCACGCGGATTCGCCGGCCGTCACGCTGACCTACATCTTCCGCCCCGACGAAAGCGCCTTCCCGCCCTTCTTCGCGCAGGCGCTGGTGGCACGGCTTGCCGCGGAATTCTGCCTGCCGCTGACCGAAAGCCAATCCCGCGCCGAGATGCTGTTCCGCCTGGCGGAGTCCGAGTTGCGCAGCGCAAGGCTGGTGGACAGCCAGCAGGATACGCCGCGCGCCATCGAGCACTTTCCGCTCGTCGATGTGAGAGGCTGAGGGATGACGATCGCCACGCGCCGCATCAAGTCCAGCTTCACCGCGGGCGAGCTGGCGCCGGAGCTGTTCGGTCGCGCCGATCTGCGCGCCTTCGAGAATGGCGCACGGCGGCTGCGCAACGTCGTCATCCAGCCGACCGGCGGCGTCGCCCGTCGCCCCGGCCTGGTGCATGTCGCGGCGTTGCCGGGTGCGGCACGCCTGATGCCCTTCGAGTTCAATACCGAGCAGACCTACCTGCTCGCGCTGAGCGACGCGCGGCTGCAGGTGTTCCTCGGCGATGCCGAGGTGGCGTCGCTGCCCGCGCCCTGGACCGCGGCGATGCTGCCACAACTGTCCTACACGCAAAGCGCCGACACCTTGCTGCTGTTCCATCCCGAGATGCCGCCGCAGCGCCTGACCCGCAGCAGCCACACCGCCTGGACCATCACGACCTTCGCCTTCAGCCGCATGCCGTTCCATGCCTTCCGGCCGGACATCGCACTGACACCATCCGGCACCAGCGGCATGATCACCGTCACCGCATCGGCCCCGCTGTTCCAGCCGGGCCATGTCGCCACCCACATGCGGCTGAAGGGCCGGCGCATCCAGGTCTTCACGGTGCTGGATGCGTTGACCGCGACGGCGCATTGCGACGAGTTGCTGGAGGATGTTCTGCCGACGAATGACTGGCAGGAAAGCGCCTTCAGCAGCGTACGCGGCCAGCCGGTCTGCGCCGGGTTCCACCAGGACCGCCTGGTGCTCGGCGGTTCGCGGGACCTGCCGAACCGGCTGTGGCTGTCGCGCACCGGCGACCTCGGCGACTTCGACAGCGGCAGCGGGCTGGACGACGAGGGCATCGAGTTCGCGCTGGTCTCGGACCAGGTGAACGCGATCCGCGCCGTGTTCTCTGGCCGCCATCTCCAGGTATTCACTTCCGGTGCGGAGTGGATGGTGACGGGCGATCCGCTGACGCCGTCCTCCATCCAGCTCAACCGGCAGACGCGGATCGGCAGCGTGGTGGAGCGCCAGGTGCCGCCGGTGGACGTGGATGGCGCGACGCTGTTCGTCGCGCGATCGGGCCGCGGCGTGCATGAATTCGCCTACACCGACGTCGCCGATGCCTATCAGGCCAATGACCTGGCGCTGGTCGCGCGGCACCTGGTGCAGACCCCGGTTTCCATGGCCTACGACCAGACGGCACGGCTGCTGCACGTGGTGATGGCGGATGGCGGCATCGCGACGCTGACGCTGTACCGCGCCGAGCAGGTGACCGCCTGGACGCGGCTGGAAACGCAGGGCGCGTTCCGTGCCGTCGCGGAAACCGAAGGCCGCGTCTACGCCCTGGTGGAACGCTTCGGTACGCATCGACTGGAGCGCTTCGACGCCGCCGCCGGGCTGGATGCGGCGCTTGCCGGCATCGCGGCGCTGCCGCAGGACAGCTGGTCCGGCCTCGCGCATCTCGAAGGCCAGCAGGTCGGCCTGCTTGCCGATGGCGCGCCGCGCGCGGCGGAGACGGTGGTGGACGGCGCCATCCCGGTGGAACCGCCCGCCGCCACGGTGCAGGCCGGGCTGCCGTTCCGGCACGTGATCGAGCCGCTGCCGATGGCACTCGGTGGCGCATCGGGTGCCGCTGCCGCTCCGCTACGCCTGGTCTCCGCCACCTTCCGCATCCTGGCGACGCCGGCGCTGGAGGTGGATCTCGGCCGCGGCGTGCAGCCGGTGCCGTTCCGCCGCCTGGACACCGCGCTGCTCGATGCGGCGCCGGTCCCCTTCACCGGCGACATCGCACTGCGCGCGCTCGGCTGGCGGCGCGACGCGATGGCGCCGCTGTGGCGGATCGAGGGTGAGACGCCGCTGCCGATGACGCTGCTTTCCGTCACCACCGACATGAGGATCACCAGCTGATGGCGCAACTCGCCCCCATCGCCACCGCCATCGGCGCGGGCGCATCCATCTATGGCAGCGTGCAGCAGGCGCAGACGCAGTCCGCCAGCGCGAAGGCGCAGGCGAATGCGGCGCGCGAACAGGAGGCGGCGCGTGTCGCGCAGGCCAGCGTGCAGCAATCTGTCGATGCCCGTGCGCGGGAGCAGCGGCTGGCGGGCACGCTGGCCTCGACCCGTGCGCGCCTGGCCGCCGGCGGCATCTCGGCAGATGAAGGCTCCGCCGCCGCGCTGACGGCGGGGCTCGAACGCGATGCCGCCGCGGCGCAGTCGGACAGTGACCAGGTCTTCGCCGCGCGCATCTCCGCCGGGCGCCGCAGCCTGCTGAACAACGACGGATCGCTGACCAGCTGGCTGCGCGCCGGCAGCACCTTCGGGACCTCGCTGCGCAACCTGCTGGATTGATCCCGCACCCACCCCCACAGAGTCCGGAGCCCATGATGGCCGAGCATATCCGCATCGGCGACGTCGCGCCGCGCGTCCAGTATCTGGGCGACGGCACGCGCGTTGCGTTCACCTATCCCTTCCCGATCTTCCGGGCCGAAGACATCGAGGTGCGCCTGGATGGCGTGCTGCTCAATGGCGGCTTCACCGTCACCGGCGCCGGGCAATCCGAGGGCGGCACCGTCAGCCTCGCTACGCCGGCCGCCAATGGCAGCACGGTGACCCTGCGGCGCACCCTGCGCGTGGAGCGAAGCACGGATTTCCAGGACAACGGGATCCTGCGCGCCCGCACGCTGAACGATGAGCTGGACCGGCTGGTCGCTACCTTGCAGGAACAGCGGGAGGACCTGTCCTCGACCCTGCGCCAGGACCCGGCGGAGGTCGGCGGCAACCTGGTGCTGCCGCTGCGCGGCGCGCGCGCCAACCGGATGCTGGGGTTCGACGGCACCGGCAATGTCGTGGTGCTGCCGCGCGATTCCGGCCTGATCAGCGCGCCGTTCCCCGGCGCCGTGCCCTTTACCGTGGAGGACAAGCTCGGCGAGCAGCTCAGCGCGCGTGACTTCGGCGCGACCGGCAATGGTGTGACGGAGGATGGCCCCGCCTTGCAGGCGGCGATGAATGCCGCCGGCGCTTCCGGCAAGACGCTGCTGATCGGGGAGGGTACGTACCGCACCGCGCAGCCGTTGACGCTGCCGGGTGCAGCCGCAGGCCTGACCATGCGCGGCACCATCCTGTATGCCGGACCGGCCGGCCAGCCTGCGCTGACGATCGGCGATGGCGGCATTGCCCGAAATGCCAGTAAGCAGCACAGCGGGCTGTCGGTGATCCGCGACGGCATCGGCGACTGGCTGGACGAGGGGGAAATCGGCATCGTCCTGCGCAACCACGACGCCTCCGTCATTGAGGTACGGCGCGTCGAGGGCTTCACCATCGGCGTGCGCACCCTGGGCGATGGCCGCGGCTTCGAGGATTGCACGCTGGTGCTCGGCCGCATCGTCAACAACCGCATCGGCCTGGATGCGCATACGCTGACGGCCGGCGCCTGGAACACCTCGATCCGCTACTACGGCGGACACTTCGCGGTGGGGTCCACCGTGCATGTGGACAAGGACCGCTTTGGCATCCGTTTTTCCGCGGCCCCCGGCGCCTATGTCGCGCACAATCGCCACGTCTTCGACGGGCCGAATTTCGAGCTGAATGCGGAAGGCCGGCCGATCGCCGGCATTCCCTTCCTGTGCGAGGTGAACAGCCGCAGTGTGATCGCACGCGGCCTGCGCATGGAAGGCTGCACCGGCTTCGTCGCGCGTCATACCGCGGCGGCGCAGGACCATGTCTACGAGGTCGCCTGGGCCAGCCAGGGCTACCTGGTGGAGATCGAGCACACCGGTACGGCGACGCGCCTCGGCGGCGTGGTCCAGACCCTGCATCAGGCCGCGGCGCATCGGGAGGCGACGCGGGAGGTTGCCGCCACGCCCAGCCTGCGCGCCGCGGCCATCCGCTGGAGCGCGACGGAAACCGGCTTCGAGCGCATGGCCTGCCTGTCCTCGAATGTCTCGGGCACGCCCGTGGCGCTGGCGGATTTCGCCTTCGCTGCACTGGACGCCTATGTGATGACGGATCGCGGCGTGCTGCTCACCGGTGGTCGTGGCGTCGGCTTCGTGGTCGATGCGCGCGGTTGCCGGGACTTCGCGCTCGGCGTCGATGCGGATTCGCCACGGCTGGTGGTGATGACCTTCGATGCGGCGGGCAACCTGCTGGGCGAGTCGGCCGGGCCGCTGGTGCTGGCCTCCGGCCAGTCCATGCAGTGGAATGCGGCGGCCCGTTGGTGGCAGGGGGGGTCCGACATGACCGATGCCGGGCTGACTCGGCTGCAAGCTCTGCGCCTGGCGCCGCATGTCGCGACCGCCATCATCGGCGTCGCGCGCATCTCGGCGGATTACGAGTTGCGCGCGCTGCGGTTGAACTGCGACCCGCGGCACGCGCCGGCCTTGCTGTATGGCCTGCCGGGTCTGCGGATCGGCGTGCGCGACCTGGCGGCGGATCTTGCCTGGGACCCGCCCTCCATCGCCGCGGGCGGCAACGCCGCGGTCAACGTGCCGCTGCCGGGCGCGCGGCCGGGGGATTTCGCGCAGGCGGCGTTCTCGCTGTCGACCTCCGGGATCGTCTTCATGGCGCAGGTCGGGGCGCAGGATGTGGTCACCGTCACGGCGTGGAATCGCACCGGCGTCGCGGTGGATCTCGGCGCCGGGACGGTTCGCGCCCGCGTGGTGAAGGCATGAGGCGACCGACCCGCGCGGTGCCTGTGGCCTCGCCGCTGCCGAAGGAGACGCTGGATGCCGCGATGCTGCGCGTCGCCGGCGACTACGCTGCCTTCGTCGCGTCCTGGCCGCGGGGCGAGGCGGTGCCGGATCCCAAGGCCTTCGCCGCGCATCAGGCGGCCGCGCGCGCGGCGCTCGCACACATGCAGGAACTCGCGGCGATGTCCGCCGGTGACGCCAAGTCGCCGGAAGGCGAGGAGGAGGGGGTGCTGAGCCGCATGCGCGAGGAGATGGCGAAGGAGGGCGATGGATGAGCGAGCGGCCCGCCGATCTGCTCGAATTCGCCTGGATCTGGAACCGCCTCGCCAATCTCGGCACGCCGGCCGTGCACCGTCGCATGCTGCGCTGGCTGGCCGACCGCGGCGAGCAGGGCGATCTGCGGCTGCTGCTGATGGCCTTCCGCGGCTGCGGCAAGTCCACGCTGGTCGGGCTGTACTGCGCCTGGCAGCTGTACCGCGCGCCGGAGACGCGGATCCTCGTCGTCGCCGCGGACCATGCGCTGGCGACCCGCATGGTGGCGACGGTGCGGCGCATCCTCGGCCGGCATCCGCTTTGCGGCGCGCTGCTGCCGGACCACGGCGAGGGCTCGTGGGCGTCGGACCGCTTCACCGTGGCGCGGCAGGCGGTGCTGCGCGATGCCTCCATGCTGGCGGCCGGCATCGGCGGCAACATCACCGGCGCGCGCGCCGACCTCATCGTCTGCGACGATGTCGAGGTCGCCGGCAATTGCGGCACGCCCTACCAGCGGGAGGAGTTGCGGGAGCGGCTGACGGAGACCGAGTTCGTGCTGGTCCCCGGCGGCCGCATGCTGTTCGTCGGCACGCCGCACACGGCGGATAGCCTGTACGTGGACGGCCCTGGCGCCTTCCTGTCCGGCTACCGCCGCCTGGTGCTGCCGCTGCTGGATGACGCGGGTGACAGTGCCTGGCCGGAGCGTTTCACGCCGGCCGGCATCGCGGCCCTCCGCACCCGCGTCGGCCCGCTGGCGTTCCGTCGGCAGATGCTGCTGGAGGCGGTGGCGGAGGATGCGGCGCGGCTCGATCCCGGCCTGATCCTGCGCTACGCAGCGGAGACTGAGTATCGGGAGGCGAATGGCCGCGGCGTGCTGACGCTGATGGGCGCGCAGATGGTCTCCGGCGGCGGCTGGTGGGACCCGGCCTATGGCCGGCCCGGCACCGGCGATGCCAGCGTGCTGGCCGCGACCTACGCCGATGGGCAGGGCCGCCACTACCTGCACCGCATCGCCTACCTGCTGCACGACCCGGAGGCGGAGGAGGATGCGGCGACCCAGCAATGCCGCGCCGTGGCGCACATCGCGCGCGACCTGCTGCTGCCGGTGCTACGCGTCGAAACCAACGGCATCGGCAAGTTCCTGCCTGGCCTGCTGAAGCGGGAGATGCAGCGCGCCGGCATCAACTGCACCGTGCTGGAAGCCACCAGCCGGCGCGCCAAGTCCGAACGCATCCTGGCGGCGCTGGACCCGGTGCTCGCCGCGCGCCGCCTGCTGGCGCATGAAAGCGTCTTCCGCACGCGCTTTGCGCGGGAGATGGCGGAATGGCGCCCGGACGCGCCGGGCCAGCGCGACGATGCACTGGATGCCGTGGCCGGCTGCCTGCTGTCCGAACCGGTGCGCCTGCCCGGTGCGCCGCCGCTGCGACCGGCGACGCTTTCCTGGCGTGGTGCCTCAGGCTGATTTGCGTGGCGCGATCTCGGTCGCGTGGCGCTCAAGCCCCTCTGCCGTCGCCTCGTAGCGCCCATCCGGCCGCAGCCGGGCGAGTCCCATGCCGGAAAGCCGCGCCAGGCAGGGGCCGTCCTTCAGCCCATCCGGGCGGCCCGGCCGGCCGACCAGTGTCAGCCGGTGCAGCGCCGACCGGCAGCAGGTTTCGAGATAGGGCTGGTTCCACATCGCCCCAGGGTGGCCCCGCCGCCGTTCCTCTTCAAGGAGTTCCCCGCCATGATGCCCGATATCCCGCCGCAGATCCTGAATGCGCTGGCGGATGCGCCGCTCGCCGCCCTGATGCTGTGGATGCTGCACAATCTGCGGCGCGAGATGCAGCACCGGCCGGACGCGCCGCCGCCGGCCGCCGGCAACCCGTCTCATAACGAGTTGGTCGACTTCAAGCTGGAGGTGGCGCGCACCTATGTGCCGCTGTCGCTGATCCGTGACCTGGACAGCCGCCTGTCCCTGCAATTGCTGCGGATCGAGGAGAAACTCGACGAGGTCAGCCGCACCGCCACCACCGCGACCGCCATCGCAGGCCAGTCCATGCCGAACCGCAAGATGGGCTTCGGCGCCCGCGCCGAGTCGGAGGAAGCTCGATGAGCGCCAGCCTGGCCCGTCCACGCCTGCTGACCCCCGCCGGCATCCTGGAGCTGACCCTCTGGGGGGAGGGGGGCCACCGCCCGGTGCGCGGCATCGAGGGCATCGCCGCGGTGGTGATGAACCGCGCGCGCCTGGCCGGCCTGAAGGACGGCCCCCGGCACCTCGGCCGCGGCGTCGCCGGCATCTGCCGTGCCCCCTTCCAGTTCGGCTGCTGGCACCCGAAGCATCCGCGCCACCTGGCGATGCAGGCGGAATCGGTGCAGGAGGACGCGACCTTCGCCGTATGCCGCCGCATCGCCGCCCGGGCACTGGCCGGCGCGCTGCCGGACGGCACCGGTGGCGCCACCCATTACCACGGGTTCGAACGGATGCCGCGCTGGGCAGTGGGCCTGATGCCGACGGCGGAGCGGGGCGGGGTTGCGTTCTATCGCCTGCTCGGCTGAAACACCGCCCATGGAAGCCCTGATCTACACCATGGTGCGGCAGGAGGATTGGCGCGCGGCGGAACGCGCGGGGTACTACGCCGGCAGCGCCGACGATGCGCGCGACGGCTTCCTGCATTTCTCCACCGCCGCGCAGGTGCGCGCCAGCGCGGCCAAGCACCGCGCCAGGGTGGCCGACCTCTGGCTGGTGCAGGCGGATGCCGCGGCGCTCGGTGCGGCGCTACGGTGGGAGGCGGCCTCGGGCGGCAGCCGCCCCGGCCTGTTCCCGCATCTGTACGGCACCCTGCCACTTTCGGCCGTGCTGTCGGCGACGCGCCTGCCGCTGCGGCCTGATGGCCTGCACGAATTCCCCGCCAACATCCCCTGAAGCGGTTTCAACCGCAGCGTGTGGCGGCGATGCGGCAATAGGTTCCAGGTGCGAGCCTGACCCGGCAATCCTGGATCGCGGTCGTGCGCGCCGCGGCCAGCGTCGGCCCGCTGCCGGCGCCGTAGTGCACCACCGTGTAGGTCGCCGGATCCCGCGTGATCACCAGCCCCGTGCCGCGCACCGCCCGCGAGATCGCCATGCAGCGGTCCTGCGTCTCGACCAGCAGGTTGCACGGCCGGCTGCCGTTGCTGCGGGAGCAGGCTTGTTCGGCGTTGCGATGCGCCGTCATGCGGTCGGACGGGGTGGAGATGGCCAGGGCGACCTGCGGCAGGGTCCCGGCATAGGCGACCAGGCTGCGCTGACCCGGCAAGCTTGCCGTGTCGCGCGTTGCCACGCCGCGACCCGTTGCCTCCGCGGTGCCGGACCGCCGCTGTTGCCGCAGGTGCCGTTCGCCCGCGCCGCAGCGCACCCGGCAGACCTGCGCCGCGCGCTCATCCTGGGCGAAGTTCTGGATCTGGGATGCGCATTGGCGGCGGCAGGACTGGCTGGCGGCGGGCGCCTGGGCCTCGGCCGCAGTGGCGGGTAGCAGCAGCCCCAGCAAGAAAACCGGCAGCAGTCTTCGCCATGGCGAGATCGACTTGACTTGCATCTGCGCAGTCTCCTGCAATCGGATCGGGGCACGCGGGAGAACAATGCATCCCGTGCCGCTCGATTACACGAAATACAATTTTCGGTGCGGCCTATTTCAACCTTGGCGTGAAACGTGAACGCGGCCGCAGCCTTGCGGGCCTGTCGCCGGCGCCGCATCCTGGCCGCCATCACGCAGCGGGGCAGGGCAATGGCGGATTTCGTGCAGACGGTGCTGGGCCCGGTGGCGCCGGACAGCCTGGGCGCCACCCTGATGCACGAGCACGTCCTGTGCGACATCACGCCGCGCAGCCTGCGCGGGCAGGTGGTGCCACCCATCACCCTCACCAGCCGCTACGACATCGACTACGGCCGCCACCCGCATGCCGGCAAGACCGTGATGCTGGACCGCGACCTGGCTGTGGCGGAGCTGGACCTGTTCCGTGCCGAGGGCGGCGCCACCATGGTGGAGATGACCATCGGCGGCTTGGCGCCCGACCCGCTCGGCCTGGCGGAGGTCTCGCGGCGGACCGGCGTGACGCTGGTGATGGGCTGCGGCCAATATGTCGAGGACTTCCAGGACCCCGCGAACCACGACCGCAGCATCGAGGATTTCGCCGCCGAGATGGTCGGCGCGCTACGCCAGGGTGCCTGGGGCACCGATGTGCGCGCCGGGCTGATCGGCGAGATCGGCTGTTCCGCGCCCTGGACCGCGCTGGAGCGCCGCGTCATGGCCGGTGCCGCCCTGGCGCAGCAGGAAACCGGGGCGGCGCTGACCATTCATCCCGGCGTGCATCCCGACCAGCCGGCCGAGATCATCGCCTTCCTGCGCGGCCACGGTGGCGATATCCCGCGCACCATCATCGACCATGTCGACCGCACCATCTTCGACGACGGCAGGCTGTTCGCCCTGGCCGATACCGGCTGCGTGCTGGAATTCGACCTGTTCGGCTACGAACACGCCTACTGGTCCTTCGCGCCGATCAACATGCCGAATGATGGTACGCGCATCGACATGATCCGCCGCCTGGTGGACCGCGGCCATGGCGACCAGGTGGTGATCAGCCAGGACATCTGCCGGCTGACCCGCCTCCGCGCCTACGGAGGCCACGGCTATGGCCACATTTTTCGAAATGTCGTGCCCTTCATGCGGGAGAAGGGCTTTTCCCAGTCGGAGCTCGACGCGATCCTGGTCGAAACGCCGCGCCGGCTGTTGACGCTCAGCCGGTGATGCCGATCTGCCACGGCGCGAACTCATGCTTACCGACGCCGAGTTGCTCGCTCTTCGTCGGCTCGCCGGAGGCGGTGCGCAGCAGCAGGTCCAGGATGCGCTCGCCCATCTCCGCGAGGCTGGCGGTGCCGTCCAGGATCTCGCCGCAGTTGATGTCCATGTCCTCCTCCAGCCGCCGGAACATCGGCGTGTTGGTGGCGAGCTTGACGCTTGGCACCGGCTTGGCGCCGTACATGGACCCGCGGCCGGTGGTGAAGGCGATCATGTTGGCGCCGCCGGCTACCTGGCCGGTGGCGGAAACCGGGTCGAAGCCGGGCGTGTCCATGAAGACGAAGCCCTTGGTCGTCACCGGCTCGGCATAGCGGAACACATCCATCAGCGGCCCGGTGCCGCCCTTCATGGAGGAGCCCAGCGACTTCTCCAGGATGTTCGCGAGCCCGCCCGCCTGGTTGCCCGGGCTGACCACGCCGTTGATCTGCGTGTCGCGGCCCGGCGTGTAGGTGTCCTTCCACCAGCGGATGCGCTCGATCAGCTTCTCGCCAACTTCCTGGCTGGCGGCGCGGCGCGTCAGCGTGTGCTCGACGCCATAGATCTCGGGCGTTTCCGACAGGATCGCCGTGCCGCCGTGGCGCACGAGAAGATCCATCGCCGCGCCCAGTGCGGGGTTCGCGGTGATGGAAGAAAACCCGTCCGAGCCGCCGCATTGCAGGCCGACGCTCAGATGCTCGGCGGACACGGTGCTGCGCGTGGCCTTGTTGGCCTCCACCAGCATTTCCTTCACCACCGCCACGCCGGCCTCGATGCTCTTCCGCGTGCCGCCGACTTCCTGCATCACCAGGGACCGCAGCAGCGGCCCGGGCGTCAGGCCCTGCTCGGCCAGCAGGCCGGCGATCTGGTTGCGCTCGCAGCCCAGGCCGATGACCACCACGCCGGCGACATTCGCATGCCGCATGTAGCCGCCGAGGGTGCGGCGCAGCAGTTGCATCGGCTCGCCGGACAGTTCCATGCCGCAGCCGGTGGAATGGGTGAAGGCGGCGACGCCATCGACGTTCGGGAACTCCGCCAGCCGCTCCGGCGTGAACCAGTCCGCCACGGCGTGCGACACGGTGGCGGAACAGTTCACCGACGACACCACCGCGATGAAATTCCGCGTGCCGACACGGCCGTCCGGCCGCACGAAACCCTCGAAGGTCTTGCGCTGGTCCAGCGGCACCATCTCCACCGGCTTGTAGTCGCGGCCGATGGCGTAGTCGCGGTCGAACTCCCGGAAGTCGATGTTGTGGGCGTGCACCATGGTGCCGGCGGGGATGTCCTCCGCTGCGAAGCCGATGGTGACCTGGTACTTCAGCACCGGGTCACCCTTGCGAAGCTGGGTCGTGGCGATCTTGTAGCCGGCCGGCACCTTGTTGCGGGCCAGCATGTTCTCGCCGGGGATCGAGGTGCCCGGCTCGATGTCCACCCGCGCGACCACCACGTTGTCGTCGGGGTGCAGGCGGATCACCGGGCCGTTCATGCGCTTGGACGAAAGGTCGATCATGGGGGCGTCTCCTGTTGCCCCCAATTCACCACGTCCGCCATCAAAAGTCAGCGGCGCGCTATTCTGCCGGCAGCATGGCCGGCATGCGGACATGGGCGGGGCGAAGCGCCAGGATCACCAGACGCACCAGGAACAGCACGACGCCGGTGAGCCAGGCCAGTGAGGCGCCGATCGCGAGGCCCGGCGCCTGTTGCGTGATGGACAGGTAGATGCCGTAGGGGAACAGCGCGGCGGCCGACACGCACAGCCCGAACTGTGCCAGGGCAGGCACCCGCGCCGCCAGCAGTTCCGGCCAGCCGCGATGCACCAGACCCATCAGGCCGAGCGAGGTCCAGCCTAGCAGGTTGAGGTGCGCGTGCACCGGTGCGAGCTGGAAATCATGGGCGATGCCCATGAAGACGCCGAGGCAGACGCCGCCGACCATGCAGGCGGCGGCGGCGATCAGGTAGAACAGGGGCAGGCGGGCCATGGGGTCTCTCCGCGATATGTGCGGCGGGCCTTCTGATCCCCTTGGGTTTCAGCGCGGTTTCGCCACGCCGTCCAATCGTGTTTCTTGCATTTCAGCCCAGCATCTGGCCGCCATCGACGATGATGGTCTGCCCCGTCACCCAGCGCGCCGCGTCGCTGGCCAGGAACAGCACCACCTCCGCCACCTCCTCCGGCGTGCCGAGCCGGCCGAAGGGGATGGCGCCGAGGATGCGCTGATACAGCGCCGGGTCGCTCGACTTGCGCTGTTCCCAGGACCCGCCGGGAAATTCGATGGACCCCGGCGCCACCGCATTCACCCGCACGCCGTCCGGCCCGAAGGCGGCCGCCTGGCTCGAGGTGTAGTTCACCAGCAGCGCCTTCACCGCCGCATAGGCCGGCGTGCGCAGCGAGGGCCGGAAGCCCGAGATCGAGGACACGTTGACGATGCTGCCGCGCGACGCCTTCAGGTGCGGCGCCGCGGTCCGGCTGGCGCGCACCGTCGCCATCACATCGACGTTCAGACCCTTCGCCCAATCCTCCTCGGTGTCCCGCGCGCCGAAGCCGCTGGCGTTGTTCACCAGCACGTCCACCCCGCCGAGCGCCGCCGCCGCGGCTTCCGCCCAGCCGGTCACCTGATCCGCCACGCCAAGGTCGGCGGCCATCGCATGCGCGGTGACGCCGAGCGCCGCGATCTCCGCCCGCGTCGCCTCCAGAGCCATCGGATCGCGGGCGCAGATCGAAACGCTGGCGCCTTCCTGCGCGAAACCCAGCGCGATGGACCGCCCGATGCCCCGGCTGCCGCCCGCCACCAGCACCCGCTTGCCTGCAAACCTCGCCATCGCGCGTCT
The DNA here is from genome assembly GCF_050563525.1 of Falsiroseomonas sp. HC035. Taxonomy (NCBI): domain Bacteria; kingdom Pseudomonadati; phylum Pseudomonadota; class Alphaproteobacteria; order Acetobacterales; family Roseomonadaceae; genus Falsiroseomonas; species Falsiroseomonas sp. HC035. Next base: position 60,608 of record NZ_JBNXUN010000005.1, read on the forward strand.
CCCTTGCCTCACGCCCGCAGCAGAAGCCCGCCGGGCATGGCTTGGCAAGTCGGGCAGGGCAGGGCAGACCCCTTGCAGCGGGACGGGAACAGCGCGATGCCGGATGCGAATGCAACCAGTCAGACCGTGGCGGAGGCCCTGCTGGCCGAGTTGGCGCGACGCGGCACCAGGCGCATCTGGGGCGTGCCGGGCGGCGGGTCCTCGCTCGACGTCATCGCCGCCGCGCCACGCTTCGGCATCGAGTTCATCCTGGCCCGACAGGAGGCCAATGCCGGCATCATGGCCCTGGCCGATGCGGAACTGACCGCTGCGCCGGGCGTGGTGATGACCACGAAGGGCCCGGGCGTCTCGAACGCCGCCAATGCACTCGCCTGCGCCACGCTGGAACGCGCGCCGCTGCTGCTGCTGTCGGATGGCTTCACCGCCGCGCAACTGACCTGGGTGACGCACCAGGCCTTCGACCAGCAGGCCGCCACCGCTGCCATCGCCAAGGGCCATGCCCGTGCCGAAGGCGAGGCGCCGGCCGAGGAAATCGCCGCGCTGCTGGACCTCGCCCAGGCCGCCCCGCGCGGCGCCGTGCATCTGGACCTGACCGGCGCCGCCGCCCGCCGCAATGCCGCCCCCGCCGCACCACGCGTGGCCGCCGCGCTCGCCGTGCCGCCCCTTGGCGATGCCGCGGCCCTGCTGGCGCAGGCCCGGCGCCCGGTGATCCTGGCCGGCGTGGAAGCCGCCGAGCCCGCGGCCACCGCCGCACTGCGCGCGCTGGCGGAGGCGCTGGGCTGCCCCGTCCTGGTCACCTACAAGGCGAAGGGCGTGCTGCCCGACCAGCACCCGCTCTACGCCGGCCTGTTCACCGGCGGCACGCTGGAGGCACCCTGCGTCGGCGCCGCTGACCTCATCATCCAGATCGGCCTGGATCCGGTCGAACTCATCCTGCAACCCTGGCGCTACAAGGCGCCGATCCTGGATGTGGCGCTGCGCCCGCATCCCATCCGCTATGCCGAGCCACAGGCGGCGCTGCATGGCGCACTCGCGGCCAGCATTTCCACGCTGCACGAAGCGGCACGGCGTTCGCTGTGGACGGACGCGGAAATTGCCGGACTTCGCGACGCCGCATTGGCGGCGCTGGAATGGCAGGGACAGGGCGGCGTCTCGCCGCCCGACATCGTCCGCATCGCGCAGCAGGTAGCCCGCGCCGCCGGCCGCGCGCCAAGGGTCGCGGTGGATGCCGGCGCGCACATGTTCTCCGCCACCGCCTTCTGGCAATGCGACCAGCCGCGCGACCTGCTGATCTCGAACGGCCTGGCCACCATGGGCTTCGCGCTGCCAGCCGGCCTGGCCGCCGCGGCACATGACCCGGCGCGCGGCGCCATCGCCTTCACCGGCGATGGCGGGCTGATGATGTGTGTCGGAGAACTGGCGACGGCGGCGCAGATCGGCGCCAGGCTGGTCACCATCGTCTTCAACGACAGCGCCCTGTCGCTGATCGACATCAAGCAGCAGCAGCGCCAGCTCGCGCCCGCCGGCGTGCGGTTCCGGCCGACCGATTTCGCCGCGGTCGCGGAAGGCTTCGGCGTGAAGGGCCTGCGTGCGGCCACGCCGGACGCATACCGTACCGCCCTGCGCGAAGCCTTCGCGCATGACGGCCCGAGCCTGATCGACGTGCAGGTCGACCCCGCCGGCTATCCGGCGCAGCTCCAGGCGATGCGCGGCTGATGTCGGAACCTCTCTCCGCACTCCGCCTCGGCACCGCCTGGGCCCGCATCGCCGGGCTGATGGATGAGGCCGCTGAAAGCTTCGTCCGCACCTCCTTCTCCTCCGTGGTGCGGGACAATTGGGACATGGCGGTCGGGCTGATGGACAGCGCCGGCCGGCAATTCGCGCAATCCTCGCGCTCGGTCCCCAGCTTCGTCGGCACAATGCCGGTGACGCTCGCCGCCATGCTGCGCCGCATCCCGGCGGCGTCGCTGGCGGAAGGCGACGTGCTGATCTCCAACGATGGCTACCTCGGCACCGGCCACCTCAACGACATCACCATGGTCAAGCCGATCTTTGCCGGCGGCCGGATCACGGCCTGGATCGGCAGCACCTTCCACGCCACGGATATCGGCGGCGCGCCCAGCGTGGAGGCCCGCGATTCCTGGGAGGAAGGACTGACCATCCCCGTCGCACGCATCCTGCGCGGCGGTGCCGAGAACGAGGACGTGGTCGCTTTCCTCGAAGCCAATCTGCGCCAGCCGGAGGAAGTGCTTGGCGACCTGCGCGCGCAGTTCGCCATGTACGACCAAGCCGCGCCGCGCCTGCTTCGCATCCTGGCCGAGGAGGGCATTGCCTCCGCCGATGCGCTCTCCGCTGAGATCTTCGCGCGGTCGGAGCGCGCCATGCGCCAGGCCATCGCCGCGGTGCCGGATGGCGAGGTGACGGATGAGGTCACGGCCGACGGCTTCGAACACCCGGTCACCATCCGGCTCCGCCTGGCGATCCGCGGCGATGCGCTGACGCTCGATTTCACAGGCACAGACCCGCAGATCGCGCGCCCGGTGAACTCACCGCTGAACTTTTCCCGCGCCTATTCCAACTACGCCGTGAAATGCGCCTTCGACCCGACCACGCCGAACAACGATGGCTGCTTCCGCCCGATCACGCTGATTGCATCGGAAGGCTCCATCGTGAATCCGCGTCGCCCCGCGCCGGTCTGGGGCCGCCACCTGACCGGCCATTACCTGCCGATGCTCGTGCTGTCGGCGCTCGGCCAGCTGATCCCGGAACGCGTCGTCGCCGAATCCGGCAGCCCGCTGTGGAACGTGTATTTCACCGGCGAGCAGCCTGACGGCCGCCGCTATGTCCGCATGTTCTTCATGAATGGCGGCCACGGCGCCGCCGCCTCCCATGATGGCGCCGCCTGTCTGTCCTTTCCTTCCAACGTCGCGACGCAGCCGGTGGAGCAGTTCGAGAATGCGGTGCCGATGCTGGTCACGGAGAAGTCCCTGATCCAGGGCAGCGGCGGCGACGGCACGATGCGGGGCGGACTCGGCCAGCGCATCGGCTTCCGGGTCGTCGGCGAGAAGCCGGTGACCGCCACCTACCGGCATGAGCGCGTGCAGCACCCGCCACGCGGATTGCTCGGTGGCGCGGCAGGACGGGGCGGGCGGGACCTGCTGAACGGCACGCAGGTCGCCGCCAAGGCACGCCTGGTGCTGAAGCCAGGCGACACGCTGGTGTTCGAGACCCCCGGCGGCGGCGGCTTCGGCGCCCCTGCCGACCGCGCGCCCGAGGCAAGAAGCACCGATGCCACCGAGGGCTACGTGTAGTGCGGAAACCCTGGCGCATCGGTGTCGACATCGGCGGCACCTTCACCGACTTCGTGCTGCTCGACACACGCGATGGCCGCCTGTTCAACGGCAAGGTGCTGACCACCCCGCACGCCCCGGAACAGGCGGTGCTGACCGGCATCGCGCAGCTTCTGGCCGGGCACGACGTGGCGCCCGATGCCGTGCAGCACGTCATCCACGGCACAACCCTGGTCGCCAACGCGCTGATCGAGCGCCGCGGCGTGCCCACCGGTTTCCTCACCACGGCCGGCTTCCGTGACATCCCGGAGATCGGCACCGAGCTCCGCCACGACACCTACGACCTGTTCATGCGCCGGCCGGAGCCGCTGGTGCCGCGCCGCCTCCGCCTTGGCGTGCCGGAACGCCTCGGCGCCGATGGCAACGTGCTGCTGCCGCTCGACGAAGCCGCCGCCCGCACGGCCATCCGCACGCTGCGCGATGAAGGCGCGCAGGCGCTGGCGATCTGCCTGCTGCACGCCTTCCGCAACCCGCTGCATGAACGTCGCCTCGCAGAATGGGCACGCGAGGAAGCACCCGGCCTGACGCTCTGCCTGTCCTCCGACCTGGTCCCCGAGATCGGCGAATACGAGCGTGGCACAACCACCATCTGCAACGCTTATGTGCAGCCGGTCTTCGAACGCTACCTCGCCCGCCTCGGCGACGGGCTGCGCGGTGCCGGCCTCACCGGCCCGCTGTTCCTGATGCTGTCCGATGGCGGCACGGTGCAGGAAGGCGTCGCGGCGCGGCACCCAATCCGCCTGGTCCAATCCGGCCCCGCCGGCGGCGTGCAGGCGGCGCGTGTCATCGGCGCCGCGGCCGGGGCCGAGGATATCCTGTGCTTCGACATGGGCGGCACCACCGCCAAGGCCGCGCTGATCGACGCCGGCCAGCCGCAACGCAGCCTGGATTTCGAGGTTTCGCGCGTCGACCGCTTCCGCAAGGGCAGCGGCTTTCCGCTGAAGGTGCCGGTGATCGAGATGATCGAGATCGGCGCCGGCGGCGGTTCCATCGCCCGCGTCGACGGCCTCGGGCTGATCCGCGTCGGCCCCGACAGCGCCAGCAGCGATCCCGGCCCGGCCTGCTATGGCCTCGGCGGTACGCTGCCCACCGTCACGGATGCCGACCTGCTGCTGGGCTACCTCGCCCCCGACAGTTTCCTCGGCGGCGACATGACATTGGATGTCGCCGCCGCCGAGCGCGCGATCCTGGAGCACATCGGCAAGCCCTTGGGCCTCTCCGCCCTCGATGCCGCCTGGGCGATCCATGAGACGGTGAACCAGGCCATGGCGCAGGCAGCCGGCATCCATACGCTGGAGAAGGCGCGGCGGATCGAGGCCTACACCATGGTGCCGATCGGCGGTGCCGGTCCGGTGCATGCCTGCGCCATCGCCCGCAAGCTGGCACTGCCGCGCCTGGTCTCGCCGCCTGGCGCCGGCGTCGCCTCCGCGTTTGGGTTCCTCGCCGCGCCGATCTCCTTCGCGCTGCTGCGCGCCATGGTGGCGCCGCTGGCCAGCCTGGACCTGGACGCGCTGCACGCGATGCTGGCCGCGATGGAGGCGGAGGGTCGCGCCATGGTGGCCGAGGCCGGCGTCGCACGCCCCCTCATCCGCCGCTACGCTGCGCTGCGCTATGCCGGCCAGGGCTACCAGGTGGAGGCCGAGATCCCCGAGGGCGCGCAGGCCGACCGCGCCGCCATCCGCGCCGCCTTCGAGGCGGAGTACCTGCGCCTGTACGGCCGCGAGGAAGCCAGCCTGCCGGTGGAACTCGTCGGCTGGCGCGTCATCGTCGCCGGCCCGACGCCGGAGCTGGAACTGGCGGGCGCGCGCGGGGAGGGCTTGGCGCGCAAGGGCGCACGGCAGGCCTGGTTCGGCAGCGGCTTCCTTGAGGCCTCTACCTGGAACCGCGCCGCCCTGCGGCCCGGCGACAGGATTGCCGGCCCCGCCCTGGTCGAGGAACGCGAGAGCACGCTGGTCCTGCCGCCTGGTGCCACCGCCACCTGCGATGCGGCGCTGAACCTGGTGGTGACGTTCAGCTGACCGGCGTGCGCCATGTGACATGCGCGCCTGTGGTGCCGCGCACCACCGCCTCATACGCTGCCTGCAACCGGCGCGTCACCGGCCCCGGATCGCCATCGCCCACCGGCAGGCGATCGACGCTGGTGACCGCGACCAACTCCTGCCCGGTGCCGCAGACGAACACCTCCTCCGCCACATACAGCTCCGTGCGGTCCACCGCGCGCTGTTCCACGGCGAGCCCGGCTTCCGCCGCCAGCACCAGCACCGTGTCCCGTGTCACGCTTTCCAGGATGTCGCTGGCGCGATCCGGCGTCACCAGCACGCCGTCCCGCACCAGGAAGACGCAGGCCGCGGCGGCCTCGGAGAGTTTTCCCCGCGCGGTCAGCAGCAGGGCGCTGTCGTAGCCATCGGCCTTGGCCTGGAGGGTCGCGAGGCGCCCGGCGTGGTAGTTCGCGCTCGCCTTGATGCGCGGCGGCATCGAATTGTCCGGCAGCCGGGTCCAGGAGGACACGCCGGCGGCGAGCCCCGTCGCGAACTTGGCGGATCGTTCGCGCGGCAGCGCCGCGGCAATCCAGCCGACCGGGCCGGTGGTGGCCATGGTGCCGAGGCCCTCGATCTGCGCCTGCACGCGGATATAGGCGTCGTCGTCCGGCGCATTCAGCCGCACGACCTCCAGCACTGCGGCGCGCAGCACATCGGTGGTGGGCGGCGCATCGAAGCGCATCACCTTCATGCCCTGTTGCAGGCGTGCCAGATGGTCCTCCAGCCGGAACACGCTGAAGCTGCCATCGGCGGGGTTGCGGTAGGCGCGCAGCCCCTCGAACACCGCGATCCCGTAGGCGACGGCGAGCGACAGCGGGTGCAGCCGCGCATCCGCGAAGGGCATGTCCTGTCCGTTGTGGATGATGCGCCGCGCCTGCCACATGCCGCTTGTTCCCTGGTCCCGTCCCGGCGAGTGTGCGCGGCCGATCCACAGTCAACAAGGTTGCCCCCTGCATGAACCCGCTCGACGCCCATCTGCTGCCGCCCGGCCTCCGCGCCCGCATCGTGCCCGGGGTGAATGGGCTGGCGGTGCATGTGCTGGAAGCCGGGGAGGCGGGCCGGCCCTGCATCCTGTTGCTGCACGGATTCCCCGAGCTGGCGTTTTCCTGGCGCAAGGTCATGCCGGCCTTGGCCGAGGCGGGCTACCACGTCGTGGCGCCCGACCTGCGCGGCTATGGCCGCACCACCGGCTGGACGGCCGGCTACGACGAGCCGCTGGCGCCGTTCCAGATGCTCAACATGGTGCGTGACCAGCTGGCGCTGCTGGATGCCATGGGCATCGCGCAGGTGCATCTGCTGGCCGGGCACGACTATGGCTCGCCGGTCGCCGCCTGGTGCGCGCTGATCCGGCCGGACGTATTCCGCCGCGTGGCGCTGATGAGCTCGCCCTTCGCCGGCCCGCCCGCCCGCAATCCACCACGGGGGGAGAATGTGCATGCCGGGCTCGCCGCGCTCGACCCGCCGCGCAAGCACTACCAGTGGTACTACGCCGAACGCCGCGCCGCGGGTGACATGGACAACCCACCGCAGGGGCTGCACGCCTTCCTGCGCGCCTACTACCACCACAAGAGCGCCGATTGGCCCGGCAACCAGCCGTTTCCCCTGTCCGGCTGGACGGCAGGCGAGCTGGCGAAGCTGCCGGACTACTACGTGATGCCGCTGCGCGCGACGATGCCGGAGGCGGTGGCGCCCTTCCTGCCGCCGGGCGAGGCGCCCTGGCTGACCGACGCGGAACTTGCCGTCTATGCTGCGGAATACGCCCGCACCGGCTTCGCCGGCGGCCTGCAATCCTACCGCTGCAATACCGGAGGGGCGAATGCGGCCGACCTGGTGCTGTTCGCGGGCCGGCGGATCGAAGTGCCCGCCATCTTCCTGGCGGGCGCCAGCGATTGGGGCATCCACCAGTTTCCCGGCGCCCTGGCGCGGATGCAGGCGGAGGCCTGCGCCGACTTCCGCGGGGCGCATCTCATTCCGGGCGCCGGGCATTGGGTGCAGCAGGAACAACCAGAGCGTGTTGTTGCGCGCCTGCTCGCCTTTGCGGCGCCGGCGTCAGCCAAGTAGGTGTTGCATTGGAGTAACAGCGTGGCGCCGTTTGCGTTTAGCGTCGCAAAGGCTCCTCGCTCCTGGCGCTTGCGGTGGTTACAAGACCACAAGTCATTGCCCGATCGCGACCTGCGAAGGCGTTCGGCGCTTGGAGGATCCAGAGTGATGCACGTTCGGAACGCCCTGCTGGCCGCAACCTTCCTGGCCCTTCCCGTGGCGGCGCAGGCGCAGCCGATCAGCGGCTTGTATGTGGGTGCCGGCATTGGCGTGAACGTGCCGCAGGAAACCGATTTCGAGCTGTCCCGCGGGATGGGTGCGACGACCGCCGCCCGCAGCGGCAGCATCGAGTTCGACTACGGTCTTGCCGGCGTGCTCAGCGTGGGCTACGGCTACGGCAACGGCATCCGCGCTGAACTCGAGGTATCCTACCGCCAGAACGACGTGGACAGCTTCTCCGGCGCCGGCCTGGCCCGGCCCACACGTACCCTCGGATTGACGCAGAACTATGGCGTGATGCTGAACGCCCTGTACGACTTCTCCTTCCCCGGCGCCCCGATCATCCCCTATGTCGGCGTCGGCGCCGGCTACCAGTGGCTTGAGTACAGGGGCGTCCGCGGCGCGGCCAGCAATGGTACCGTGATCCTCGATGGCACCGAGGGCGCCTTCGCCTACCAGGCGATCGTCGGCGGCGCCTTCCCGGTCGCGGAGTTCCCGGGCCTCGCGGTGACTGCCGAGTACCGCTTCATGGGCACGCTCTCGTCCGACATGGATGCGGCCTCCGGCATCACCAACACCCGCGGCAGCGCCGAGATCGACAACTTCAACCACAGCTTCCTGATCGGCCTGCGCTACGCCTTCGGCGTGACGCCGCCGCCGCCGGTCGTGGCGCCCCAGGCCCCGGTCGCGCAGGCCCCCGAGATCGCCCGCACCTACCTGGTGTTCTTCGACTTCGACCGTGCCGACCTGACCGACCGCGCCCGCCAGATCATCGGCGAGGCAGCCACCAACTCGCAGCGCGCCGGCACGACGCGCATCGAAGTCTCCGGCCACGCCGACCGTTCGGGCACGCCGCAGTACAACCAGCGCCTGTCCGAGCGCCGCGCCGCCGCCGTGGCGTCCGAGCTCGAGCGCCGTGGCGTGCCGCGCGCCGCGATGGCAATCCAGGCCTTCGGCGAGAGCCGTCCGCTGGTGCCCACCGCCGACGGCGTGCGCGAGCCGCAGAACCGCCGCGTCGAGATCGTCCTGCGCTGATCGCGCCGGACTCCCGCACGAAAGGGCGCCTCCGGGCGCCCTTTTTTGTTGCCTGGCTGCCGGGTTGACGCGGCACATCCGGACATGGCGCAGTGGCGGCAAAGCGAGGGGGACGGCCGATGGCGCAGGATGCAGGGGTGAGCCCATGCCGGTGATCGTCAGCACGGCCGAGCCACGCTCCGAAGCCTTTCGTGCCAATGCCGCCCGCATGGCCGCCCTGGTGGCCGACCTCCGCACCACCGTCGAGGGCATCCGCCAGGGCGGCGGGGAGGTCGCCCGCAAGCGGCATCTCGACCGCGGCAAGCTGCTGCCGCGGGACCGCATCCGTGGCCTGATCGACCCCGCCTCGCCCTTCCTGGAGTTCTCCCAGCTCGCCGCGCACGGCATGTATGGTGGGGATGTACCGGCCGCCGGCCTGATCACCGGTATCGGACGCGTCGCCGGCCGGGAATGCGTGGTCATCGCCAACGACGCCACCGTGAAGGGCGGCACCTACTTCCCGCTGACGGTAAAGAAGCACCTGCGCGCCCAGGAAATCGCCGAACAGAACCGGCTGCCTTGCCTGTATCTGGTGGACAGTGGCGGCGCCAACCTGCCGAACCAGGACGAGGTTTTCCCTGACCGCGACCATTTCGGCCGTATCTTCTACAACCAGGCGCGCATGTCGTCGCAGGGCATCCCGCAGATCGCGGTGGTGATGGGCAGTTGCACCGCCGGTGGCGCCTATGTGCCGGCCATGGCCGATCAGGCCATCATCGTCCGCAACCAGGGCACCATCTTCCTGGCCGGCCCGCCCCTGGTGAAGGCCGCGACAGGGGAGGTGGTGACGGCGGAGGATCTGGGGGGCGCCGACCTGCACAGCCGCGTCTCCGGCGTCACCGACCACATGGCCGAATCGGACGACCACGCGCTCGGCCTGGCGCGGCGCATCGTGGGTGGGCTGAACCGCGCCAAGCCGGCGGGTTTCGACGACCCAGCGCCGCCGCGCGAGCCGCTGTATCCGCCCGGCGAGATCGGCGGCGTCGTACCGACCGACTTTGCCGAGGGCTATGACGTGCGGGAGGTGATCGCCCGCATCGTCGATGGCAGCGAATTCGACGAGTTCAAGCCGCTGTACGGCCCCACCCTCGTCACCGGCTTCGCCCGCATCTGGGGCTACCGGGTCGGCATCGTCGCCAACAACGGCGTGCTGTTTTCCGAATCGGCGCAGAAGGGCGCGCATTTCATCGAACTGTGCGACCAGCGCGGCATCCCGCTGGTGTTCCTGCAGAACATCACCGGCTTCATGGTCGGCCGGAAATATGAAGCGGGCGGCATCGCCAAGGATGGCGCCAAGATGGTGACGGCGGTGGCCACCGCGCGGGTGCCGAAATTCACCGTCATCATCGGCGGCAGCTTCGGCGCCGGCAACTACGGCATGTGCGGCCGCGCCTATTCGCCACGCTTCCTGTTCATGTGGCCCAACGCGCGCATCAGCGTCATGGGCGGCCCGCAGGCCGCCGCCGTGATGGCGACGCTGCGGCGCGACAACATCGAGTCGCGCGGCGGCACCTGGACGGCGGAGGAGGAGGCCGCCTTCAAGGCGCCGATCTCGGCACAGTACGATGCGCAGGGCAGCCCCGCCTATGCCTCCGCCCGGCTGTGGGATGATGGCGTGATTCCGCCGGAGGATACGCGGCTGGTGCTGGCACTGGCGCTCTCCGCCGCGCGCAACGCCCCGGTGGCCGGCTGGACCGGCGAGCCGCGCTTCGGCCTGTTCCGGCTGTGACCCCCATGCCCCACCGGCCCTTCGACAGCCTGCTGGTCGCCAATCGTGGCGAGATCGCCGCCCGCATCCTGCGCACCGCCCGCCGCATGGGCCTGCGCGGTATCGCGGTGTTTTCGGATGCCGATGCCGGCGCGGTGCATGTGGCGGAAGCCGATGCCGCGGTGCGGATCGGCCCCGCGCCGGCGCGCGAAAGCTACCTGCACATCCCCGCCATCCTGGCCGCCGCCCGCGCGGTGGGGGCGGAGGCCATTCACCCCGGCTATGGCTTCCTGTCGGAGAACGCCGACTTTGCCGAGGCGGTGCTGGACGCCGGCCTGGTCTGGGTCGGCCCGCCGCCTGCGGCGATCCGCGCCATGGGATCGAAGGCCGCGGCCAAGGCGCTGATGGAGCAATCCGGTGTGCCCCTGGTGCCCGGCTACCACGGAGAAGATCAGTCCGACGCCACGCTGCATGCCGCGGCACAGCGCATCGGCTTCCCGCTGCTGGTCAAAGCCAGCGCTGGCGGCGGCGGCAAGGGCATGAAGGTGGCGGCCAGTGCGGCCGAGTTGGAGGAGGCCCTGGCGCTGGCGCGCGGCGAGGCCCGCGCCGCCTTCGGCGACGACCGCCTGCTGCTGGAGCGCTACCTGCAACAGCCGCGCCACATCGAGATCCAGGTCTTCGGCGACAGCCACGGCAACATCATCCACCTGCATGAGCGCGACTGTTCCCTGCAGCGCCGCCACCAGAAGGTGGTGGAGGAAGCGCCGGCGCCGGGCATGACCGCCGCGCGCCGCGCCGCCATGGGGCAGGCCGCCTGTGCCGCCGCGCGCGCGGTCGGCTATGTCGGCGCCGGCACCGTCGAGTTCATCGCGACGGAAGACACCTTCCATTTCATGGAGATGAACACCCGCCTCCAGGTCGAGCACCCGGTGACGGAGGCGATAACCGGCCTCGATCTGGTGGAATGGCAGTTGCGCATCGCGATGGGGGAGGCGCTGCCGCTGGCCCAGGCGGAGGTGCCCCTGGAAGGCCACGCCATCGAGGTGCGGCTGTATGCCGAGGACCCGACACGGGACTTCGCCCCCTCCACCGGCACGCTGCGGCACCTGGCTCTGCCCCAGGGGCTGCCGGGGACGCGCGTGGATGCCGGCGTGCGAACGGGCGATGTGGTGCCGATCCACTACGATCCGATGCTGGCCAAGATCATCGTGCACGGGCCGGATCGCGCCACGGCGCTACGGCGGATGGACCGGGCGTTGGCCGTCTCGGCCGTCGCCGGCATCCGCACCAACCTGCCGCTGCTGCGCGGCATCGTTGCTCATTCGGACTTCCGCGCCGGCGCGTTGGACACCGGCTTCATCGCCCGCCATGCGGAGGCGCTGCTGGCGCCGCAGGGCCCGGCGCCGCGCGCCGCCCTGGCCGCGGCCCTGCTGCGCCTGCTGCGCGACGCCGCGGGCAACGCGGCTGCCGATCCGTATTCGCCCTGGGGCACGGCCAGCGCCTGGCGGCTGAATGGCGCCGGCTACCAGGACTTCGTGCTGCTGGACGGTGCGGCCCGCCTGGCGCTGCGCGCGCATCCCGGCGCGGCGCCCCGGCTGGAACTGCCGGATGGCGTGGCCGAGGCTGGCGGGCTCGTCTGGTCCGGCGATCGCATCGGCTTCACGCTGGATGGTCAGGCGCGACAGGCCGTGGTGCTGCGCGAGGGAGCCGTGCTGAGCGTGCTTCTGGACGGCGCGACGCATGAGTTGCAATGCATCGATACCGGTGCTGCCTCCGGCAATCAGCAGGAAGGCGGTGGCAAGGTGCTGGCGCCGATGCCGGGCCGGGTCCTACAACTTCTGGTAGCGGAGGGCGAGACGGTGCAGCGCGGCGCCGTGCTGCTGGTGATGGAGGCGATGAAGGTGCAGATGCGTATCCCGGCACCGGCGGATGGCGTGGTGCTTGCGCTGAACTGCGCCGTCGGTGATCTGGTGGAGGACGGGGCGGAACTCGCCATGCTTGGGCCGCTGCCAGACTGACCATCGGCCAACCCCGGCAACGATACGAAAACGTCTCAAAAATAGTAAAAGCGCTTATGTTTGGTACATAGCTGTTGCACAATATTTGAACCTTGGTATCTCTTCGGTTAACGGAATGAGGTGGCGCGGCCGCCGGATCTTCCGACGGAGAGCGCCTGGATGTCCGCACAGCCTGTTGTCACCTTCCTCCAGGGCAGCGCGATCAACGCGCCCATCGGCGGACTTCAGACCGTCACCGTGCGCTTCGACAACGTGCCGAATGGCGCGGCCGGCTCCGATGTCGGCTATGCGCCCTACGTCAACCTGGTCATCCCGACGAACGGCAAGGACGGCGCGGGTGCCGGCAGCGCCGGGGCCACCGCGAATGACGGCCTCGCCTATCTCGGCGCCAGCTACCTCGGCGTGCCGCTGCAGCAATGGGTCCTGGAATTCCCGGCCAACGGGCAGGTCATCCACCCCTATGCCACCACCGCCGCCGGGACGCCGCTGGCCGTTACTGGCACGCCGGGCGATACGCTGGTGGTGCTGCGGCTGCCCTTCGGCAGCTTCACGGCCGGCCAGACACCCTCGGACCTCCAGGTCTCGCTCCAGCTCAGCCCGCTGGCGGACCTCGCTCAGCCGCTGAACCTGCAGGCCTCCGGCGGCTTCGCCTATGGACGCGATGCGCTGCTGAACCCGGTGACGGACAACCCGGTGACGGGCGCCACCAGCAGCCTTTCGGTGACACCGACGGTGCTGGAACTCGACAAGGTCTATGTCGGGCCGGAACAGGAGACGGCGACCGGCCCCTCCTACCCGCGCGAGTGGCTGGTGAAGGCGCTGATCGCGGACGGCCAGACCGTGACGAAGCTGGTGCTGACCGACCAGATGCCGGACGGCACCATCATCACCGGCGCCAGCATCGTCAACGGCACCGGCAGCGTCACCTACGATAACGCAACGGGCCTGGTCGTCGCCACGCTGACCGGCGGCTACACCGGCGGCAATCCGGCGCCGACGCTGAAGATCGATTTCTACGTGGACGAGTTCCTGCGCGATGGCGTGACGCCGGTGCTGGACCCCACGACCGGTGCCTTCCGCGTGCTGGAGAACAATGCGCGCCTGGATGCCGAATGGCAGCCCCTCGATGCGCGCGACCCGCTGGTGGTCTTCGCAATCGACCCGGCCGGGCCGGAGGACATCATCACCGCCAAGTCGATCGCGGTGCAGAAGTCCGTCCAGCCGCTCGGCACGCTGCAGGCCGGCGAGACGCTGGAATACACGCTGGACGGCCAGGTCTCCAACTACTTCAACATGGACGACCTGGTGCTGGTCGACACGCTCGGCGACGGGCAGGTCTATGACCCATCCTTCGCGGCTACCATCACGATGCGCGAAGGCGGTGCGGTGCTGTTTAGCGGCACCATCGCGCCCACCAACATCTCGGTCGTGCGCGATGCGCTGACCGGCCTGTCCACCATTCGCTTCGACGTCTCGCAGGAAATGCGCGACCGTGGCATCGACGACGTGTTGAACGGCCGGCCCGGCGGCGTGGAGAACCAGGCGACGGTGCTGGTGAAGTTCCACAGCACCATCCAGGAAAGCTACATCTCCACCAGCCCGGCCCCCTCGAACGAGCCGCTGGTGGACCAGGGCGACCCGCTGGTCAACGACGTGGTGTTCGACGGCGTGGTCGACGAGACCGACGCGCCGAAGGGCGACGACAGCAGCGCCGGCGTGGTGATGCCGGTCAGCGAGGTCGGCAAGTCCATCTATGCCATCAACGGCAACACCTCCTTTGCGCCGGGCCCGATTTCCGCCGGCGACCAGATCACCTTTCGCCTCACGCTCGACATGCCGCTGACCGGCGCACACGACGTGGCGCTGACCGACTTCCTGCCGCTGCCGGTGCTGAAGGCGCTGGCCGGGATGAGCTTCACGGACATCGTCAGCGCGGCAGTGCCGGGCGCCAACCAGGCCAAGTGGGGCCCGGGTGCCACCTATGACAGCTCCGGCGACCCGACCACGACGCCTTCCATCTCCTTCGACTCTGCAAGCAATTTCCTGAAGTTCGACTTCGGCGACGCACGCGCCCCGAACAACCTGCCAAGCCGCATCGACCTGCTGTTCACCGTGGTGGTGGAGGATGAGGAGTTCGGCGACGGCCTGCTGCTGACCAACCAGGTCACCAGCACGGAGACAAACAGCTTCGGCGACGTGTCGGAAGACAACTCCATCGTTCAGTTCGTGCTCGGCGAGCCGGAGCTGAACATCACCAAGGGTGTCATCGCCGACAGTGGCGCCGGCACGCTGACAGCCACGGCGGGCCCCGTCGCCTTCAGCGCGCCGGGCAGCGCCGGCAACCGCTTCACCGGCACCATCACCAGCACCAACCTCGACAGCGTGCCGATCGACGCGAACCTGACCGGCGCCGATGCCGGAGACCGCGTGTCCTTCGCCATCGTGGTAGAGAACACCGGCAGCTCCCTGAAGGGCGCCTTCGACGTCCTGATCCACGACACCATCCCCGCGGGCTTCGAGCCGGCGACCGGTGGCCTGAACCTGCGCGTCACGGACGGTGCCGGCAACGCGATTCCCTTCACGGTGGAGGGAACCGGCCTGTTCGATCCGGCCGGCGGTATCCGCCTCGGCGATGCGGTGAACAGCGGCAGCATCGGCGCCTACAGCGCCAGCAGCGGCGACAACATCGTCATCATCACCTACGACCTGGAACTGGTCGCGGACGTGCCGGTGTTCGGCGTGGACCTCACCAACACCGCGACCATCGAGCATTTCGCCGCGATGGAAGGCGGGATCGACCGTACGGCCTACACCCCGGCCGGCGACCTGACGGATGCCGCAATCGTCCGCACCCAGGCGCCCGCCATCGCGAAGTTCGTCTCCGCTACCAGCGAGTCGCACACCGGCTTGCTCGCCGGCAACGATGCGCGCGTCGATACGACGATCGGCGAGATCGTGACCTACCGCATCACCGTCACCGTGCCGGAAGGCCGCATGACGGATTTCCGCGTCGAGGACTACCTGCCGACCTCCGATGCCGGCGGCGGCGGCGTGATGACGGCGCTGGCGGGGCGCTTCATCAGCGTGACCGGCCTGAGCAACAACAGCACCTTCGATGAAACGCCGGCCATCACGCTGACCGACACGGACGGCTTGAACGGCGCCGACAAGGTAACCTTCGCCTTCGGCAACGTGCACAACAAGGCCGACACGACCGCCACGGCACCGGTGACGGTGACACTGGAAGTCGATGCGGTGGTGCGGGACAACGCTGCCAATTTGCGTGGCGACGTGCTGACCAATACGGTCATCGCAAGCGCGGCGAACGCGAATGCGCCGGGCGGGCGCAGCAGCACCAGCGCGACCTCGCAGATCGACGTGGTGGCGCCGAACCTGGTCATCGACAAGACGGCCAATACCGCCAAGGCCGATGCCTTCGATACCATCAACTACACCATCACGCTGGAGAACAAGGGTGCCCCCGCGGCTGGCGCCGGCACGAGCGACTTCACCGCCCGCGCCTGGGACGTGAACCTGAAGGACCTGCTGACGGATGTGCAGCTCGACGCCATCTACCAGGGCGCCACGCTGACCGTCACCGGGATCGCCGCCGGCCGCATCACCTATGGTGCGACGCCGGTCGACATCACGCTGGACTATCTGGACCCGGGCGAGAAGATCACGGTCAAGTTCGACGTCGTGGTGAAGTCCGAGGTCGACGCAGGGGAGACGCTGGTCAACACCGCGACCGCTGTCGGCAGCTCCATGGACGGAACCGCCAGCACCAGCGACCGCGTCAGCACAGTGAGCGACGGCCACACCGTCACCATCGACGCGCCCTCCATCACCAAGACCATCATCGCGACCTCCGATCCCAACACCCGTGGTCCCTCTGCCGAGGGCACCGTGCCGCTGGACCGGCACGGCAGCGGTCGCGTCGATCTTCGCATCGGCGAGGAGGTCACCTATGAGATCCGTGTACGGCTGCCGGAAGGCGACAGCCCGAATTTCCGCATCACCGATGTGCTGGAGGATCTGACCAACGGCGTCAACGGCACGCTGACCTTCATCCCAGGTTCGCTCGAGGTGGTCTCGGTCGGCGGCAACCTGCAGACCTATGCCGGCGGCGCCGTCGGCGCGCCGGTCGTGACCACCTCGAACACGGGCAGCACGACAGGTGACGATCGGTTCGAGCTGAACTTCGGCAGCGTCCGCAACGTCTCGAATAACGCCAATACGGATGCCGAGGTCATAGTGCTGCGGCTGAAGGCCGTGGTGAACGACCTCAGCCACAACAGCGACGCCGACCAGCTGGGCAACATCGCCCGCGTCGATACCGGCACGACGGGCGCGCCGGCTACCAGTGTGGTGCTGCCCGAGGTGGTCATCGACGTGGTCGAGCCGGTGCTCAGCATCGACAAGGCCTCCACCATCGTCTCCGGCGAGGCGCTCGATGCCGGGGCGATCGTCAGCTACTCCATCACGATCCGGCACGCCAACAACTCCGACGCGCCGGCCTACGACCTGAAGGTGGCGGACCTGATCCCCGCCGGCATGTCGCTGGTCGCCGGCACGCTGACCGCCAGCACCGGCAGCGTCAGCAGCACCGGCAATGCCATCTCGTGGTCGGCTGACCAGTACCTGCTCGGCGCCACGGCGGTGACCATCACCTACCAGGCGCGTCTGCTGGACAGCGTGACGCCGGCGCAGGTGCTGTCGAACACCGCGACCCTGGCCTATGACAGCAACCCGGCGGACTTCGTGACCCCGGGCAGCCCGACGCCGGCCGAGGACCTGGCCAGCCGCAGCTACAGCACGCAGGACACCGAGACGCGGACGGTCGTGCTGGCGCCGACCATCGATAAGTCGGTGGTCGCGACCGGCGACGCGAATTCCGGCAGCGCCTTCGGCAACGTCTCGAACCCCGATGCCGCGCCTGGAGAGACCGTCACCTATCGCCTCACCATCACCCTGGGCGAGGGCACGCAGCGACTGGTGATCTCCGACAGCCTGCCGACCGGCCTGACCTTCAACGGCGCCTCGGTCGAGAGCATCGGCGCCAGCATCAGCGGATCTTCGCTTGCCGTCGGCGCGGCCGCCACCTCGGTTGTCGGCGGCTCCTACACTTTCGACTTCGGCACCATCGTCAATGCTGGCGACAATGACCGCGATGCAGGCGACACCGTCACGATCCTGGTCAACGCGCGCGTTGCCGCGGACGCCACGCCGGGCAGCACGCTGATCAACACCGCGAAGGTCGAGACCTACGCGCCTGGCGGCGGCACGCCCGGCCTCGGCAGCGCGACGGACCTGGCCGCCATCGACGTGGTGCGGCCGGACCTGGTCATCGTGAAGGACGCCTTGCCCGGCGCCCGCGATGCCGGTGACCTCGTCACCTACACCGTCACGCTGAGCCACGCCGCCGGTTCCACGGCCGCGGCCTACAACCTTGCCCTGAAGGACATCCTGCCGGCCGGCGTCGCGCTGTTGGCGGGTAGCGCCACGGCCAGCACCGGCACCGCCAGCATCGCCGGCGGCACGCTGAGCTACAGCCTCGGCCAGTTCCTGCGCACCGACGCGCCGATCGTGATCACCTACCAGGGCCGCCTCGCGGCCAACGTCGTGGATGGCCAGGCGATCGTCAACACGGCGCAAATCACCTACGCCTCAGCCCCGACCAACGGCGCCAGCGTGACGGAGAGCGACCCGGCCACGGTGCTGGTTGATATCGTGAACAGCGTGAGCAAGACGCTGGAGGCCACCAGCTTCGTCGCCACCACCGGCAGCAATGTCGGTGTCGGCGAATTTGTCAGCTTCCTCGTCACCGCGACGCTGGGGGAGGGCGCCCAGCGGATCGTGCTGCGTGACGTCCTGCCGACCGGCCTGACCTATATCGGCTCGGACCTGATCTCGCTCGGCGGCATCACCGGCTCCGCCCTCGCGGTCGGCGCGTCCGGCAGCTACGATGCCGGCAGCCGCACGCTGAGCTTTGCGCTCGGCGACATTGCCAATCCCGTCGAGAACGCCAGCACCGCCACGGACCAGATCACCTTCCGCGTCATCGCGCAGGTGGCGGATCAGGCCAACGGGACCATCCTGACCAACACGGGCGCAGTGGTGTCCTCCGTGCCGGTGAACGCCTACGGCGTCACCCCCAGCACGAACCAGGTCACGGTCACCGAGCCGGAAGTGTTGACGGTGGTGCGTGCCTCGCTCGGCGGCATCGCCTTCCGCGACACCGATGGCGACGGCATCCGCGGCCCGGGCGAGACGGTGGTGGTCGCCGGCATCCCGGTGGTCCTGCTCAACGCCGACGGCAGCCCGACCGGCCTCAGCACCGTCACCGCCTCGGATGGGTCCTACCTGTTCGATGCGCTGGTGCCCGGCAGCTACCGCGTTCGGTTCGGCGAGGCGGGGCTGGAGAAGCGGACGCTCGGCAACCAGGGGATCATCGACAGCGTCGACAGCGACGCAGACCAGGCCAGCGGCCTCACGCCGGTCTACACCCTGGTGAATGGCGAGAACCGCCGCGACGTCGATGCTGGCTACTACCAGCTCGCCAGCATCGGTGACCGGGTCTGGGAAGATACCAACGGCAATGGCCGCCAGGATGACGGTGCCACCGGCATCGTCGGCGCCACTGTGCAGTTGCTGAAGGGTGCCAGCGTCATCGGCACCACCACCACCGGCGCCGACGGCTTCTACGAATTCACCGGCCTGGTGCCGGGCGACTACAGCATCCAGGTGCTGCCGGACGGCTTCACGGCGACGCAGCGCAACCAGGGCGAGGAGGCCGGCGACAGCGACGTCAACGCCACCGGCCGCAGCGATGTCTTCAACCTGGACTCCGGCGAGGCCGAGCCCCGCCTCGATGCCGGCTTCTACCGCGGCGCCAAGCTCGGCGGCACGGTCTTCGAGGATGTGGACGGCGACGGCCTCCAGGACGGGGCAGGCGAGCCCGGCATCTTCGGTCGCCTGGTCACGTTGCTGGATGCCAACGGCGTCTCCACCGGCCGCACGGCGCTGACCGATTCGAACGGCAACTACCTGTTCGACAACCTGGCGCCCGGCACCTACAGCGTCACCTTCGCCCCCTCCGGGGCCATGCCCTTCACCAAGGCGAATGTCGGCCTCGACAACGGCCTGGACAGCGACGCGAACCCGCTGACCGGCGCCACGGAACAGGTGACGCTGGTCTCCGGTGGCGACAACCGCACGCTCGATGCCGGTGTCTATACCCCGGCCGCCATCGGCAACCGGGTCTGGGAGGATCTGGACGGCGATGGCCAGCAGGATGCGGGGGAGCCCGGAATCGTCGGCGCCACCATCCGCCTGCTGGACGCCGGCGGCACCGTCATCGGCACCACCACCAGCGGCGTCAACGGCAGCTACGCCTTCACCGGCCTGGCGCCCGCCGACTACCGGGTGGAAGTGGTGGCGGCCGGCTACGTGCCGACGCGCCAGGACCAGGGCGCGGATGGCAGTGACAGCGACATCGCCGCCAACGGCCGCACCGGCTTCGTCAACCTGTCCTCCGGCGAGACCGACGACACGGTGGATGCCGGGCTGTACCGCTACGCCTCGCTCGGCGACAAGGTGTTCGACGACCTCGACAATGACGGCATCCAGGATATCGGAGAGCCGGGCCTTGCCGGCATCACCGTGCGCCTGCTGTCGGCCGATGGGCTGACGGTGCTCGCCACCACCACGACCGGCACCGGCGGCCTCTACCGCTTCGAGGATCTGGCGCCGGGCGATTACCGCGTGGAGTTCGTCGCCCCCGCCGACCGCGCCTTCGCCAGGAAGGACCAGGGCGGCGATGCGGCCGACAGCGATGCGGACCGCACCACCGGCCGCACCGATCTCGTCACGCTTGCCTCCGGCCAGGACCGTACCGATGTCGATGCCGGGCTGCTGCTGCTTGGCGACCTCACCGGCCGCGTCTGGGTGGATCGCGACGGCGACGGCATCGAGGATGCGGCGGAGGCGCCGCGCGCCGGCGTCACCGTCCGCCTGCTGAACGCGGACGGCACGCCGACCGGCCGCACCACCACCACGGACGCCACGGGCCAGTATCTGTTCGAGGACCTGATCACCGGCTTCTACCGCGTGCAGGTCGCGGCGCCGGCCGGCGAACGCCTGACCCTGCCGAACCAGGGCGTTGACGACACAGTGGACAGCGACGCGCTGCCCGCCACCGGCATCACGCATGCGGTGCAGGTGCTGCCGGCGCAGGTCACGCGCGACCTCGATGCGGGCCTGTACGTTCCCGCTTCTCTCGGCGACCGGGTCTTTCTCGACCGGGATGCGGACGGCGTGCAGGACGTCGGGGAGCCTGGCCTGGCTGGGGTCACTGTGAACCTGCTGGATGGCACCGGTGCCATCATCAGTGCGACGCAGACCAATGCGACCGGCCTCTACAACTTTGCCGGCCTCGCCCCTGGCCAGTACGGCGTGCAGGTGGTGGCGCCGGCGACCTACGAGGTCTCGCCGCGTGACATCGGCAGCGACGCGCTGGACAGCGACGCGCTCGCCGACGGAAGTGTTCCGCCTGTCATGCTGTACTCCGGCGATGCCCGGACCGATCTCGATGCCGGGCTGTTCCAGCGCGTCACGGTCGGTGACAGGGTGTGGCGCGACCTGAACGGCAACGGAGTGCATGATACGGGAGAGCCGGGTGCGCGGGGCGTTACGGTGCGGCTGCTTGATGCCGGCGGCGCCGTCATCGCCACCACCGTCACCGCCATCAGCGGACATTACAGCTTCGACAACCTGCTGCCGGGCAGCTATTCGGTGCAGTTCGTCGCACCAGCCGGCTCCGTGTTCACCACGCGGGATGTTGGCAACGACAATCGTGACAGCGATGCCGACCTCGCCACGGGACAGACGCAGCAGGTCACGCTGACTTCCGGCCAGGTGAACACGTCGCTGGATGCGGGGCTGCTTTTCGCGGGCTCCATCGGTGACAGGGTCTGGGCGGATCGGGACGGCGACGGCCAGCAGGATGCCGAGGAACCCGGCATCGGCGGCGTCATCGTGCGGCTGCTCAGCACATCGGGCGCGGTGATCGCCACGACCACTTCCGATGCCTCGGGCTTCTACCTGTTCGATGGCCTGCGGCCGGGCGACTACGTGGTGCGCTTCAACACGCCCACCGGCCACACCGCGACGGTGCGGGATGCCGGCAACGACGCGACGGACAGCGACGCCGCGCCGAGCGGCCGCACCGGCACCATCACGCTGGCGCAGGGCGCGGTCATCACTCATGTCGATGCCGGCTTCATCCCGGACGTCGTCGGCACCTGCGACCTGCCCACCACGGTGCTGACCAACGGCAACGACGCCTTCCCGGGCACCGAGGCCGGCGACAAGATCGATGGCCTGGGCGGCAACGACAACATCAACGGCCTGCGGGGCGATGACTGCCTGCGCGGCAACGATGGCAACGACGTCATCAACGGTCATGAGGGCGACGACCAGATCAAGGGCGATGCCGGCGACGACAACCTGCACGGCAATGGCGGCAACGACGTCATCTACGGCGGTGACGGCAACGACACGATCGAGGCCGGCGAGGGCAATGACTGGGCGGAAGGTGGCACGGGCGATGACCGGATGCAGGGCGAGGGTGGCGACGACACGCTGTTCGGTGGCCTCGGCAACGACATCGTCGAGGCGAATGCCGGCAACGACATCGCCTTCGGGGGCGCCGGCAACGACCGCGTCACCGGCCACGACGGCAACGACACCGTCCTGGGCGGTACCGACTTCGGCCGCGCGTCCTTCATCGGCGGCTACATCACCGGTGTGGTGATCGGCGACACGGTGTCCGGCGATGGCGGCGCCGACCGCTTCATCTGGCAGAAGGGCGACGGCGTGGACCTGCTGCTCGACTTCAAGCCCGCCGAGGGCGACACGCTGACCATCTACGGCTATGCCGCGCCAGTCGCGGTACAGCGGGTGGATGGCCGCGCCGTGATCTACCTCGGCACCGACAGCGCCATCGTGATGAACGACTTCTATCCGACCGATGGGACCATGCCCGGCATCACCTTCGTCCCCGGTGTCAACCTCGCCCCCGGCCTGCCGGTGGAACGCGCGCCGTTCACCGGGACCCTGGACAACGACACCATCATCGGCAATTCGGCGGCCAATGTGATCGAAGGGTTGCAGGGCAACGACGTGCTGGGCGGCGGCGGTGGCAACGACACGATCTACGGTGGCGACGGCAACGACGCGATGAACGGTGGGCCCGGCGCCGACCTGCTCGATGGCGGCGCCGGCGTCGACACGGTGAGCTACGGGTCCTCCAACATAGGCATCCGCGCCTCGCTCGGCGCGCCGGCCGGCAATACCGGCATCGCCGCTGGCGATACCTATGTGCAGGTGGAGAACCTGCTCGGCTCCGCCTACAACGACACGCTGTCCGGCGACAACGGCAATAACCGGCTGACCGGCGCGGAGGGCGACGATGTGCTGTCCGGCGGCGGCGGGCTCGATGAACTGGTCGGCGGCCTTGGCGCGGATGTGCTGTCCGGCGGTGCCGGGGCGGATCGCTTCCTGTACTACGGCTTCGCGGAAAGCGCCGTCGCCAACCCCGATACCATCCTCGACTTCTCCTGGTTCGAGGGCGACAAGATCAACCTCAGCCCGATCGACGGACATCTCGGCCAAGCCGGCAACCAGGCCTTCGCCTTCGTCGGCACCGGCGCCTTCACGGCCGGTGGCCAGGGCTCCGTGCGCTACGAGCAGGTTGGCGCGGATACGATGGTGCTGGTCGATGCCGGCGATGGCGGCGCGGCCGAATTGGCGATCCGGCTCGCCGGCCTGCACACGCTGTTCCAGTCCGACTTCAACCTCTGACCGGATACGGCCGCGCCCTGACTGGGCGCGGCTTGACAGGCGCGGGACCCCCTGCACCATGCTTAGAAGCCGAAGTGTTGTCCGCCGACGGCGTGGCGACGCTGCGGCGGCAGGGGGGATTGTCACAATGAAGCACGAGACGACACGCCGAGGCGCGCTGGCCATCGGCCTCGCGGCGCTCACCGCCCCCGCCCTGGCGCAGGGCACCCGCAGCACGCGGCTGGTGGTGCCCTACCCACCGGGCGGCACCACGGACCTCACCGCCCGTCTCATCGCCCCGAAGGCCGCTGAGGATCTTGGACAGTCCTGGGTGATCGAGAACCGCTCCGGCGCCAATGGCGTGGTCGGCGCGGAATCGGTGGCGCGGAGTGCCGCGGATGGCACCACGCTTCTGTATTCGAACGAGGTGCTGACGGTGCTGCCCTTCGTGCAGCGCAACATCCCCTTCGACCTGCGTGCGGATTTCACCCCCGTCGCGCGCACCGTCTCCATACCCTATGTGCTGGTCGGCGGATCGGGCCTGGCGCCGCCGGACCTCGCCGCGCTGCTCGCGGCGCTGCGCGCGACGCCGGACCGCTTCTCCTTTGCCGGCTCCTCGCTCGGCTCCGTCGGGCAGCTGGCGACGGCGGCGCTGTGGCAGAAGCTCGGCGTGGAGACCACCTTCGTCTCCTACCGCGGCACCGGCCCGGCGATGAACGACCTGGTCTCCGGCGCCGTCAGCCTGTTCTTCGCGCCGCTCGGCCCAGCGATCCCGCTGGTCCGTGACGGGCGCCTGCGCGCCTATTGCGTCACCTCCTCCAGCCGCCAGCGCGTACTGCCGGAGGTGCCGACGCTGGTGGAGGGCGGCTTTGCCGACATGATCTACGAGGGCTGGACCGGCATCTGGGGTCCGCGAGGCCTGCCGGCGGACTTCGTCACCCGCGCCAATACGGCGGTGAACCAGGCGGCGGCGGAACCCGCGGTGGCCGCCCGCATGGCTGATCTCGGCCTGACCACGCTGTCCGAATCGGCGGAGCGCTTCGCCGAAATCATCGCGGCGGAGATCACCCGCAACCAGGCACTGGTGGCCGCCGCTCGCATCCAGCCGCAATAGTATTTCGTTCTTTGGTAGCGTGATGTTGTGGTTATACACGCATAGGTGGTAACCTCGGGCGCGCCCCCTGGTCCCGAAGGCACCTCCGCCCGTGTTCAACACCCTCGCGCCACCTGCCTCTCCGGCCGCCGGTGGCGAGACCCGTCGCTGGGACCGGCTGGTCCTGGCCAGCCCGTTCCTGGCCCTGGTCCCGCTCGCCGCCTTCGGGCTGCTGCTTCTGGTGGCCGTCGCCGCGGATCGCCGGGCGGACCGCCGGGACGACGTGTTGCACAGCGCCACCGCGCTGGCCGCAGGCCTGGATGCCGAGCTGCGTGCCGGGATGCGGGCGCTCGATGCGCTGTCCGGGTCGCCGCGCCTGGCGGCGGGTGACCTGGCCGGGTTTCGGCAGGAGGCGCAGCGGCTGCTGGCGCGGGAGCCGCAGTGGTTCACCATCGCCCTGACCGATGGCGAGCGGCAATTGCTGAACCTGCGCTTCCCCGAGGGTGCGCTGCTGCCGCCGGTGCAGGACCTGGCCGCCGTCGGCAGCGTGCTGCGCAGCGGCCTGCCGGCCCCGGGCGGGCTCGTGGATGGCCGCGTGTCCTTCCGCGTTCCGGTGCGGGCGGACGGGGCGGTGCGCTACGCCCTGGTGGCGACGCAGGAAGCGACAAGCTTCGCGCAGTTGCTGGATCGCGTCGGCCTGCGCCCCGGCTGGTCCGCGCTGCTGCTGGATGGCGAAGGTCGGATGATCGCCCGCGCCGCGACCGGCGGGGCGGAGGCCGAGATGCTGCGCCCGGCGCTCGACCAGCGCCGCAGCCCGGTGGCCGTCGGGGACATGCTGGCGCTCGCCCTGCCGGTTGGCGATTCGCGCTGGTCCCTGGTGGTCGCGGCGCCACGCCATGGCCTGGCCGAGGCCGGGCTTGGATGGCTGATCGCGGCACTCGGCGCCTCCGCCCTGCTGGCGGCGCTTGGTCTGGCGGTGCGGCTGCAACGGCGGGACCGGGGGCAGGCGGCACAGATGCAGCGTCGGCAGGCGGATGCGCTGACGCGTGCGCTGAAGCAGGAGCGCAGCCGTATCGAGCTGATGACCGCCGTGAGCCAGGACCTGCGCCCGCCGCTGGCAGCGCTGCTGGCGCAGAATGCCCGCCTCGCGGAAGCCGGCCTGCCGAAGCCGGCGCGGGGCTGGGTGGAGGATCAGCGCCGCGCCGGCACCGCACTGCTCGCCCTGGTCGACGACGTGCTGGATTTCGCCCGGCTGGAGGATGGCGGCATCGTACTGGAGGATGCCGATATCGAGATCGCCGTCCTGCTGGATGACTGCGCGGCCCGGCTGCGCCCGCTGGCGCAGGAAAAGGGGGTGGCGCTGCGCGTTGCCATCGATCCCGGCCTGCCACGCTGGCTGCGTGGCGACCCGCTGCGCCTGCGCCAGGTCACCTTGCGGCTGCTGGAACACGCCATCGGCGCCAGCACGGCGGGGGAGGTGCTGCTGGCCGCCCGGCTGACCCCGCGCCCAGAACAGGTGGAGATCACGGCTGTGGATTCCGGTCCGGGGCTCCCGGCCGAGGATCTGGCGCGGCTGTTCGAGGGCGGCGGCGCCGCCGGTGGCTTCGGCCTTGCGCTATGCCGGTTGCTGGCGCGGGCGATGGGTGGGGGCATCACGGCGGCGAACCTGCCAGGCCGTGGCACGCGCCTGACCTTCCAACTGCCCTTCCGCCCGGGCGCAGCGCCGCCGGCGCCCCGCAGCGGTCCCGCGCTGCGCGTCCTGGTGGCGGAGGACGTGACGGCCAGCAGGATGCTGCTGACCACCATGCTGGCCCGTGCCGGGCATGCGGTGACGGCGGTGGAGGACGGCCCCGCCGCGCTCGCCGCCCTGCATGGCGCGGGCTTCGACCTGGCAGTGCTGGACCTGCAGATGCCGGGTCTGGGCGGTCTCGGCGTGGCGCGGGCGGTGCGGGAGATGCCCGGCACGCTGGGCCGCGTGCCGCTGATCGCGCTGACCGCCGACCCCGGCGAATGGGTTGAGGCCGATTGCCGGGCCGCAGGCTTCGACGCCGTGCTGCGCAAGCCCTTCGAGACCCGGCGCCTGCTGGGACTGGTCGACGGGCTGCGCGGCCGGGTCGCGCAGGGGGTGTAGGCGCTACCCCCGCCGCGGCATCACCTGTTCTGCCAGCGTGGCGAACCAGGAGGCGCCGATGGGCAGGATCTCGTCGTTGAAGTCGTACTTCGGGTGGTGGACCATGGCATCGCCCTCGCCCTTGCCGCCGCCGAGGAACAGGTAGGCGCCCGGCTTCTCGTTCAGCATGAAGCTGAAATCCTCGCCCCCCATCGTCGGTTGCGGCAGCTTCTGGGCTCGCGCCTCGCCGACCACGGTTGCGGCGGCCTTGGCGGCGATGTCGGTGCTCTCCGGCTCATTCACCGTGGCGGGATAGGCGCGGGTGAAGCTGCATTCGGCGCTGGCGCCGAATGCACTGGCGACGCCGGTGACGATCTCGCGGAACTTGCTCTCCAGCAGGTCACCGACCTCGGGCAGGAACCAGCGCGCCGTGCCCTGCAGCTTCACGCTCTCCGGGATGACGTTGAAGGTGAAGCCGCCAGTGATGTGGCCGATGGTGATGACGCCGGCTTCCAGCGGGTTCAGGTTGCGGGCGACGATGGATTGCAGCGCGGTGACGATGTGCGCCGAGATCAGGATGGGGTCGACGCCGTTGTGCGGCATGGCGCCGTGTGCGCCGCGGCCGGTGATGGTCGCCTCCAGGTTGGCCACCGCCGCCATGACCGGGCCGGGTGCGTGCAGGAAGATGCCGGCCGGCGCGCCGGGCCAGTTGTGCAGGCCGAAGATGCGGTCCATCGGGAAGCGCTCGAACAGGCCTTCCTTCACCATCACCTCGCCGCCGGCCAGGTTCTCCTCCGCCGGCTGGAACACCAGGTAGACGGTGCCGTCGAAGTTGCGGGTTTCCGCCAGGTACTTCGCGGCGCCGAGCAGCATGGTGGTGTGCCCGTCATGGCCGCAGGCATGCATGATGCCAGGGGTCTTCGACGCATAGGGCTTGCCGGTGGCTTCCTCGATCGGCAGCGCGTCCATGTCGGCGCGGAAGCCGATGGCGCGGCCGGAATTGCCGGTGCCGCGGATCACGCCGACGACGCCGGTGGTGGCGATGCCGGTCACCACCTCATCCACGCCGAATTCGCGCAGCTTCTCCGCCACCACGCGGCTGGTGCGGGTTTCGGTGAAGCCGAGTTCGGGGTGCTGGTGGAAATCCTGGCGCCACGCCGTCATGTCCGGGTGGAATTCGGCGATGCGGTTGATGATGGGCATGCTCGTGCTCCGCGCGTTTCAGCCTGTGTGCGTCGGCGCCGGGCGGAGGGCAAGACGGGCCTCAGGCAAAGGTGCGTGCGAGTCCATTCTCCAGCGGCATGCCGACGACGCCGAGGCGGTCGCACATCGGCGCCACGTCGAAGGCCTTGTCCTCCAGCAGCCGCCGCAACTCGTCCGGCCGGATACGCGGCAGGCCGGGGATGATCCGGGTCAGCGGCGCGGCGGCGCGCAGCAGGGCTGCGGGCAGCGGCAGGATGCGGGGTGGCGGCAGCCCGGCGGCGCGCGCGACGGCGGCGACGAAATCGCGGTAGGGCAGGGGCTCCGGCCCCGCCACCACCAGCGCCTCCGGCCCCTGCCAGTCCACGTCGAGTGCGGCCAGGATGCAGCGGGTCAGGTCCTCCTGGTGGATCGGCTGCACCAGGGCGCGGCCGCCGCCGGGCAGCGGAGCGAAGGGCAGGCGGCGCAGCAAAGCGGCCAGGCGCTGGACATTGTCCTCCCCGGCCGCGCCATAGATCATGGTGGGGTGCAGCATGACGCCGCGCCGGCCACTGGCGAGGAACGCCGCCTCGCCCTGCCGCACGCCGTCGCCATGTTCGTCCGGCCAGCGGGAGAAGCGGCGGGTGGAACCCAGCAGCACCAGCCTTGCATCCGTGGGTGCCGCGGCCAGCACCGCCGGCGCGTGCCGGGCATGGGCGCAGTTCACCACCGCCACCACACCCTCCAGCGCCCGCGCCACGGCGGCCGCGTCGCGGAGATCCGCGACGCGCGCCTCGCCCGGCAGGCCGAGCGCCTGCCAGCGGCCAAGGTCCCGCACCACGGGCCGGACACGGCGTCCCGCGGCCAGCAGCGCCCGGCACAGGGCCGAACCGCTGCGGCCGCCGGCGCCGATGACCGCCGTTTCGCCCAATCAGCGGGCCGGCGGCAGCATGAAGGCGAGGTCAGCACCCTGCGGCGCCTGCGTCACCTGTTCATGCACCAGCCGGTCCCAGCCCCGCGCCGGGGCGGGGGCGGGGGACCAGGCGGCGCGGCGGCGGGTCATCTCCGCCTCCTCCACCAGCAATTCGATGCGGCGGTCCTTCACCGAAAGCCGGATGCGGTCGCCGGTCTGCGCCAGCGCCAGCGGACCGCCGACGGAAGCCTCCGGCGCCACATGCAGCACGATGGTGCCGAAGGCGGTGCCGGACATGCGGCAGTCGGATATCCGCACCATGTCCTTCACGCCGGCCCGCGCCAGCTTCTTCGGAATCGGCAGGTAGCCGGCCTCCGGCATCCCCGCCGGGCTGCGCGGCCCGGCGTTCTTCAGCACCAGGATGTCGGTCGCCAGCACGTCGAGGTCCGGGTCGTCGATCCGGTTGGACAGGTCCGCCAGCCCGTCGAACACCAGGCAGCGCGCCTCGGTCTCGAACAGTGATTCGGTGGCGGCGCTGCGCTTGAGGATGGCGCCATCCGGGGCGAGCGACCCGTACAGCGTGACCAGCCCGCCAACCGGCGAAACCGGCTTGTCCCGCGCCCGGATGATCTTGCGGTCGACGAAGTGGCTGCCGTCACCGATGCGGTCGCGCAGGGTCACGCCGTCCAGGTCCAGCGTCTCCAGGTCCAGCAGGTCCCGGATTTCCCACAGCAGCGCCTGCATGCCGCCGGCGGCGTGGAAATCCTCCATGTAGCCCTCGCCGGTCGGCTTCAGGTCGACCAGCACCGGCGTGGTTTCCGACAGCGCGTCGAGCCGCCGCAGGTCCAGCGAAAGGCCCGCCCGCCCTGCGATCGCGGCCAGATGGACCACCGCGTTGGTGGACCCGCCGAGGGCCAGCAGCACCCGCACGGCGTTGTCGAGGTTGCCCTGCGTCATCAGGGACAGCGGCGAGACCGGCTTGTGGATCAGCCGCACCGCCTGCGCGCCGGCTTCCTCCGCCATGCGCAGCCGGTCGGCATGCACGGCGGGGGCGGAGGCCGCGTCCAGCGGCATGAAGCCCAAGGTGCTGGCGATGCAGGCCATGGTGCTCGCCGTGCCCATCACGCCGCAGGTCCCGGCGGTGGTGGCGAGTTTTCCTTCAAGCGTCGCGATCCGCTCGGAGGACACGTCCCCGGCCCGGTAGCGTGCCCAGTAGCGCCGGCAGTCCGTGCAGGCAGACAGGCGTTCGCCCGCGAAGGACTGCGCCAGCATCGGGCCGACCACCAGCATGACGCTCGGCGTCCCGGCGCTGATCGCCGCCATCAACTGCGCCGGCACCGTCTTGTCGCAGCCACCGACCAGCACCGCGGCGTCCATCGGCTGATTGGCCAACATCGCCTCGGTGTCGAGCGCCATCAGGTTGCGGTAGTGCATGGAGCACGGCGAAAGCGAGGGCTCGCAGATGCTGATGGTCGGGAAGGCCAGCGGCAGGCCGCCGGCCGCCAGCACGCCACGCTTGACCGCCTCGATCAGCTCCGGCGCGGTGCGGTGGCAGTTGTTGTAGTCGGACCCGGTGTCGGCGATGCCGACCACCGGCTTGTCCAGCATCGCCTGGGAATAGCCCATGGACTTGGCGAAGGACCGGCGCAGGTACAGGGCGAAATCCGGATCACCGTAGTTCGAGGCGTTGCGACCCAGGCCGAAGGGCTTGGGTTTGTCAGCTGGGCCGGTCATCCGGTTCCTCCGAGGTCGCTTCATGCCGGTGGCACACGCAGCACAGCTTGTGGCCATCCGGGTCGCGCAGATACGCGCCGTAGAAGTCGGCATGATAATGCGGCCGCAGCCCAGGGCTACCCTCCTCCCGCGCGCCCATCGCGAGCGCCGCGGCGTGGAAGGCGCGGACGGCGGCGCGGTCCGGCGCCTCGAAGGCCACCGTGGTGCCGTTGCCGGCGCTGGCCGGTTGGCCATCGATCGGGCGCATCAGCCAGAATTGTGGGGAGGCCTCCGGCCCCGCGGCATAGCCGGCCTGACCCTGGGCGTGGTCGGTGTGGAAGCGCGGCAGGCCGAGCGGGGTGAGCAGGCGGTCGTAGAAGTCCAGGGCGCGGTTGAAGTCGTTGGTGCCGAGGGTGACGTGGCTGAACATGGCTGGCTCCTTCGCTGCTGTGGCGGCTGCCACGGGGCTGGTGGCGGCTGCCACGGGACTGGTGGCGGCTTGCCACGGGGGCGCTTGATCCGTCTTGCGGAGCTGCCGGCGGCTGACGGTATCCCAATACCACAGCCCTGAATGCCCGGCTTTTGCTTGACTTCCCGCCGCCCAGGGACGATACCCCGCGCCACTCTGAATTGCGGAATTGCCCAAAAATGCTGACGAGAGAGACCCGCTCGCTGAAGCCGGCCGAGGTCAAGAAGAACTGGGTGCTGATCGATGCGGAGGGCCTGGTCCTCGGCCGCCTCGCCAGCATCATCGCGAACCGGCTGCGCGGCAAGCACAAGGCCGTCTTCACCCCGCATGTCGATTGCGGCGACCATGTCGTCGTGATCAACGCGAAGAAGGTGCGCGTTACCGGCCAGAAGGCCGAGCAGGCCGTGTTCTACTGGCACACTGGCTATGCCGGCGGCATCAAGGGCCGCACCCTGGCGGAGCGCCTGGACAGCCCGCATCCGGAGCGGGTGCTGGAGAAGGCGGTGGAGCGCATGATCACGCGTGGTCCGCTCGGTCGCGCCCAGATGCGCAACCTGCACGTCTATTCCGGCCCCGAGCATCCGCATGCCGGCAACACGCCGCAGGCCCTGGATGTCGCCGCCATGAACCGCAAGAACGTTTTTGGCGCGCCTGCGAAGGCCAGCGCCGGTAAGGCTGCCTGAGCATGAGCGAAACCACCCCCTCCGCGGCCCCCGCTGTTGCCCCCCGCAGCGGCTCGCTGTCCGAACTCAAGGACCTGGTGAACGCTGCTGGCGGCACCGCCGGTGAAGCCGCCGTCGTCGTCCAGCCGAAGCGTGACGCCCAGGGCCGTTCCTACGCCACGGGTCGCCGCAAGAACGCCATCGCACGGGTCTGGGTGAAGCCGGGCAAGGGCAACATCGTCATCAACGGCAAGCCGTCCAACACCTACTTCGCGCGCCCCGTGCTGCGGATGGTGATCGGCCAGCCCTTCCTGGTGGCCGACCGCGACCAGCAGTTCGACGTCTTCGCGACGGTGGTCGGCGGCGGCCTGTCCGGCCAGGCCGGCGCGCTGCGCCACGGCATCACCCGCGCGCTCACCTACTACGAGCCGGGCCTGCGCGGCATCCTGAAGAAGGCCGGCTTCCTGACCCGCGACTCGCGCGTCGTCGAGCGCAAGAAGTACGGCAAGGCGAAGGCCCGACGTTCTTTCCAGTTCTCCAAGCGCTGACGCCTCGCGGACGGGCGTCACGCCCGGCCGCATGGCTGGTACATCAGGGGGGCAGGTCCGCAAGGACCTGCCCCTCTTGCTTTTTCGGCCGCCGGAGGGCGGCATGGCTGCGATCGAGGGAACACCACCATGGCCAAGGGATCCATCCCTAGCGTCTTCATCGATGGCGAGGCCGGCACCACCGGCCTGCAGATCCGCGAACGCCTGGCGCGATTCCCCGCCATCGCGCTGCGCAGCATCCCCGACGCCCAGCGCAAGGATGCCGCCGCCAAACGCGCGCTGATGGCGGAGGTGGACCTGGTGGTGCTCTGCCTGCCGGATGACGCCGCCAAGGAAAGCGCCGCGATGGCCGCCGGCCTCGGCGCCGACGCGCCGAAGCTGATCGATGCCTCCACCGCGCACCGCGTCGATCCCGATTGGGTCTATGGCTTTCCGGAGTTGAACGCGGCCCAGGCGGCCGCGGTGGCGGGCGCCGCGCGCGTCTCCAACCCGGGCTGCTACCCCACCGGCGGCATCGCGCTGATCCGCCCGCTGGTCGAGGCCGGCATCCTGCCGCGCGACTATCCCATTACCATCAACGCCGTCTCCGGCTATTCCGGCGGCGGCAAGTCGATGATCGCGGAGTTCGAGCCGGCCCGCACTGCGGCGCCCTTCTTCCTGTACGGCCTGAACCTCGATCACAAGCATGTGCCCGAGTTGCAGCGCTATTCGGACCTGGCGCGGCGGCCGATCTTCGTGCCCTCCGTCGGCGATTTCGCGCAGGGCATGCTGGTTTCGGTCCCGCTGCACCTGGACCTGCTGACGGGCCGGCCGAGCCCCGCCGACCTTGAGGCCTGTCTGCGCGCCGCCTATGCGCAATCCGGGTGGGTGCGGGTGGCGGCGGCGGACCCGAAGGCGCGGCTGGCGCCGGAGGATCTGAACGGCAGCAATTTCCTGGAATTGCGCGTCTTCGGCCACCCGCAGCATGGCCAGGCCGTGCTGGTGGCCAGGCTGGACAATCTCGGCAAGGGCGCGTCCGGTGCGGCGGTCCAGAACATCGGGCTGATGCTCGGCGTGGATGTCGCCGCGGCCCTGCCGCTGGCGGCCTGACTCAAGGGAAGAAGTGCAATGACCGGCCCCATCCTGCCTTTCGAGGACAAACTGCCGAAAATCCACCCGGAGGCCTGGGTGGCGCCGACGGCCGTCGTGGTCGGCGACGTCGAGATCGGTGAGGACAGCAGCGTCTGGTATCACTGCGTGCTGCGCGGCGACACGAACATCATGCGCATCGGCGCCCGCACCAACATCCAGGATGGCAGCATCCTGCACCTGAATGCCGGGGCGGAGCCGCTGCTGATCGGTGACGACGTGACCATCGGCCACGCCTGCATCGTGCATGCCTGCACCCTGAAGAACCGCGCCTTCGTCGGCATGGGCGCCACGGTGCTGGACCGCGCGGTGATCGAGGAGGGCGGCATGCTCGGCGCCGGTGGCCTCCTGCCGCCGGGCAAGGTGATCGGCCCGAACGAGTTGTGGATGGGCAGCCCGGCCAAGCTGGTGCGGGTGATGTCAGCCGAGGAACGCGCCAAGTTCGACCGCACCGCGCCGTCCTATGTCGCGCTGGCCAAGCGGCATCGCGCCAGCCTGGCGCGTTAAACGGCGCGCGCCAGCCTGGCGCGTTAGATGGCGCGCGCCAGCCTGGCGCGTTGAATGGCGCGCGCCAGCCTGGCGCGTTGAACAGGCGCCATCGTGGTGCGTTGATCGGGGGCGACGTTGGGTGGCGGGCTGGCCACGGGCACCCACCTTCCGGAGCAACGATTAAGGAGGTTGCGATGCATCTGCCCCGCCGCGCCACGCTGACGCTTCTTCTCGCGGCCGGCTGCGCCCCATTGGCGCCGACCGCACCGGCCGAGACGGTGAACCTGCCGGCGGCGGGCCTGCCGTTGGGGGCGGGCGACCCAACACGCGGTGCGATCCTCGCATCCTCCTACGCCTTCGGCCGCCCCGCCACGCTCCAGGGCAATCCGGCGGCGGCGGCGGAGGCGCTGGCGCAACTGGAATACCTCACCGCCGAACTCGGCACCGGTGGCGCCTGGCGGGACATGGACCCGCTCGTCTCGGTGGAGTTGCGCCAGGCGCGGGACGAGGCGCGGGCCGCGCTGGGCTTCCGCCAAGCCGCCACCGCACAGGTTGCCGTCAATGCGCTGTACGGCACCGCCGTGGCGCTGCGGCGCAACGATGGCGCCGCCGCCGGTGCCGCGCTCGTGCCACTCGCGCCGCCTGGCGGATCGGAGGCCGCATTGGCCCGCTTGGCGAACCTGCCGCCGCTGCCGCGCGCCGCATCGGCCACCGCACGGGCGCGGGACGCGCTGAACCGGCGCGATTCCGACCGCGGCCGGGATGACTGGAATCGTTGAGGTCGTCCCGCCTGCTCACCTTGGGGTGAGCCGAAACGCAAAACGGCCCCGGTGCTGTTTGCACCGGGGCCGCCTGCAACAGAACCGGCCGAGGCCGGACCGTCAGCCTGTCCGCGTCAGACGCGCTTCAGGTTGCCGGCGGATTCCTTGCCCTGCTGGCCGCGCTGGATCTCGTACTCGATCTTGTCGCCCTCGCGCGGGTCCTGCAGGCCGGCGCGCTGCACGTCAGAAATGTGCAGGAAGACGTCCTTGGAGCCGTCTTCCGGCTGGATGAAGCCGTAGCCCTTGGTCGCGTTGAACCACTTGACGGTGCCGATAGCCATGATGGGGTATCCGTTCATGAGAGTAGGCCGCGCCACGACATCGCGATGCGGATCACGCTGAGGGGAAACGGACACAAGGCTCGGCGCTCGAGGGTGAGCGAGGAAGAGCAGGCCGAACCGAACGACGATGACCCGATTGGTATGACGGGTGGCGGCCTGGATTGCAAGGCCAGGAGTCGCTGCCCTTGCATCGTCTGTAGCCTTGGCTACATACTGACGGCCAAGCCAGATGTTCAACCAGCGCCGACATTCGTTGCCACCCTCATCAGGGATCGCCATGCCATACGTCTCCCGCCGCCTGCTGCTCGGCAGCAGCTTCGCCGCCGTGACCCTGCCGGCCGTGCCCGCCATTGCGCAGGCCGCGCCGAAGCGCATCGTGGCCACCTTCACCGTACTGGCCGACATGGCGCAGAACGTGGCCGGGGAGGCCGCGCTGGTCGAAAGCCTGACGCGCCCCGGCAGCGAGATCCACGACTACGAGCCGACGCCGCTGGACGTGGTGCGGGCGCGCTCGGCCGACCTGGTCCTGTGGAACGGCATGGGGCTGGAGCGCTGGTTCGAGCGCTTCTTCAGCCGCACCGGCGCGACGAGGCAGGCGGTGCTGACCCAGGGGATCGAGCCGGTCGGGATCAATGACGGCCCCTACCGCAACCAGCCCAACCCGCATGCCTGGATGTCGCCCACCTTGGCGCTGGTCTATGTCGAGAACATCCGCCGTGCGCTGTCGGACCTCGACCCGGCCAATGCCGAAACCTATGCGGCCAACGCCGCGCGCTACGCCGACCAGATCCGCGCTGTCGACGCCCGCCTGCGCGAGCGCCTGGCCCGGCTGCCGGCGGATCGCCGGGTGCTCGCGACCTGCGAGGGCGCCTTCAGCTACCTGACCCGCGACTACGGGTTGCAGGAGGCGTATCTATGGCCGATCAACTCCGAGGATGAGGGAACGCCTCGCCAGGTCCGCGCCATGATCGACACCGTCCGCCGCACCCGCGTGCCCGCCGTGTTCTGCGAAAGCACGGTGAACGACCGCCCGATGCGCCAGGTGGCGCGGGAAGCCGGGGCCCGCTACGGCGGCGCGCTCTACGTGGACAGCCTGACGGCGGAGGACGGTGCCGCGCCGACCTACCTGAAGCTTCTGGAAGCCAACGCCGAGATCATCCTGCGCGGCTTCTTCGGAACGGAGGGCGCCCGATAATGGACGGCGGTGCCGCACCGGGCCTGTCTGTCCAGGGGATCTCCGTCAGCTACCCGAACGGCCACCTGGCGCTGCGCGATGCCAGCTTTGCCCTGGCGCCCGGCACGGTCTGCGGGCTGGTCGGCGTCAACGGCAGCGGCAAGTCAACGCTGTTCAAGGCCATCATGGGCCTGGTGAAGCCCGCTGCCGGCCGTGTCCTGATCGGCGGGGAGGGCATCCAGGCGGCGCTGCGCAAGAACCTGGTGGCCTATGTGCCGCAGGCGGAGGAGGTGGACTGGTCCTTCCCCGTCGGCGTGCGCGACGTGGTGATGATGGGCCGCTACGGCCACATGAACATGCTGCGCATCCCGCGCGCCGCCGATCGCGCGGCGGTCGACTCGGCGCTGGCGCGCGTCGGCATGCTGGATTTGGCGGACCGCCAGATCGGCGAATTGTCGGGCGGCCAGCGCAAGCGCGTCTTCCTCGCCCGCGCCCTGGCGCAGGGCGGCCAACTGCTGCTGCTGGACGAGCCCTTCACCGGCGTCGACGTGACGACGGAGGATGCGATCATCGAGCTGCTGAAGGCCCTGCGGACTGAAGGCAAGATCATGCTGGTCTCGACCCACAACCTCGGCAGCGTGCCGACCTTCTGCGACCACGTCGTCCTGGTGAACCGAACCGTGCTGGATTCCGGCCCGACCGAACGGGTCTTCACCGGCCCCAACCTGCTGCGCGCCTTCGGTGGCGCGCTGCGCCAGCACAGCCTGCCGGAGCAGGCCAAGGCGCATGCCCCGCTGGAAGCCGGGAATGTGGTGGTGCTGTCGGATGACGAGCGGCCGCTGGTCATGGCGCCGGATGGCCGTGTGCTTGGCCGCCTGACGCAGGATCTTTGATGGTGCACTTGAAGGCCGCTCGAAGCCCACTTCCTCCGGTGAGGGGTCGACGCGCTGCGTCGAAAGGTGGGCGGGAGGGGCTACCCCGCTGCTCCGCCTGGAACGAGTCCGCGCGCCCGGCACACCCTAACCCAACCCTTTCCCCCTTGAAGGGAGAGAGGACTTTCGCGGTGTCCGGGCGATGAGTGAACTGCTGATCCCTTTCCAGTACGACTACATGCTGCGCGCCATGGGCATCAGCGGCCTGGTCGGCGCCGTGGCCGGGCTGCTGTCCTGCTACGTCGTGCTGAAGGGCTGGTCGCTGATGGGCGATGCGCTGAGCCATGCGGTGGTACCCGGCGTGGTGCTGGCCTGGCTCGGCGGCATCCCCTTCGCCATCGGCGCCTTCGCCTCCGGCATGCTGGCCGCGCTGTGCATGGCGGGGCTGCGTGGCCGGACGCCGATCCGGGAGGATGCGGTGATCGGCGTGGTGTTCACCGGCTTCTTCGGCCTCGGGCTGTTCCTGCTGTCGCTGTGGCCCTCCAACGTCCGGCTGCAGACCATCATCTTCGGCAACGTGCTGGGCATCGCCGATGCCGACATCGTGCAGATGGCGATCATCGCCGTGGTGGTGGCGCTGGCGCTGGGCATCTGGGGGCGCGACCTGATGCTGTCGCTGTTCGATCCGGTGCAGCTCGTCGCGTCCGGCGGCAGTCCCGGGCTGATGCGCGTGCTGCTGCTGATGCTGCTGGCGGCGACCGCCGTCGCCGGGTTGCAGGCGGTGGGCGCGGTGCTGGTCATCGGCATGCTGGTGACGCCGGGCGCCACCGCCTACCTGCTGGCGGACCGCTTCGGACGCATGGCGGCGATCGCCACCGGCATCGGCGCCAGCACCGGCATCATCGGCGCCTATGCGAGCTACTTCCTGGATGGCTCGACCGGCGGCAGCATCGTGGCGTTGCAGGCGGCCATCTTCGTCGCCGTACTGGTCTTCGCGCCGAAGCACGGCATCCGCGCCAGCCGCCGCGCCGCGGCAAAGGCCATTGCATGATCACCGCGTTCATCGAGCCCTGGACCTACGACTTCATGCAGCAGGCGCTCGTCGTCGGGCTGATGGTGGCGACGCTCTCGGCCATCCTGTCCTGCTTCGTGGTGCTGAAGGGCTGGTCGCTTATGGGCGATGCGGTCAGCCATGCCATCCTGCCCGGCGTGGTCGGCGCCTGGATGGCCGGAATCCCGCTGGTGATCGGCGCCTTCGCCGCCGGCCTCGCCTGCGCCATCGCCTCCGGCGCCATCCGTGCGACCTCCCGCGTCAAAGAGGATGCGGCGATGGGCGTGGTGTTCAGCGGCATGTTCGCCGTCGGCCTCATCATGCTGTCGCAGGTGCGGTCGGACGTGCACCTCTCCCACGTGCTGTTCGGCAGCATTCTCGGCATCGAGACGGCGGATTTCTGGCAGACGCTGGCTATCGCTGGCACGGCCTTGCTGATCCTGGCGCTGCGCGGCCGCGATTTGGTGCTGTACTGCTTCGATCCGGGGCAGGCGCGTGTCATCGGCCTGCATGTCGGGCGGCTGCGGCTGCTGCTGCTGACGGTGCTGGCGGCCAGCATCGTGGCCGGGGTGCAGGCGGTGGGCGTCATCCTGGTGGTGGCGCTGCTGATCACGCCCGGGGCCATCGGCCTGCTGATGACCGATCGCTTCGGGCGGATGGTCTGGATTTCGGTGGCCGCGGCCTGCACCTCCACGCTGGTCGGCATCCAGGTCAGCTTCATGCTGGATGCCTCCACCGCCGGATCCATCGTGCTGGCGCTGTCGGCGATCTTCGTGGCGGCCCTGCTGGCCTCGCCCCGCCACGGCCTGCTGCGCCGCAGGCCTGCCGCCTCGGCGGTCGCCGCGGAGTAGAATGAAGCCGGTGCAACAATTTGCGCCGGAGCGTCGCGATGCTAGGTTGGTCAGATGACCACGGCCAATTCCCAGCCGGAGCTACCTGCCGCCGAACAGCCGGATGAGGCTGCGCGCCATGCCTCCGCGCGCACCGCCCGTGCCGCCGCGCTGGCCGAAGACTATGTGGAGATCATCGCCGACCTGCTGGCCCGCGATGCGGAGGCGCGGCCGACCGACATCGCCCGCCGCCTCGGCGTCACCCACGCCACCGCCATCAAGACCATCGGCCGCCTGAAGCGGGACGGCCTGGCGCATTCAAAGCCCTATCGCGGCGTCTTCCTGACCGAGGCCGGCCACGACCTCGCCCGCCGTGTCCGCGCCCGGCACCAGACCGTGGTTGCCTTCCTCGCCGCGCTTGGCGTGCCGGCGGAGATCGCGGAGGCCGATGCCGAGGGCATCGAGCATCATGTCAGCGACGCCACGCTGGCCGCCTTCGAACGCTTCCTGGCGCGCGGGACTGCCCGATGATCGAATTCCTCGACGGCGTCCGCGCCAGCCTGCACGAGGCCTACCTGATCCCGCTGCTGTACGAGGCGGGTCTGATGGGGTGGGAGGAGGAGGCCTTCGACTGGCTCGGCTTCGCCCTGCTGGGCCTGGTGCAGATCGCCGTCTGCATCCTGCTGTGCGGCACGCTGGAGAAGTGGCGCCCGGTGGAGCGCTGGCCGGACCAGGGGCCGGTGCACACCGATATCCTGTACACCCTGCTGATCCGCCTCGGCATCCTGCCACTGGCGGTCTTCGTCCTGTTCCGTCCGGTCCAGGTCTGGCTGCACGGGACCATCGTGGATTTCGGCGCGGTGCCACCGACGCTGGAATCGCTGATCCCGGCCCTGCGCAACCACCCGATGGTGGCGCTGCTGGTTTATATCGTGGTGCTGGATTTCGGCGAGTACTGGCGCCACCGCCTGCAGCACGCCATCCCGTGGTGGTGGGAACTGCACGCCGTGCACCATGCGCAGAAGCAGATGACCTTCTGGACCGACGACCGCAACCACCTGGTGGACGATGCCATCGCCGCCGTCTGGCTCGGTGTGCTGGCGCTGGCGATCGGCGTGCCGCCGGCGCAGTTCCCGCTGATCGTGCTGGTCACGCGGGTGGTCG
This sequence comes from Falsiroseomonas sp. HC035, assembly GCF_050563525.1. Taxonomy (NCBI): domain Bacteria; kingdom Pseudomonadati; phylum Pseudomonadota; class Alphaproteobacteria; order Acetobacterales; family Roseomonadaceae; genus Falsiroseomonas; species Falsiroseomonas sp. HC035. The sequence continues at coordinate 100,395 of NZ_JBNXUN010000005.1, forward strand.
AATCGCTGTCCCACGCCAACACAAGGCTGCATTTCGGGGGCTTCGGCGAACGGCTGCTGGTCTCGCCGCGCTTCCACCGGGCGCATCACGGCGAACAGGCCACCGACGTGCAGGGCGTGAACTACGGGGTGCTGCTGCCGGTCTGGGACTGGATGTTCGGCACCGCCGACTGGAACCGGCGCCACTTCCCGGCGACCGGCGTGCCTGGGGCGGACCCGGCGATCGTCACCGGCGGTTTCCTGGCGCAGCAGGCGGCCGGGCTGCGCGCCGCGCTGTCCCGGCTCAGGCCTTCAAGACGTCGGGCGCGCCAGCAGCACGAATAGCCGGTGCGTCGCGATGTCGACCTTGCGGCGCATATGGTCCTGCCAGGCCCGGTTCGCCGTCGCCTCGTCGTGGTAGGGGCCGTGCAGCTCCTCCGTCCCCGGCTCCAGCGTCGCGAAGCTGGTGTCGGTGAAGATGCCGCCCCAGACCACCCAGATCTGCCGCTCGACCATGCCCGAACCCCATCATAGTGCGGCGCAGCAATAGCCGCTGCGCCGCCGCCGCGACAGGGGTAAACCTGCTCAGCGCTGAGGGTTGCCGCGCGCCCGGCGGAACATCTCCATCATGTTGGCAGGGACGTAGATGGTCTCGGTCGATTCGCCGGTGCCGATGGTCACCGGGATGTAGCCGGCGCGGGGGGTCTGCGAGAACATCGCGTCGAGGTGCAGGATGCGCACGTCCATGCCGCCCGGCTCCGACACCATCACCCGGCCGCCGCCAACCAGCGTGCCCTGGCCCATCGGGCCGTAGTCCACCATCATGTTCTCGCCCGTGCCGGTCACCCGCGGGTAGCTCTGCGCCATCGCGTCAGCGGGCAGGGCGGCCGGCACCGCCAGCAGCAGGGCGGCGGCGAGAAAGGTGTTTCGGCTGGTCGTCATGGTGCGTCTCCGTTCGTTGTGCGCGCCGGCAACGGCGGCGCCGCTCCGGATTTCGCCATGACGGCGGCGCGCCGCAGCCCCCCATGTGCGCCCCGCATCAAACCGATGCGCAGCGCGTATTCGTCTGGTCGCAGGAATGGCCATTCGTGAAGCGCGTGCGCCGTGTGGCCTCGACGAAGCGGGCCAGTGGCGCGGGCCAGCGCCGGCCGGCCACCGTCACCAGGCAGACCTGCCGCGCCACCGGCGCATCCTCCACCGGACGCAGCACCAGGCCGGCCTGCACGGCGCTGAACTCCGGCAGGAAGCAGACGCCCATGCCAGCGGCGACGAGGCACTGGATCCAGTCCTCCCGTTCGCTACGGCAGGCACTGACCAGCCTGGCGCCTGCCGCATGCAGGTGGTCGCGCAGGATATCGCGATGCTCGCAGTTCATGCGGGACAGGTAGGCCTGGCCGTCCATGTCGCGCATCGCGATGGATCTGCGGCCGGCGAACGGGTGCGACGGCGCGCAGGCCACCAGGTAGCGCTCGGCATAGAGCGGCTCCGGCTTCAGCCGCTCGTGGAAGGCCTCCGGCTGCACCATCAGCGCTGCGTCCAGGTCGCCCTGCAGCAGCAGTTCCGAAAGCCGGTCTGGCGTGGCATCCGTCAGGCTGATGTCGATCCCCGGCTGGGCGATGCGGAAGCGCCCCAGCAGAGCCCCGAAGCGCGCCGGCCCCAGGCTGCACATCACGCCCAGCCGCAGGTCGGAGCCCTGCAGCCGCAGGTGCAGCGAGACCTGCTTTCGCACGGACCGGCTGCGCGCCACGATATCCTCGATGCGCGGCTGCACCATGCGGCCGAGTGCGGTCAGGTGCGTCGTGCTCCCCTCCCGTACGAAAAGGGGCGCGCCAAGCTCCTTCTCCAGCTTCTGGATGCCGCGCGTCAGCGTCGGCTGCGTCACCCCGCACAGGGCGGCGGCGCGGGTGAAGTGCAGCGTCTGGCTGGCCGCCAGGAAATAGGCCATCTCGCGCAGTTCCACGCCGGTGCTCCGCCCGTTGGGGTCTGTGCGGGCTTCGCCGGCGATGGCTGAATGGTTCCGGCCTCAGCAGGGCCTGACGGGCAGATGCGTCGCCGGGTCCACCCGGATCCCCTGGACCAGCACCTCGAAATGCAGGTGTGTGCCGTAGGTGATGCCGCTGCGGCCGATGCGGCCAAGCCGTTCGCCCTGCGCGACGCGCCGGCGGCCGGTGGCGATGGCCGGCGCCACGCTGCCGAGATGGGCGTAGCGCGTCACCCTCCCATCCGGGTGCCGCAGCTCGACCTCCAGCCCCGCCGCGCCGCGCCGCCGCACCGCGACGACGTGCCCGGCGGCGGCTGCCACGACCCAGGCGCCGGCCGGTGCCGGCAGGTCGATGCCCTGGTGCAGGCGCGACGCCCGCGGCCCGCCGGCGGCTTCCCGCCGTTCCCCGAAGGAGGAGGAGATGCAGGCGGGGGTGACCGGCGCCAGCAGCGCCGCGGGCTCCGCCGATGCGGTCGCCGTGATCGACAGGAAGGCCGCGATCAGGCGCCGCATCGGGTCTCCTCAGCGGTAGCGGCGCTCGTCCCGGTAGCGCCGCGGCGGGCCACGCCGGTCGTCGTAGCGCGGCTCGTAGCGGGACTGCGACTGGTCGTACAGGAAGCCGCCGGCGCCGCCGACGCCGGCACCGAGCAAGGCGCCGAGGCCAGTGTTGCCGCTGAAGGAGCCGAGGACGCCGCCGACGGCGCCGCCGCCGAGGGCGCCGGTGGCGACCCGCTGCTGGGTCGGGTTCAGGTCACCGCAGGCCGAGAGACCGAGGGCGGCAACCAGGGGGAGGGCGAGGCGCATGGTGCGCATGATGGTGGCTCCTTCGGTCAGCGGTTCGGGCGGTTGCGGCGGGGCTGTGCCGGCTCGCAGGGGAAACGCTCCTGCGCCCAACGCAGGAAGCCATCCAGCGCCGGCTCGTTCCAGCGCCCCGGATTCTCCCGCGCCCAGGCGGAGAAGCCGAGCCCGGCCTCAGCCACGGTCGGCCCGGGCGTCGGCACACAGTAGATCGGCCGTCCACGGCCACCGGTCGGGAACATCATCGCGTGGTACTGGCCGGCCGCTGTCAGGAAGCCCTGGCAATAGGCGATCGCCTCGTACCGCCGCACGCCGCGCACCTGGGGGTCGCAGACATTGGCGAGGTCGCGGGTGGTCTGGACGTGGTCGGTGACGTCGTCCTGGTTCATAGGTCCGCGTGGTCCCTGTGCGGAGGCGGCCGATATCCCCATCATCGGGGCTGCCAGCAGGCCGAGCACTGCGGCGGTTGCCACAAGGCGCATGATCATTTCCTTCCTCGGAAGTGGAGGCGAAGTCTCTGCCGGGACGTGCGACGCATGGCGCGTGGCGCATCCGGCATCGAGGTCTCAACGCCTTCGGGAACGGTTCGTTCAATCCAACATCAAATTTATCCGCCCTGCATCAACCTGATGGCGAGGCGGCCGATGAGGGACCGACCGGTGGCGGTGGAGGCAGAGCTGCCTCCGCCACCGGCGCCAGACCGATGCGCCCCAAACCCGGCAGCTTCAGGGCAGGCCGGCGCACATCCACGCCAGCGACGGCCCCGAGGATATTGACCTCCAGGCCTTCGACCCAGCCCACGGCCAGCCCGGCATAGCCGCCCAGGCTCAGGCGCACCCCCGTCTCCGTCAGCCGCAGCCAGCGACCATCATGGGGAAAATCCTTGCCGATGGCGTTGGGCGGCAGCACAGCGTTGATCTCCGGCACCGCATCCATCACCGCGGCGACGAAGGTGTTGGAGTTCGGGCCGGGCCAAACCCGGTAGTCGCCACGGTTGCGCCATTCATAGGCTTCGATCGCGGCCTGCATACGCGGGATCATCGCTGCCGCCTCCGCCCCATCGGCGGCAAACACCACCTGCGGCGCGCGGCCGAACCAGCGGCCATCGGCCTCGAAGCCGTTCAGGCGGATCGGGTCTCCCCAGGCGGTGTAGTCGTAGCGGGTGTAGGCACTCGCGCCCTCCGGCTTGAACACAACCCAACTATGGACGGCGAAGATGCCGCGCCAGCGCACGGTGGGGGCGGCGAAGACGCGCACTACGGCGCCCGGGTTCTGCGCCGCCGGCGGCAGCAGGCCGGCACTGCCACGATCCGCGGTCCACCAGCCGGGGCCGATGCCGTCGCGTTGATAAAGCGCCGCGGAGATTCCGAGCGGCAGCAGGAAGAACAGCGCGAACAGCGCCAGGGCAGTTTTCAGCAAGGACATGATGAGCCGCATGTTTGGTCCCGCCCGCGGAAGCGCAACCAGTTGACACTTCGCCCGCCGCGCGGCCTCTGGCGCGTGGGACGGAGCGGGACGCAGGGCATGGAACTCGGCCTCAAGGGCAGGACGGCGCTGGTCACCGGGGCCTCGCTTGGCATCGGCCTCGCCATCGCGCGGGAACTGGCAGCGGAAGGCGTGGCGGTGGCGATGGTCGCCCGCGACGCGGAGCGCCTGGCCAAGGCCGCCGCCGCCATCGCGGCCGAAACCGGCGGCCGCACCGTGCCGGTCGCCGCGGACCTGGTCGATGCGGCGCAGCTCGACTCCGCGGTGGCGCAGGCGGAAGCGGCGCTCGGGCGAATCGACATCCTGGTGAACAATGCCGGCGCCACGCCCATGGGCCGCATCGCGGAGTCGGACGACGCGACCTGGCGCAAGTCGCTGGACCTGAAGCTGATGGGCTACATGCGCTGCGCCCGGCTGCTGGTGCCGGGGATGCGGGCACGGCGCTGGGGGCGGGTGGTGAACATCATCGGCCGGTCCGGCCATCAGCCGCGCGCCACCTACATCGTGGGATCCAGCGTGAATGCCGCGCTGCTCAGCTTCACCCATGCGCTGGCGCAGGATTGCGCGCCGGACAACGTGCTGGTGGTCGGCGTCAATCCCGGCCCGATCGCGACGCCGCGCTGGGATGCGCTGGTGGCGCAGGGTGCGGCCGGCAGCGGCCGTGACCCGGATGCGGAGAATGCCGCGGCCATCGGCTCAGTCGCCCTCGGCCGCCTCGGCACGGTGGAGGAGGTGTCGGGCCTGGTCGCCTTCCTGTGTTCCGACCGCGCCGGCTTCATCACCGGCACCAACATCGACATCGACGGCGGCGGCACCCGCTGCATCTGAGGGGTTCTTTCCGCATGCCCGAATTCGAGGTTTCCCCCGGCGTCACCCTGTCTTATGCCGTGGATGATTTCACCGACCCCTGGGTTCCGGCGCCCACCGTGCTGCTACTGCACGGCCTGGCCGAAAGCCGGGAGGCATTTCGCGCCTTCGTCCCGGCGCTGGCTCGGCACGCGCGGGTGGTGCGGCTGGACCTTCGCGGCTACGGCGGCTCCACCCCCATGCCGGCGGACCACCCCTGGCGCTTCGACGAACTCGTGTCGGACGTGGTGGCGCTGATCCGGCACCTCGGAGTCGCGCGCCTGCATCTCGTCGGCGGCAAGATCGGCGGCACCATCGCGCTGGCGCTGGCGGCGCGGCACCCGGACCTGGTGGCGAAGCTCGCGGTGCTCGGCGGCCCGGCCTCGCTGACCAACATGGCCGGGCGCACGCCGGGCTGGCGGGCGCAGATCGCGGCGGAGGGGGTGCCGGCCTGGGTCGCCGCCTCCAACGCCGGCCGCATGGGCAGCCGCATGTCGCCGGAGGCGCTGGATTGGTGGACGCGGATGATGGGCCGCACCGCCGCCTCCACCCTGGACGGGTTTCTGCGCATGGTGCCGTCCGTGGATGTGACGGCGGAGGTCGGGCGCATCCAGGCGCCGACGCTGGTGGTGACCACGACGGGCAGCGGCCTGGGGTCCGTGGCGGAGGTGCGGGCGTGGCAGGAACGCATCGCCGGTTCGCGCCTCGTGGTCGTGGACAACGACAGCTACCACGTCGCCGCCTCGGACCCGGACGAGACGGCGGCGCTGGTGCGGGACTTCTTGTTCGGCGCCTGAGATCTGCGCGGCGGGGGCGGGGCGGCGCGCATTCGACCCGAACCGGACTGTCGCAACACTCCGACGGCCGGAAGGGAGGTGCCGTCTCGCGCCGAAATGTCTGAGCCTCGGAGCGGCTCGGCTCAGGTTTGCATTCTCCTCGATGCGCGGACCGGATACCGTCCATCATCCGGAGATGGCGGTGCCCGGCCACAAGAGGCGCACGGATCAAGGCCGCTCCGGATGGAAGCCTGAACGAGAATGGGAGGGACCGGCTTTGCAACGACATTCATGTTTCGCGCTGCCCGGCGTACTTCTCGCCGCAGCCGCGCTCGCCTCGCCCATCCCCGCGCTCGCCCAGGGCGGGCCGAACCTAACAAGCACGACCATCGTGCAGGGACGGGAATTCGTTTGGGACATGGCCTTCCTGCCGGACGGCACGATGTTCTTCACCGAGAAGTGCCGAGGCCTCTCGGTGCGCCTGCCTTCGGGCACCACCCACGCGCTGCTCGGCATCGGGGGGTCGCAAGGCTACCCCGATACGGCAGCCGACCTGTTCTGCGACGGCCAGGCCGGGCTGAGCGGCGTGGCGGTCGACCCGGAGTTCGCGCAGAACCGCTTCATCTACATCTACTCGGCGTCTCGTATGACGGCGCCGGGCACCAACCGCGTGCTGCGGCTCAGCGTGAATGCCGACCTGACACGCGTCGCCGACCGCACCGACATCGTCACCGACATCCAGTACAAGCCGCGGCCCTCCGACCACCCGTTCGGCGATTCGGGCGCGCATAATGGTGGGCGGCTCCGCTTCGGGCCTGCGGACGGCTTCCTCTACGTGACGACCGGCGATACCCATAACGGGCCCGTGCCACAGAGCCCGACGCTGATCGGCGGCAAGGTGCTCCGGATCGATCGCGACGGGCGGCCCGCCCCGGGCAACAACGCGCCGGCGGGCTTCGATCCGCGCATCTTCACCTATGGGCACCGCAACCCGCAGGGCATCTGCTTCCGCCCGTCCGACAACCGTCCCTTCGCAGCCGAGCATGGCCCCTGGCACAGCGACGAGGTGACCGCTCTGGCGCCCGGCGGCAATGCCGGGTGGGATCCGCGCGCCAACGTCAACGGACGCGGCGACTGCCCCGATGGCTATTGCGGCTACAGCCCAAACCAGATGGGCGCAATGCCGAACGCAGAGCGCGCGGCCTTCATGCCGATGACCGACCTGCGCGCCTATCCGAACGCGATGCGGCCGGCCTGGGTCAATGACGGCATGTCGCAGGGCATGTCCTCCTGCACCTTCCTCAACGGGGCGCGGTGGGGCGCCTGGAACGGGCGGATGGCGGTGACCTATCTCGGCATCGGCATCCACGGGACGCCGGTGGGCAACCGCGTCGACATTCTCGACATCGCCGAGGACGGCCTTTCCTCGAACCGGACGAGCATCCCGCTGCCGATGCCGGCCACCCGCTTCCGTTCGGCGGTGCAGGGGCCGGACGGCCACCTGTATCTCGGTACGGACACGGGCGAGATCTTCCGTCTGAGCCCGAACTGAACCGTGACGGCGGCCGGCCGCAGGGTCCGCAAGGCGCCCCCTGCGGCCGTCCAGCCTTCCATCCTGTCCGAGGCTCGTTTTGCGTATGTCGGCGCGGCTTGCCTGGGCGTGCAGCCGCGACCAGCCCTGCCCGCCGGCCTCGGCCCGAGGTCGTTCGCCCGATACCACTGTTCCGCTGCAATGCCGTCCGGCCTGGACGCCACAGCATGAAGGCCCTTCCGATGATCAAGTCCTACCGGCTCGCCCTTGTTCTCGGCGCCGTCGTCATGTCGTCGCCGGCAGTGGCAAGCGCCGATCTGGCGCGAAGCAAGAACTGCATAGCCTGCCATCACGCCGAACGACGGATGATTGGCCCCGCCTACACCCTGATCGCCGCCCGGTATGCCAATGACAGCGCCGCGGTCGGGGCGCTGGCCGAACGGGTCATCACCGGCGGCAGCGGAAACTGGGGGCAGATGCCGATGCCGCCGCAATCATCTCTCTCGCGGGAGGAAGCCGAAACACTGGTCAGGTGGATCCTGTCGCACCGGTAGCGTCGCCGCTGGCGATAGGGACAGGTGGCTCCGAACTGCATGACCGCTCCCGGCGCGTCATCGACGTTTCGCCCCACCTCCCTCGGCACCTCGTCGCCCCCAGCGCCGCAGCCCCGATATCACCAGCAGCGGCACCGCCGCCGCCGCCCAATCCACCGCTGCCCCACGCGCCAGCACTGGCACGCTGGCCAGCGCCGCCAGGGCCACGGCGACGGGCAGGCCGGCGAGCAAACCGCCCGCCGGGGCGAAGCGCGCCACCAGGCTCGCCACCAGCAGCACCGCGCCCAGCAATGGCCCTGGCCCCGGCAGCCCAGCCAGCACCAGCCCGACCAGCAGCGCCGCCGCCGCCAGCACCGGCGCCCAGCCGGCGCCGCGCAGCGCGAGCAGCGCATAAAGCGCCACCGCCCCCAGCACCGGCGCCGCCTGGATCAGGTCAGACAGGGTGCGCGGTGCCCCGGCCATCCACCACCCCGCGCCCAGCGCGCCCGCCACGGCCATCGCGGTTCCTGGCGCGCGCCGCCAGCCCAGCCCCAGCGCCGTCCAGGCCAGCAACGCCAGCGCCAGCAGCGGCAGCCGTTCCGGCAATTGCCGGGGCGAGGCCGGCAGCGACCCGAACACCCACCACCAGCCCACCAGCACCCCGGCCCCGGCCACCAGCCCGCCGAGCCACGCCCAGCGCCGCGCCGCCAGCAGAACCGCCAGCGCCGCCAGCATCGCGACGGCCACCGCAGGCCAGGCGTGGATCAGGGTTCGCATGGACTCGTCACCTTACGAAACTTGCCGCACGCCGGCGGCACGGCCTAATCGGGCTCGTTGCAGGCATGGGACTCCAGGATGGCGCGCGAGACCACAACCGAGCCGGGAACCCGTCGCCTGAAGGTCTGGGACCCCTGGATCCGCCTGGTGCACTGGGCCATCGTGATCCTGATCCCACTGTCCTACTGGTCCGCCGTCACGCATCGCTTCGATATCCACATGCTGTCCGGCTACACCATGCTGACGCTGCTGCTGTTCCGCATCGCTTGGGGCCTGGTCGGCAGCCAGACCGCGCGCTTCGGCCAGTTCCTGAAATCCCCCATCGAGGCCCTGCGCCATTTCGGCCATCTCCGCCGCCGCCAGGCGGCGGTCGAGATCGGCCACAACGCCGCCGGCGGCTGGATGGTGCTGGTGATGCTGCTGCTGCTGCTGGCGCAGGCGACCACCGGCCTGTTCGCCGATGACGAGATCTTCAGCCGCGGCCCCCTGGCGCGGGAGGTCGAGACCGCGACCAGCGCGCTCGCCACCTCCATCCACCTGCGGGTGTTCTGGTTCATCGTGGCGGCGGCGGTGCTGCACATCGTGGCGATCCTGGCCTACCGCGTGCTGCGCGGGCAGAACCTGGTCGGCCCGATGATCACCGGGGCACTGCGCCTGCCGGTGGTCTACCGCGGCCCGCAGCCGCGCATGGGCAGCAACCTGCTGGCCGTGGCGCTGCTGGCCGCGGCCGCCGGCGCGGTGTGGGGCATCAGCCGCTACGGCTGACGCCCCCGGTCTGGGTCAGCGCGCGCGGTACTGCTGGTGGCAGGCGCCGCAGGTGCCGCCGGTGCTGCGCAGCAGGTCCGGCGAGATGCTGCCGGCCGCCGCCGCCGTCCGCAGCGTGGCAAAGGCCGTCTGCATGTTGTTGGCGCGGGTCTGGAAATCCGCCCGGTTCGCATCGATGGCGGCCAGCGCCCGGGTCTGTCCCGGATTCGTGCCCTGGGCCTGCGGCGGGGTGAGGGACGGGGCCGGCACCAGGTTCGGCAGCGTGGACATGAAGGCCGACATCGCCTCGATCCGTGGCACCAGCGCCCGTGTGTCGCCGCCGGAGCGAACGGTATTCGCGACCGCCTCCATGGTCTGCCCAAGCCCGCCGAGCCCGGCGCGGCGCTCCGCGATCATGTCGCCCTGCGCCCCGGCGGGGCCGCCCGCCGCCAATGCCACCAGCACCCCCGCCGCCATCACCGCATAACGCATTCCAGATACCTTCCCTGTCGATCCGGGAAGGTTGGCAGCAAGGCGCCATCACCGCAACGAGGCTCTCCGCCCCGTTGCAATCGGCAATAAGCCCGGCGCCACCCTTGCAAGCCCGCCGGTGAAGCGGGAGGCTGGGCGGAACGAACGGAGGAACGAAAAGATGTTGCGACGCAGCCTGCTCGGCCTTGGCCTGGCCGCCACCCTGGCGCTTCCGACCCTGGTTTCTCCCGCGTTGGCCTTCCCCGACCGCACCATCAACCTCGCCGTCGGCTTCGCCCCCGGCGGCTCCACCGACATCACCTCCCGCCTCCTCGCCGACCGGCTCGGCCCGGCGCTGGGCGCCGAGGGCCGCGTAGTGGTGGAGAATCGCGCCGGCGCCTCCGGCATGATCGCCAGCGACTGGCTGCGCCGGCAAAATCCGGACGGCCATGTGCTGATGCTGGTCGAGGCGTCGTCCCACGCTTTGGCCCCCAACGCGCTGGTCGGCGGCACGCGCTACGACCCGCTGGCGGACTACACCCACATCGCCGTGGTCGGCACCGGCCCGATGATCGTCGTCGCCCAGCCCGGCTTCCCGGCCCGCACGCCGCAGGCGATGGTCGCGCGGATGCGCGAAGGCGGGCAGGAAACATTGCCCTTCGCCTCCTCCGGCGTCGCCTCCATGCCGCATCTCTCGGCGGAGATGTTCGCCTCGGTCATGGGGCAGGGCGGCCGCTTCGCGCATGTGCCCTACCGCTCCGGCGGGCTGATGGTCGAAAGCATCGCCAAGGCGGAGACCCAGTGGGGCGTGGCCGTGCTGGCCTCCGCCGCGGCGCAGGTCCGCGATGGCCGGGTGCTGGGCGTGGCGGTGACGGGGCTGGAGCGCTTTCCTTCCTTCCCCGACATCCCCACCCTGAACGAGACGGCGCTGCCGGGTTTCGACCTGGAGAACTGGTTCGCCGTCATCGGCCCGCGCGGCATGCCGGATGCCGTGGTGGCCCGCCTGAACCAGGCGATCCGCGATGCGCTGGTGCAGCCGACCCTGCGGGAGCGCCTGCTGCTGGCCGGCGTCGCGCCCTGGACCCGGCCCAACACGCCGGCCGATGCCGCCGCCTTCTTCCGCAGCGAGATGGCGAAGTTCCGCGACGTGGTCGCGCGCACCGGGGTGAAGCTGGAACAGTGAGCGCCCCAACCACGGCCGACGTCATCGTCATCGGCGGCGGCTCCGCCGGTTGCGTCGTCGCCGCGCGGCTGTCGGAGGACCCGCGCACCCGCGTGCTGCTGCTGGAGGCGGGGCCGCCGGATCGCGACCCCTGGATCCGGCTGCCGATGGGCTATGCGAAACTGTATGGCAGCGGCCGCTACGACCCTCGCTTCATGACGGAAGCCGAGCCTGGGCTGGATGGCCGCGCCGTGCATTGGCCGCGGGGCCGGGTGTTGGGCGGTTCGGGTTCGGTCAACGGCCTGGTCTTCCTGCGCGGCAGCCCGAACGACTACGACCGCTGGGCGCAATCCGGCGCCCGCGGCTGGGCCTATGAGGAAGTCGCACCCTTCTTCCGCAAGCTGGAGACCTGGGAGGGCGCGCCATCCGAGGCGCGCGGCAGCGACGGCCCGATCCGCGTCAGCGAGCCGAAGCGCCTGGCCCCGGCCGCGCAGGCCTTCGTCGAAAGCTGCGTCGCCGCCGGCCTGCCGCGCTTCCGGGACGTGAATGGCGGCGGCCCGATCGAGGGCGTCGGCCCGGTGCAGCTCAACGTCGGCAGCGGTTTTCGCTCATCTTCCGCGCGCACCTACCTGCATCCAGCGATGCGCCGTCCGAACCTGGAGGTCCGCACCGGCATTTCCGTCCACCGCATCCTGTTCGAGGACGCGCGGGCGGTGGGGGTGGAGACCGGGCAGGGGGTGTTCCGCGCGTCCCGTGAAATCGTGCTCAGCGCCGGGGCGATCGAGACGCCGAAACTGCTGATGCTGTCGGGGATCGGCGATGGCGCAGCGCTTTCGGAATTCGGCATCGCGACGGTGGCGCACAGCCCCGATGTCGGCCGCAACCTGCAGGACCACCTGATCGCGAAATTCATCTTCCGCACCAAGCCCTGCGCCACGCTGAACGAGATTTTGGGCAGCCACTTCCGCAAGGGTGCCATGGGCCTCGACTGGCTGCTGCGCCGCGCCGGCCCGCTGGCCATCGGCGCCGGGGAGGCGACGGCCTTCGCCCGCATCACGCCAGGGGCGGAGGAAGCCGAGGCGCAGTTCCTGTTCGTGAATTTTTCGACGTTCGACTACACCAAGGGCCTGCACGGCTTCCCTGGCGTGATGTGGAACTACGGCCCCTGCCGGCCGGACAGCCGCGGCACGCTGGTGCTGGCCTCGCCCGATCCGGCCGACAAGCCGGTGATCCGGCCGAACTACCTGGACCACCCGAACGACCTGCGCATCATGCTCGGCGCCGCCCGCCTGTCCCAGCGCATCGCCGCACAGGCGCCCTTCGCCGCCCTGATCGAGGAGGAACTGCGCCCGGGCCCCGCCGCCACCAGCGACGCGGATCTCGAAAAAAGCATACGCGCCACCGCCGGCACCGTCTTTCACCCCTGCGGCACCGCCCGCATGGGCACCGACAGCCGCGCGGTGCTGGACCCGGAACTGCGGGTGCGCGGCGTGACGGGCCTGCGCGTGGCGGATGCCAGCGTCTTCCCACTGATCCCATCCCCCAACATCCAGCCCGCCGCGCTGATGGTGGGCGAACGCTGCGCCGACTTCATGCGGCGCCCTGCCTAGCCCTCTCCCCCCGCTTCGGGGGGAGAGGGTCGGGTGAGGGGGCTGCGCTCCATCCCAAGGATTATCGACGATGACGACTGCCACCGCCCGCACCGCCCTGATCACCGGCGCCGGCCGCAACATCGGCCGCGCCGTGGCGCTGACCCTGGCGGCGGAGGGGCTCAACGTCGTGGTCAACGGCTCCTCCGACCGCGCTGCCGCCGAAGCCGTCGCCGCCGAGGCGCGCGCGCTCGGCGTCCGCGCCCTGGTCGCGATGGGCGATGTCGGCCACCCCTCCGAATGCGCCCGCATCGCCGGCGAGGCGCTGGCCGAGTTCGGCACGGTGGACGTGCTGGTGAACAACGCCGCGCTGCGCCCGCAGAAGCCTTTCCTGGACCTGACGGTGGAGGATTGGCGCCGGGTGATGGCGGTGGATATGGAGGCCGCGATCTGGCTGTCCCAGGCCGTGCTGCCGGGGATGCTGGCGCAGGGCTGGGGCCGCATCGTCAACTTCACCGGGATGAACGCCATTCACGGCTACGCCGGCCGCGCCCCCGTCTCGGTGGCCAAACACGGTCTCTGGGGCCTGACCAAGTCGATGGGCAAGGAGTTCGGGCCGAAGGGTATCACGGTGAACGCCATCTCCCCCGGCCCCATCGCCGCGGATGACGAGGACGACAACCCCACCGAGTACCGCCAGAAGATGGTCGCCCGCGTCCCCGTCGGCCGCATGGGCCGGCCGCGGGAGGTGGCGGCGGTGGTGCGGATGCTGGCCTCGGAAGACGGCGCCTTCGTCAACGGCCAGATGCTGCAGGTGAATGGCGGGGCGGAGACCTGAGACGGCGCTAGACCGCCACGAACTCCCCGCCGCGCATCAGCGGCTCCACCGCGCCATCCTTCGTCACGCCGTCGATGTCCAGCGCGCCACTGCCGATCATCCAGTCGATGTGGATCAGCGACGCGTTGGCGCCACGCTCCGCCAGCCGGTCCATCGGCACGCCCACGCTGTCGCGCAGGCAGGTGGTGTAGGCTTGGCCGAGGGCGATGTGGCTGGCTGCGTTCTCGTCGAACAGCGTGTTGCGGAACAGCAGTCCGGACGCGCTGATCGGCGAGGAATGCGGCACCAGCGCCACCTCGCCCAGCCGGGCCGCGCCCTCGTCCGTCTCCAGCACCTTGCGCAGCACCTCCGCGCCCTTGGAGGCATTCGCTTCGACGATCCGGCCTTCCGCGAAGGTGACGCGGATATCCTCGATCAACGTGCCCTGGTAGGCGAGCGGCTTGGTCGAGCGCACGGTGCCCTGCACCCGCAGCCGGTGCGGCGTGGTGAAAACCTCCTCGGTCGGGATGTTCGGGTTGCAGGTGATGCCGTTCTTGGCGGGTTCGGCGCCGCCGGCCCACAGATGGCCATCGGCCAGGCCGATGGTCAGGTCGGTGCCCGGGCCGCGGTAGCGCAGTTCCAGGAAGTCCCGCTCGTTCAGGTACTTCGTGCGGGCGTGCAGGCGGCCGTTATGGGCGGCCCACTCCGCCACCGGGTCGGCCACATCCACGCGGCAGGCGGCGAAGGTCGCGTCCCACAGTCTTGCGACAGCCTCGGCCTCCGGCAGGCCCGGAAACACCTCCCGTGCCCAGCCGGGCGTGGAGGCCGGGACCAGGTTCCAGTTGATGGCGAAGCTGGTGATGAGTTCCAGCGCCGGCCGATAGGCGATGGAGCGCGCCCGGTTGGCGCGCGCCACCTTCTCCGGGTCCTGCTGCGCCAGCAGGGTCGGGCTTTCGCCGACCACCGCCAGCCGCGCCGCATTGCCGCGGAACGCCGCCGCCATGCCCTCGAACAGCCAGCCAGGCGCCACGTCGAAGGCCTCCGGCGCGGCGTGGCGGTAGCGGGCCAGCGCCACCTCGTCATCACCGATCAGCGGCGTCACCAGCGTCGCCCCGGCCTGGTAGGCGTGGACCGCGATGCGGCGCACCAGCGGCAGCGCCTCCACCGGGCTCGTCATCACCAGCTCCTGCCCCGGCTGCAAATTCAGCCCCACCTTCACGGCCAGCGCCGCCAGCTTGTCCAGCCGCGTCTCGAAGGCGGTCGTGGCGGTCATGGAATCATCGGGCATGGCGGAAATCCTGTCTCAGGTACGGGCGGTTTCGGGCGCGGCCGGCGTGCGCGTCAGGCGACGGATGGCGGCGACGACCGGCGGCTGGTCCCACTCCGCCTCGCCCATCAGCCGCGCCACTTCAAGCCCCCGCCGGTCGATGATGATCGTGGTCGGCAGCACCCGCACCCCGAGCGCCCGGCCGGTGGCGCCGCGCGGGTCGAGCCAGATGCCCATGTGGCGCAGGTTGGTGCGCTGGTAGAACGGCTCCACCTGGGCGCGGCCGCCGCGGTCGTTGGACAGGGCCAGCACCTCGATCCCCTCCCGCGCCACCTGGGCGTGCAGGCGGTCCAGCGCCGGCATCTCGGCGACGCAGGGCGGGCACCAGGTGGCCCAGAAGTTCACCACCAGCGCCTTGCCGCGGAACGCCTCGAACCCGGTGGCGCGGCCCTCGGCATCGGTGAAGGACAGACCTTCGGGCAGCGCCTTCGCCTCCGGGTGCTCGGTCAGGCGTTGCAGGCCGGTGGCCGCCGCTTGGCGCATCGGGCCGGCGGCGAGTAAGGTCGCGCCTGCCGCCAGACTCAGGATGGCACGGCGATCCCGCATGAACTTCTGCACCGAAAGACCTCCTCCGTGACCGAACCGCGTGCGAGCCATGACCTCTGGGGCGGGCGTTATGCTGAAGGCCCCTCCGCCATCATGCGGGAGATCAATGCCAGCATCGGCTTCGACCGCAAGATGTGGCGCCAGGACATTTCCGGAAGCCTGGCCCATGCCGCAATGCTGAAGCATGTGGGGATCATCAGCGCGGAGGACGAGGCCAAGATCCGCCAGGGCCTTGCTGACATCGCCGAGGAGATCGAGGGGGAAAACTTCACCTTCAGCGACGCCCTCGAAGACATCCACATGAACATCGAGGCAAGGCTTACGGAGCGGATCGGGGAGGCCGGCAAGCGCCTGCACACCGCGCGCAGCCGCAACGACCAGGTGGCGCTGGATGTCCGGCTGTGGGTGCGGGATGCCATCGACGGCCTGGACGCGCAGGTCGCCGACGTGATGCGCGCCCTGGTCTCCCGTGCCGCGGAGCACGCCGGCACCGTGATGCCCGGCTTCACCCACCTGCAACCGGCGCAGCCCACCACCTTCGGCCACCACCTGCTGGCCTATGTCGAAATGCTTTCGCGCGACCGTGGCCGGTTGGCGGATTGCCGCCGCCGCCTGAACGAATGCCCGCTCGGCGCCGCGGCGCTGTGCGGCACCGGCTTCCCGATCGACCGCCACATGACGGCCGCCGCGCTCGGCTTCGATGCGCCGATGCGCAACAGCCTGGATGCCGTGGCGTCGCGTGATTTCGCTGCGGAGTTCCTGTTCGCCTGCGCCATGTGCACTACCCACCTGTCCCGCTTCGCGGAGGAGGTGGTGATCTGGACCAACCCTTACTTCGGCTTCGTCAAGCTCTCCGACGCCTTCACCACCGGCAGCTCCATCATGCCGCAGAAGCGCAACCCGGATGCGGCGGAGCTGGTGCGCGGCAAGACCGGCCGCGTGGTGGGGGCGCTGGTCGGCATGCTGACCGTGATGAAGGGCCTCGCCCTGACCTACGGGAAGGACATGCAGGAGGACAAGGAAGGCATTTTCGACAGTGCCGAGACCCTGGCGTTGTGCCTCGCCGCCACCGGCGGCATGGTGCGCGACATGCAGCCGCAGCCGGGCCGCCTGGCGGAAGCCGCCGGCGCCGGTTTCTCCACCGCGACCGACCTCGCGGATTGGCTGGTGCGTGAATTGAAGCTGCCGTTCCGCGATGCCCACCACGTCACCGGCCGGCTGGTGGCGAAGGCGGAGGCGATGGGCGTGGACCTCGCCGGGCTGACGATCACGGAGATGCAGGCGGTGGAGCCCGGCATCACGGAGGCCGTCTTCGGCGTGCTGTCCGTCGCCGCCTCCGTCCGGTCCCGCATTTCCTATGGCGGCACCGCGCCGGCCAATGTGGCGCGGATGGCGGCGGAATGGCAGGAGAAGCTGGCATGAGGCTGTTGATCGCGCTGCTGCTGGTCGCCGGAACGCTCGCCGCCTGTGGCCGCGCCGGGGGCATTCGCCCGCCCGGGCCTCCGGACCAGGTGACATTCCCGCGGGCCTATCCCAGCCGCTAGCAGGCGATCCCGAAGGGCCATTGATCCGTATCTATGACCCAAGCACACTCCCAGTCGGCCGGATCAACCAGGCCGATCGGGAGAAAACACCATGTCCGGACCCGGACGCCGCACGCTGCTCGGTGCCACCGCCGCCGTCTTCGCCTCGCGCCATGTCCTGGCGCAGGAGGCGTGGCCCAGCCGCACCATCCGCCTGGTGGTGCCCTACGCCGCCGGTGGCAGCAGCGACATCGTCGCCCGCCTGATCGCGCCCCGGCTGCAGGCCAGCCTCGGCCAGTCCGTGGTGGTGGAGAACCGCGCCGGCGCCGGCGCCCTGCTGGGGACGGAGGCGGTGGCCCGCGCAGGGAATGACGGCCACACCATCCTGCTGGCGGACACGCCGCACGCCATCCTGCCGGCGCTGAACGACCGTCTGCCCTACCACCCTACGCGGGACTTCACGCCGATCTCGCTGGTCGCCGCCACGCCGCAGATCCTGTTCGCCGCCGCCCAATTCGCCCCCGCCGATGCCGCCGCGGCCATCGCCGCCGCCCGCGCCCGGCCTGACAGCATTGCCATCGCTTCGGCCGGGCAGGGCACGTCGAGCCACCTGACGGCTGAGCGCCTGCAACTGCTGACCGGCATCAAACTGACCCATGTGCCCTATCGCGGCGCCGCGCCGGCGATGAACGACCTCGCCGCCGGCCAGGTACAGCTGTTCTTCGCCACCATCGCCTCCGGCCTGCCGCTGCTGCGCGAAGGGCGGATCAAGGCGCTCGGCGTGCTGTCGGAGGCGCGGCTGGAGGCGCTGCCGCAGGTCGCGACCTTCCGGGAACAGGGCATGGATCTCGTCGTGGAAAGCTGGTTTGCCCTGCTCGGCCCCGCCGGCATCCCGGACGCCGTCGCCCGCCGCACGGCGCCCGCAGTGGCGGAGGCGGTGGCGGCGCCGGAGGTGCGGGAGCGCTTCGCCACCCTTGGCCTCACCCCGCGTTCCAGCACCCCGGCGGAGGCCGAGGCCTTCATCCGCGCCGAACTCGGCCGCTATGCGGAGGTGGTGCGGGCGGCCGATATCCGGCTGACGAACTAGGCGCATCTTCAAGCCCGGCGTGCGCGCCGGGCGGCTCTGAAGATGCGGCAGGACATGGAGCTTGGCGAAGTGCCGCGGCCACCCCAAAGTGAAGGGATGGCCGCCCTCCCTGCCGTCGCCCTCGACGCCGCCTCCGACCCGAGCTTCCCCGAGCTGCTCGCCCTCCGCCCCCACCTCACCATGGACCCGCTCGCGGGCCTGATGATGGAGGAGGTGCCGCTGGCGCGCATCGCGGCGGAAGCCGGCAGCCCGACCTGGGTCTATTCCGCCGGCGCGCTGCGCCGCCGCCTTGGCGCGCTGCAATCGGCGCTGACCGACGCGCGCCTGCCGGCCGAGGTGCATTTCGCCGTCAAGGCCAACCCCAGCCTCGCCGTGCTGCGGGTGCTGGCGGAAGCCGGCGCGGGTGCGGACATCGTCAGCGAGGGCGAACTGCGCGTGGCGCTGGCCGCCGGCATCGCCCCCGGGCACATCGTATTCTCCGGCGTCGGCAAGACCTTGGCCGAGATCCGCTTCGCGCTCGTCCACGACATCCAGCAGATCAATGCCGAAAGCGCGGAGGAGGTGGAGATGATCTCCGCCGTCGCCACCGCCATGGGCCGCACCGCCCGCGTGGCGCTGCGGGTGAACCCGGACGTGGACGCCAAGACCCACGCCAAGATCACCACCGGCAAGTCGGAGAACAAGTTCGGCGTCGCGATCGGGGAGGCCCCGGCGCTGTATGCGCGCATGGCGGCGCTGCCCGGCATCCAGCCGGTCGGCGTCGCGGTGCATATCGGCAGCCAGATCACCGCCGGCGTCTCCGCCTACCGCATCGCCTACGCCCACCTGGCCGACCTGGTCCGCCAGTTGCGCGCCGCCGGGCTGCCGGTGGATCGCGTCGATTGCGGCGGCGGCCTCGGCATCCCCTACCGCGACGAGCCGGCGCCTAGCCCGGCGGCGCTCGCCGGCGCCATCCAGGCGACATTGGGCAACCTTGGCGTGGAGCTGATGCTGGAGCCCGGCCGCTGGATCGCCGGGCCGGCCGGCGTGCTGCTGGCCTCCGTCATCCTGCAGAAGCAGGGAACCGACCGCCGGTTCGTGGTGCTGGATGCCGCGATGAACGACCTGATCCGGCCGGCGATGTACGAGGCCTGGCACGGCATCGTGCCCGTGGGCCCCGCCGCCTTCACCGCCGCGACCTCCCCGGCCGATGTGGTCGGTCCGGTTTGCGAGAGCGGGGACACGTTTTCCCGAGATCGTGGCCTTCCGCACCTCGAACCGGGTAGCCTCGTCGCGATCCTGGATGCGGGGGCCTATGGCGCGGCGATGAGCAGCACCTACAACAACCGGCCCTTGGCCGCCGAGGTGCTGGTGGATGGCGACCGGTTCGCCGTGATCCGGCCGCGCCAGACCCATGAGCAGCTTCTGGCCGGGCAGCACCTGCCGCCCTGGATGGCCACATGACCGACAAGCCCCTCCGCAACCTGTCGCGCCAACGTCTGGCCGCGAGGGCGGCGCTGGGGTGGGAACGTGTGTGGCCGGCACTGTGGCCGCCGCTCGGCGTGCTGGGCGTCTTCCTGCTGGTGGCGCTTCTCGGCGTGCCGCTGCTGCTGCCGCCCTGGGCGCGGCCGGTGCTGAGCTTGGTCTTCCTGGCCGGCATCGCGGTGGCCGCCTGGCGCGGCTTCCGGCGGCTTTCGGTGCCGGGGCGGGACGAGGGGGATCGCCGCCTCGAATCGGCCTCCGGCCTTGCCCACCGTCCGCTCGCCGCGTTGGCGGACCGGCCGGCGGGCAGTGATCCGATGGCGCTGGCGCTGTGGGAGGCGCATCGGCGCCGTGCCGCCGCCTCCATTCGCCAGTTGCACGTCGGCCTGCCACGCCCGGGTCTGGCGCGGCGCGACCCGATCGCGCTGCGCGCCGGCCTGGGCCTCGCGCTGATCGCCGCCCTCGTCATCGCCGGGCCGGAGGCGCCGGAGCGGCTGCGCCGTGCCCTGGTGCCGAATTTCGGCCTGGCCACAGCCGCGCCCGCCTTACGGCTGGAAGCCTGGGTGACGCCGCCTGGCTATACCGGCGCCGCGCCGATCTTCCTCAATGCCGCCGGCGGCGACCTGACGGTGCCGCAGGGCAGCAGGTTGCAGGTGGCGTTCTCGGGTGGCATCGGCAGCACGCCGGATCTGGTGATCGGCAGCGCCACAACGCCATTCCGCGCGCTCGATGCCCGGTCCTGGTCCGCCGAGGCGCAGCTCGACCACGGTGCGCGGCTGGTGATCCGGCGTGATGGGTTCGAAGTGGCGGGCTGGACCCTGACGGTGCAGGCGGACCAGCCGCCCACCACGCAGTTCACCGACCCACCTGCCCGCGCCGCCCGCGGCCTCGGCCTGCGGCTGCCCTGGCGCGCCGCGGATGACTGGGGCGTGGCGCATCTGGAGGCGCAGTTCCGCCTGGTCGCCCGGCCGCAGGCGCCGGCGCACACGCTGGACATCAACCTGCCCAGCGCCCAGCCCAGGGAGGCCACTGGCAATGCCGGACCCGACCTGTCCGCCCACCCCTGGGCGGGGCTGGAGGTGCAGGTGCAGCTTATGGCGCGCGACGGCGCGGGGCAGGAGGGGCGGTCGGAGGCCGCGAGCCTGACCCTGCCGGAACGCGCCTTCGCCCATCCGGTGGCCCAGGCGCTGATCGCGCTGCGCAAGTCGCTGTCCCTGGACCCGACCAGGCGGCGCGAGGCGCAGATCGAACTCGACCGCTTGGCGAACGCGCCGGAGGCCTTCGAGCACGACACCACCACCTTCCTGGCGCTGCGCAGCGCCCGCCACCGCCTGGCCCGTGATCGCCGCGGTGATGCGGTGGCGGAAGCGCAGGAGACGATGTGGGAAACCGCCCTGGCGCTGGAGGAAGGCCGCGCCGAGCGCACCGCCCGCGCCCTGGAACAGGCCATCGCGGAGCTGCGGGAGCAGCTGGAACAGGCGATGCGGGAGCAGCAGGAGAATCGCGAGGCGACGCCGCCCCAGGAAAACCGCGAACAGGGCCAGGAGCAGAACCAGCAGCCGCCGCAGGACCAGCAGCCGGACCAGCAGCAGCGCGCCGAGCAGACCGAGCAGCAGCGCCAGGAAACCGACCGCCGCATCCAGGAACTGCGTGACGCCATCCGCCGCCACCTGGAAGCGCTGGCGGAACGCCTGCAGCAGGAAAACGCGGAGTCGATGCCGACCGACCCGCAGAACCGCCTGATGGACCGCCGCGACCTGGATCGCCGGACGGATCGGATGCGCGAGGCCAACCGCCAGGACCGCCCCCAGGACGCCGAGCGTGAGCTGGCGGAGCTGGAGGAGATGCTGCGCGCGCTGGAGGAAGGCCGCACGCCGCGATCCGAAGCGCAGGAACGCCAGCGCCAGCAGCGCCAGCGCGGCGAGCGGCAGATGGGCGTGGTGCAGGACATGGTCCGCCGCCAGACGCAGATGCTGGACAGCGGCCACCGCCGCGCCGAGGCCGAGGCGGAGCAGCGGGAGGCGGACCGCCGCGCCCAGCAATTGCAGAACCGAGCCCCCTGGTCCCGTCCGGTCCCGCAACAAGATCAGCAGCAGCAGGACCGCCGCAGCGCAAGCGAGGCGGAGGCGCTGCGCGAGGCCCAGAACGAGGCGCGGGTCCAACGTGCCCTGCGCCGCGCGCTCGGCGAGGTGATGCAGCAATTCGGCGACCTGGCCGGCGAGATCCCCGCCCCGCTCGGCCGCGCCGACCAGGCGATGCGGGAGGCGCAGGAGGCGCTGGCGCAGGGCGGCGACGCCCGCACCCCACAACAGACCGCGATCCGCGAGTTGCAGGAAGGCGGCCGCCAGATGGCGCAGCAGATGCAGCGCCAGTTCGGCCAGGGCGAGCCGGGCGAGGGCGAGGAAGGCGAGGGCGAGGGCGAAGGCCAGGGCCCGATGATGGGGCAGGGCCAGGGCGAGGGCACCGACCAGGCGCAGGGCCAGGGCCAGGGCCGCGACCCGCTCGGCCGCCGCACCCGCGAAGCCCCAGGCGCGCAGGACAATGGCAGCGACACCCGCGTGCCAGACGAGGCCGAGCTGCTCCGCACCCGCCGCATCCAGGAAGAACTGCGCAAGCGCGGCGCCGAGCGGACCCGGCCGCAGGAGGAACTGGACTACATCGACCGCCTGCTGCGGCGCTTCTGACTCCATGGCGCTGGTTTCGGACGTGCCGGTGCCGGGCTGCCTCGCCCGCATCATCGCCCTGCACGCCGACTGGTACGCCCGGCACTGGGGCTTCGGACTGCCTTTCGAGGCGAAGGTGGCGGAGGAACTCGGGGCCTTCGCGCAGGCGCTGCCGCACCCCGATGCCCGGCTGTTCCTGGCACTCGGCGACGCGGGGGAGGTGCTGGGCGCCATCGCACTCGATGGCCGCGCCCGCCCGGCCGCGCGCATCCGCTGGTTCATCGTGGCGGAAGGCGCCCGCGGCGGGTTGGGCAGGCGGCTGCTGGCCGAAGCGCTGGATTTTGCGGTCGGGCGCGAACTCACGGAAATCTGGCTGACCACCTTCGCCGGCCTCGACGCGGCACGTCGCCTGTACGAACAGGCCGGCTTCCGGCTGCTGGCGGAGGCGCCGGCTACGAGCTGGGGCGTGCGCGTGACGGAGCAGCGCTTCGTCCTGGCGCTGCCACCCCCTACCCAGGCGCGCCATCAGGTCTAGGCTGTCGGGCCAGGAGGACCCGCCGCATGGATTTCACTGCCCCGCCGCGCCAGCGCCAGATGCTGGACCGCCCGGATTGCCGCATCGCCTATGAGGTTTCGGGAAGCGGCCCGCCCATCGTCTTCGCGCACGGCCTTGGCGGTTGCTACATGTCCTGGTGGCAGCAGGTCGCGTATTTTGCGCCGCGCCACACCTGCGTCAGCTTCTCCCACCGCGGCTTCTTCCCCTCCACCGCGCCTGAGGGGGGGCCGGACCCGCGCGAGTACGCGAACGACCTGGCGGCGCTGGTGGACCATCTCGGTCTCGGCGACATCACGCTGGTCTGCCAATCCATGGGCGGTTGGACCGGGGTGGAATACGCGCTGATGCGGCCGGGCCGTGTGCGCAAGCTGGTGCTGGCGGCGACCACCGGTTCGCTCGACCCGCGGCAGATGCGGGAGCCGGAGCGCGGGCGCCTCGCCGGCTGGGCGCGCGATGCGGCGGAGGCGCGGACCGCCATGCTCGGCCGCAACATCCTGCCGGCCTGTGGCCCGGCGATGGCGGAGGCGCAGCCGGCGCTGCACCACCTGTATGCGCAGATGGACAAGCTCACCACCGGGTTCGACAAGGAAGCGGTGCGCGCCCGCATGGGCGAGATGCGCCGCCGCCCGCCCGCGGACCTTGCCGCCGCCGGCTGCCAGGTGCTGTTCATCGCGGGCGGCCGCGATCAGGTGATCGCGCCCTTCGCGGCGGAGGCGATGGCGCCGGAAATCCCCGGCTCGCGTGTCGCCACCATCCCCGCCGCCGGCCATTCCGCCTACTTCGAACACGCCGCGACCTTCAACGCGCTGGTGGAGGCATTCCTGGCCGAGCCAGCTTGAGACCTCAGTTACGCGGGATGTTCGCGGCCGCCACCACCGGCCGCCACACCCGTGCGAAATCCGCCACCACGGCCTGGAAGCTTGCGGCATCCAGCGCCACGGCCGGCGGATACAGCCCCGCCGCCTCCAGCCGTACCGCCGTCTCCGGCAGGGCCACGATGCGGTTCACCGCCGCGTTCACCTGCGCGACGAAGGCCGGCGGCAGGCCACGCGGGCCGGAGATGCCGGTCCAACTCGTCGCCGTCAGCCCGGGAAAGCCAAGCGCCGCATAGGTTGGCACGCCCGGCAGCGGTGCGAAGCCCTGCGCGGAGGACACTGCCAGCACCCGCGCCTGGCCGCCCGAGATCGCCCCGGTGGTGCCGGCGAGTGGCGTCAGCAGGCTGTCCACCGTGCCGCCGATCAGGTCCTGCAGGGCCGGGCCGGTGCCACGATAGGGCACATGCACCAGCCGCCCGCCCGCCGCCTGGGCCAGCGCCTCCCCTTGCAGGTGTTGCAGCGAGCCGACGCCGGTCGAGGCGAAGCTCAGCCCGCCGCTGCGGGCGCGCGCCGCCGCCAGGAAGTCCGGCAGCGTGGCGAAGGGGCTGGCCATCGGCACGAGCAGCACCGTCGGCGTTTCCGCCACCATGGCGATATGGGTGAAGTCGCGGTCGCTGTCATAGGGCGGACTCGCCGCCACCAGCGGCACCGTCCCGTGCGGGGAGGTGTTGGAGATGCCGAGCACGGTGCCATCCGCCACCCCGCGCGCCATCGCCTCCGCCCCCAGCATCCCGCCGGCGCCGGGCCTGTTCTCGATGACGATGGTCCGCCCCAGCGTCACGGCCAGCGGCGGCGCCACGATCCGCGCCGTGACGTCGGAGGCGCCGCCAGGGGCGAAGGGCACGATCAGGCGGATCGGCGGGCCATTCTGCCCCCCGGTCTGCCCGAGCGCGAGGCCGGGGATGAGCAGGAACAGGGCAATCAGGCGGCGCATGGAACGAATCCCTCGGTGATCGCCGCTCGCGCTGCAACCGCCGTGCCGCCCCTCGCCGCCGTCGGTCCGGCGGGCTAGTCTCGGCGGAATGCGCTACATCTCGACCCGCGGCGACGCCGCTCCCCGTGATTTCGAAGGTGTCCTGCTGGCCGGCCTCGCCGAGGACGGCGGGCTGTTCGTGCCAGAGGCCTGGCCGGTGCTGACCAGCGCCGAATGGCGCGGCCTGCGCGGCCTGCCCTATCCGGACCTGGCTGCCCACATCGTTGCGAAGTTCACCGGCGGACAGCCGGATGAGGCGACGCTGCTGCCGATGTTCCGCCAGGCCTATGCCAGCTTTGATCACCCTGCCGTGGCGCCGCTGGTGCAGCTCGACAGCCGGATGTTCGCGCTGGAGTTGTTCCGCGGCCCGACGCTGGCCTTCAAGGACATGGCGATGCAGGCCCTCGGCCCGCTGTTCGACCATGTGCTGGCGCGGCGGGGCGAACGGGTAACCATCGTCGGCGCCACCTCCGGCGACACCGGCTCCGCCGCCATCGAGGCCTGCCGGGACCGCGCCTCCATCGACATCGTCATCCTACACCCGGAAGGCCGCACCAGCCCGGTGCAGCGGCGGCAGATGACCACGGTGCTGGCGCCGAACGTGGCGAACCTGGCGGTGGAGGGATCCTTCGACGATTGCCAGGACCTGGTGAAGGCGATGTTCGCGGACGAGCCGTTCCGCCGGGACATGCAGCTTTCGGCGGTCAACTCCATCAACTGGGCACGGATCGCACTCCAGATCCCCTACTATGTTGCCTCGGCGCTGGCGCTCGGCGCGCCGGACCGGGAGGTCGCGTTTTCGGTCCCCACCGGCAATTTCGGCAATGTCCTTGCGGCCTGGGCGGCGCGGCGGATGGGGCTGCCGATCGCGCAGCTTCTGATCGGCTCCAACCGCAACGACATCCTGACCCGCTTCCTGTCGGGCAACGACATGACCATGCGGGCGGTCGAGCCCTCCTTCTCCCCATCCATGGACATCCAGGTCTCCTCCAACTTCGAGCGCCTCCTGTTCGAACTGCTGCACCGCGACCCGGCCGCGACGGCGGCGACCATGCAGCGCTTCCGTGCCGAGGGCCGCATGCCAGTGCCCGATGCCGCCTGGCGCAGCGCCTGCCAGGTCTTTCGCGGATTTGCCCTGGATGATGCGGGCACGCTGGCGGAAATCCGGCGGCTGCACGGGCAGGGCTACCTGGCCGATCCGCACACCGCCATCGGCACCGCCGCCGCCATGGCGAGCCCTCCCTCCGACCCCGCCATCCCGATCGTCGTCGCCGCCACCGCGCATCCTGCGAAGTTCCCCGATGCGGTGCGGCAGGCGACCGGCATCGAGGCCCCTCTGCCTTCGCGCCTCGCCGACCTATATGAGCGTCCCGAACGCTTTTCGCGCCTGCCCGCGGACCTCGGTGCCATCGAGGCCTTCGTGCGCGCCCACACGCTCCGCAACGCCGCGTAAACCCGGCGTCTCCCGTTGACTGGCGAAGGAAGACCATGAACGACGCCATCCGCCTGACCCGGCTGCCCAGCGGCCTGACCGTGGTGTCCGAGAAGATGCCGCGGGTCGAGACCGTCTCCATCGGCGCCTATGTCGATGCCGGGACCAGACATGAATCGGCGCCCGAGAACGGCGTCTCCCACTTTCTCGAACACATGGCCTTCAAGGGCACCGAGCGCCGCGACGCCGCCGCCATCGCACGCGAGATCGAGAATGTCGGCGGCCACCTGAACGCCTACACATCCCGCGAAAACACCGCCTTCTACGCCAAGATCCTGAAGGAGGATGTGGGCCTGGCCGCCGACATCATCGGCGACATCCTGTCCCACAGCACCTTCGTGCCGGAGGAGCTGGAGCGCGAGCGTGGCGTCATCCTGCAGGAGATCGGCCAGGCGAACGACACGCCGGACGACATCGTCTTCGACCATTTCCAGGCGACCGCCTACGGCACCCAGGCGATGGGCCGCCCGGTGCTCGGCACGGAAGACACCATCAAGGCAATGAGCCGGGAGGCGCTGACCGGCTACATGCGCCGCCACTACGGCCCGACCCGCATGGTCGTAGCCGCCGCCGGCGCGCTGGAACACGAGGACCTGCTCGAACTCGCCCAGCGGCATTTTTCCGAATTGCCGGCATCCCTGGCCGCGGTGCCGGAACCGGCGCGCTACACCGGCGGCGAGTTCCGCGAGGAACGCGACCTGGACCAGGTGCATCTCTGCCTCGGATTTCCCTCCGTCTCCTCGACGCACAAGCTGCACATGGCGACGCAGCTTCTGTCCACCCTGCTCGGCGGCGGCATGTCGTCGCGCCTGTTCCAGGAGATCCGGGAGAAGCGCGGACTGGTCTATTCCATCTATTCGTTTGCTTCGCCCTTCGCGGACGGCGGCGTTTTTGCCGTCTACGCCGGGACGGGGGAGGACCAGGCGGAGGAACTGGTGCCGGTGGCGCTGGAGGAACTGCGCCGCGTGCAGCACGACGTGAGCGAGGATGAGCTGAACCGCGCCAAGGCGCAGCTGCGCGCCAGCCTGCTGATGAGCCTGGAATCCACCGGCAGCCGCTGCGAGCAGCTCGCCCGCCAGCTCCAGGTGCATGGCCGCATCATCCCGACCGAGGAGACCAAGGCCCGCATCGCCGCCGTCACCGTGGCCGATGTGCAGGAAGCCGCCGCCATGGCGTTTCGCGGCGCGCCGACACTGGCGGCCCTCGGCCCGGCCGGCAAGGTGCCGGGGCTGCCCGCGATCGCCGAGAGGCTGGCGGCATGAGCGATGCGTCGCTGATCGCGGAACTCGTCGCCTGCGCCAAGCGGGCCGGTGCCGACAGCGCCGATGCGCTGCATGTGCAGAACGCTTCCCTGTCCGTCTCCCGGCGCCTCGGCAAGATCGAGCAGCTGGAACGCTCCGAGGGCTTCGACATCGGGCTGCGCGTGTTCGTGGGTAAGCGCCAAGCCATCGTCTCGACCACCGCGGCCGATCCGGCCGGCTTCGCCCTTCTGGCGGAACGCGCCGTGGCGATGGCGAAGGTGGTGCCGGAGGACCCGTTCGGCGGGCTCGCCGACCAGTTCGACCCGCCGCGCGACGCCGGCCCGCTGGACCTGGAAGACCCCACCGAGCCGACGGCCGAGGACCTGATCGCCCGCGCCGCGACGGCGGAGGAGGCGGCGCTGGCCGTCGCCGGCGTCACCAACAGCGAGGGCGCCGACGCCAGCTGGGGCCGCATCCGCATCACGCTCGCGACCAGCGCCGGCTTCCTCGGCCAGTATGTCCGCACCTCGCACGGCCTGTCCTGTACCGCGCTGGCGGGGCAGGGGACGGCGATGGAGCGGGACTATGATTGGTCCTCCGTCGTGCACCTGGCCGACCTCGGTGACGCCGCGACGATCGGGCGGCAGGCGGCGGAACGCGCGGTGGCGCGGCTGAACCCGGTGCGGGCGAAGACGGCGCGCCTGCCGGTCGTGTTCGACACGCGCGTGTCGTCCTCCCTGCTCGGGCACCTGCTCGGCGCCATCAACGGCGCCTCCGTGGCGCGCGGCACCTCCTTCCTGGCGGACAGCCTGGGCAAGCAGGTGCTGGCGAAGGGGCTCACGGTGCGGGACGACCCGACACGCCGCCGCGGCCTGCGCTCCCGCCCCTTCGACGGCGAGGGCATGGCGGGCCAGCCGCGCGCCATCGTCGAGGATGGCGTGCTGACCACCTGGATCCTGGACTGGCGCAGCGCCCGGCAGTTGGGCATGGCCTCCACCGGCCATGCCAGCCGCGGCACCGGCGGCCCGCCCGGCCCGGCCGCCAGCAACCTGTGGCTGGAGCCGGGTAGCGTATCGCCGGCCGACCTGATGGGCGACATCACCGAGGGGCTGTACGTGACGGACCTGATCGGCATGGGCATCAACGGCGTCACCGGCGACTACAGCCGTGGCGCCGCCGGCTTCATGATCCGCAACGGCGCTCTGGCCGAGCCTGTGAGCGAGATCACCATCGCCGGCAACCTGCGCGACATCTTCCTGAACCTGACCGTGGCGAACGACCTGGAGTTTCGCCGCGGCACGGATGCGCCGACCATCCGGATCGAGGGGCTGACCCTGGCCGGCGCCTGATGGCGCCGGCGCTATCCGGCTGAGGCTACTCCACCCGGATCTCCCGCACCTGCACCTGGTTGTCCGCCCGGTGCGTCACCGCCACCCCCGCCCGGTGCGCCCACGGGATCATCATGTGGTACATCGGGATGTGCCCGAGGTCGGCGTTGTGCAGGGCATGCGCCTGGCGGATCAGGCCGCGCCGCGCCTCCGGCTCCTGCTCGTTATCGATCTGCGGGATCAGCGCGTCGAATTCCGCGTTCGACCAGCCGCCGGCATTCCAGGTCGCGGCACCGCCCACACTGCGTGAAGCCATGACGGCTCGGATGGTATAGCTGGCGTCGAAGGTCGGCACGCCCCAGGACAGCACATACATCATCGGCTCCTGTCGCCTTATGCGCTGGCTGAACAGGGCGTTGGGCTGGATGTTCAACTGCGCCCGGATGCCGACGCGCGCCAGCATGCCCGCCACCGCCTGGCAGGCCTCGTCATAGGTGCCGGTCGGGCATTCAAAGGGCACGGAGAAGCCGTTCGGGTAGCCGGCCTCGGCCAGAAGGGCGCGGGACCGCGTCGGATCATAGGCGGGACGGCGGTCCAGATCCTCAGACCAGCCATTGACGAACTGTGTCCACATGCTGGCGGTGGGCACGCCCTGCCCGCGCAGCGTGGTGCGGCGCATCGCCTCGATGTCGAGCGCATGCGCGATGGCCTGGCGCACCCGCAGGTCCTTGAACGGGTTGCGGCCGCGTACGTCCGATCCGGCGAGTTCATCGACATCCTGCCGCATGCCGATCCAGGTGGTACGGTTCTCCTGCCCCGGCAGGATGCGCAGTCGCGGGTCGCGCTGGATGCGCGCCACGTCCTGCACCGGCACGACATGCACCATGTCGACCTCGCCCGACAGGAGGGCGGCGACACGGGTCGCGTCCGAATTCAGCGTCACGTGGTGGTATTCGGTAACATTGCCCTGTGTTTCCGTGGCGCCCCACCAGGTTGGGTTCCGCACCATCACGGTGCGCTGGTCGGCCTCCCGGCTCCGGATCACGTAGGGGCCGGTGCCGTTGGCGTTGCGGACGGTGAAGGTTTCCTCGCGCTGCGCGAAGTTCTGCGGCACGGTGGCGCGGTTCGCCTCCGACCAGCCGCGATCCATCATCAGCACGCGGGTCAGCTTGTCCGGCACCACCGGGTCCGGCACGCGGGTGACCACATCCACGGTCAGCGGGCCCCGCGCCTCTACCGCGGCCACGGTGTCCACATAGATGCCGTAGTTGGAACTCGGGGCCAGGGCGCGGGTGATGCTGAACACCACGTCATCCGAATCGAAGGCCTCGCCGCCGGCGAACTTCACGTCCGGGCGAAGGTGGAAGCGCCAGCGGGTCGGCTCCACCTGTTCCCAGCGCAGCGCCAGGCCGGGCTGCACCTTCAGGTCGTCGGCGCGATGCGTCAGCGTCTCATAGACCTGGCTGACCAC
The DNA here is from genome assembly GCF_050563525.1 of Falsiroseomonas sp. HC035. Lineage (NCBI taxonomy): Bacteria > Pseudomonadati > Pseudomonadota > Alphaproteobacteria > Acetobacterales > Roseomonadaceae > Falsiroseomonas > Falsiroseomonas sp. HC035. The sequence goes on from NZ_JBNXUN010000005.1 coordinate 130,426, forward strand.
CAGGTAGGTGAACAGGGCATTGGTCGCGTGCGGGTCGAGGGTTGCGGCATCGACGCTGGTGGCCATGCGGAACAGCCGCGGTTGCGGCGCCTGGGCTGCCGCGGTTCCCGCCGAAAGGAGGGCGGCCGCCGCCGCACCCCAAAGCCAAGCCTGTCGCGCCATCGGTGCTGATCCTATCGGTGAGTCCCCAGCGTGGCGCAGGACGGAGGGCTTCCGCAACGGATTCGGGGTGGCCCAGGCGCTCGCGCGAAGGCCAGTCGCAATCCGGGCGAGACCTCCCTATATTACCGCCAGGAAACCCAAGCTGGAGCCACGGAACCTCATCATGCGCCGCAAAGCATCCATCCTCGCCGCCTTCGCCGTCGTGGCGCTGGCGCTCGCCCCCGCCTTCGCGGAAGCGCGCCGCGGGGGCGGCTTCTCCTCCGGCAGCCGCGGCGCCCGCACTTACCAGGCGCCGCCTCCGACCACCACGGCGCCCAGCGCAGCACAGCCGATGCAGCGCACGCAGCAGGCGCCGGCGGCCGCTGCCGCGGGCGCGACGGCGGCCACCGGGGCCGCGGCCGCGGCACGGGGCGGCATGCGCGGCGGCCTGATGGGCGGCCTGCTCGGCGCCGGCCTGTTCGGCATGATCCTCGGCGCAGGCCTGTTCGGCGGCCTGGGCGGCTTCGCCTCGATCCTCGGCCTGCTGCTGCAGGTGGCGCTGATCGGTGGCGTGATCTGGTTCGTCATGCGCCTGATCCGCAGCCGCCGCACCGCCACGGCCGGCGCGCCGCAGGCCTATGCCCGCGATATGCAGGGCCAGTCGCCGCGCCCGATGACCGGTGGGATGACGGCGCCGCGCGGTGCGATGGGCGCCGCCGCCCCGGCCGTGGAGACGAAGCCGCTGCAGATCGGCGAGGCCGACTACCAGGCCTTCGAGCAGAACCTGCACGCGGTGAACGAAGCCTGGTCGCGTCAGGACCTGGAGGCGCTGCGCCGTCTCTCGACATCGGAGATGACGAACTACTTCGCCCAGGACCTGAAGGACCTGCGCGCCCGTGGCTGGACCAACGTGACCAGCGACACCAAGCTGGAAGCTGGCGACCTGTCCGAGGCGTGGCAGGAGGAGAACCGCCACTACGCGACCGTGGCGATGCGCTATTCGATGGTGGACGTCACCACGGACGCCTCCGGCAAGGTGGTCGAAGGCCATCCGACGGAGCGCCAGACCGTGACGGAATTGCTGACCTACACCCGCTTCCCGGGTGAGGAATGGCGCCTGTCGGCGATCCAGCAGACCGGCTGAGCTCTCGGGCTGGGGGCTGGTTCGCCGGCCCCCCTTCCACCGGCTACCTCGCGGCCTTGCTTCCACGCCGCGCATCGGCTAGGCGTCCCCGCTGCGTCGGCACCCCTGGAGGCCGGCGCATTTTCTTTGCGCCCGCCCTGGCAACAGGCAGGGCGCATTCATTCTTGAAGGAGCCTGGCAATGGTCCAGACAGTGCGGATCGAAGCCGTGGCGCGCGCAGATGCAGGTAAGGGGGCAGCGCGCGCGACCCGGCGGGAGGGGCTGGTCCCCGGTGTGGTGTATGGTGCGAAGCAGGCGGCGACGCTGGTGGCCTTCGACCCGCGCGACATCATGAAGGAACTCACCAAGGGCGGCTGGCAGTCGCATCTGTACGAGGTCGTCGTGAAGGACGGCCCGACCGAGCGCACCATCATGCGCGAGGTGCAGTTCCACCCGGTGACGGATCGCCCCATCCACATCGACTTCCAGCGCGTGGCGCCGGGCGCCCGTATCCGCGTGCGCGTGCCGGTGGTGTTCCTGCATGAGGACACCTCGGCCGGCATCAAGGCCGGCGGCGTGCTGAACGTCGTCCGCCGCGAGGTCGAGGTGCTCGCCGAGACCGATCGCGTGCCGGAGCAGTTCGAGATCGACCTGGCCGAGGCCAAGATCGGCGACGGCCTGCGCTGGTCCTCCATCAAGGATCACCAGGGCGCGCGCCCCGGCATCGTCGGCCGCGACTTCATGATCGCCTCCATCGCCGCGCCGACGGTGGACGAGGAACTGGCACCCGTCGTCGTCGCGGCGCCGGAGCCGGTGAAGGGCAAGGGCAAGGCCGCCGCGAAGCCGGCTGCCGCCGCCGCCGCCCCGGCCGCCAAGGCCGCGGCGCCCGCCAAGAAGAAGTAATCCGGCATGGCGCTGCTTTGGGTCGGTCTCGGCAATCCGGGGTCCGAACACGCGAAGCAGCGCCACAACATCGGCTTCATGGCGATGGACGCCGTCGCCCGGAAGCACGGCTTCTCCTCCTGGCGGAAGCGCTTCAAGGGCCAGGTGGCGGAGGGTATGCTCGGCGGCCAGAAGGTGCTGGCGCTGAAGCCGGAAACCTACATGAACGCCAGTGGCGATGCGGTGCAGCAGGCAGCCGCCTTCCTGAAACTGGGGTCGCCGGATATCTGGGCCTTCCACGACGAGCTGGATCTCGCCCCCGGCAAGCTGCGGGTGAAGAAGGGTGGCGGCACGGCTGGGCACAATGGGCTGCGTGACATGCAGCGCGCGCTCGGCAATGCGGATTTCTGGCGCGTGCGCCTCGGCATCGGCCATCCCGGCCACAAGGACCGCGTCACCGGCCATGTGCTCGGCAACTTTGCCAAGGTGGAAACCTGGGTGGAGCCGTTGCTGGACGCCATCGCTGATGCGGCGCCGCTGCTGGCGGGCGGGCAGCACGAGGCCTTCATGACGCGCGTCGCGTTGCTGACACAGGAGGCATGACTGCGATGCAGCAGGACGAGTCGATCTTCGACGGCGATTTCGGCGGCCCCGGCCCCGAGGATTTCGCCAATGGTGCCGCGGCGCTGGCCGCCGGCCTGATCCGGGAAGCGCAGGGCCTGGCGCAGGCCGCCGCCGCCCTGGTCGCGACCGCCACCCCCGGCCCGGTGCAGGCCGTTTCCGATGTCAGGCGCCAGCGCATGGTGATCCACACCGCCGGCGAGGCTTCGGTTCGTGCCGCCCTGGCGCTGGATGCGGCCGCCCTGCTGGCCAAATCCCGCCCGCCGGTCGAACAGGCGGCGCGGATCGCGGAGGCGGCCAAGAAGGTCGGGCTGCCACCGGCGACGCTCGCGCCCTTCCTGCGCTCCGCGGCCTTGGATTTCCGCACCGACGACGCGGCGGCGCGCATCGCCGCCTCCACCCTTGCCGCCGACCTCTGCACGCTGCTGGCGCGCGACCCGGCCTGAGAACGAGAGAGATATGGGTTTCAACTGCGGCATCGTCGGCCTGCCCAATGTCGGCAAGTCCACGCTTTTCAATGCGCTGACGGCCACCGCCAGCGCCCAGGCGGCGAATTACCCGTTCTGCACGATCGAGCCAAATGTCGGGCGGGTGGGCGTTCCCGACCCGCGCCTCGGCATCCTGGCGAAGATCGGCAAGTCCCAGAAAATCATCCCGACCAGCCTTGAGTTCGTCGACATCGCCGGCCTGGTGCGCGGCGCCTCCAAGGGCGAGGGGCTGGGCAACCAGTTCCTGGCGAACATCCGCGAGGTGGACGCCATCATCCATGTGCTGCGCTGCTTCGAGGATGACGACGTCACGCATGTGGAAGGCAATGTCGACCCGGTGCGCGACGCCGAGACGGTCGAGACCGAGCTCATGCTCGCCGACCTCGACAGCCTGGAAAAGCGGGCCCACGGCCTGACCAAGCGCGCCCGTGGCGGCGACAAGGAAGCGACCGCCCAGCTCGCGCTGATCGAGCCGATCCTGGCCGCGCTGACCGCCGGCCGCGCCGCCCGCACCGCCATCCCGAAGGGGGAGGAGGAGGCGGTGCGCCGGTTGCAGCTCATGACCAGCAAGCCGGTGCTGTATGTCTGCAACGTCGAGGAAGCGTCCGCCGCCACCGGCAACGCGCATTCGGCCAAGGTGTTCGAGATGGCGAAGGCGCAGGGGGCCAAGGCCGTCATCGTCTCCGCCGCCATCGAGGCCGAGATCAGCATGATGGCCGAGGCCGACCGCGCCGAGTTCCTGGAATCGCTCGGCCTGGAGGACAGCGGCCTGGACCGCATCATCCGCGCCGGCCACGAACTGCTCGGCCTGATCACCTACTTCACCGTCGGGCCGAAGGAGACGCGGGCCTGGACCATCACCCGCGGCACCAAGGCGCCTGGGGCTGCCGGCGTGATCCATGGCGACTTCGAGCGCGGCTTCATTGCCTGCGAGACCACCGCCTATGACGACTACGTCTCCCTCGGTGGCGAGCAGGGCGCCAAGGAAGCCGGCAAGATGCGGGTCGAGGGCAAGGAATACGTGGTGAAGGACGGCGACGTCCTGCTGTTCCGGTTCAACGTGTGACCGATACCTTCGAGATCTTCCTCGCCACCGCGCCCGGCCTGGAGCCGGCGCTGTTCGAGGAAGTCCGCGGCAAAGGTTTCAAGCGTCCCAAGGCGGTGCCGGGCGGCGTGGTGATCCAGGGTGGCTGGCCGGAAGTGTGGCGCGCCAACCTCTGGGTCCGTGGCGCCAGCCGCGTGCTGGCCCGCATCGCGGAGTTCCGCGTGGTGCATCTCGCACAACTCGACGAGAAGGCCCGCCGCGTGGACTGGGCGGGCGTGCTGCGCGCCGATGTTCCGTTCCGCGTCGAGGCGTCCTGCGCCAAGTCGCGCATCTACCATTCCGGCGCCGCTGCCCAGCGCATCGAGACCGCGATCCGCGAGACGCTCGGCGCCCCGATGGCCAATGGGCAGGCCGAGGATGGCGTGCTGGTGCAGGTGCGGCTGGAGAACGACCAGTGCACCATCAGCGTCGATACCTCCGGCGAGCCGCTGCACAAGCGCGGCTATAAGCAGGCGGTGAATCCGGCGCCGATGCGGGAGACCATGGCCTCCCTGTTCCTGCTGTCCTGTGGCTATGACGGCACGGAGCCGCTGGTCGACCCGATGTGCGGTGCCGGCACCTTCGTCATCGAGGCGGCGGAGATCGCGGCGCGGCTGAACCCGGGCCGGTCCCGCGCCTTCGCCTTCGAACACCTCACCACCTTCGATGCCGAGGCGTGGCAGGTGATGCGCGCGGTGCGCAGCGGGCGGGTGCCGGTGGCGCGCTGCCATGGCAGCGACCGCGATGCCGGTGCAATCGAGATGTGCCGCGCCAATGCCGAACGTGCCGGCGTCACGGCGTTCACCAAGTTCCGGCAGGCCCCGATCAGCGACCTGACGCCGCCCGAAGGGCCGCCGGGGCTGGTCATCGTCAACCCGCCCTATGGCAGCCGGATGGGGGAGGGGACGGACCTCGTCCCGCTGTACCGCGCCTTCGGCCAGGTGCTGATGAGCCGCTTCGCCGGCTGGCGGGTCGGGTTGGTCACAGCCGATTCCAGGCTCGCGCACGCCACGCGCCTGCCCTTCCTGCCACCGGGCGCGCCGGTGCCGCATGGCGGCCTGCGGGTGACGCTGTACCGGACCGGCCCGCTGGGCTGACTACATCCGCCAGCGGCGGTGCTGCCACAGCCATTGGCCGGGGTATTCGCGGATCCAGCCCTCGACGATGTTGTTCACCTGCTGCGTCGCCGCCTGGATGTCGACCAAGCCCTTGGCGTCGCGCACCAGGTCCACCGCTTCCGTCAGTTCAAGCCGGAAGCGGCCGCCGGGCAGGCGGATGGCGCGGGCGCCGTGGATCGGGCAGTCGAAACGCCGCGCCAGGCGGGCCAGGATCGGGATGGCGGTGGCCTCCCGCCCGAAGAAGCGGATCTTGGGACCCCGGCCGAAGCGCTGGTCCACCAGCATGCCGAGATGCAGGCCCTCATCGAGGGCTTCCATCATGCGGATCGGCGCGGCGGGGCCGGCCGGGATCAGCGCGCCCATCACGCCGCGGCGCAGTGCCAGGATGTCGCGCGCGATCGCCTGGTTGTTCGGCGTGCGGTACAGCGCGGCGGCGGGCAGACCGTGGCGCAGTGCCGCAACGGCGGGCAATTCCCAGTTCGCCAGGTGGGCCGCGAAGATGATGGCGGGCTTGCCGTCATCCCGCAGTGTCTCGAACCGGGCCATGCTGGCCTCGTCCAGCAGGATGCGGCCAGTGTTCGGGCGGGCGGGGTCAAAGTCCCACAGATCTCCGAGATGCACGTACTCGCTGGCGGTGCGACCGAGATTCTCCCAGCTTTCGCGCAGGATCGCGGCGCGTTCGGCGGCGGACTTCTCCGGGAACGCCGCGTCGATATTCTCCCGCGCGATGCGGTTCGCGGAGGTCAGCGGGCCGAGCGTCCGTGCCACCGCCGCGCCGATGGCGCCGGCACGATCCGGGCCGAGGGCGCGGACCAGGGCGAAGCCACCACGGACCAGCGCGGCCAAAGCTTCATCCGCGCGACGCCCCATCTCAGAACTTCACCACGATCTTTCCGAAGACACGGCGTGATTCCAGCCGTTCCAGTCCCTCGGTGAAGCGTTCCAGCGGCACGACGGTATCCAGCACCGGCAGGATGCCGCCCGCCATCTTGCCCAGCGCATCGCCGACGTTCCGCATGGCGCAGCCGAAACTGCCGAAGATGCGGAGCTGGCGCTGGAAAACCATCATCAGGTTTGTCTCCGCCGAGACGCCGGAGGTGCTGCCGCAGGTCACCAGCCGCCCGCCCATGCGCAAGGACAGCAGCGATCCGGCCCAGGTGGTGGCGCCGACATGTTCGAACACCACGTCCACGCCGCGCTTGCCGGTGACGCGGCGCGCGACGGTTGAGAAGTTCTTGTCGCTGTAGTTCACCACATGATCGGCGCCGAGCGCCTTCGCCTTGGCGCATTTCTCGTCGTCGCCGGCCGTCGCGATGACCGTGCAGCCGATCGCCTTCGCGACGCGGATGGCGAGCGAGCCGATGCCCGAACCGGCGGCCTGGATCAGGATGGTCTCGCCCGGCTTCAATTGCGCGTTGTCGAACAGCATGTGCTCGACGGTGCCGAAGGTGACGGTGGCACAGGCCGCGTCCTCGAAGCCCACGCCATCCGGCACGCGCACCAGCAGCCGGGCCGGGACATTCGCAAGTTCGCGTGCGAAACCATCGACATGGAAGCCGGCGACGCCGGAGACGTTCTCGCAGAAATTGTCGCGCCCTTCGCGGCAGGCGTCGCAATGCCCGCAGGTGCGGGCGCCGTACGGCACGGCGCGATCGCCGACGCGCCAGCCGTTGACGCCGGGCCCGACCGCCGCGACCTCGCCCGAGGCTTCGGCGCCCACCGCCAGCGGCAGCGTGCGCTGCGCGAAGGCCATTCCGCGCCAGCCCCAGACATCGATGTGATTCAGCGCGATGGCGCGGATGCGCACCTGCACCTCACCCTCGGCCGGCGGCGGCGGCGGCTCGATCTCCTCCAGCCGCAGGTCGCGGTCGCCATGCAGCCGCAGCGCGCGCATCAGGAGGAGGCTCCACTCAGGACAAGGCACACATTCTGCCCGCCGAACCCGAAGCTGTTCGACAGCACATGCGTCACGCGCGCCGAGCGGGACACGTTCGGCACCACGTCGAGCGTGATGGCCGGGTCCGGCTCCACATGGTTGATGGTGGGTGGTAGCACCTGGTCGCGGATCGCGAGCAGGCTGAACGCCGCCTCGATGGCGCCGGAGGCCGAAAGCGTATGGCCGATCATCGACTTGTTGGAGGAAATCGGCGGCGCCGCCTCGCCGAACACGGCGCGCATGGCGAAGTTCTCCATCTTGTCGTTCTCCGGCGTGCCGGTGCCGTGCGCGTTGACGTAGGAGATGTCGCCGGGCGCCAGCCCCGCATCCTCGATTGCGTTGCGCATGGCGCGGATCACCGCGCTGCCGTCCGGGTTCGACCGGGTGCGGTGGAAGCTGTCCGATTTCTCGCCGGCGCCGCGCAGGATGCCCAGCACCTTGGCGCCACGGGCGCGGGCGTGGGCAAGACTTTCCAGCACCAGGCAGGCGGCGCCCTCGCTCATCACGAAGCCGCCGCGATGCTTCTCGAATGGGCGGGAGGCGCCGGTCGGGTCGTCGTTGCGGGTGGACAGCGCGGAGAGCAGGGAGAAGCGAATCAGCGCCTCCGGCTGCACCGTGCCATCGGCGCCGATCGCCAGCACCGCCTGCGTCTCGCCGCGCTGGATCGCCTCGACGCCGAGCTGGATGGCCGACGCGCCGGTGGCGCAGGCGGTTGTCAGCGCGATGGGCGCACCCCGCGTGCCGAAGCGGGCGGCCAGGTGTTCGCCGACGCTGGCGAAGGCGGCATGGCGGTACAGGTCTTCCCAGCCCGTCGCCGCCTGGGTCAGCGCCGGGTACAGCGCCGGCGCCGGGGCGACGCGGCGGGCGAGTTTGAAACGGTGCGGCCATTCCAGCTCGACCGGCGGCATGCCGAGCATCAGCGGGCCGGGGAAGTGGCCAGGGTCGAAGCCTGCTTCTGCAAGCGCCTCCTCCGCCACCATCTCCGCCATGCGCATGACCCGCGGCGTCGCCGTCATCGGCGGGCCTCCCGCTTCCTCCGGCAGGTCGACGGTGCCGGCGATGGTGGTGCGCAGGTGGTCGGTCGGGAAGCGGGTGATGCGGCGGATGCCGGAGGTGCCGGCCAGCAGCGCCGCCCAGTTCTGCGCCACGCCGAAGCCGAGTGGCGTGACGAGCCCAAGCCCGGTGACGGCGACGATGGGCCGGCCGCGATGGTCGGTGTCCGTCACGGCTGCTCCTCCGCCGGAATCGCCTGCAGATGCGCCAGCGCTTCCCCGCGCCAGGCGCCGAAGCCGGTGACCAGCAGGTCGCGCGGCGCGGCCGGCATGGCACCCTCGGCGGGCTCCAGCGCGGGCGGGGCGATGCCATCCGCCAGCATCAGCGCGCCAAGCGCCAGGCTGGCCGGGAAGCTGGCCTCGACGCCCCAGCCGACGCGGTTGCCGGCGGCGCGCAGCACCACGTCCCGGTCCAGCCCGGCCAGGAACGCACGCTCCGCCGCCATGGCGCCGGCGGCCCCTGTGGCGCCGGACAGCACGAAGAGCGGCCCCTCCGGCATGGATAGCCGGGCAAACGCGCGCGTCGCCGCGGCGGCCGCGGTGTCGCCGTCGTTGCGCCGGGCCTGCTCGCACTCGACGCCCATGATCCGCGCCAGGCCGCGCGCCCCACGCTCCCGCGCGCTCTCCGCCGTCTCCAGCACCAGGAAGGCGCCGAGGGTCGCCGGGATGGCGCCCGGCGCCTCGTCGCGGGAGAACACCGGCGCGAAGCCGGCGCCATGCCGCAGCAACCCGGCGGAATGATACAGCACCAGCAAATCCCAACGCGGCGCCACGAAGCCGCCGCCGACCAGGGCGATGCGCCCGCGGCCCTCCGCCAGCCGCACCGCCGCGATGCGCACCGCATCGGCGCCGGCCTGTTCTTCCCCCATGAAGGTGCGGGACGCGCCGGTGACGTGGTGGACGATGGAAATGTTGCCGGCCAGCAGGTTGGACAGCTGCGCCAGGAACAGCGTCGGCCGCAGCCCGCCGGCCAGCAGCGCGTTCAACTGCGTCGCCGCTTCCGCCGGCGGCAGGCCGGCCAGCGCCGCCAGCACGCTCTCATCCAGCGCCAGGTCGCGTTCGCCACCGCCGGCCGCGACGATCAGGTCCATGTCGGCCACCAGCGACCGGGCACCGGCATCGTCCAGCGCCAGGCCGGCGGCATAGGTGCCGAGGCGCTGCCAGGGCTCCATCTGCCGCTGGTCGCCCTTCTTCGGGATCTGGCGGTCCAGTTCCAGCGCCGGGCCGGGGTGCAGCGGGAAGGGGGCGTGGCTGTCGAGGTCCACCGGCGCCGGGGTGGCGGCGGCGAGCGCGGCGCGATGCGCCTCCCGCCCCTCACCGGCGGGGGAAACCAGGCCGATGCCGGTAATCCAGATCTCAGCCATATTCGGGCAGCCCGATGCGCTGGGCCGTCGCCGTCATCGCCTCCCGCAGCGCCTCGGCCGGGAAGGGCATGATGCGGAAGGTGATCTCGGCATCAGCGATGCGCTTGCCGTCGGCCAGGATGCGGGCCTCGGCGACCGCATAGCCCGACCCGTCATGGGTTCGCGTGGCCTCCACCCGCAGCGGCGTGCCGGGACCGACGAAGCCGCGGAAATTGGCGGATTTCACCTTCAGCAGGAAGGGCATGTGCTGCATCCGCTCGATGGCCAGAAGCAGCCAGCCGGCGGTCTGTGCCATCGTCTCCACCAGCAGCACGCCGGGGACGATGGGGTAGCCGGGGAAGTGGCCCTCGAAGACCGGGCTGGCTTCCGGCACGGTGCTGTCCACCACGATGTGGTCGGCCCCCAGCGTCACCACGCGGTCGACCATCTGGAAGTATTCCAGGCGCATCCGCTGCGTCCCTCAGCCCGGATGGGCGCGCGTCAGGCCTTGGCCTGCTTCGCCGCCACCAGTTCCTCGATCCGCTGGGCCAGGTTGCCCATCACGAAATACTGCTCGGCCGGGGCGGTGCCGGCGTTGACTTCCTGCGTCCAGGTCTCGACCGGCACCTTGATGCCGAAGGCCTTGTCGATGGCGAAGACGATGTCCAGGAAGTCCAGGCTGTCGATGCCCAGGTCGTTGATGACATGCGCGCCCGGCGTGATGGACTCCCGCGCCACTTCGCTGTTCTCGGCGATGATATCGGCAATACGGTCGAAAACCGGGGAGGTCATGGGGAGCAGGCTCCGGGGCGGCGGCGGGACAAGCGCGCGTCTTCGCGCGATCCGGCCGCCCTGTCCAGAGCGCACGCCCTTCGCCATGATGCCCTGGTCTTCCTGACGACCGGCCCGAGGAGTTCCGCCATGGCCCCGCTCGATGCCCCCGCCCCGCGCAACACGGACCTGGACGCGGCCCTGGCCGAAGCCCGCGAGACCTACGCCGCCGCCCGCCCGAACAGCGCCGCCGCCTATGCCCGTGCCCGGAAGGTGATGCCCGGCGGCAACACACGCTCCACCCTGCACTACTCGCCCTTCCCGACGGCGATGGAGAGCGGCCAGGGCTGCCACCTGCGGGATATCGACGGGCACGACTACCTGGACCTGTGCGGCGAATACACAGCGGGCCTGTTCGGCCATTCCGAACCCCGCATCATCAAGGCGCTGGAGGCCGCGATCGGCCGCGGCCTGAACCTGGCCGCGGCCGGGGAGCGGGAGGTCGCCTTCGCCGCGATCCTCTGCGCCCGGTTTCCCTCGGTGGAGCTGGTGCGCTTCACCAACAGCGGGACGGAGGCGAATCTGATGGCGCTGTCCGCCGCCCGTGCCTTCACCGGCCGGTCAAAGGTGCTGGCCATGCAGGGCGGCTACCATGGCGGGCAACTGACGTTCACCGGCGGGATCCACCACGCCGTGAACGCGCCCTTCCCGGTGGTGCTGGCCCGCTTCAACGACACGGAGGGCGCGCTGGCGCTGATCCGCGAACATGCGGCGGACCTCGCCTGCATCCTGCTGGAGCCGATGCTGGGCAGCGGCGGCTGCATCCCGGCGACGCCGGAATTTCTCGCCGCCCTGCGACAGGCGGCGACGGACCATGGCATCGTCCTGACCTTCGACGAGGTGATGACCAGCCGCCACACCGCCGGCGGATTGCAGCAGATGCACGGCATCCTGCCGGACCTGACGACGCTCGGGAAATACATCGCCGGCGGCATGTCCTTCGGCGCCTTCGGCGGGCGGGCCGACATCATGTCGGTCTATGACCCGGCGCACCCCAGGGCGCTGCCGCATGGCGGCACCTTCAACAACAACGTGCTGTCGATGTCCGCCGGCCTGGTCGCGATGGGCGAAATCTTCGACGCCGAGGCCGCCGAGGCCCTGCGCGCCCGTGGCGATTCGCTGCGGGAGGCGCTGAACGCGATCACCGGCCGGCATCGCGTGGCGATGCAGTTCACGGGGATCGGCAGCATGATCCAGCCGCATTTCCGCAGCGGCCCGATAGAGCGCCCCTACGACCCGACACCGGGGGAGGAGGCGCTGCGAGAATTGTTCTTCCTCGACCTGATGCGGGACGGCATCTACCTCGCGCGCCGCGGCATGGTGGCGCTGAGCCTGCCGGTGGGGGAGGCGGAGACGGCTCGGTTCCTGGCGGTGGTGGAGGGCTTCTGCACCTCCCGCCGCCCGCTCCTCGGCGCCATGTCCTTGTAGACCAGGAGCATACTCGTCAACCTGGGGTTGCCAGCCCCGGGGGGATGATGCCCAAGATCTTCCATGCGCATGTCTCGAAGTGCGGCGGCACCGGCCTGAACGCTTGGCTCGACACCCAGGTACATGCGGAACGCGCCCGGGCGGCCGGCTTCGCCGCGCAGGAAACCGCGCGGCGCGGCGGCGGTCGGATGGACGATCTCGACCAGGCGGACCCGGCGATGCTGGCGCTGCGCGCGGCTGTCGCGCGGGACAGCATCGACTGGTTCGACCTGCTGCATGGCCACACGGATCTTTCGCCCTGGCTGCCTGCCGGGTCCTACGTCCTGACCGTGCTGCGCGAGCCGGCGGCGCGGGTGCTGTCGCAGTTCCGGGACTACCGGCGCCTCGCGCCACATGATTATGCCGGCAAGGACGCGGCTTGGCGCGCGCTGCACGAGGCCTGCCGCACCCTGCCGAATTTCGCCGCCCTGGCCGCGACCTTCCGCGGCAGGGCGCATTTCCGGCGGATGTTCGAGGACCACCAGTGCCGCGCCCTGACCCAGGCTGCGATTCCGGAAGTGGAGTTCAACAGCCTGCAACCGGAGGCGCGCGCCGAGGCCGCCTGGCAGTTCGTGCAGGCGGGCTGCCAGCGCGCCGGCGTGCTGGAGGAGGTCGATGCGCTCGCCGCCGCCGTGGCGCGCGACCTCGGCTGGTGCCCGCCGGCCCGGATGGAACGGCGCAACGTGACCGATGCGCCGGCGCCCTCCGCCGCCGATCTCGCCGCGGCCGAGGCGCTGGTTCCTGCCGACCGCCTGCTGTACCGACGCCTGGTGGCGCATCTGCGCCAGCATCCGCACCCGGCCCACACGGTTGCGGATTTCGAGCGGGATTTCGCGGCAACGCGCCTCGCCGCGCTGGCCCCGGTGCTGATCGGCGCGGAGCATGTGTTCGACATGAACATGCCGCTGCCCGGCTTCGGCCTGCATGGCCGCGATTCGCCCGGCACCCGGGAGTGCTGCTGCTGGTTCGGCGCGGAGCCGGAGTCGGCACTGTACCTGCCGGTTCCTGGTCCGGGCCTGCCGCTGGAGTTGCGCCTTTTCAACAAGGGATGGGTCGATCCCGGCCTGCCCCGGGCGCTGCGGGTGACGGTGGACGACGTGCCGGTGGCCTGGCAGGCGGAGCGGCGGCCGGAGGTGAGCGAGGCCCTCCGCTTCCGCGCCACCACGCGGCGCACCTGGGTGAAGATCGGGCTGCACTGCGACGCTGCGATGACCGATGCGGAAGCCGGCCGCCCTGGTGACGACCGGCGCCGCAAGGTTTTCAACCTGTGGCGCTACAGCTACGCGCTGGCTTGAGTGGCTGCCGGCAGCAGCTTGCCCGGGTTCATCAGCCCGCGCGGGTCCAGCAGGTGCTTGACGGACTGCATCAGGTCCAGCGCCACCGGGTCCTTCAGCGTCGCCATGGCGTCCAGCTTGGCGCGGCCGATGCCGTGTTCCGCGCTGAAGCTGCCGCCTAATTCGACCGCCAGGGCGTGGACCGCGACATCGCCGCCCCTCATGCGGGCGCGCCAGGCCTCGCGCGTCGTGCCGCGCGGCGCCATGACGCTGATGTGCATGTTGCCGTCGCCGGCATGGCCGACCGCGATCAGCCGCCCCTCCGGCCAGCGCGCCGCGATCAGCGTCGCGACGCGGTCCAGCAGGGCAGGGACCGCGGAGACCGGCACGGAGACGTCGTAGTTCTCCATCGGCGCCTCCGCCCGGTTGCACTCCGGTGTGATCTCCCGCAGCCGCCACATCGCCTGGCGCTGCTCCTCGCTTTCCGCCAGCACGGCGTCCTGACATTCGGCCAGGGCGGACTCCAGTGGCGTCCGCAGATCCGCCTGCCGCGCACCGGTGCCGAGTTCCACCAGCACGTACCAGGGCGCTTCCAGCTGGAAGGGCATGCGCACCCGCGCGCCGTGCTTCGCCACGTTCTGCATGATCTCGCGGTTGATCAGCTCGAACGCCACCAGCTCCGCGCCATCCGCCTGCAGCCCTTCCAGGATCGCCAGCGCGGCTGTGGGAGACTCCACGGCGGCCAGCGCGGTCTCCCGCACCCGCAGCGGCGGCGCCAGCTTCAGGGCGGCGGCGGTGATCAGGCCCAGCGTTCCTTCCGCGCCGATGAACAGGTGGCGCAGCGCGTAGCCGGAATTGTCCTTCCGCACGCGGCGCAGGTCGTGCAGCACGCGGCCATCCGGCAGCACCACCTCCAGCCCCAGCACCAGGTCGCGGGCATTGCCCCAGCGGATGGTGCGGATGCCGCCGGCATTGGTGGACAGCGCACCGCCGAGCTGGGCGCTGCCCTCCGCGCCGAAGGACAGCGGGAACAGCCGGCCCACCGCCTCCGCCGCCTGCTGCACCGCCTGCACGGTGGCGCCCGATTCGGCCACCAGGCTCATGTCGCGGGCATCGACGTCGCGGATGCGGTTCAGGCGTTCCAGGCTGATGACGACGGCGCCATCGGCCGGCGTCATGCCGCCGACCAGCCCGGTGCGTCCGCCGGAGGGCACCATCGGCAGGCCCCAGGCGGCGAGGCGGCCGACACAGGCGGCGACCTCCGCCGTGGTGCCGGGGCGCAGCACGGCCAGCGGCGTGCCGTGGTCGCGGGCGCTCCAGTCGCAGGAATAGGGGGCGGTGGCCTCCGGTGTGGTCAGCACCTGCGCCGGGCCGACCAGTGCGGCCAGGGCATCGAGGCGGTCCGTGGCGCCCATGGGCGATGCTCCTGCCTTCTGCCGGGCGGCAGGGTTGGTGCGGGCGGTCGGAATCGAACCGACACTCCTCTCGGAACCGGATTTTGAGTCCGGCGCGTCTACCAGTTCCACCACGCCCGCGCGGCGCGGAGACTAGCGCGGATTGCGCTCAAGGGGAACCGGCCCTGGCTGTCTCGAACTCGGCCGGGGAGGTGATTTCCAGCAGTTCCAGGTCGTCCGAATGTGCCACCTCGACATGCCGGACCATCGGCGGCTGCACCACGCTGTCGCCGGGGCGGAAGGTGACCTCGCCGATATCTTCGTAGGTGAAGGTCACCCAGCCGCGCAGCACGTAGACGAACTGGAAGCCGAGGTCGTGCGTATGCCACTGCGGCGCGGCCCCGGTGCCGGGCACAGCGCGGATGACATGCGCTCCGAAGGCCCCGCCCGTCGCCTGCTTCACGCCGAGGTCGCGGTAGGCGAAGAAGGCGCGCAGGCCCTGGTCGAAGGTGGCATTCTCCGCACGGCTGATGGTGGTGCGGGGCGTCTCTGAAGTACTGTTGGGCATTTGGGCCTCCATGACGAAAGTATGACGCCAGCACAGCGCGATGGCGTCGCCATTGCGGCATTGTGCGCGATTGCGCTCACGATCGCGCGACCGCGTGCGCACCAGAACGCATACAACGTGTTAGAACGCGGCATGCAGGACTTCCCCCACGCGCACGCCGCGCTCTTCCTCGATTTCGATGGTACCCTTGTGGACATCGCCGAACGGCCGGAAGCCGTGCTTGTGCCGCCGGAGCTTCCAGCACTGCTGGAGCGTCTTTCAGCGCGGCTGGATGGCGCGCTCGCCATCGTCTCCGGCCGTCCGCTTGCCGACCTCGACCATTTCCTGCCGGTGGCGATCGCAAAGGCCGGCAACCATGGTGCCGCGCTGCGCCTGACCCCTGGCGGCCCGGTGGAACAGCCGGTGCTGCCGCAGGTGCCGGCCGCCTGGCGGGCGCGGGCGGAGGAATTCGTGCAATCGTTTCCCGGTGCCTTCGTCGAAGAGAAGGCGCATGGCTTCGCGCTGCACTACCGCCAGGCGCCGCAGGCCGGCGGGCCGGCGGGCGCGCTGATGGAATCGCTGGTGGCGGAAGCCCCCGACAGTTTCGTGCTGCTGCCCGCGCACATGGCGTGGGAGATCACGCCGAGCGGCGTGTCCAAGGGCACCGTGGTGTCCACGCTGATGGCGCGTGCGCCCTTCGCCGGCCGGCTGCCGGTGTTCGTCGGCGACGACGTGACGGATGAGGCCGGGATGGCCGTGGCGCGCGCCACGGGCGGCCTCGGCCTGCGCCTGCAGGACCGCTTCGGCTCGCCCGCCGTGTTTCGCGACTGGCTGGCCGCGCTGGATCATCGCTTCGAGCAGGCGCCGGATAAGGGGTTCGCGGCATGAGCCGGCTTGTCATCGTCGCCAACCGCGTGCCGGACCCGAAGGAAAGTGGGGCGACGGCCGGCGGCCTGGCCGTTGCGATGAAGGATGCGCTGGCGAAGCGCGATTCCGTCTGGTTCGGCTGGTCTGGCCGCACGGCGGATGCGACGGGAACGGAGGCTGCGCTGGTCCGCCACGGCACCACCACCTACGCCACCGTCGACCTGGGTCACGACGACTACAAGCACTACTACCAGGGTTTCTCCAACGCCGCGCTGTGGCCGGTGCTGCACTATCGCCTGGGCATCGCCCGTTTCGATCGCCGCGACTTCGCCGGCTACCAGCACGTCAACGCGGCCTTCGCGCAGGCGCTGGCGCCGCTGCTGCAGAAGGATGACGTGGTCTGGATCCACGACTTCCACCTGTTCCTGATGGCGGCCGACCTGCGGGCCCTGGGCTGCAAGCAGCGCATCGGCTTCTTTCTGCACGTGCCGTTTCCGCCGCGCGCCGTCTTCAACGGCCTGCCGCATGCGGAGAAGCTGCTGGAAGCGCTGGCGGCCGTGGATGCCATCGGCGTGCAGACGGAAGACGATGCGGAAAATCTGCGCGGCGCGTTGATCGCGATCGGCAAGGGCGATGTTGCCATTCGCGTCGGCGCCTTCGGCATCGGCATCGATGCCCTGGGCTTCGCACAACTCGCGGCGCAGCGCGTGCGGTCCAAGGACGTGGTGCGGCTGCAGGATTCGCTTGGTGGCCGCTCGCTCGCCATCGGTGTCGACCGGCTGGACTACACCAAGGGCCTG
The DNA here is from genome assembly GCF_050563525.1 of Falsiroseomonas sp. HC035. Taxonomy (NCBI): domain Bacteria; kingdom Pseudomonadati; phylum Pseudomonadota; class Alphaproteobacteria; order Acetobacterales; family Roseomonadaceae; genus Falsiroseomonas; species Falsiroseomonas sp. HC035. The sequence goes on from NZ_JBNXUN010000005.1 coordinate 147,394, forward strand.
CCGCAGCGCATCGCCGGCTTCGGCGCCATGCTGGAACGCTTTCCCCGGCATCGCGGCAAGATCACCTTCCTGCAGGTTGCCCCGGTCAGCCGCGGCGACGTGGCGCAGTACCGCCAGTTGCGGCGCGAGCTGGACGAGGGCGTCGGCCGCATCAACGGCCAGATGGCGGAGCCCGACTGGGCACCGATCCGCTACATCACCCGCGCCGTGCCGCGCCCGACCATCGCGGGCTTCATGCGCGTGGCGCGCATTGGCCTGGTCACGCCGCTGCGCGACGGCATGAACCTGGTTGCCAAGGAATACGTGGCGGCGCAGGACCCGGCTGACCCCGGCGTGCTGGTGCTGTCGCGCTTCGCCGGCGCGGTGGGGGAATTGGATGGCGCGCTGATCGTCAACCCGCTCGATCCCGACGACATCGCGGAGGCGCTGGACGTCGCCATGGACATGCCGGCGGATGAACGGCTGGATCGGTGGAGCCGCATGTGGACCGCGGTGAAAGCCAACTCGGCCAGCGTCTGGTGCCGGCGGTTCCTCTCGGCGTTGGAGGGCAAGGAAGCTGTGGCGGATGCCGGCAGCTCCGCTGCCGAATCGAAGCCGCGGCGGACGCGGAAGAAGGCGGCCTGACTGGCTCGACCGACCGAGGCGGACGGCAGAGCCGGCCGAGGCCGCCACAGCGGACCGCGCCCAGCCCGACAGCGCAGCGAAGCGCTGCCGTACAGGGCGCGAAGGCCAAGCCGCGGAGCGGCCGCCCGCCGTCTGAGGGCTTCAGAACGTGAAGCGGGAGCCGATGAGCAGGCTGCGGCCGGGGGTGACGAAGCCGTTCGAGGGCTCCCACCGGCTGTTGGTCAGGTTGCGGCCCTCGGCATAGGCGGTGATGGCGGGCGTGACCCGGTAGGACGCCGTCAGGTTCACCACGGTGCCGGACTTGTTGTAGTTCACGCCGGAGATGAAGCGGCCGGCGTTGTCGTAGGTGGCGGTTTCCGGCGACGGCCCGGTGAACAACAACTCCGGGCTGATCACCAGCCTGTCCGTCGGCGCGATGCGGGCGCCGAAGGTCACCACGTTGCGCGGGCGGCGGGCCAGCGGCGCATCCGTCACATCGTCACGCGCCTCCGTCACCGTCCAGCCCACCCGTGCATCCAGCCAGCGCGCCGGCCGCACCGTCAGGCCAAGCTCCACGCCGCGGCTGGTCGCACGCTCGATGTTTTCCAGCGTCGAGAAACTGCGGTTGAAGTTGATCAGGTTCTTGGTGCGCGTGTCGAAGTAGGTGGCGCTGGCGGTGGCGCCGTCGGCGCGGCCGAACACCGGCATGTCGGTTTCGAAGCCTGCCTCCCAGGCGAAGGAGGTTTCGGCATCGAGGTCCGGGTTGCCGCGGAAGCTCGTGCCGATGCGACCGAAGCGCTGGAACAGCGACGGCGCCTTGAAGGCGGTGCCGGAGGAGAGCCGGAGGCGCGAGGCGATTTCCGGCAGCGCCAGCACGGCACCGGCGCGCCAGGACAGCGCGCCATCGTAATCCTCCGCGATGTCCTGCCGCAGCCCGGCCGAAAGGTCGAGCCGCCCGAACAACTGCCCCTGCACGCCGCCATGCACCGCGGTGCTGCGCGCGGAAGCATCGGTGACGGTGCGGAAGGACGGCGAGCCGGAGGCGGCATCGACGCTCTCCCGCTCATGCGTCGCGCCGAAGGCGAGGCCCGCGGCGGCGAAGGGACCGACATCGCCGAGGCGGATGCGGTTGCCCCAGTCGAAGGTCTGGCGCTGCCCGCGGAACAGGTCGTCCGTGCTGGCGGTGCTGCGGCCGTCGGGCAGGTTGAGGTACCGGCGACGGTCCTCCGTCACCGCGGCGCGCAGGCCGGTGGTCCAGGCGCCATCAAGCAGCGTGGTCTCGCCGCGGACCTGGCCGAACCAGCGACGGTCGTTGCCGTCGTAGTTCGGGTCGTCGTTCGGGACGTTGTCGAGTTCCACCTGGTTCTCGCGCCAGCGCAGCAGGCCCTCGACCATCGTGCCGGTGCCATTCGCCCAGCCGAAGCGGGCGGTGCCGGCGCCGGCGCGGAAATCCTCCGTCTCCCGCGTGTCGCGGGTGAAGCGGCGCGGCGTGGCGTCGCTGCCCTGGCTGGTCAGGCCCTGGCCCACCACCAGGTAGTTGAAGCCGCCGGTGGTGCCGGCCGCGCCGAGCACGCCGCGTGCCGTGCCCTGGCTGCCGCCGGCGATATCGCCGAACAGCTGGAACGGCGTGCCGGCCGGGGCGCGCCGCGTCACAAGGTTGATGACGCCGCCGATGGCGCCCGAGCCATACAGCGCCGAGCCGGGGCCACGTACCACCTCGATCCGCTCGATGTCGCCCAGCAGCTCATTGCCGAAGTTGAAGGCGCCGTTGGGCTCGGAGGGGTCGTTCACCGGCACGCCATCCAGCAGCACCAGCACGTGGCGGGATGCCGTGCCGCGGATGAAGACGCTGGTCTGCTGGCCGAAGCCGCCGGTCTGCACGGTGTTCATCCCAGGCACCATCGCCAGCGCCTCGGCGATGGTCTGGTAGCCGCGTTCCTCGATGTCCTGGCGCGTCAAGACCGTGACGGCGGCGGGGACGCGTTCCGCATCGGTCGGGATGCGGGTGGCGGTGACGATGGTTTCGGGAATCACCTGCTGGGCGAGGGCAGGGGTGGACAGGGCCAGCGCCAGGGGCGCGGCCAGAAGCCTGGACTTGGTTCGCATCGGTTCCTCCGTGCGAGAAGACGACATGCCGGATCAGCCTTGCGGCCAACCCGGCGGTTGGCGTCGTCGCCGCAGGCGGAGACGAGCGGCATCAGGGCGCACCGCGCCCCTGGCCTGTCGTTCCGTTGCGCCGGTGCACCCCGCCCGGCACGCGCGTGACGTCTCTGCGCCGGCCGGTCTCCTGGCTCGCGGAGATCCAGGAGGGGTCCTCCCGGTGCCTGTCCCCGCCTTCTCGGACCCGATGGGCCCAATGGCATGAGGGAGACAGGGTCTCCGCCTACAGTTGCGGGGGCAGCCGCGGACGTGGCCCGGCTTCGGCTTGCGCCTGACCTGGCCTTCGCGCGTTCCCGTTTCAGCCCTTGCGGGCCACCGACGCATGCCGGGTGCTTACCACCGCGGCGCGCCAGGGCACAATCCGCCGCCGGCTAGATCATCCAGCCCAGCGCCTTGACCCCCAGCCAACCCAGAATGCCCAGCACGGCGGTGGCGAAGATGCAGCCGAGGAGGGTCAGCACCACGCCCCAACCCGTCACCTTGCTGTCATGCTCGATCAGGCCGAGCGCCATGACGATGTTGCCGAAGGCCGGCGGCCCGTTCGTGCCCGGACCCGGCAGGATCAGCATGATCGCGACATAGGCGGTCAACCAACCGATGATGCGTTCGCCCATCGGCGAGGTGAAGAAGCCCGGCCGCGGCTTCACGTAGCGCTCGATCCGCCCGAGGCCCTTCGAGGAGGCCGACGCCAGCCGCAGCAGGTCGGACCGCTTGACGGTCTGTCGCGCCAGGACACCCGGCAGCTTCGGCACCGTCAGCCCAAGCCCCATCTGGACGCCGAGGATCAGCAGCGGCGTGCCGAAGACGCTGGCCATGCCGGGCAGCAGGCCGGGCAGCAGCAGCAGCAGCAGCAGCATCCCGAAGGCGCGGTCGCCGAAGGCCTCGGCCATTTCGCCGAGGCTGATGCGCTCGCCCGGGAAGGCGGCCGCGACCTCCGCCACGATGCGCGAGATCGGCGCGGTATCCTCTGCATGGAGGCCCTCCGGGCTCACGCGCACGACTCCGCAGTCAGGACAGGCCAAACAACCAGGCGAAGCCGGCCATCAGCATCCAGCCTACGCTGCCGATGATGGACAGGCCGATGAAACTGCCGAAGACGCCGAAGGCGGCGCCGGCCAGGATGGTGCGGGTATCCTCCTCCATCAGCCCGATCGCCATGATGAGGCAGGCAAGCGACGGCGGGCCGTTGGTCAAGGGCAGCGGCACGCAGACGATTGCGGCGAGCCAGACGCCGTAGATGCCGATCAGCCTTTCCCCGGCCCGGGTGGTGATCCAGGAGGGGCGCGGCTTCACGTAGCGTTCGACCCGGCGCAGCCAGGGCAGCGCCTTCTCCGCGATCATCCGCAGATCGGCCCGGCGCATGGACCGCCGCGTCAGCAGCGCCGGCAGCTTCGGTGTCGGCAGGCCATAGGCGAGTTGCGCGCAGATGATCAGCAGCGGCACGCCGAAGATCGGGCTGAGGCCGGGGATGTAGACCGGCAGCAGGTTGGGCAGGGCGAACAGCACGATCAGCACGCCATAGCCGCGCGCGCCCAGCGCCTCCATCAGGTCGCCCAGGGTCAGCCGTTCCGATGGCCAGTCCCGCGCGATGCCGGTGACCAGTTCCGAGACCGGGATGGGATGGTCGTGATTCGCAGCCGCATGCTGCGCGTCCTGAAGCCCGTCGATGGCGCGCCCACTCCTGTTCGCCGGCGCTTGCGCTGCGCCTTGGGTGGAGGCGTAGCACGGGCGGGATGGGGCTTACAGTCGCATTTTCACGAAGCCGTGAGACCGCTGCGGCTGCGGACCTGCGCGCCATCACGACAGGGCCGGCTTCATCAACGGATCGGCATGCCAAGCTTGTTCGCCACGGACCACGGTCCAGGGCCGCCTACCAACGCCGTTCCACCCATTCCTGCGGTTCTCCTGCCAGGGCACGAGTCTAGGCTTCGGGCTGGGGCGGCGCCAGACCCGCAGGCCTCGTGCCGACCGAACTGCGCGTGACCGCGGCCTATTGCGGCTCGAACTTCGCGATCCGCAACAAATCCTGGCTACGGGCGAAGTCGCGCTGGATGAAGGTAGCGAAATCCGCGCCGACCTCTGCCTTGGGGCTGATGCCCAGGCTGCCGACCCGGGCCTGCACATCCGGCTCGAACATCCCGGCGGTCAGCGCCTCCCCGATCCGGGCCACGATCTCGGCCGGCACCCCGCGCGGCCCCCACAGCGCCCACCAGGACTGGATGTCGAGGCCCGGCATCCCGGCCTCCGTTGCCGTCGGGATCTCCGGTGCGGCGCTGCTGCGGGCGGGGGCGGTGATGGCGATGCCCTTCACGCGGCCGGCGCGGACCTGGGGCAGGGTGGCCAGGATGGGGTCGAACATCAACTGCACATTGCCGGCGACCACGTCGGTCAGCGCCGGAGCGGTGCCGCGATAGGGCGCCTGCACCAGATCCTGGCCGACCTGGCGGACGAACTCGATGGTGGCGAGATGCCCGGCGGCGCCCAGCGAGGACACCGCGAACGACCAGTCCCGCGGATTGGCCCGGCAGGCGGCCACGATCTCGGCCAGGGTGGTCTGTGGCCGGGCGGCGTTCATCACCAGCAGCAGCGGGCCCTCGCCGACGCGCGTCACGGGCAGCAGGTCGGCCACCGGGTCGTAGCCGGGGCTGCGCATCACCAGCCGCGCCAGGGTCTGGATGCTGGCGGAGAACAGGAAGGTGTAGCCATCCGGCGCCGCACTCGCGACGAACTGGCCGCCCACCGCGCCATTGGCGCCGGGGCGGTTTTCCACCACGAAGGGCTGGCCGAGCTTCTCCTGCAGCTTGGCGGCGGTAACGCGGGCCATGCCGTCCGTCGCACCGCCCGGCGTGAAGGGCACCACCACCCGCACAGGCCGCGCCGGCCAGGGGGCCTGTGCCAGGGCCGGTGCCGCCAGAAGGCCGCCGCCTGCCACGAGAATGCCGCGCCTGCCGATCATGTTCGAAGCCCTGTCCAGGTTTCTCACGATGCTGGCATCGTGCGATGCGGGACGCAAATCGTTCCGTGGACCAGCCTGGATGACCCGATGAACCCGGTGGATATCGCGCTGTGCCTGGCGATGGATGTCTCCGCCAGCGTCGACTTCGCCGAATTCCAGCTGATGGCCGGCGGCACGGCGGCCGCCTTCCGCGACCCCGGCGTGCTGGCGGCGGCGACCGGTGGGCCGCGCGGCGCGGCGGCGGTGTGCCTGCTGCTGTGGTCGGGCGTCGGCGCGCAGGATCTCGCCGTCGGCTGGATGCGGGTGGCCGATGCCGCCTCCGCCGAGGCCGTCGCCGCAGCCATCGAGGATGCGCCGCGCCTGCCCCGCCCCGGTGCGACCGCGCTGGGGGAGGGGATGGCGGCGGGGCTCGTCGTGCTGGCACGGGCACCGGGGCTGGCGACGCGCCTCGTGCTCGATGTTTCGGGCGATGGCCGCCACAATGCCGGGCGCCCGCCCGGGCCGGTGCGCGACCTGGCGGTGGCGGCGGGGCTGACGGTGAACGGCCTGGCGCTGCTGCACGAGGAGCCGGACCTCCTCGCCCACTATGCCGCGGAGGTCATCGGCGGCCCCGGCTCCTTCGCCATGACCTGCGCTGACCCGGTCGATTTCGCCGATGCCATCCTTCGCAAGCTGCGGCGGGAATTGCTGGGGGATGCCCTGATGGTATAGCCCAAGACGACGCCTTTCACGCCGACGCTTCTTCACGGACAATACTCATGCTGCTGCTCATCCCCGGCCCGGTGCAGACCCGCCCCGAAGTCCGTGCCTGCATGGCCGAGGACATCGCCCCCTGGGACGAGGATTTCCGCGCCGAATACGCCGCGATGCGGCCGCGCATCACCGCCATCGCCGGCGGGGTGGAGGGCACGCATGTCTCCCTGCCACTGCCCGGCTGCGGCCACATGATCATCGAAGCGGCGATCCGCACCTTCGTGCCCGCCGGCGGCAAGCTGCTGGTGGTGCGCAACGGCGGCTACGCCGAGCGCCTGGCGCGGCTGGCGCAGGAGGCCGGGCGCGTGGTGGTGGCCCTCGACGGGCCGGACAACGTCCCGATGGCGCCGGACATCCTGGCCCGCGCCCTGGCCGAGAATCCGGACTGCACGCATGTCGCCCTGGTGGTCAGCGAGACCGGCACCGGCATCATCAACGACCCGGCGGTGCTTGGCCCGGTGATCCGCGCGGCGGGGCGGCGGATGATCTGCGACGCGGTGTCCGGCTTCGGCGCCATCCCGTTCCGTCTGGCCGACCACGCGGAATGCGACGTGGTGGTGTTCACCTCGAACAAGTGCCTGGAGGGCCTGCCCGGCTTCGGCTTCGCGGTGGCGCCGGTCGCGCGGCTGGAGGCCTGCCGCGGCCAGGCCGGCTCCTGGGTGATGGATCTGGTGGACGTCTACGACCACGCCTTGAAGAACGGCTGGGGCAGCTTTCGCTTTACTCCGGCCGTGCAGGCGCTGCGGGCCTTCGGCAAGGCCATGGAGATCTACGAGGCCGAGGGCGGCCAGCCGGCCCGCCTGGCGCGCTACAGCCGCAACCGGGACGTGCTGTATGAGGGTGTGCAGGCGCTCGGCCTGACGCCGTATGTGGCGCGCGAACACCAGGGGCCGATCATCGTCAACGTCTACCAGCCGAGCGATCCGAACTGGGACCTGGAGCGCTTCCAGCGCGGGATGAAAGCGCGCGGCGTGATCCTCAGCGACTTCTCGGCCACCAAGGTGCCGACCATGCGCATCGGCTGCATCGGGGCAATCGGGGAGAATGATCTGCGCTTCGCCCTGGCGCAGATGGATGCGGTGCTGGCGGAGATGGGCGTCGGCCGCCGCGCGGCCGCCTAGCCCTTCTTCCGCCGAGCGGCCGCCTAGCCCTTCTTCCGCCGCGCGGCCGCCTAGCCCTTCTTGCGCTTCGCCGCTTTGCCGGTGGCGAGCCCCGCCTTCTGCAAGGCGGTGATCCGGTCCGGCAACGCGGCGCGGATCGCCGGGCGCTGGTCGCGGTCCTTCTTCCAGCGCTTCTTCTCGGGCTTCAGCATGCCGCAGCCGAGGCAGAAGCCGGTGGCCTCGTCGTAGCGGCAGATATCGATGCAGGGGCTTGCCATGCCCCGGCAGATGGGGCGCCGGGCAGAGCTTGGCCACCCGGTGTCTGCCGCCGGCAAGGCCACGCACCGAGACATCATGCCGCGAGGTCGCAGCGATCACGTTGACGGCGACGTTGGGCGTGAAGAATTAGCTGAGGTCGAGCTGTGCCGTGGCCGTCGTGCTCGCATGCGGCGTGCCGCCGATGGTGGTGTCGCCGCCATTCGTCGGCAGCACGCCGATGATGCCGCCGCCGAGCACCAGGTTGCCCGCCAGCCTGCCGCGCACCGCCGGTTCCTGCGCAAGCCCCGGAGCCGCCGCTGACCACGACCGCCAACGTGGCAGCGCAGATCGTCCGCATCATGATCCTGCCTTCTCACCGCGGCGCGCCTGCTGCGCAGCCGCGGTGCCGGCTATGCGCCCGGGTGGGCGGCGCGCCGTTGATGCAGGTCGGGCAACGACCTGGCGCCGATCATTCCGCCCTGATGTTGGCGCTGCGCACCACTTCGCGCCAGCGGGCGATCTCCGCCTGTTGGAAGGTGCGATATTCCTCCGGCGAACTCGCCACCACGTCGAAGCCGATGGCGCCCAGGCGCTGCACACTCTCGGGGTGTTTCAGCGCCGCGACCGCCGCCTCATGCACCTTCGCCAGGATCGGCTGCGGCACGCCGGCCGGCGCCATCAGCGCCTGCCAGGAGGTGACGACGAAATCCTCCATCCCCGCCTCCGCCGCCGTCGGCACGTCCGGCAGCACTGTGCTGCGCGTGGCACTCGTCAGCATGATGGCGCGCAGCCGGCCGCCCTGGATATGCGTCGCCACGGTGCCGAGGTTCTGGAACGAAAGCTGCACGTTGCCGGCGATGAGATCCGTCGCCGCCGCGGCGCCGCCTTGGTAGGGGATGTGCGTCACCTCGGTACCGGTGCGCTGCTTGAACAATTCCATCGTCAGGTGGTCGGAGGAGCCGACGCCGGAAGTGGAATAGCTGGCGCGCCCGCCATTCGCCTTCAGCCAGGCCACCACCTCCGGCAGCGTCCGCGCTGGCACCTTCTCGGCGTTCACCACCAGGACATTCGGCGTGGTCACCGCCAGCGTCACCGGCGACAGGTCGCGGATCGGGTCGTAGCCGAGGTTCGGCCGCAGCGCGGCGTTGATGGCGAAGACACCGATCGAACCCACGAACAGCATGTGCCCATCCGCCGGCGCCCGCATCACCTGCCGCGCCGCGACCTCCCCGTTCGCGCCCGGCCGGTTCTCCGCGACTACCGGTTGGCCCACCGACTGCGCCATGCGGTTGGCGATGGTGCGCGCGATGATGTCGGAGGGGCCGCCGGCGACGAAGGGCACCAGGATGGTGACCGGGCGGTTTGGCCAGGGCGCGGCATTGCCCTGGGCACGGGCAAGGCCCGGCAACAGCGGCGTGGCGGCGAGCGCACTCAGCAGGGTTCGGCGCAGCATGGTGTGTCCTCCGGGTGGGCTTTTGCCGGGATAATGCTGCGCGGCGCGGAGCGGGGGAAGCCTTCCGGAAGCTGACAAGCCCGCCAGCGAGCCCAATCCCGCCTGCCCGCCGAACGGTTGCAGCCACGCCGCGTTCGGAGAGGCAGGTGCGCCATTTCGTGAGGAGGACGCCGCATGGGCGGGCAACAGGACCAGCGTGACGAGGCCAGCCGTGCCTTCGGCATCGTCGGCCTCGGCCAGATGGGCGGCAACATCGCGCGGCAGGCGCTGGCAAAGGGCTTCCGGGTGGCGGGTCAGACCCGCGGCGATCCGCCGCCGGACCTGGTCGAGGCGGGCCTTGTCGCGCTGCGCGACCTGGCCGGCTTCCGCGCCGCGCTCGCGCCGCCGCGCCTGGTCTTCCTGTGGGTGCCGGCCGGGCCGGTGGTGGACACGGTGCTGGAGGCGGTCGCGGCGGCGCTGGAGCCGGGCGACGTCATCGCCGATGGCGGCAACTCCTACTGGGGCGATTCCATCCGCCGGCACGCCCGCATGGCCGGACGCGGCCTCGGCTTCGTCGACCTCGGCACCAGCGGCGGCCTGTCCGGCGCGCGCGACGGCGCCTGCTTCATGGCGGGCGGAGAGGCCGCGGCGGTGGCGCGGCTGGAGGCGACGTGCCGGGCGCTCGCCGTGCCGGGCGGCTTCGTGCATGCCGGCGGGCCGGGCACCGGGCACTACGTCAAGCTGGTCCACAACGGCATCGAGTTCGGCATGCTGCAGGCGATCGCGGAGGGTTATGCGCTGCTGCGCCACCACGATGCACCGCTGGACATCCAGGCGACGCTGGAATGCTGGCGGCATGGTTCCGTCATCCGGTCCTGGCTGGTGGATCTGCTGGCCCAGGCGCATGGCGGCGATCCGGGCCTGAAACGTGCCGAGAGCGGCTTCGTCGAGGATACGGGGGAGGTGAACTGGCTGGTGATGGATGCGATCCGGATGGAGGTGCCGGTGCCAGTCATCGCACAGTCGGTGATGCAGTTGCTGGCTTCCCGCCAGGCACCGCGCGACCGGGACGATGCGCGCGCCATCATCGCCATGCGGCACGGCTTCGGCGGCCATCCGCACGGACCCGAGGCCTCCATCGCGAAGGAACGCCAGGAAGGCCGCGTCGGCCCGCTGCACGATCCCAACACGGGGCGGGGCAGGGCATGACGCTGCGCCAGGCGGCCTGGATCGCGCTGTACCTGCTGCTCGTGCTAACGCCGCAGGCCCTGCTGTTCCTGGGCGAGATACCGCCGGGGCGGGACTTCTGGTGGAACTTCTCCATGGCGCTGGGCTTCGCCGGCATGGCGATGATGGGCGTGCAGTTCGCGCTGACGGCGCGCATCCGGCCGATGACCTCGCCCTTCGGCGTCGACATCATCTACCTGTTCCACCGCTATCTGGCCTGGATCGCGCTGGCTCTCGTCGCCACGCATTTCGGCATATTGTGGCTGTGGTACGAGGAACGCCTCGGGCACACGATCAATCCGCTGGAGGCGCCGTGGGAGCTGACGGCGGGGCGCGCGGCGCTGGTGCTGTTCGGGCTCGCCGTCGTCACCTCCGAATGGCGCCGGCGACTACGGCTGGAATACGGGCTGTGGCGCTACACCCATGTCGTGCTGGCGACGCTCGGCTTCGCCGCCGCGGTCGCGCATATCCTGGGCATCGGCTACTTCACCGCCTCGCCGCTGAACCGCGCGTTGTGGCTGCTGGCGACGCTGTCCTGGCTGCTGCTGCTGGTCTGGACCCGGCTGGTGAAGCCGCTGAACCAGAGGCGCGAGCCCTGGCGCGTGGTGGAAGTACGGCCCGGCCGCAACAATGTCTGGACCATCGCCATCGAACCGGACGGGCACCCGGGCCTGCGGCCCTTCCTGCCCGGCCAGTTCGCCTGGCTGACGCTGCGCAACTCGCCCTTCGGGCTGCGCGAGCATCCTTTCACTATCGCCTCGGCGCCGGAGGAACTGCCGCGGCTGGAGTTCGGCATCAAGGAACTGGGCGACTTCACCGGGCGGATCGGCGAGGTGCGTCCCGGCGACCCGGCCTGGATCGATGCGCCCTACGGGGTCTTCTCCATCGACCGCCAGCCGGATGCGGAGGGCATCGTCGGCGTCGTCGGCGGCGTCGGCATCACGCCGATGCTGAGCATGCTGCGCAGCCTGGTCGCGCGCGGCGACCTTCGGCCCATCTGGCTGTTCTACGGCAACAAGGACTGGGCGGACGTTGCCTACCGGGAGGAGCTGGAGGCGCTGGCGAGCCGGCTCGACCTGCGCCTGGTCCACATCCTGGAGGAGCCGCCGGAGGGCTGGCAGGGCGAGACGGGCTTCGTCACGCAGGACGTGCTGGAACGCCACCTGCCGCCGGACCCGCGCCCGCGCCTCCACTGCTTCCTGTGCGGCCCGACACCGATGACCGCGGCCGCGGAGGCGGCGCTGCGCGGCATGGGCGTGCCGGCTTCGCACATCCAGACTGAAATCTTCGAGCTGGCCTGAAGGGAGGCACCGATGCGTCGCCGGATCGCGCTTCTCCTCGCCCTGCTGACCGGGCTGCTGGTGCTGCTGATGGCGCTGGGCTTCGCGCTGCTGCGCTGACAGGACTGATTGCCGGCGGCGCGCGCACAGGATTACAGTTCCGTATCGCTCAGCCGGAACCCTGCCATGCAGATGAATGCCCCCTCGGTCACCCGCCGCCTGCTGATGGGCGCCGGTGCCACCCTGCTCGCGGCGCCCGCGCTGGCGCAGGCGCCCTGGCCCAACCGGCCGATCCGGCTGGTGGTGCCGTTCGGGCCTGGCGGATCCACCGATGTGCTGGCGCGGCTGCTGACGGACCAGATGTCGCCGCGGCTGGGCCAGCCCTTCGTCATCGAGAACCGGCCAGGCGCCGGCGCCACGCTCGGCACCGGCGTGGTCGCCGATGCGCCGCCGGATGGCTACACCGTGCTGCTTTCGGCGATCAGCGCGTTCTCGGTGGGCAGCACGCTGTACCGCGGCCGCATCACGTGGGACCCGGTGCGCAGCTTCGCGCATGTCGGCATGATCCAGTCCGGCTACTACGCGCTGATGGCGAACAACGCCACGCCGTACCGCAACCCCGGCGACCTGGCCGCCGCCGCGCGCGCCCGGCCGGGCCTCGCCTATGCGACCAGCGGCGTCGGCTCGCTGCCGCATCTGTTCATGCTGCGCTTCGCCCAGGCTGCCAACATCGAGTTGCAGCACATCCCCTATCGCGGCGGCGCTCAGGCGGTGAATGACGTGGTGGCGGGCGTGGTGCCGGTGACGCTCGATGGCATCGCGAGTTCGGTGGCGCTGATGCGGGGCGGACAGATCCGCGGCATCGGTATCACCGGCCCGACGCGCCAGCCGCTGTTCCCCGACATGCCGACCTTCGTCGAGCATGGCTTCCCCGGGCTGGTCGCGGAAGGCTGGGCCGGCATGGCGATGCCCGCCGCGACGCCGCGCCCGATCCAGGACCGCTTCGCCGCCGTGCTGAAGGAGGTGCTGGAACTGCCCTCCATCATCGCCCGTTACCAGCAGCTTGCGATCGACCCGGGCACCCGCTTCGGCGACGCCGCCCAGGCCTTCGTCGCGAACGAGGTCGAGACCTGGCGGCCGCTCGTCCTTGCCTCCGGCGCCACGGTGGATTGATGACCAACCGCATCGCGACCTTCCAGCAGACGCTGGAGGGACGAGCCGACCTCGCCTTCATCCCGCTCGGCACGACCGACCTGCACTACCTGGCGGGCCTGGCGCGGGACATTCCGAAGTATGGCGTCACCATGCATCCCGGCGACTGGCTGGAGGGCGCCTGGGTGGCGCCCGGCCATGCGCCGGTCCTGGCACTGCCGCGCATGACGGCGGAGTTCGGCGGGCGTGGCGCACCGGACGGCGTGGAACTGCGCGTGCTCGGCGACTGGGACGATCCGGCGAAGCTGGTCTCCGACCTGCTGGCCGGCCTCCGCCTGCCGGCGAGGCCGCGCATCGCCATCAGCGAGCGTGCCCATGCCGACAGCCTGATCCACCTCCAGGCGCTGCTGCCGGATGCCGTCTTCGTCTCGGCCACGGCCATCCTGCGCGAACAGCGCCTGATCAAGTCGCCGGAGGAAATCGCGCTGATGCGCGAGGCCGGGCGGCGCACGGAGGCCGCCTTCGCCGCGCTGCTGCCGAAGCTGCGCTTCGGCATGACGGAACTCGACGCCATCGCCGAACTCGACTGGCAGATGAAGCGCCAGGACAGCCTCGGCCCGACCTTCACCACCACGCTCTACAACACTGGGCCGAACAACCCGTTGATGCTCGGGCGCCGGATGGAAAGCTGGAAGCGGCGGATCGAGCCGCCGGTCTCCGTGCTGTTCGATTTCGGCGCCTCCCACATGGGCCTCTGCTACGACTACGGCCGCACGGTGTCCTTCGGCGAACCCTCCGCCGAGCAGGTCCGCGTCCACGCGCTGGTGATCCAGGCGCAGCGCACCGGCATCGCCGCGCTGAAAGTGGGCGCGACCTGCGAAAGCGTCGATGCGCTGGCGCGCCAGGTGATCCTGGATGCGGGATTGGGCGCCGGCTTCCGCCACCGCCTCGGCCACGGCATCGGCTGGGACGTGCACGAGCCGCCATTCCTGACCCGCGGCGACACGACGGTGCTGCGGGAGGGCATGATGTTCACCATCGAGCCCAGCATCCTGCAGGACACAGGCTTTTCCGCCCGGACCGAGGATGTGGTGGTGGTCCGGGATGCGGGCGGGGAACGACTGACCGAGGGCTTCCAGGAATTGCTGGTGGTGGACCACTAGCTGCTCCAGACTGTTCCGGCTGAACGGGGGAAACACATCCAATGACGACACGGCGCGGCGCCCTTGCGGGCCTGGCGACAATCCTTGCCGCGCCCACGGTGCTGGCCCAGCCGGCCTGGACGCCGAACCGGCCATTGCGGATGTTCGTCACCTATCCGCCCGGCGGCGTCACCGACATCGTCGGCCGCATCTCGGCCGATGCGCTGAGCCAGGAACTCGGCCAGCCGGTGGTGGTGGAGAACCGCGCGGGTGCCGGCGGCAATGTCGGCATGCAGGCGGCGCTGGCCGCCCCGGCGGACGGCACCACGCTGCTGCTCGGCACCGTCGCGATGTTCGGCGTGAACCCGATCCTCTACGCGAATTCCGGCGTCGACGGGGTGCGCGACTTCGTACCGCTCGGCATGCTGGGGGAAGCGGCGAACGTGCTCTCCGCCATCCCCTCCCGCATCCAGGCGACCAACGTCGCCGAGCTGGTGGCGGAGGCGAAGCGGCGCACGCTGACCTACGGGTCGGTCGGCAATGGCAGCTCCTCCCACCTCTCGGCGGTGCTGCTGCTGAAGAGCCAGGGGATCGAGGCGACGCATGTGCCCTATCGCGGCTCCGCGCCGCTGGTCACGGCGATGCTCTCGAAGGAAGTCGACTTCGGCTTCGACACCACTGCCACCTCCACCGCGCATGTGCAGTCCGGCGCCTTCCGCGCGCTGGGCGTCACGACAGCCCGGCGGTCCTCGGCGCTGCCGGATGTGCCGACGATGCAGGAGGCGGGGCTGGCCGGCTACGCGCTCAGCGTCTGGTTCGGCGTCTTCGCCCCCACCGCCACGCCTGCCGCGCCGCGCGCCCGGCTCGCCGAGGCGGTGGCCCGCATCCAGACCCCGGCGCTGGCGGAGAAGCTTCGGCGCGCCTTCGTCGATCCGCTGACAGTGCCGCCGGCCGAGCTGCCGGACTGGTTCGCCGCCGACGCCGCCCGCTGGCAGCAGGTGGCCCGCGATGCCGGCATCGGCATCAACTGAGAGGCGGGTTGCCGGCTCCGGAAGGTCCGGATAAGCCGGAAATCATCACGCGGGGAATTCGAGACAACATGGCCACCGATCTCGACATTGCCCGCGCGGCGAGCCTGCGTCCGATCGCGGAGATCGCTGAGCGTGCCGGCATCCCGGACAGCGCGCTGGAGCCCTACGGCAAGTACAAGGCCAAAATCGGCAACGGCTTCGTGGCGGAAGCCTCGGCGCGGCCTGCCGGCGCGCTGGTCCTGGTCACCGGCATCAGCCCGACCCCGGCCGGCGAAGGCAAGACCACCACCACCATCGGCCTCGGCGATGCGCTGAACGCGCTGGGGACGAAGACGATGATCGCGCTACGTGAGCCCTCCCTCGGTCCTTGTTTCGGGGTGAAGGGCGGGGCGACCGGCGGGGGCTATGCCCAGGTGCTGCCGATGGAGGACATCAACCTCCACTTCACCGGCGACTTCCACGCCATCACCAGCGCCAACAACCTGCTCTCGGCCATGGTGGACAACCACCTGTACTGGGGCAACGAGCTGAACCTGGACCCGCGGCGGGTGTCCTGGCGCCGCGCCATGGACATGAACGACCGCAACCTGCGCGACTGCGTCGTCGGCATGGGCGGCGCCAGCCAGGGTGTGGTGCGGGAGGATGGCTTCGACATCACCGTGGCCTCCGAGGTCATGGCGGTGTTCTGCCTGTCGCGCGACCTGGCGGATCTGCAGGACCGGCTGGGGCGGATGATCGTCGGCCGCCGGCGGGACGGCACCGCCGTCACGGCGCACGACATCAAGGCGGATGGCGCCATGGCGGCGCTGCTGCGGGATGCGCTGGCGCCGAACCTGGTGCAGTCCATCGCCGGTTCGCCCGCTCTGGTGCATGGCGGACCCTTCGCCAACATCGCGCATGGCTGCAACAGCGTGGTGGCGACGCGGCTCGGCCTGGGGCTGGCCGATGTGGTGGTGACGGAAGCGGGCTTTGGCGCCGACCTGGGGGCGGAAAAATTCCTCGACATCAAGTGCCGCCTCGCCGGACTGAACCCAGCCGCCTGCGTCATCGTCGCCACCGTTCGCGCGCTGAAGATGCATGGCGGCGTGGCGAAGTCCGATCTGGGGCGGGAGGATGTGGCGGCGGTGGAGCGTGGCATCGCGAACCTCGCCCGCCACGTCGAGAACATCCACAAGTTCGGCCTGCCCGTGGTGGTGGCGCTGAACCGCTTCGACACCGACACGCCGGCGGAGATCAAAGCGATCCAGTCCGCCATGGCGCGGCTGGACACGCAGGCCATCCTCTGCACCCATTGGTCCGACGGCGCCGCGGGGGCGGCGGAACTCGCCCGCGCGGTGCAGGCGCGAATCGAGGCCGGTGCCGCGCGCTTCCAGCCGATCTACCCGGATGCCATGCCGCTGGCCGACAAGCTGCGCACCATCGCGAAGGAAATCTACCGCGCGAAGGACGTGGCGATTCCGGCGCCGGCGATGCAGCGCCTGGCGCGGTGGGAGGCGGAGGGGTTCGGCCACCTGCCGGTGTGCGTCGCGAAGACCCAGTATTCCTTCAGCGCCGACCCCACTGCACTGGGCGCGCCGGTGGACCACGTGCTGCCGGTGCGCGACGTACGGCTCTCCGCGGGGGCTGGCTTCGTGGTGGCGGTTTGCGGGGAAATCATGACCATGCCCGGCCTGCCGCGGCGCCCCGCGGCGGAAACCATCGGTTTGGATGCGGAAGGCCGGATCGAGGGGCTGTTCTGACCCGGAAGGGTCAAATCAGCGGTATCAGGAGATGACTTGCGGCCGGCACCGCCGGCCGGGCGCCCGAACGGGCGCTGCGGCTAGTGCCGCGTAATTAAGCGGCCGGAGGCCGCGACCGGCGGTTGAGAGGGAGAGGTATCAGCCGCGGCCCTGGATCGGGTCGTTGATCAGCTTCAGCAGTTCATCGGGCACCGGCTCGCGCAGCGCGTCTTCATAGGCCTGCGACAGCTCGGCCTGCAGCCAACGGTCGAAGGCGGTCGGCGGACGCTCGGGCCGGCGATCCAGCGGCCGAGGGCCTGGTCGATCCGAGGGGTCAGCGGGCGTCCGCGGCGCAGCCTGCGGTTGAAACTGTGTCTCCATGCAAGCGAAGCGCAGCAGAGGCGTCCAGGTTCCTTGACGTGAAACGACACGAAACACTGTGACCTTCCTGCATCACCGGCAGCCAGATCAAAATTGAAACGGTCCCGAGCAAGCGCGGGCCGCGGCTGACAAGATGGCTGGACGTTCAACGCCGGCCGCGGTTGGCGCCATCCAGGATGTAGGCTGCCAGGGCCTGCGCCAGGCAGTCATGCAACCGGTCGGCCACCTCCACCCGCTGCCGCCGCGGCGCGCGCTCCAGGTCCAGGATGTCGGCCTCGACCCAGTGGCGCATGATGGCCCAGCGGCTGAACAGCTGCGCGCCGCTTGCCGCCGCGGCGACGCGCAGGGCATCCCGGTACAGGTCGACATCCGCGTTTCCGCGCAGGAATCGGGAAAACTGCTGGTCCATCAGCAGAACGTCGGTGCGCTCGCCCCGCGTGGCGCCGAGCCGCGCGACCGCCTGCTGCACCGTCTCCGCCATAACCTCGGAAGGCAGGCCCCGCGCCGCCTCCACCGTGCCGAGTTGCCAGATCACCAGATGTGGCCGCACCTCCGCGGCCTTGGCCGCGAGGATTGCGGCATGGTCCGCGGCCGTGGTGCCGCGGCCGCCGAACACCTCCACCTTAACCGACACTGGGCGGATCGCGGCGCCCAGGTGGGCCTTCAGCCGCTCGGGCCACGTCGCCGCGGGGCTGGAGGTGCCGCCGCTCTGCGTCGAGGCGCTGCCAACCACCAGGATCCGCAACTCGGTGTTCGCCAGAGCCGCGAAGACCCCGGGCAGCGGGGCGGAGGCCTCCAGTGCCTCGGCGGGCGCGCCGCAGGCAGGCTCCGAAGCCCGGGCCGGTCCCGCCGGGATCAGCACCAGGGCCAGCAGGGCGGCGAGCAGGGCGGGCAGGGGGCTCATGGCGGTCATGGGCTAGCCGGCGCCGGCGCGGCGGGCAAGGACTTCGGCGTCCGCCTTCGCTCGCCGCCATACCAGGCCGAGACCGCCGCCACGGCCAGCAGCGCGGCCAGCCCGGCCGCATTGACTGTGACCTGCGGCAGCAACCCGTCCGCCTGTTCCAGCACCACGCGGCCGATGAAGGACAGGAAGATGCCGGAACAGAATACCGGCAGCCCCTGCTGGCCCATCAGCACGAAGCCGGCGGCGATCGGGTTGCCGAGCCAGCGCGCCGCCGGCGCGACCAGATGCGCGGCAAGCCAGACCATCAGCATCATCGACCCCAGCCGCACCGGGTGCAGCGCCGTCTTGTCCACGCTGCCGATGGCGGACGCCAGCCATTCCGGCGGGTGCAGCCCGCGTGCCGGCCCGTGCCAGACCCAGTTCAACGAAACCGCCGCCGCCGCCAGCAACGCCACGGCCAGCATCGCCAGGCCGCGGCGCCAGGGAAAGCGCCGCGCCAGGCCCACCGGGTCGGCCCGGCCCAGCACCACGCCGATGGCGAAGATCAACTGCCAGGCGAACGGATTGAAGAACCAGCCGCCGCCGGTCCAGGACGGCAGTTCGAGCCCGGTCAGCCGCGTCGTCGCGTACATCGCGAAGGACAGGCCAAGCAGCCAAAGCGGCCGGTCGATCAGCGGCAGCGCCAGCGCGAACAGGCCGAGCACGACGATGTACAGAGGCAGGATATCCAGGAAAGCCGGCTGGTATCGCAGCAGCAGCGCCTCCAGCAGTGCCCGGTAGGGCTCGGCCGAGAGCGGGTCGAGGTGCATCTCGTCCAAATAGGCGGCCTGGTTCAGAGCAGCGGCGGAATAGCCGACCTGTGCGGCGAAGACGACGAACAGGAAGATGTGCGCGACATACAGCGTGCCGATCCGGCCGACGATGCGCGCCGCCGTCGAGGCCCAGCCCTCACGCTCCAGCATCCGCCCATAGGCGATGCCGGCGGCATAGCCGGCCAGCAGCACGAAGGTTTCCGTAGCATCGCTGAAGGCGACGTTGCGGAGCGTGCCATAGACCAGCAGATTGCCGGGCGTATGGGTGATGAAGATGAACCACAGCGCCACGCCGCGGAAGAAATCCACCCGCAGGTCGCGGCCGGGCTTCGTCGCCTGGGGCGAGTCGGAGGGGAATGTCATGCACCGTCAGCATCGCGGAAGGGCCGGGCTTGGCGCAAGCATCGGCTGACGACCTGCTGGCGGATGCCGCCAGCCGCCACGCCCGCGGCGAATGGGCGCTGGCGGAACGGCTGTACCGCCGCGTCCTGAAGCTGCGCCCGGGCGATGGCAATGCGCTGAACCTGCTCTCGGTCCTGGCCCGCCAGCGCGGCGACCTGCCGATGGCACTGGCGCTGTCCGCCCAGGCCCTCGCCACGCAGCCGGACAGCCCGGTGTTCCTGGCCAGCCGCGGCGCCACCCTGGCCGAGGCCGGGCAACTCGATGCCGCCATCGCTGCCCTGCGCGCCGCCCTGGCGCGCCGGCCCGCGGATGCGACCAGCCTGCGCAACCTCGGCCAGGCGTTGTGCGCGCAGGGCCAGGCGCCGGCCGCGCTGGCGCCGCTGCGCCAGGCGGTGGCGCTGGTGCCACAGTCGGCCGAAGCATGGCTGGCGCTGGCGCATGCGCTGCGCGAGGCCGGCGACGTGGCGCAGGCGGCGGAGGCCGCCAGCCGTGCCGTTGCGCTGGCCCCGCCGGCCCTCGCCGCCCAGGCCCATTTCCTGCTGGCGGCGCTGGGCGCGGAGGCGGTGCCGGACCGGGCGCCGGCCGATTACGTGCGCGACCTGTTCGACCAGTACGCGCCGCGCTTCGACGCGGACCTGGAAGGCCGCCTCGGCTACCGCACGCCCGCGCTGCTGGCCGGGCTGCTGCAGGCGGCGGGCATCGCCGCGGATGGCAGCCGCCGCGTGCTGGACCTCGGCTGCGGCACCGGCCTGTCGGGCCTCGCGCTGCGGCCCTTCGCGAAGCGGCTGGAGGGGCTGGACCTGTCGCCGCGCATGCTGGCGGAGGCGCGCGCGCGGGGTGTGTACGACGCGCTGCACGAGGCCGACCTGGAGGATTTCCTGGCTCGCCAGCGCGGCGGGTTCGGGCTGGTTGCGGCGGTGGATGTGCTGAACTACCTGGGCGACCTCGCCCCGGCCCTGTCCGGCATCGCCCGCGCGCTGGCCCCGGGCGGCGCCGCGGCGTTCAGCCTGGAGGCGGGGGAGGGTGCGCCCTACGCGCTCGGCCCCGGCCTGCGCTACCGCCACGACCCCGCGCATGTGCTGGCGCTGGCGCAGGCCGCAGGCCTGGCGCCGCTGGCGCGTCAGGACGCCGCGCTGCGGGAGGAGAAGGGTGTGCCGGTCGCCGGCGTGCTGCTGGTGCTGGCCGCCGGCTGATTCAGGCCGCGCACCAGGGCGCGCACATCCTGCGCGGCTGTGCAGGCGGGGTGGCGAGTCAGCAGCGGCGTCTGGTGCCGTATCGCGTCAGGCACCTTCGCATCGCGCCGGACGATCCCGGCCAGCGGCAGGCCGCGCCGCAGGAAGCGCCGTGTCGCGGCTTCGAGCGTCGCATGGGTGCGCTGGCCGGCGGCGGCAGTGGTGGCGAGGTTCACCACCAGCCGCGCATCGCCGGCAGGCGCATCGCCCGCATGCAGCTTCAGCACGGCATAGGCATCCGTCAGGCTGGTGGGTTCCTCCGTCGCGACCACCAGCACGATGTCGGCACCAGCGGCCAGGCGACGCTGCGCCGCGCCGACGCCGGCGCCGAGATCCACCACCACATCCTGCCAGGAGGCTCCAAGCCGCCGCGGCAGCGCCACCGCCTGGTCCAGCGCCGCGCCGGCCAGCCCGGCCAGCGCGCCGGAGCCGGAGCGTCCCGGCAGCAGGTGGAAGCCCGCCGGCAGCGCCAGCGCCGCATCTTCCGTCGCGCCACCGGCCAGGACATGGGCAATGTCCCGCGCCGGGTTCAGCCCAAGCTGCACATCGGCGTTCGCCAGGCCGAGATCGGCATCCAGAAGCACCACCCGCCGGCCCTGCTGGCCGAGTGCCTGTGCCAGCGTGATCGCCAGCCAGGTCTTGCCGACGCCGCCCTTGCCGGAGGCGATGGCGATGACCCGCCCGGTTCCTGTTGCCGCGGTCATCTCGGGCGGTCCTTCGGGGCGGGCGGGAAAACCGGGGTGCGGTAGGCCGGCGCGGGCGGCGGCGCGGGCGCCGGTTCGGGCCGCGGCACCGCATGGGCCGGGGCGGCCAGGCGGCGGGCCAGCCCCTCGGCGGTCAGCGGCTCCAGCCCGCCGGAGGCATCGCAGCCGGTGCCGGCCTCGGTCAGCGCCAGCCCGGTTGCCGCCGCCGCCAGCACGCCGCCCAGCCGCCGCGCCGCGTCCAGCCGCGTCGGCAGCAGGTGGCGGCAGCCGAGCAGGCGGAAGGCGCTGGCGGTCTCGGCGGCCTCGTCCGGGTCGAGGCCCGCGGGCAGCACCAGCACCGGCGTGCCGCGCGCCGCCTCGATCAGCCCGGCCAGTAGGCGGGCGCCGGTGGGGTTGAAAGGGTCGCAGCCCGGCAGGTCCACAAGGGCCGGCTGCCCCGTCCCCCGTCGCGCCAACGCCTTGCCGAGCGCCGCCGGCCCACTGGCGATGGCCAGCGGCAGGTCCAGCACGCGGGCGAAGGCGGCCAGCTGTTCGGCGGCGCCGGCCCGCCGGCCATCGGCGCTGACCAGCAGCGGCTTCGCACCACCCAGCACCAGCCGCGTCGCCAGCTTGGCCACCGTCAGCGTCTTGCCCGCGCCCGGCGGCCCGGCCAGCAGTAGCGGCCGATCCCCGAGCGGCAGGGCCGCGAAGCCCAGCACCGTCCCCAGCGCCGCTGCCAGCCGGCCCTCCGCCAGGCGCTGCGCCAGGGCCGGCGGCACGTTGTGACGGGCGAGGTCGGGCGGGATGGCGCGGCCGGGCCGCGCGGCATCCGGTGCGATCATCAGCGGCTCGTCATCCTGGTCCTGCGCCGCCGTCACCTCGACACCGCCGGGCACGCGGCGGGTGGAGAGCAACACGGCGTCCTCGCCGAGTTCCGCGCGAAGCTGCGCCATGGCATCCGACATGCGCGCGGCGCGGATGACGCGGAGCTTCATTGAACCGTGCCGATGGTGCGGATGCGGGCGCGGGCGTGGATCTCGGTATGCGCCAGCACGCTGGTCGCCGGCCGGAAGCGCTCCACCACCGCGCGGACATGGGCGCGGATGCTGCCGGAGCAGACCAGCACGGCGGGCTCGCCGCTGCCGCTCGCGGCGTCGAAGGCGCCCCGCAGCGCCGCCATGAAGGCGGACAGCTTGGAGGGCGCCATCGCCAGTTGCTTCTCCTCGCCCGGCCCGAGCAGGGATTCGGCGAAGGCCTGCTCCCACTCGTTGGATAGCGCGATGATCGGCACGTAGCCCTGCGGCCCGCGCGCCGCGTCGCTGATCTGTCGTGCCAGGCGCATCCGCACGGTGGCCAGGATCGGGCCGAGGGAGCGCGCGCCGCCGGCGGCGGCTTCCTGCATGCCTTCCAGGATCGTCGGCAGGTCGCGGATCGAGATCCGTTCCGCCAGCAGCGCCTGCAACAGCCGCTGCACGGTGCCGATGCTGGCCAGCGCCGGCACCAGGTCGGAGACCAGGCGCTTGTGCTCCGGCGGCAATTCGTCGAGCAGCTTCTGGGTCTCCGCGAAGGACAGCAGCTCCGGCATGTTTTCCCGTGTCACCTCGGTCAGGTGCGTCGCCAGCACGCCGGCGGCATCGACCACGGTGCAGCCGAGCGCCAGCGCTTCCTCGCGCCGGAACTCCTCGATCCAGGCGGCGGGCAGGCCGAAGGTGGGCTCCTGCACGCGTTCGCCGGGCAGGGCGGGCGGATTGCCGGACGGGTCGATCGCCAGATGCAGCGGCGGCTTCAGCACGCCGCGCCCGGCCTCGATCTCCTTCACCCGGATCACATAGGTGTCCGGCGGCAGTTGCAGGTTGTCCTGGATGCGGACGCTGGGCAGCAGGAAGCCGAGGTCCTGCGCCGTGGTCCGCCGCAGCGTCTTGATCTGTTCGGACAGGATCGGCGCGTCGCCGGCCGCCAGGCTCAGCAGGCCGTAGCCGAGTTCCAGCCGCAGCAGGTCCATCCGCAGCGCGTCGCTGGCCGGCGGCTCGCCAGGCGGTGGCGGCGGCGCCTCCGCGATGGCGCGCTGCACCTGCGCGGTGTCGTGCTGCATCCGCGCGCCCCAAGCGGCGAGGCCGGCCAGCGCCAGGAACGGGATCAGCGGCATGCCCGGCAGAAGCCCCATCACCACCGCGGCGCCGCCGGCCAGCGCCAGCGGCTTCGGCCCGCCCAACTGCGTCACCAGCGCCTGGTCGGCGCGGCCCTCCACGCCGCCCTTGGTCACCACGATGCCGGCGGCAAGCGAGACCAGCAGCGCCGGGATCTGCCCGACCAGCCCATCGCCCACCGTCAGCATCGAATAGGTGGTCACAGCCTCTCCGAACGGCAGGCCCTGGCGGATGGTGCCGATGGCGATGCCGGCGAGCAGGTTGATCAGCGTGGTGACCAGGCCGGCGATGGCATCGCCGCGGACGAATTTCGCGGCGCCGTCCATGGCGCCGTAGAAGCCGCTTTCCTCCTCCAGCTCGCGCCGGCGCAGGCGCGCCTGGTCTTCGGACAGCAGCCCGGCGGACAGGTCGGCATCGATCGCCATCTGCTTGCCCGGCATCGCGTCCAGGCTGAACCGCGCGGCGACCTCCGCGATGCGGCCGGAGCCCTTCGAGACGACCACGAAGTTCACCAGCAGCAGGATGGCGAAGACGATGAGGCCGACCAGCACATCGCCGCCCATCAGGAAGCCGCCGAAGGCGGAGATCACATGCCCCGCCGCGGTCGGCCCCTCATGCCCATGCGTCAGGATGGCCCGTGTCGTCGCGACATTCAGCGCCAGGCGCAGCAGCGTGGTCAGCAGCAGAACGGTGGGGAAGCTGGTGAAGTCCAGCGGCCGCCGCATGAACAGCGACACCATCAGCACAAGGACGGAGGCGGTGATGGACAGCGCAAGCCCCGCATCCATCAGCCAGTTCGGCAGCGGCACCACAAGCACGGCCACCAGCAGCACGACGCCGAGGCCGAGTGCCACGTCGCCGGTCGGCCGCGCGCGGACCAGCCAGCCAGGGATGACGAGGCCCTGCATCGTTCAGACGGCGATGTGCATAGGCACGGCCTGGCCGGGCGCGGGCGTCACCGCGAGGCCGGCGGTGCGGTATTCGCCGAGCTTGTTGCGCAGCGTGCGGATGGAGATGCCGAGGATCTCCGCCGCCCGCGTACGGTTGCCGAGACAATGCGACAGCGTCTCCAGGATCAACTCCCGCTCCACCTCCTCCACCTTCCGGCCGACCAGTCCGGTCACGCGGCGCAACGGCTGCGCAGCCGGCTCGGTCGATGCCGGCGTCGCGCTGGCGAGGGCGGGGCGCGAAAGCTCGATCGCCTCCGGCCCGATCTCCGGGCCCTCTGCCAGCAGCACGGCGCGGTGGATGGCGTTTTCCAGTTCGCGGACATTGCCCGGCCAGGCATGCGCCAGCAGCCGGTGCCGTGCCGCCGGCGCCAGCGGCCGGATGGGCAGGCCGTTCACCTGCGCGTAGCGGGTGCAGAAATGCTCGGCCAGCGGCAGGATGTCGGCCGGCCTTTCGCGCAGCGCCGGGATGTGCAGGGCGACCACGTTGAGGCGGAAATACAAATCCTCCCGGAACCGTCCCGCCGCGACTTCGGCGCGCAGGTCGCGATGCGTCGCGGCCAGCAATCGCACATCCACCTTCAGCGGCGCCGAGCCACCGAGACGATCCACCTCCCGCTCCTGGATGACCCGGAGAATCTTGGCCTGCAGGCGTGGGTCCATCTCGCCGATCTCGTCCAGCAGCAGCGTGCCGCCCTCGGCCTGTTCGAACTTGCCCTTGCGCGCCGCGACGGCGCCGCTGAAGGCGCCCTTCTCGTGGCCGAACAATTCCGATTCCAGCAGCGATTCCGGTAGCGCCGCGCAGTTCAGTGCGACGAAGGGGCCACGACCGCGGCGGGAGGAGGCGTGCAGGTGGCGCGCCATCACCTCCTTGCCCGTGCCGCTCTCGCCCGTCAGCAGGACCGAGGCTTCGGCGCGGGCGAGTTGCGCCGCACGCGCCAGCATCGCCAGCATCGCCGGATCGCGCGCCACCGGGCCTTCGGCCTGCGGCGCCGCGCCGGCGGCCTCCAACATGGCGATGATCAAATCCGCATCCGGCGGCAGTGGAAGAAAATCGCGCGCCCCACCCTCGATGGCGCGCACGGCGGCATCGGCATCCTCGGCACGGCCACAGGCGACCACGGGGCAGGCGATGCGCTCGGCCGCCAGTGCCTGCACCAGCCACACCACGTCGTGCCGCAGGTCCACCAGCACCAGGTCGGCGCCTTCCGCGCGCAGCCGCACCAGCCCGGCCGCCACGCCCTCCGCATGGCCCAGCTTCGCGCCCCGCGCGATGGCGACGCGGGCGGCGGCACCCAGCTCGCCTTCCAGCGAGCCGATGATGAGGAGGCGCGCCATCAACCGTTCCCCTCAGCCACCACGGTCCGACTTGACGATTTCCGTCATCGTCACGCCCAGCCGGTTGTCATCCACCATCACCACCTCGCCGCGCGCCACGAGCCGGTTGTTGACATAGATGTCGACCGCCTCGCCCAGCTTGCGATCCAACTCGACCACCGCACCGCGCCCGAGCTTCAGCAACTGCGAAACCTGCATGGTGGCGCGGCCGAGCACGGCACTGACCTGCACCGGAATGTCGTAGACCGCGTCCAGGTCGCGCGGCCCGCCGGGATTGCCGGTGGCCTGCTGCGCATCCTGCGCCGGCACCGCCTCGAACCCATCCTGCGCCGTCATGCTTCGCTCTCCTGATTGTCCGGCCAGATGCCCACCCTCCGCAGCGTCTCCGCGATGGCGGCGCGGCGGTGCGCGAGGTCGATGACGATGGCGCCGTCCCGCCACGCGATGCGCCCATCGCCGGGCGGCACCGCTTCATCCGCCACCACCGGCGGCGCGCCCTGCGGCAGGCGCGCCGCGATCGCCTCGACCAGCCCAGGCGCCACATGCAGCACCGCCTCCGGCCGGTCGGCGATGGCCGGGATCAGCGGCACGACGACATGCGCCACGATCTCCGGCCCCAGCCGCGCGGCCACGCCGGGCAAGGCCAGGTCCAGGGTTTCCATCAGCAGCGCCGCCAGCGCCTGCGCCGCCTCCTCCGCCGTGCGACGGCCAGCCACCTCGGCCTCCGCCAGCAGCACCGCGATGCGCTCCAGCGCCCGCTGCATCGCCGCTTCCTGCGCCCGCTTTTGCTCCGCCCGGCCTTCCGCAAGGCCGGCGGCATGGCCGATGGCGCGGCCCTCCACCACACCCGCGGCACGCGCCTCCGCCAGCAGCACCTCCGGGTCTGGTGGCGGTGGTGGTGGCGGTGGCGGTGGCGCGCCGAGGTCGGGCAGGCGCAGCGTGTGCCTCACGCCAGCATCTCGTCGTCGCGGCCATCGGCGATCTGGATCTGGCCCTGCGCCGCCAGATCCTTGGCGATGCCGACGATCTGCGCCTGCGCGTCGTCCACGTCGCGCAGCTTCACCGGCCCCAT
Source organism: Falsiroseomonas sp. HC035 (assembly GCF_050563525.1). NCBI lineage: Bacteria > Pseudomonadati > Pseudomonadota > Alphaproteobacteria > Acetobacterales > Roseomonadaceae > Falsiroseomonas > Falsiroseomonas sp. HC035. Next base: position 174,124 of record NZ_JBNXUN010000005.1, read on the forward strand.
GCCCGCGAGGTCGTCCTTCAACAGCTTCGAGGCCCGATCCGACAGGCTGCGGAAGAAGATGTCGCGCAGCGTTTCCGAGGCGCCCTTCAGCGCCAGCGTCAGCTTGTCCTTCGGCACCGCGCGCAGCAGCGCCTGCACGCCGGCCTGGTCCAACCGCTGCAGGTCGTCGAAGGTGAACATCAGCGCGCGGATCTTCTCCGCGCTGTCGCGGGACCGTTCCTCCAGCGCCGTCAGGATGCGGCCTTCGGCGGCGCGATCCAGGTTGTTGAAGATTTCCGCCATCACCTCATGCGCATCGCGGCGCGAGCCCCGCGCGAGGTTGGACATGAACTCCATGCGCAGCGTGCGCTCGACGCCTTCCAACGCCTCCTTCTGCACGGTCTCCATGCGCAGCATCCGCATCACCACTTCCATGGCGAAGCCTTCCGGCAGCAGCGCCAGCACGCGCGCTGCATGGTCCGGCCGGACCTTGGACAGCACCACGGACACGGTCTGCGGGTATTCGTTCTTCAGGTAGTTCGCGAGCACGGATTCATTCACGTTGCCCAGCTTGTCCCACATGGTGCGGCCGGCCGGGCCGCGGATCTCCTCCATGATCTGCGCGACGCGCTCCTTCGGCAGCGTCTTCAGCAGCAGGCGTTCGGTGCTTTCGTAGGAGCCGACCAGATGCCCCGCCTGGCCAAGCTGGCTGGCGAATTCCTGCACCACCAGCTCCACGTTATGGGCGGAGATCGAGCCGAGCGCGGCCATGGCCAGCGACAGGTCGCGGATCTCATCCTCGTGCAGGCGCGTGAAGATCTTGGCCGCGTGCTCGTCGCCCAGCGCCAGCATCAGCGTCGCCGCCTTCTGTGGGCCGTTGAGGTCAAGGGTGCCGCTCATTCCAGGTCCTTCGGCGCCAGCCAGCGGCGAATCACCGTGACCGCGGCATCGGGGTTGTTGTCCACAAGCTCCGCCAGCGCCGCGAGGGAGGAGGCGCGCATCTGGCCCTCGACACGCGACAGCCGGACCATCTGGTCCTCGCCCTCCGTGCCATCCGCCGCCAGCAGCGGCGTGCCATCGGGACCTGTCAGGGCTTCGCCGGCGGCACCGGCCCGCCCCCCGGCCTGCGCCAGCGCGGCCTCGGCTTCCGTGGCGAAGCTCACCTGCGTGCCGCCGACGCCCACCATCACCGGGGCCGGCGTCATCGCCAGCACCAGCCGGTTCGCCACCGGCCTGCCGACCAGCAGGATGGCGGCGAGAGCCACCAGCGCCAGAATGGCCGATTCGACGACGCGTCCCATCACGGCCGGCGGCAGCGCCTGGCCGAGGATGCTGAAGCCCTCCGACGTCATCTCCGCCAACGGCGGCTCGGCGAAGCGCAGGCTGACGACCTCCACCTTGTCGCCGCGCTGTTCGTTGAAGCCGATGGCGGAGCGGGCGAGCGACAGGATGCGCGCGATCTCGTCCGCGTTGCGCTCGCGGAAGCGGGCCGGCGCGCCATCCGGCTGCGGCTCCCACACGCCATCGACCAGCACGGCGAGGGAGACGCGCTTCAGGGCCGGCTGTTCGCGCAGGATGTTGCGCGTGGTGCGGCCGATCTCGAAGTTGGTGGTTTCCTCCTGCCGCGACTGCTCGCTGCGCGGGCCGTTGGCATTGGCGTCCGCGCCGGGAAGCTGGTTGGCGACGGAAACGCCGCCGGACTCACGCGTGCGGTTGCTTTCAGTGGCGGATTGCGTGCTGCGCGGCACCTGGTTCTCAGGGTCGAAGATTTCCTCGGTGGTCTGCACGCGGTCGAAATCCATCTCGACCGAGGCCTCCGCCCGCACCCGGCCCGGGCCGAGCGTGCGTTCCAACAATTCCTCCACCGCGCGGGCCAGGCGCAGTTCCGCATTGCGACGCAACTCCTCCCCGGTCTGGGCGGCGGCGGGGCCGGCGAGCGCCTGGCCGCCGCGCGCCAGCAATTCGCCGCGGCTGTCGACGATGGAGATACCCTGCGGCCGCAGCCCCGGCACCGCGGCGGCCACCAGGTGCAGCACGGCCTGCACGCCCTCCCGGTCCAGCCGCTGCGCGCCCTGCATGCCGAGCACGACGCTCGCCTGCGCCTCACCCCGCTCGCGCGAGAACGGCTCGCGGCGCGGCAGCACCAGGTGCACGCGGGCGGTGCGCACGCCGGCCAGGCCGCGGATGGTGCGGGACAACTCGCCCTCCAGCGCGCGCAGGCGATTCACGTCCTGCTGGAACGGCGTGGTGGTCAGGCTTTCGCCGCGGTCGAAGATCTCGTAGCCGACGGACCCGCCAGAGGGCAGGCCATCGCGCGCCAGCATCAGCCGGATGCGCGGTACCTCCGATTCCGGCACCATCAACTGGGCGCCTCCGGCCGCCAGGCGATGCGGGATGCGGGCGCGTTCCAGCGCTGCCACCATCTGCCCGGCGTCACGCGGGTCGAGGTCGCCATACAGCAGCGCCATCGGCGGTTCGGAGGCCCGCAGTGCCAGCATTGCGACCAGGCCGAGCACGGCAAGACCGACCCCGGCCAGCGCTGCCAGCCGCAGCGCCCCGAAGCCGCGCAACTGGGCGATCAGCCCGCCCATTCAACGCCCCGCCCGAGACCGACCCGCATCCTGCGACCCTTCCGCCGGCACCTGCCGGCTGGGCAGGTTTTGCCGGGTTTCAGGTGTCGGAGGCGTTAAGGCCGGCGAAGTTTCCGCTGGGCGAGGATTCGGGGGCGGGCTACCCGAGCTTGCGGTCGTAGGTGATCCACATGGTCCGCGTCGCCAGCCGGTCGTAGACGCCGCGACCGCGATAATTGTCATCCGCGGTGATCCAGCGGATCACGCCCCAGCCACGTTGCCGCCCGACCTCCGCCACCGCGTCGATCAGCGCATCCGCCACGCGCCGGCCGCGCTGCGCCGGGTCGACGAACAGGTCATCCAGGAAGCCTCCGGTCGCGGCCATCAGCGGCCGTGCGAATTGCCGGAAATGCGCCAGTCCGATAGCGGTGCCATCCGCATCCTCAGCCACCAGCGCCTCCACCTCATGCGCCGGGTCCATGATCCAGCCCCAGACGCGCTGCCGCATCTCCGCGGTCTGGTCCACGCGGTAGAAGCCGGCGTAACCGGCATACAGGCGCTCCCAATCCGCGCGGTGGCGTGGCTGCAGCGGCGAAATCGAAAAACCCGTCATGCGATCTCTCCCAGCTTGATCCGTCCGGCGGCGGCGAGGCCGAGGCAGATGGCGCCGACATGCATGGATTGCCCGATCAACCCCGAAGCGAGCCCCGCCATCACCTGGTCCACCTCCAGCAACTCCACGCTGATCGCCTCAGTCGGGTCGGGCGTGGGCGCGGCGATGGGGCACAGGCCGGTAGCGAGCACCACATGCAGGCGGTTGGTCTGGATCGAGGGGTTGGGATGGCCGGCGGTGATGCTGCGCCAGGTGCCGCCACCGAAGCCGGTTTCCTCCAGCGTCTCCCGCCGTCCGGCGGCGATAGGGTCCGCGTCGGCCGGGTCGATCACGCCGCCCGGCAGTTCCAGCGACCAGCGCTGCACCGCGTGCCGCCACTGGCGGACCAACACCATCCGGCCATCCTCGGCCAGCGCCACGACGCAGCACCAGTCAGGATAGTCGAGCACATACCAGGGCGCGATCTCCATCCCGGTGGCGGTGCGCAGCCTGTCGGCGCGCAGCCGCATCCAGCGGTCGTCGATCAGGGTTTCGGAATGCGTGGTGGTCCAGGGGGGCGCGGCTTGATCCATGCGCCACCCTCGCGCGCCGCCGGCCCCTCCGGCAAGGCCGCGGGCCGCTGCATCTTCATCCGCGTAACCAGGCGCCCCGCGCCGGCGAAGCGGGTTCGACGGCAACGCGGGAAGGCCACCGAACATGCATCGACGCACCCTGATCGCCCTGGCACCAGGATTTCTTGCACCGGCCGTCATGGCGGCCTCCGCCAGCGCGGCGCCCACCACGCGCGCCATCAACCACAAGGCGGGCGTGGCGCTGGACGGCTACGACACCGTGGCCTGGTTCGCCGAAGGCCGCCCACGCCGCGGTAACCCGGCCCTTCTGGCGGAACATGCGGGCGTTGCCTGGCACTTCGCCTCCGCTGCCAACCTCGCCCGCTTCGAGGCCGACCCGACCGCCCACCTGCCGCGCTTCGGCGGCTTCTGCGCCTATGGCGTGGCGCGCGGCTACAAGGTGGATATCGATCCGGAGGCATGGCACATCCACGGCGGCTCGCTCTACCTGAACTACGACCGCGGGGTGCAGAGGCAGTGGCAACGGGACATTCCCGGCAACATCGCCCGTGCCGAGGCCAACTGGCCCCGGCTCGCGGCCGCCTGACATGTCCGCCGCCGCCTGCCTCGGGATCGGCCTGGCGCCGCCGGTCCGCGCCATGAGCATCGGCGACCAGGACCTGCGCCAGACGCAGGAGTTGCGCTGGGGCGGGCTGCTGGCCGCCGCCCAGGGCGGTGATGGCCGCGCCTACGACACGCTGCTGCGGGAGGTGACGCCGCGGCTGCGCCAGCTGTGCCGCGCCCGCATCCGCGACGTGGCGGAGGTGGAGGACGCGGTGCAGGACGCGCTGATGACCATCCACGCGCTGCGCCACACCTACGACCCGGCGCGTCCCTTCGGGCCCTGGATGACCACCATCGCGACGCGCCGCGCCATCGACCGGCTGCGCCGCCGCGGCCGCACCAATGGCCGCGAATCGAACCTCGACGACCTGCCGGAGGGCCTGGCCTCCGTCGCGCCGGTGGCGGAGGAGCGCATCGGTGCGCGCAACCTGCGCGACGCGGTGGCGGACCTGCCCGAAAGCCAGCGCACCGCCCTGCGGCTGGCGAAGCTGGAGGACCTGTCGCTGGCCGAGGCCTCGGCACGGTCCGGCCTCAGTGTCGGCGCGCTGAAGGTCGCGACGCACCGCGCCATGAAATCGCTTCGCCGCCGCTTCGGCGTGGATGAAGGAGATGACCGTGCAGACCGATGACCTGATCAGCCGCCTGTCGCACGGCCTCGAACCTGTGCGCCGGGTGACGCCGCCGGGCCGGGCCGCGCTGGGCTGGCTGGCGCTGGCGGTGGCGGTGGTGGCGGCGGGTGTGTTGCTGTCTGGCTTCAGGCACGACCTGGAACAGCGCCTGATGCTGATGCATGAGCAGGTGAACCTGGCCGCGGCGCTGGCCACCGGCGTTGCGGCCGCCTTCGCCGCCTTCCGGCTGGCGCTGCCGGACCGCAGCGAGCGCTGGGCTCTGCTGCCGCTGCCCTTCGCGGTGTTCTGGATCTCCGGCCTCGGCTGGGGCTGCCTGACGGAATTCGCCGAGCGGGGATTTCCCGCCCTCGGTGTCAGCTTCCAGTGCATGCGCTTCATCCTCGGCTTCAGTCTGCCACTGACGCTGGGCCTGCTGTGGATGACACGGCACGCGGCGCGCATCCGGCCCGGGCCGGTGGCGGCCCTGGCGGGGCTGGCAGCGGCGGCCCTGGCCTCCGTCGGGCTGTCCCTGGTGCATCACCTGGATGCGGCGGCGATGGTCCTGATCTGGCACGGCGGGTCCGTGCTGCTGGTGGTGTTGCTGGCGCGGCTGTGGGGCGCGCGGGCGATGCGGGCCATGCCGGCCGCTTGAAATTGGACTGACGGCGATGTGATCGGCGCGGAGGCGCCGCCTCCTGCCACATCGGCCAGATGGTCCAACAGATATCTTGACCCACCGCCTGACGGGACTATGCGTGCGTTCACGAACCGACCCCGTTCCGCTTCGGTATGATTACATGAAATTTCCCAGGTCGGTGTGTGGGGTGATCTTATGCACGACGGGACGGGCCGCATGTCCCCCCGCGCCGGACGCGGCGCAGCGTGAGCAGCCTGGCGGCCGCGCTGGCCGAACGGCTGGGGGCGGCGCATGTCAGCACCGACCCCGAGGCCTGCGCGCTGGCCGGCTCCGATCTGTTCGAATGGCCGGACGCGGTCCCCGCCGAGATCGTCATCCGCCCCGGCAGCACCGCCGAGACCGGCATTGCGCTGCGCCTGCTGGCGGAATTCGGCCGGGCCGTGGTGCCGCGCGGCGCCGGCATGTCCTACTCCGCCGGGGTGGTGCCGAAGGGGCCGGCGGTGGTGGTGGACACCACGAGGCTCACCTCCATCAGCATCGATGCGGCGAACCTGACCGCCGTGGTCGGCGCCGGCACCACCTGGCAGGCGCTGGCGCAGGCGCTGGCGCCGCACCGGCTGCGCGCGGCGCAGGCCTCCCCGGTCTCGGGTTCGGTCAGCACCGTGGGCGGCGTCGCGGCGCAGAACCTGCCGGGCACGATGGACGGCATCCTCGGGCTGGCGGTGGCGCTGGCGGATGGCAGCATCGCCCGCACCGGCGCGCTGACCCTGCAGCACGCTCCGCCCTTCTGGCGCCACATGGGGCCGGACCTGACCGGCATGTTCCTGGGCGATTGCGGCGCCTTCGGCGTGAAGACGGAGGTGGCGCTGCGCCTGGCCCCCGAATCCGAAGCGGCGCACGGCTCCTTCGGCTTCGGAAATGGCGCGGCCATGATGTCGGCCCTGGTCGAGATCGCGCAATCCGTGCCCGTGGCGCGCGCCTTCGCCATGGACCCCGTGCGGGTGCGCGGTGCGGGCGACCTGCCGGCGATGGAGGCGCTGCGCACCGCCGGCGCCGTCGCCGCCCGCGCCGGGTCCGTCTACCGCGCCATGCGGGATGTGGCGGGCATCGCCGGCGGCGGCACCGCGGTCCGCGAACGCAGCCGCCCCGCCGAGGCGGCGTGGACCCTGCACCTGACGGCGGAGGGCCTGACGGAGGCGGTGGCGGAAGTCGGCATCGAGGCTGCGCGCCGCATCGCTGCCGCGGCGGGAGGGCAGGAGGTGTCCGCCACCATCCCGAGGGCACTGCGCGCGCGGCCCTACACCATCCGCGGCCTGGTCGGGCCAGCCGGAGAACGCTGGGTGCCGGTGCACGGCATGCTGCCGCTGGCCACCGCGCGGGACTGCCTGGCGGCGCTGGAGGCGGCGCATGTCGCGATGGGGGCTGAGATGGCGGAACACGGCATCGCCGTCGGCCACATGGTCTCCTCGGCCGGAGCCTATGTCTCGATCGAGCCGATGTTCTACTGGCGCGACGCGCTGGACCCGCTGCACCTGAAGCACCTGGCCGATTCCAGCCGCGCCCGCTTCGCCGGCTTCGCGCCCAACCCGGCGGCGCGCGCCCTTGTGCGCCGCGCGCGGGAGGTGCTGTTCGGCGTGATGGATGCGCATGGCGCGGTGCATGCGCAGATCGGCCGCTTCTACCCGCTGGCGTCCCGCATGGACCCCGGGGCGGCGGCGCTGCTGGTGCGAGTGAAGTCCATGCTCGACCCGCGCGGGCGGATGAACCCTGGCGTGCTCGAAGGCAGCCAGGGCTGAAAAGCCCCCTCCTCCGCTTTGGGCGAGAGGATCGGGTGAGGGGGCTAGTTTGAGGAGGCCACCGCCGGCGCCAGCGCCGGGTTCTTGCCGGCCGGATGGCCCGGGTTGCGGAAGCGCAACTCGCCCTCCGGCGCGCCATCCGGCGGCGCCACGCCGAACAGCTCCATCCGGCTGGTGCAGGCCACCGCCACCACATGGCGGGCGGCCGGCTCGGTCAGCCAGCGGCGGGCGGCGCCTTCCAGTTCCAGGCGATCCCGCAGGCCGCGCCATTCCGCGCGGTCCACATCCTCGACGAACATCGCCAGCAGGCCGGGCCGCGTGCCGCTCAGGCGGCTTTCGGCGACCAGGGCGCAACGGCGGGTGACGGCAGCGGAGATCGAATTCTCCCGCCCCGCCCGTGCCGCCATGACGAAGACGGAGCCGCCGCCCTGGGTTACCGCAAGGTGCGCTTCCTCGCCGAACTGGGCGCGGAGCTGGGCGGGCAGGCCCTGGCGGGTTGCCTGGGCGCCAGCCAGCACCAGCGGGTCCAGCTTCAGCACCGCATCGGCGCTGGAATCCTGGCGCTTCTCCGCGGTCAACAGGCCGGCGATGCGGCGGTGCAACTCAGCCACCTGGCTGTCCGTCGCCATGCCGCCGGGCAGGGTCATCTTCAGCAGGTAGCGCCCGGGATGCGCGGCGAGCCAGGTCTGCAGATCCGGGTTCACCTTGTCGACCAGCGCGCACCAGTCGCCGCGATGCACTTCCCGGCCATCCTCGGCGGAGACCGCCTCGCAGACCACCTCGGCCTCGACGCCCTCGCGACGGATCAGCAGGTCGTAGGACGCATCCTCCGTCAGGCCGGCGAAGGTCACCTCGAAGCCGCGCCGGCGGTGCAGCGCGGCGGTGCGCAGCAGGTGGAACAGCGGCATCAGGGTCGCCTCGCCGGTCAGGCCGGCTGCGATCTCAGCATGCAGCTTGGCGCGCTGCGGCGTGGGCAGGCGCTCAGCCAGCTTCACGGCCTCCCGCGCGAAGGCGGTGGCATGGCGTTCGGCAGGGGTGGCGCGGGCGAACGCCTTCGGATCGGCCAAGCGGGCCAGCACCAGTTCCAGTGCATGGCGCTGCTGCGCCGCCTTGCCCGACAGGGACGCCACCGCCGCACGCTGCGTCAGGTCGCCGAGCCGTTTCGCCCAGAGCCGGGCGCCGCAGAGGGTACGGAAACGGTCCAGATCGGCCGGATCTGGCCGATGATCGGCGAAGGGCATCACGATGACCCGTTCTTGATGTTCTTCCCATTCCCTAACGCTATCGGAGGGGGCAGCGTCAAGTTTCGGATACGTGATGGGACGAAGAAATCAGCCCTCGCCGGTGTAATACAAAGTTGCGGTGTGAGTGGCCTCGGCGAACATCAACCAGCGCTCGACCAGCAGCCCAAGCAATGCTGCGACGGCACCCAGCACCAGCAGCGTGGCCCCCAGCGCGCCGCCGATGGGGAGGGCCGCCAGCGCCAGGGACGCCGCGGCGGCGAAACCCGCCAGCGCCAAGGGCCGCAACCGGTCCCGATGCTTGCGGGCGAGACGGAATCCCATCTCGCGCAGCAGCCAGTTCTGCTCGGTATGCGGGGGATCGAGCGGACTGGTGCGACCGATCCGGCCCAATCCGGTGGCGGATTCGATCGTAGGTCCGCCGGCCGGCGCCGGCGCGTCGATCACCTGCCAGTAGCGCCGCTTCAGTAGAAGCGAGGCGACGCCGAATGCCACGGCGAGCAGCGCCGGCACGGTGGGGCGCCCTGAGAGGCCGGACAGCGCCGCCAGCAGTGCCGCGCCGGAGAAGGCGGAGAACAGCAGGTAGCCCGGCGCCACCAGGTCCTGGTGCCACTGCCGGATCGGCTTGAGCGAGGCATAGATCATCGCGGTGCACCAGACCGTCGCCGCGGCCCCGGCCGCCGCCAGAAGCCCCGACAGCGTGCCGATAACCGGCCAGCCGAACAACAACGCCAGCCCGAACAGCCCGGCCGGCACGTAGGTCGCCAGCGCCGCGACGCCTTCCCGCGACAGCCACGATGACCGCCACTGCGACAGAGCCCGCCAGGCCCGCTCCGGACGGCCGAGATGCAGCAGGGAGGAGAACAACCCGGCCGTGATCAGCAGCAGCGCCAGCCCCAGCGCCAGCAGCGCGAAGCCCGGCCAGCCCGGCATCAGCCCGAGCGGCCGCAGCACGCCGAGCCAGAACAGGAGCCCATACCCGGCACCGGAGGCGGTGGTGAAGAAGACGATGGACGGCGCCGGATTCACGTCGGGTCAATCCTGAACAGCCCGCTTCCCCCGCTGGGGGGAGAGGGTTGGGTGAGGGGGGCCGCCTGCGGCGCTTCCGCCATGGCAGGGCTCATCGGCTCAGCGCCCGGTCGAGCCAGCGCAGCAGCGGGTTCCTGATGTCGTGCGTGGCCAGTTCCGCCTCCGCCGGCGGGTTCGGGTTGGGCGCCGGGCGCTGGCGCGGGGGAAGGTACTTGTTGACCGGGTTGTAGCCCAACTCCGGCATCAGATCGTAGCCGCCGCGTGACGCCACCAGTTGCGACACGGCGCTTTGCGGATCGCCGAGGTCGCCGAAATGACGGGCCGAGACCGGGCAGGCGATGACGCAGGCCGGCTGGCGCTGCGGCTCCGGGATGGTCTCGTTGTAGATGCGGTCGACGCAGAGGGTGCATTTCTTCATCACCCCCGCATCCTCGTCCATCTCCCGCGCGCCGTAGGGGCAGGCCCAGGCGCACAGCCCGCAGCCGATGCAGGCATCGGCGTTGACCAGCACGATGCCGTCCTCGGCCCGCTTGTAGCTGGCGCCGGTGGGGCAGACGGTGACGCAGGCCGGCGTTTCGCAATGCAGGCAGGACCGCGGGAAATGCACGGTGCGTCCGGCCTCGCCCTCGCCGGCTTCGTAGGAATGCACGCGGTTGAACCAGACCCCCTCCGCACCGGCGGAGTACGGATTGAGATCGGGCAGGGGCGCGGAGTGGCCGCCGGCGTTCCATTCCTTGCAGTTGGTGGCGCAGGCCTGGCAGCCGACGCAGGTGTCGAGGTCGATGACCAGGCCGAGCTTCTTCGCGGAGGCCGGTGGCAATTCGGTCATCGCGCCGGCTCCCGGATGATCAGCGGTATGGCGGGCATGTTCGGCGGCGCCTTCACAGTCGGCGGGTGCGGCGAGGTATGCCCGAATTCATGCGGCGCGCATTTCGTGACCGAGACGCGCAGGTCGTACCAGGCCGCCTGCCCGGTCACCGGGTCGGCATTCGCGCTGCGGAAGCCCTCCTGCGCCGGCAGCCATTCGGTGATGACGTGGTTCAGCAGGAAGCCCTTCTCGGCTTCCGGGCTGTCGGCCGAAAGCTGCCACGCACCGCTGCGCTTTCCGATGGCATTCCAGGTCCACACCGTGTCCGGGTTCACGCCTTCCATCAGCGTCACCTGGCCCTTCACCCGCCCAGCGCGGCTTTCGACCCAGACCCAGTCATCCTGCGCGATGCCCTGCTTCGTCGCGGTGGCGCGGGACATGTACAGCCGGTTGGCGCCGTGAATCTGCCGCAGCCAGGCATTCATCGAGCCCCAGGAATGGTACATCGCCATCGGCCGCTGCGTGACGGCGGACAGCGGATAAGGCGCGAGGTCATGCGCCTGCTGGTCGAGCGGCGCGTACCAGAAGGGCAGCGGGTCGAAATAGGTCTCGATGCGCGGGCGCAGACGTTCGGGCGGTTGGCGCTTGCCGTGGCCCTGGGCTGCCAGGCGGAACTTCTGCAACGGCTCCGACCAGATCTGCATCACGATCTGGTTCGACTGCCCCATCATCCCCATCGCCTTGGCATCGTCCAGGTAGGCGCGGTTGGCCTGCTTGAAGTAGCCCTGCTCGGGCGGCAGCTTGTGCTGCCAGAAGCAGCCATTCTCGATGTATCTCGCGAGTTGGTCGGGGTTGGGTTCGCCGACGCCCTTCTTCGTCCCGTCCTCCCCGCGCCATCCGGCCAGCGGGCCGACGCCGGGCATGCGCTGGTGGTTGGTGATGTAGTCTGGATAATCCTTCCAGCGCGGCGAGCCGTCCTCCTTCACGAAGGCAGGCAGGCCGAGGCGCGCGCCCAATTCGATCAACACGTCCTGGAACGGCCGCACGTCGCGGTCCGGCTTGATGACGGGCTGACGGATCGCATCGCCCGGGCCGTGCGCGCTGCCGATGGGCCGGTCGAGGATGGAGATGCAGTCCCAGCGTTCCAGATACGTCGTGTCGGGCAGGATCAGATCCGCATAGGGCACCGTCTCGGAGAAGAAGGCGTCGGCGTAGATGACGTGCGGGATGCGGTAGCTGCCATCCGGGTTCTGCTCCGTCAGGATTCGGATGGTCTCGAGCGGGTTCATCGCGCTGTTCCACGCCATGTTCGCCATGAACATGAACAGCGTGTCGATCGGGTAGGGATCGCCGGCGCCGGCATTGTGGATGACGGTGTGCATCATCCCGTGCAGGCCGAGCGGCGCCTCCCAGCTGAAGGCCTTGTCGATGCGCAGCGGATGCCCGTCATCATCCACCAGCAGATCGTCCGGACCGTGCGGGAAGGCGAGCAGGTTGCCCGCGATCGGCGTGTTCGGCGCGAAGGACTTCCCGGCCGGCCCCGGCCCCGGCGGGATCGGCCGCGGGAAGGGCGATTTGTAGCGCCAGGAACCCGGCGTATCGACGGCGCCGAGCAGCATCTGCAACAGGTGCAGCGCGCGGCAGGTGTGGAAGCCGTTGGAATGCGCGGAGATGCCGCGCATGGCTTGGAAGGAGATCGGCCGCCCCACCATCGTCTCGTGCCGCCGGCCCAGCGCATCGGTCCACGGTTGGTCGATGGTGATGGTTTGGTTGAAGGCGACATCGGCGATCTCGTCGGCGAGCCGCACGATCCGCTCCGCCGCGATGCCACAGCGTTCAGCCACGGCGGCAGGCGCGTAGTCCGCGCCAAGGTAGCGTTCCGCCATGAGCTGGAAGACCGGCACGACCTTGCGGCCATCCTCGGTCGTGAACTCGCCGACGATGGCCGGCTGCATCTCGGCCGTCGCCGCATCGCGGGGCGCCTGCGCCACGCGGTCCCACGCCATCGGCTTCCCGTCGGCATCCCGCAGGAACAGCCCGTCATCCGCGCCGCCCGTGTTGCGCACCACGAGCCAGGTCGCGTTGGTGTAGCGCACGAGGAATTCGAGATCGATGCGATCCGTGCGCAGCAGCTCATGCATCAGCGCCATCACCAACAGCCCGTCCGTGCCGGGGCGGATGCCGATCCAGTCATCGGCGATGGCGGAATAGCCGGTGCGCACCGGGTTCACCGAGACGAACTTCGCCCCGCGCGCCTTCATCTTCCCCAGCCCGATCTTGATCGGGTTGCTGTCGTGGTCTTCCGCCACGCCGAACATTACCAGGTACTTCGAACGCTCCCAGTCGACCTCGCCGAATTCCCAGAAGCTGCCGCCGATGGTGTAGAGCCCACCGGCCGCCATGTTCACCGAGCAGAAGCCGCCATGCGCCGCGAAGTTCGGCGTGCCGAACTGTGCCGCCCAGAAGCCGGTCAGGGATTGCGACTGGTCGCGGCCGGTGAAGAAGGCCAGGCGCTCCGGCGCCGTCTCCCGCACATGGCGCAGCCAGCCTGTGGCGGTCTCCATCGCCTCGGCCCAGGAGATCTCGGCATATTCGCCGGACCCGCGCGGGCCGACGCGCTTCAGCGGTGCCTGCAGCCGGGCGGGCGAGTACTGCGTCATGATCCCGGCACTGCCTTTGCCGCAGATCACGCCGCGGTTCACCGGGTGGTCCGGATTGCCTTCGATGTAGCGGACGCGGCCGTCCTTCAGGTGGACCTTGATGCCGCAGCGGCAGGCGCACATGTAGCAGGTGGTGGTCTTCACCGTGTCGCCGATCGGGCGCTGCGTCTCGACCGTTTCGTCCTGGCCGGTCATACGGCGTGGCAGGTGGGTATCCGGCATGCTGTCCTCCGCGGCCCCCGAGTGTCGCGAAGGATCGGGCCGGCGGGAAGCCCCCTTCGCTCAGGGCGGGGCGTAGCCGCGCAGGCGGGCATAGGTGGCGCGCTGCGCCGGCGTCAGCGCGGCCCGCATGCCGATGTGGGCCGTCAGATGCACCTCCCGCAGCCGCCCCGTCAGGCCACCCAGCGCCGCCGTCAGCGCGGCCAGCGGCCCGGCCTCGGCCCGGCCGCCGGCGAACAGCGCGTCCAGCTCCGCCTCCAACGCCAGGATGCGGGCGCCGAGGGCGCGGGCCTCGGCGGCCATGGCGTCGCGCAGCCGCGCTGCCTCCGCGCGCTGGTCCGGTGTCAGCGCCAGCGCCTCGGCATGTTCCAGCACGTGCATCGGGCCGGGATAGAAGTTCAGTTCCGCCGCCAGCGCCAGCGCCATGCCGCGCCCGGCGAGCAGGTCCGCGGCCTGTTCGGGCGAGATCGCCTTGATGGCGCGGGCCTGCATCCCGGCATAGGGCTGCGCGGCCGGGGAGGCATGCGGGTGGTGATGCGCGTGCTGCGCGGCGGCGGGCAGGGCGAACAGAAAGGCCAGGGCGACCAGGCGGCGCATGGAGGCGGGTCCTCGGCGGTTGCCGTTTGATAGCGCCGGCGGCGCGCGGGCCGTATGATCCGGGTCACATGCCCCTGCCAAGCCTGCCACATGGCCACAGCCGCAGCCTCCTGGCCGGGGAGGCGCTGTTCCGCACCGGCGACCCCTGCATCGGCCTGGTCCTGGTCCGGCGCGGGGCCCTGGAACTGCGCCGCGTCTCCGCCGAAGGCCGCACCGCCATCCTGCACCGCGCCGGCCCGGGCGAAAGCTTCGCCGAGGCGGCGCTGTTCGCCGAGACGCACCATTGCGACGGCATCGCCGCCGTGGCGTCCGAGGTCACCATCCACCCCGCCGCCACCCTGCGCCGGGCCGCCATGGCCGAGCCCGCGCTGGCCTGGGCCCTGACCGCGCATCTGGCGGCGCGGCTGGTGGAGGAACGCGCGCGGGCGCAGCGCCTGGCGCTGCCACGCGCCGAGGACCGGCTGCTGGACCTGCTCGGCGCGCTGCCCGCGTCACCAGACGGCGCGCGCCGCATCGGCCGCAGCTGGAAGGCGGTCGCCGCCGAACTCGGCCTGACGCACGAGGCCGTCTATCGCGCCCTTGCGCGGCTGGAACGCGCCGGGCGGCTGGCGCGGCCGGCGCCTGGCGTGGTGCGGCTTTAGTTGCGCGGCAGCCTTGCGCTGCCCGGCGCGTCCGGGTTCTGCGCGCGGTGGCGAAGCAGGTGGTCGGCCAGGACCAGGGCCAGCATCGCCTCCCCCACCGGGACGGCGCGGATCCCGACGCAGGGGTCGTGGCGGCCCTTGGTCAGCACCTCCACATCCTCGCCGAAGCGATCGACGGATCGGCGCGGCGTCAGGATGGAACTCGTCGGCTTCACCGCGAAGCGCGCCACGATGGGCTGGCCGGTGGAGATGCCGCCGAGGATGCCGCCGGCGTGGTTGGAGGCGAACAGGACCTCGCCCCCCGGCCCCATCCGCATCTCGTCCGCATTGCCCTCCCCGGACAAAGCAGCGGCGGCGAAGCCATCGCCGATCTCGACGCCCTTCACGGCATTGATGCCCATGAGCGCCGCGGCGAGGTCGGCATCCAGCTTGCCATAGATCGGCGCGCCGAGGCCGGGCGGCACGCCTTCGGCCACGACCTCGACGATGGCGCCGAGGGAGGAGCCGGATTTGCGCGCGGCCGTCAGACGCGCTTCCCACCGCGCGGCGGCGGCGGGGTCCGGACAGAAGAAGGGATTTCGGTCCACCTCGGCCCAATCGAAGCGGTCGCGGTCGATGGCATCGCCGCCCATGTTCACCAGGGCGCCACGGATTGTCACGCCTTCCAGCACGCGCCGCGCGATGGCGCCGGCGGCGACCCGCATCGCGGTCTCGCGCGCCGAGGAGCGGCCGCCGCCGCGGTAGTCCCGCACGCCGTATTTCAGCTCATAGGTCAGGTCGGCGTGGCCGGGGCGGAAGCGGTCCTTGATCTCGCCGTAGTCCTTGGAGCGCTGGTCCGTGTTCTCGATGTGCAGCGCGATGGGGGTGCCGGTGGTGACGCCCTCGAAGGTGCCGGACAGAATGCGGACGGCATCGGCCTCTTGCCGCTGGGTCACGAATTTGGACTGGCCGGGGCGGCGGCGATCAAGGTACGGCTGGATGTCAGCCTCGGTCAGCGCCAGGCGCGGCGGGCAGCCATCGACCACGCAGCCGATGGCGGCGCCGTGGGATTCGCCCCAGGTGGTGATGCGGAACAGGTGGCCGAAGGTGTTGTGGGACATGGTGAGCCTCGCTTACCGCAATGTTCGGCGCGGCGCGAGGCACCCTCAGCGCGGCCGATCGGCCAGCACCGCCATGGTCAGCGCCAGGAAGGCGAGGGTGGTGACGCCGAACTTCACCGCGTGCCACACCTCCCAGGCCCTGGCCGGGCCGTGCCAGTCGGGTGGCACCGTCGCCGGCGTCCAGGTTGCGAAGATGGCGTTCAGCGGCGCCACGAAGCCGACCCACACCACCAGGAAACCCAGGGTCAGCAGCACCGCCGAAGCGAGCGCCCAGCCGCGCGCCGGCCGGTCCCGACGCAGCAGGAACGCCACCAGCCAGGCCGCGAGGATGGAGCCGATTTCCACCACTCCACCGACAAGGGCGTAGTTGCGGTACAGGGTCTCCATTGCCGTGCGCCACAGCGCGCCCGGCCATTCCAGCTTCGGTCCGGCCTGCAGGATGTGGCTGAAGCCGAGCCCCAGGTTCAGCGCGGTCAGGAACAGGCTGGTGGCGAGCGCCGGGCGGGTGGGCATGGCTGGCGATCCCCTCGATGGATCGCGCCGCCGAACGCGGCTTGGCGCCGGCAGTTGCGGCGAAACGCCTCAGACCGTCGCGATATCCGGTGCGTCCGGGTTCTTCATGCCGACGACGTGGTAGCCGCAATCCACATGGTGCACCTCACCGGTCACGCCGGAGGCGAGGTCGGACAGCAGGTACAGCCCGGCGCCGCCGACATCCTCGATGGTCACGTTGCGCTCCAGCGGCGCGTTGTACTGGTTCCACTTCAGGATGTAGCGGAAATCGCCGATGCCGCTGGCCGCCAGCGTCTTGATCGGCCCGGCCGAGATCGCGTTGACCCGGATGCCGGAGCGGCCGAGGTCGGCCGCCATGTAGCGCACGCTGGCCTCCAGCGCCGCCTTGGCCACGCCCATGACGTTGTAGTGCGGCGTCACCCTTTCCGCGCCCAGGTAGGACATGGTGAGCAGGCTGCCGCCCGGCTTCATCAGCGGCACCGCGCGCTGCGCCACGGAGACGAAGGAGTACACCGAGATATCCATCGCCTGCAGGAAGGCCGGCCGCGGCGTGTCCATGTAGCGCCCGCGCAGGAACTGCTTGTCGGCGAAGCCGATGGCATGGACCACGAAATCCAGCCCGCCCCATTCCTGGCCGAGCCTGGCGAAGACCGCATCGACGCTGGCATCGTCCGTGACGTCGCAGGGCAGCACATGCTGGCTGCCGATGCTCTCGGCCAGCGGGCGCACCCGGCGCTCCAGCGCCTCCCCCTGGTAGGTGAAGGCGATCTCGGCACCCTGGGCGGCCAGGTGGCGCGCGATGCCCCAGGCGATCGAACGGTCATTCGCCACGCCCATGATGACGCCGCGCTTCCCTGCCATCAGCGTGCCGGTGGGCACCCCCGTGCTGGCGGGTTCGGACGTAACGTCATCTGGCATGGGGAAGGGGCCTCGGCGCCTGGTTGCGATGGGCTTCCGGTGGTGGCACATGCCCTTGCCACGGGCAAGGGGCCTCGCACCTGTCGGCCTCCCACCGGCCGCCAGCAGGAGACGCGCCTTGGATACCCCGACGCAGGACGACCCTATCGCCGTCTTCGAGGACTGGATGGCAGAAGCCGCGAAGTCCGAGCCGAACGACCCGAACGCCGTCTGCCTGGCCACCGCATCGCCCGAAGGGCGTCCCTCGGCCCGCATGGTCCTGCTCAAGGGCGTCGATCGTGACCGCCCCGGGGGCGGCTTCGTCTTCTACACCAACCTGGAGAGCCGCAAGGGCGGCGAATTGGCCGCCAACCCCTTCGCCGCGCTGTGCTTCCACTGGAAGACCCTGCAACGCTCGGTGCGCGTCGAGGGGCGCGTGGAACAGGTCTCGGACGCGGAGGCCGATGCCTACTACGCTTCCCGCGCCCGCGGGTCGCGTATCGGCGCCTGGGCCAGCCGGCAGTCGCGCCCGCTGGAAAGCCGTTTCGCGCTGGAGAAGGCAGTGGCGGAACAGACGCTGCGCTTCGGCCTCGGCGAGATCCCGCGCCCGCCGCACTGGTCCGGCTTCCGACTGCGGCCGGATCGCATAGAGTTGTGGCGTGACATGCCGTTCCGGTTGCATGAGCGCCGCGTCTTCCACCGCCATGGCGATGGCTGGGCGCTGGAAATGCTCTACCCGTGATCCCCGACGCCCAAGGTCCGGCCGCCGCCTTGCTGCGCCGGCTGGCAGGGGCGGAGCCGGTGGAGACGCATATCTCGGCCGTCTTCATCGGGGCGGACACGGTGTGGAAGCTGAAGAAGGCGGTCCGCCTCGGCTTCCTCGATTTCTCCGAGCTGGCGGCGCGGGAGCATTTCTGCCGTCGCGAGCTGGCGCTGAACCAGCCGCACGCGCCGGGCCTGTACCGCGACGTGGTCCCGGTTTCGCGCCAGGATGGCGGCGATCTGGCGCTGGATGGGAGCGGCGAGCCGGTCGACTGGGTGCTGCGCATGGCGCCTGTCCCGCCCGGCGACTTCCTCGACGTGATCGCCCGGCGCGGCGGCCTGACGCCGGAGCTGCTGGATGCCACCGCCGATGCCGTTGTGGCGCTGCACCAGGCCGCCCCGCCGGCGCCGCCGGATTTCGACGCGCCGGCCGCCGCCGGCCGCGTGCTGGCGGGCAACATCCGCGACTGCCGCGCGACCGGGCTGCCGGAGGCGGAGGTCGCCGAACTCGGCACGGCGATGCAGGCGCGGCTGGCGGCCCTGGCGCCGCACCTTGCCGCCCGCGCCGCCGCGGGCTGCGTCCGCCGCTGCCATGGCGATCTGCACCTCGGCAATCTGTGCCTGTGGCAGGGCCGGCCAACGCCCTTCGACGCGCTGGAATTCGACGAGGCGCTGGCCACCACGGATACCGGCTACGACCTCGCCTTCCTGCTGATGGATCTGTGCCAGTTCGGCCAGCGCGCGGCGGCGAACCGGGTGATGAACCGCTACCTGGCGCGCACCGGCGACTTCGGGCTGCTGCCGGCGCTCGGCTTCTGGTTGGCGCTACGGGCGATGGTGCGCGCGCATGTCGAGGCGCGGCGCGGCGGCGACGGGCATCGCTACCTGGTCGCGGCACGGGATTTCCTGCGCCCGGTGGCGCCGCGCCTGGTCGCGGTGGGCGGGTTGCAGGGCACCGGCAAGACGGTGCTGGCGCGCGACCTGGCGCCCGATCTCGGCGTGGCGCCCGGTGCGCTGCACCTGCGGACGGATGAGACGCGCAAGCGCCGCGCCGGTGTCGCGCCGGAAGCGCGCCTGCCCGCCGCCGCCTATGCCGAATCGGAAAGCCAGGCGGTGCATGCCGAGATCTACGCGGCAGCCCGGCAGGCCTTGGCCGCCGGACATTCGGTGGTGCTCGATGCCGTGTTCCTGGACCCGGCGCAGCGCCGGGCGGCGGAGGATACAGCGCGGCCCTACCCCTTTACCGGCCTGTGGCTGGCTGCGCCGATCGACCTGCTGCGCCGCCGTGTCGCGGCCCGCACGGCCGAGGGGCGCGACGCCTCCGACGCGACCGTGGAGGTGCTGGAGCGGGCGGCCGCGGCCGATCCGGGCAAGATCACCTGGACGATCCTGGATGCCACGGACGCTTTCGATATCGCGCGGGCTACACTGGCCTTGCGCCCCCGGAATAGGGCATAAAGGCGTTGGGAAGGCTTTGAGACCAACTGGATAAAGGAGAGGCGCGATGGCCTATCGACGCCTGTTGCTGCCACTGACCGGAACCGCCGCCGGGGAGGCCGCCCTCGCCACCGCGCTGAAGGTGGCCAGGATCTGGAGCGCGCACCTGCACTGCCTGCATGTCCGCGTCGACGCGCGCGATGTCGCGCCGCTGGCCGGGGAGGGCCTGTCGGGCGCGATGATCGAGGAGATGATGGCCGCCACCGAACGCGAAAGCGGCGAGCGTGCCGGCCGCGTGCGCGCGCTGTTCGAGCGGTTCACCGCGACGCATGGCGACCTCACCATGGCGTCGAACCCCGACACCGCGTTGAAGGTGCCGGGTGTCACCCTGTCCTTCGAATCGATCGCGGGGCGGGAGGAGGATGTGGTGGCGCAGCAGTCGCGCCTCTACGACATGGCCGTGGTGCCGCACCCCGAGGCGGACGAGGATGTCTCCTCCTCCGACGCGCTGCACGCCGTGCTGTTCGATTCGGGCCGCCCGGTGCTGATCGCGCCGCGCGCGGCGCCGGAGGTGATGGGCAAGCGCATCTGCATCGCCTGGAACGGCAGTGCCGAAAGCGCCGCCGCGGTCGCCGCGGCACTGCCCTGGCTGCACCAGGCGGACGCCGTGCGCATCCTGCACTCCGAGGACTACCAGCGCCGCGGCCCCTCCGCCGAGGGCATCCGCGCCTATCTGCGCTGGCACGAGATCGAGGCGGAGGCCGTGGCCTTCAAGTCGCAGACGCGGGAAGTCGGCGCCGGGCTTCTGGGCGCGGCACGCGACTTCGGCGCGGACCTGATGTGCCAGGGCGCCTACAGCCATTCGCGGCTGCGGCAGTTGATTCTGGGCGGCGTGACGCGGCACGTGCTGGAGAATTCGGAAATCCCGATTTTGATGTGCCGCTGACGCAAGCCTAGGGTCAGGACTCGTTGCTCGAGGCAGAAGGTGACGGTGGCAGCGAGGGTGATGGCGCTCAAGAAGGTGTGGGCGCAGCGAGCCTGGCGCATTGCGATGCGGCGCCAGTCTTCGATCCTGCCGAACATGTTCTCGATGCGGTGGCGCTGGCGGTAGAGCGCGGTGCCATGCGGGGCGGGCAGTTTGCGTCTGCGCGTTGCGGGTGTTCAGGGCACTGCCCTGAACGGGGGTAATGCCCCTGTCCTGCAGGGCGGTGCGGAAGCGACCGCTGTCATAGCCGCGGTCGCCGCTGAGTGGACCGGAAAAGCGGCATCTCCGGTGCCGGCAGACGCGACACCCTCGCCGGCTTCAAGGCATTAGCAGGCCGCCATTCACTTCAATGACCTGACCCGTCACGAAGGAGGAGAGCGCATGCGAACTCAGGTAGAGGTAGGCACCGACGCATTCCTCCAGATTGCCTTGCCGTCGCATCGGCGTCATGCGCAGCGCCGCGTCGATCTGATGCGCGGGTGTCGAGGCGGATTTATCCGGTTTGTCGATCACTCCGGGCGCCACGGCATTCACCCGGATGTTGAAGCGTGCGACCTCCTTCGCGAGGCCTCTGGTAAAGCTGGAGACGAAGCCCTTGGAGGCGGCGTACAGCACCGATCGTCCGCCGCCACCATTTCGTGCGGCGAGCGACGTGGTGGAGATGATCACGCCCCCGTTCTGGCGTTCCATGAAGGGGAGTGCCGCGCGCGAGCAGCTGAAGACAGACCGCGCATTCAGCCCCACCACCTCGTCGAACAGATCATCGGATGCGTCCCGGATTGGGGAGCGCCGAACCAGGCCGCCGGCATTGTTGATCAGGATGTCGAGGCGGCCGAAGGCCTTGCAGGCCGTCTCCACAAGTTCCGTGCAGGCGGTGGCGTCACGCACGTCCGCGCGTAGAACGACGGCCTCGCCACCGGCGGCGCGCACATCCGCCGCTACCTGCTCCGCCTGTTCCATGTTGCTGTTGCCATGCACGGCAACCCGCATGCCTTGCGCCCCGAAGCCGCGGGCCACTGCGGCACCGATGCCGGTCGAGGAGCCGGTGATGAGCACGGCTTTGCCGGCAAGGTCGTCGATTTTCACCAGATGGGTCCTTGGCTGAACAGGATGCGGAATGCAGGCTTGCGTCCCGGCCATATAGAATGCATTTTATATCGGTGAGAAGCGGGGGAAAGCCATGAATCAGCTGCTCCACCTCGATGAGAGGCCTCCGGACAGCTACGCCGAGAGCGGGAAGGAGCCCATCCTCTCCGTCGAAGGCTTGGTGGTTGAATTCCGTACAGGCCGCGGCGTTGTGCGCGCGGTGGATGGCGTGAGCTGGTCGGTTCGGGCCGGGGAGACGCTGGCCCTCGTCGGTGAAAGCGGCTGCGGCAAATCGGTATCGGCGCTGGCTGTCATGCGCCTGCTGGCCAAGCCGATCGGGCACATCGCCGCCGGGCGCATCATGTTCCAAGGCCAGGATCTTCTCGCCCTCTCCGAAGCACAGATGCGTGAGCGCCGCGGGCGCGACATCGCCATGATCTTCCAGGAGCCGATGACCAGTCTCAACCCGGTGCTCAGTATCGGGATGCAGTTGGCCGAGCCGCTCAAGATCCACATGGGCATGGACGACGATCAGGCTCGCGCGCGTTCCATCGAGTTGCTCGGCCTGGTCGGCATCGCCGACGCAGAACGTAGGCTTACCCAGTACCCGCACCATTTCTCAGGCGGCATGCGCCAACGCGTCATGATCGCCATCGGCCTTGCCTGCAATCCGCGCCTGATCATAGCCGATGAGCCGACCACCGCGCTCGACGTCACCATCCAGGCGCAGATCCTGGAGTTGATGAAGGACCTCTCCCGCAGGCTCGGCATCACCCTCGTGCTCATCACCCACAACCTCGGCGTCGTGGCCCGCTACGCAGATCGTGTGGCTGTCATGTACGCCGGGCGCATCGCCGAGGAGGGCCCCGCGGCACGTGTCTTTGGTGCTCCGCGTCATCCCTATACCGTGGGCCTGCTGCGCTCCGTCCCGCGCCTCGACCAAGCCCGCGGTGGAATGCTGGAGACGATCGAGGGCGCGCCGCCCAACATGCTGCACCCGCCTGCGGGATGCCGCTTTGCGCCGCGTTGCCGCTGGCGGCAGGACATCTGCGCAACCGACCCCGCACTGCGCCAGGTCACCCCCGAGCAATCATCCGCCTGTCATTTCGCCGAGCACATGCCGCCCGCGCCGCAGCCGCTGAGCGGCCGCGCTCTCGCGCGCCCCAACCAGGGCGCCACGCTGCTCGAGGTCAGCGGCCTCACCAAGCACTTTCCCGTCCGGCTGCGCGGCTTTTTCGGCGGCACCGCCACCGTACGTGCCGCGCAGGACGTTTCCTTCCGCATCGCCCGTGGGGAAACCTTGGGGCTCGTTGGCGAAAGCGGTTGCGGCAAAACCACGGTCGGCCGGCTCGTGCTGCAGCTCGAGAAAGCCACTGGTGGGAAAATCCTGTTCGACGGCGAGGATCTGGCCACCGTCTCCACCCGGCGGATGAAGGCACTGCGCACACGCATCCAGGTCATCTTCCAAGACCCCTACTCCTCGCTCAACCCACGCATGACTGTCGGTGGCACCATCAGCGAGCCGCTGCGCAAGCGCCTGAACTTCAGCACCTCGGCAGCTCAAGCCCGGGTGGACGAGCTGCTCGACCAGGTCGGGCTGCTGCGCGAGATGGCGGAACGCTACCCACACCAGCTTTCCGGCGGACAGCGCCAGCGTGTGGGCATCGCACGCGCACTCGCCATGGAGCCCGACTTCATCGTCTGCGACGAACCCGTCTCGGCACTGGACGTCTCCATCCAGGGCCAGATCGTAAACCTGCTGGCCGAGCTGCAGGAGCGCCTCGGCATTGCCTACCTGTTCATCGCGCATGACCTGGCAGTGGTGCGCCACCTCTCGCATCGCATCGTCGTGATGTATCTCGGCCGCATCATGGAAACGGCAGATCGTGACGCGCTCTACGCCGAGCCGCTGCACCCCTATACCCAGGCCCTGCTCGATGCAGCACCGATCCCGGATCCCGCGGTGGAACGGCAACGTGCCGCACGTTCGCTGACCGGCGAATTGCCGTCACCGCTGTCACCGCCGCAGGGCTGCGTCTTCCACACGCGGTGCCCCCTGGCCGACGCGCAATGTCGCAGCACCATCCCGCAGTTGCGCGAAATCCGCCCCGGCCACATGGCCGCCTGCATCAAGATCTAGGGAAACCGCGCGATGCTCCGCTACCTGTCCCGCCGCGTGGCCCTCATGGTTCCGACCCTGTTCGGCGTCGCGCTTCTCACCTTCCTCATGCTGCGCGTCGTCCCGGGCGACGTCGTCGAGGTGAAGCTGAGGGCCGATGGCGGGCACGTCACCGAAGAGATCCTGCAGCGCGAACGCGCACGTCTTGGCCTCGACAAGCCGCTGCCCGTCCAGTTCGCCGACTGGATGACCGGGCTCGTCACCCTCGACCTCGGCAACTCCATGTGGACTGGACGCCCGGTTGCCGAGGAGATCGGCGTGCGCATCGGGCTCACCGTCCAGGTCGCCCTCATGGCTGCCATCATCTCGGTGCTGATCGCCATCCCGCTGGGCACCATCTCTGCGCTGTTCCGCGATACATGGATCGACTACGTCGTCCGCGTCTTCACCATCGCCGGCCTTGCCGTGCCGTCCTTCTGGCTCGGCATGATCATCATCCTGATGCTGTTGACGGTGTTCCAGTGGTCCCCTCCGGTCACCTACACCCCCTTCCACGAATCACCGCTGCAGAACATGTCGCAGCTCATCTGGCCCGCACTCGCCGTCGGCTACCGCTACGCCGCGGTGGTCGCCCGAATGGTGCGATCCTCGATCATCGAGGTGATGCGCGAGGACTACATCCGCACCGCACGCGCCAAGGGCGTGTTCGAGCGCCTGGTCGTCGGCCGCCACGCCATGCGCAATGCCCTGCTCCCCGCCGTCACCATCATCGGCCTGGAATTCGCCTTCCTCATCGGCGGTCTGGTCGTCACCGAACAGGTGTTCAACCTGAACGGCATCGGCCGCCTCTTCGTCGAGGCGATCTCGCGCAACGATTTCATCCTGATCCAGGCCCTCGTCATGCTGCTAGCCGCTGTCTTCGTCACAATGAACCTGCTGGTGGACCTGCTCTACGGCGTCCTTGACCCGCGCGTACGGCACGGCTGAGACAGAGGGGAGGCACCACATGTCCACCACCACAGCCGAGACCGCACCCGCTGCCGACGCGCCAGCGGCGCCGCGCCGGCCCAACGCGATCCTCGCCTTCTGCTACGCCCAGCCGCTCGGGGCCGCGGGTCTGCTGGTCATCCTCGTCATGGGCCTTGCCGCCATATTCGCAGACGTCATCGCACCCTTCGAGCCCGAGGTGATCGACTTCGCCGCGATGCTGTCCGCGCCCTCCCTCGAGCATCCCTTCGGCACAGATGCCTTCGGGCGCGACATCCTCTCGCGCATCATCTATGGCGCGCGCACCGCCCTCACCATCGGCTTCCTGTCCTCCTTGATCGGATGCACGCTGGGTGGCCTTCTCGGCATTGCATCAGCCTACTTCGGCGGCAGAGCCGACCTCATCATCCAGCGCTTCGTCGACGTGATGCTGTCCTTTCCCATCATCGTCCTCGCGCTGGTCGTCGTTGCCGTGCTGGGCAAGGCGGAAGTGCTGGGCATCGACATGAACCTCGTCCTGGCCATCGCCATCCCCATCATCCCGCGCTCCTCGCGCGTCGTGCGATCGGCTGCGCTCTCGGTGCGCTCGATGCCCTACATCGATGCCGCCCGTGCCGGTGGATACTCAGCCTGGCACATCATAACCCGACATATGGCGCCCAACGTGCTCGCGCCCTACCTCATCCTGCTGACCGCCTACATCGCGCAGGCTATCCTGCTGGAGGCATCGCTCTCCTTCCTTGGCCTTGGCGTGTCGGAGCCGAAGCCCGCCTGGGGTCTCATGCTCGCGGGCGATAGCTCCAATTTCTATCAGGAGGCCCCGTGGATGATCATCTTCCCTGGCCTCGCCATCTCGCTCGCCGTGTTCGCCTTCAACCTCTTCGGCGACTCGCTGCGCGACTGGCTCGATCCGAAATTTCGGATGTGAGCCCCAGAAGAACACCTCATCCAAGGGAGAACCCGAGATGACCAGCATTTCCAGAAGAGCCGCTCTTGCATTGCCCGCGCTTGCATTCGCCTCGCCCGCTCTCGCGCAGCAGCGCCAGGATGGCGGTGCACCGAGGAAGGGGGGTGTTCTGACTTTCGCTGTGGGTGCGGAGCCGCCCACCTATGATCTGCATCAGACAGGCACCTTCGCCGTGATGCATCGCGTTGCGCCGCATTACTCGACGCTGCTCACCTATGAGCCGGGGAACTATCCGAACATCGTGGGGGATCTTGCGGAGAGCTGGACCGTCTCCGAGGATCAGAAGACCTTCACCTTCAAGCTGCGCTCCGGCGTCCGCTTCCATGACGGCACCGTGCTGACTTCGGAGGATGTGCGAGCCAGCTACGAAAGGTTGCGTGCGCCACCGGAGGGCGTGAACTCCAACCGCCTGCCGGCCTTCGAGCAGATCGACCAGATCACGACGCCTGACCCGCTGACCGTCGTGATGACGATGAAGAAGGTGGACGCGTCGATCCTGGATACCTTCGCATCGCCCTGGAACTCCATCTTCAGCGCCGCCCGCCTGGCACAGAACCCGGCCTTCCCGGTCCGCAACGTGATGGGGACGGGCCCCTTCCGCTTCGTCGAGCATGTCGCCGGTTCGCACTGGGTAGGCGAGCGCTTTGATGGCTATTTCCGTGAGAGCCAGCCCTATCTCGATGGATTCCGCGCCATCACCATGACGCCCTCGGCCATGGTCAATGCGCTCGCCGGGCGGCAGATCATGGCAGAGTTCCGCGGCTTCACGCCGAACGAGCGTGACCGGATCGTGCGCGGCCTCGGGGAGGATGCGCAGGTCCATGAGAGCAGCTGGATGCTGCACATGATCGCCAGCTTCAACACGGAACGTCCGCCCTTCAACGATGCCCGCGTGCGGCGTGCCCTGTCGCTCGCCATCGACCGCTGGGGCGGTTCGGCGTCGCTCAGCCGTATCTCGCAGCTTGGTGCCGTGGGCGGCCTCGTGCGGCCGGGCAGTGTCTGGTCCGCAACGCCGGAGGAGATGCAGCAGTGGCCCGGCTATGGCCGCGACATAGCGGCGAACCGCGCGGAAGCGCGCCGCCTGCTGCGGGAGGCCGGACATGAGAACCTGACCTTCACGCTGATGAACCGCAACCACCAGCCCTATGTCACCTCAGGCATCTTCCTCATCGACCAGTGGCGACAGATTGGCGTCCGGGCCGAACACCAGCAGGTGGAACTGGCGGCCTGGTACGCGGCGCAGGGCAGTGGCGGATTCGACGTGATGGTCGACAGCTTCACCCAGTTCAGCGACGATCCGACGAACGTGCTGGTG
Source organism: Falsiroseomonas sp. HC035 (assembly GCF_050563525.1). Taxonomy (NCBI): domain Bacteria; kingdom Pseudomonadati; phylum Pseudomonadota; class Alphaproteobacteria; order Acetobacterales; family Roseomonadaceae; genus Falsiroseomonas; species Falsiroseomonas sp. HC035. The sequence continues at coordinate 200,865 of NZ_JBNXUN010000005.1, forward strand.
AAGTACGTCTCCTTCGATAAGGCATCGGTGGCCACCGCCCGTGCCACCGACCGGGAGCTGGACCGGCTGTTCGACGTCCAGGCGGAGAGCACCGATCCTGCAGAACGCAAGCGCCTGTTGCGCCAGTTTGAAACGCGCGCGTTCGAGCAGGCCTATGCGGTTCCGCTGCTGTGGTGGCAGCGCATCGTGGTGATGAACAAGCGCGTGCGTGGTTGGTCCATGGCGCCGACGCACATGATCTACCAGGATCTGCGTGACGTCTGGCTGGCGCCTGAGCGGAGCTGAGCCATGACCGGCGGGCTGCAGTCCTTGATGAGGGCCAACAGGGCGCGGTCCGCCGCTCGGCGAGGGTCGGGATCAGACCACCCCGCTCGCCAGGAGATCGGTCCAGCCGCTCTGGATATGCGCGACCATGGCCTCGACCGCGCCCGCCTTGTCGCCCGCTTCCGCCAAGCGGAGGAAGCACTCATGCTCGTCGATGTTCTTGAGGCGGGCGCCGCCGCGCTCCTGCGTGACGAAGGGGTATCGCGCCCACAGCACGCGGACGAACTGCAGGGTCTGCGGCCGATCGGCAAGCTCGTACAGGCGGAAATGGAAGCGGTAGTTTTCGGTGCGGCTGGCCAGCCGCCCGCCACCCGCCGCCAGCGCCGCGATGACACGCTGACTCTCGCGCAGCGCGGCAAGAGTCTCGTCGTCCAATCGGTCCAGCGCACGCGCGGTCAGGTCCCGCTCCAGCATGACGCGCAGTTCATAGGTCTCGCGTGCCGTGTCTGTCTGCACCAGCGGCACGATGAGGCCCTTGTGCGAAATCGCCTGAACGAACCCTTCGGCGCCCAGCATGTGCAGCGCCTCGCGCACCGGGGTGATAGAGACGCCCAGTTCCTTCGCAATATCCGACTGCTTCAGCTTCGTACCGCGCGGATAGGCCTCGGAGATGATGCGCGCGCGGATGATGTCCGCCACCTGATCCTGCTTGGTCTTGAACGCCATTCGTCTGCTCTCTCGCCACGACAGGGCCACGTCGCCCCGTACCGGCCGAACCGGAAGCGGATCGGCCGTGGTGCAATGTGCCATTCTTGTGCGCCGCACAATATAAAATATTTGCGGACGCCGACTTACACGTCCTTAACACCCGGTCCCGCCAGGCCGGCAGGAGATTCCTCATGACTTCAGCATTCCGCCCCTACACCGGGGTACGCGTGCTTGACCTGACGCATGACCTCGCACGCTATGCCACCCGGCTCTTCGCCGATCTGGGCGCCGAGGTCATCCGCATCGAGCCGCCGGGGGGGTTGCCGGACCGCGCGCGCGACACGGCCGAAACCCCCGGTGGCGCCGAGACCTTCGCCTTCCACAACGCCAGCAAGCAGAGCCGCGTGCTGGACCTGAGCGGGAATGAGGGCCGTTCGGCCTTCGCCGACCTGGCACGGGAGGCGCAGGTGGTGGTTCTGGAACGCGGCGGGCCGCTGGGAGCCGATGACATCGCCTGGCTGCGGGATCTGAACCCCGGCGCCATCATCACACATGTCTCACCCTACGGCCTGGGCGGCCCCCTGCAGGACGCTCCCGCCTCCGACCTCACGCTGCAGGCCGCGGGCGGCATTGCCTGGATGACCGGCAACGGCGATGAGCCGCCGCTGCGCCTGCCTGGCGGACAATCGGCCATGGTGGTCTCCGTCTATGCCGCTGTTGCCACCGCGATGTGCCTGTACGACGCGGAGACGCGCGGGCGCGGGCACATCCTGGATGTCTCGGCGCAGGAGGCCATCGCGCATTCGCTACAGAACGCGATTCAGGTGTGGGATCTCGAGCGGCGCGTCTCCCACCGCGCCGGCGAAGGCACGCGCGACGCCAGCGAGAACATCTACGAATGCCGCGACGGACACGTGTTCCTGGCCTCGCCCCCGACCACCGGCGTGTCCTGGAAGGGCCTGCTGGAATGGATGGCGGAGGTCGGACACCCCTCTCTGGCACCGTTCAGCGAGCCGCAATGGCTGGACCGCAAATATCGTTCGAAGCCCGAGGCGCGGACCGCATTCAAGCCGATCTTCGAGGCCTTCACCCGCAACTTCACTCGGCAGGAGCTGGTCGAGAACGCGCTGAAGCGCCGCATCGTCATGGCGCCAGTGAGCCGTGTGCGTGACGTGCTCGACGACCCGCAGCTCGCCTACCGCGACTACTTCGTGCGCCTGAACGAGGGCGGTCCGCGCTTCCCCGGCGCACCCTACAAGATGTCCGAACCGGTGTGGGGCGTCGCCCCACCGCCGGCGCTCGGCCAGCACGACGCGCCGGCGGTGCGCGGCTGACAGCAGAGAAGGAGCCTCCCCATGCATCCCGACTTCCTGAGCGGTATCCGCTTCACCGATCTCACCTGGGCTGGCGCCGGCCCCTTCGGCACCAAGGTGTTTTCTGATTTCGGCGCCGAGATCCTCAAGATCGAGAGCATGTCCCGCCCCGATCCCGTCCGTCGCGGGGGGCCGTTCAAGGATGGCGTCGCGGGGACCAACCGCAGCGGCTACTTCGCCTCCCGCAATACCGGCAAGCGCAGCATCTCATTGGATCTGAAGAATCCGGAGGGGCGTGAGATCGCGCTTCGGCTCATCGCGCAATCCGACGTGGTGAGCAACAACTTCGGGCCGGGTGCAATGGAGCGACTGGGTCTCACCTATGATGAGGTCCGAGCCGTCAAGCCCGACATTATCTACCTCTCCATGCCGATGTACGGCGAGGACGGGCCGCTCTCCACGCTGCTCGGCGTGGGCATGACGATCGCCGCCGTCACCGGGCTGATGTGGATGACGGGCTATGGCGGTGGCGAGAAGCCGCTCGGCCCCGGAACGCATTACCCGGACCACGCGGCCAATCCCTACCATGCCGCTTTCGCCGTCCTGGCCGCGCTGCGCTACCGCCGCCATACCGGGCATGGCATGAAGATCGACCTCAGCCAGGTTGAATCAACCGCGAATTTCGTCGGCGCTTCCATCCTGGAAGCCTCCACGCATGACCGCGAGCCGGAGCATACGGGAAACCGCTCCCGCCGGGATGCACCGCACAACGTCTTCCGTTGCGCCGGGGAGGACGCATGGTGCGCCATTGCCGTGGAAACCGATGCGGAATGGCTGGCGCTGGCTGCAACCATTAACCGGCAGGATCTCGCTACGCGCACCGAGCTGCGCTCGGCCGCAGGGCGCCTGGCCGCGATGGAGGAGCTTGAGGCCGCGGTTACCGCCTGGACCCGTGCGCGGGGCGCGGTCGAGGCAGCGGGCATCCTGCAGAATGCGGGCGTTCCGGCGGCGCGCGTCTCCTCCGCGCGTGATCTGGTCGAGGAGGATCCGCAGCTTGCCGCGCGTGGCTACTGGCAGACGTTGGATCATCCGGAGATGGGGCCTTCGCTCTTCACGTCGCCCCCGTTCAACATCGATGGCGAGCGCGTGGAACTGCGCCGTCCACCGCTGTTCGGCGAACACACGCAGCAGGTGCTGACAGGCCTGTTGGGCATGAGCGACGCCGAGATCGCCGCACTCGCAGAGAGAAAGATCCTCGCATGAGCCAAGCCAGCACGGTGCGCGCGGCGCGCCATCCCAGTCCACGCAACAAACGCGCAGCCGCAGTGGTGGGCGTGGGCCACACCGACTGGGTGGGCGATTGGAAGCGCTGCCGCAATGGCGAGCGGCCCAATGACTCCTACGGCTATGGGCTGGAGGCGTTCCGCAACGCCCTCGCGGATGCGAAGATCAGTCGCGACGAGGTGGACGGGCTGATCGCAGGCCCGACCACCGCCTATGAGCGCCTGGGCGAACTGGCTGGCATTGACCCACGCTGGGGCGGGCAGGCCGACGCCGTGCTTGCCGTCGCGCAGGCCGTGATGGCCATCGAGGCGGGCTATGCCGAGGTTGTGGCGCTGGTCTACGGCAACGACCAGCGCAGCGTCGGCACGCAGTATGGCGGGCCCGAGGCGATGGGCGGCGGCGCCTTCCTGTCCTACGTGTACCACTCACCCTGGGGTTTCACCTCGCAGGGCGCGCTCTACGCGCTGACGCTGCAAAGCTACAAGCACGCGCGCGGCTTCACCGAAGCCGAGATGGGCGAGGTCTCGGTCGCTCAGCGCGGCTGGTCTTCGATGAACCCCAACGCGATCATGCGCAAACCCATCACGCTGGACGATTATCTGGGCTCGGCCTTCGTCTGCCAGCCGCTGCACCTGTTCGACTACTGCCTCATCAACGACGGCGGCGTGGCGCTGATCATCGCCGAGGCCGAACGCGCCAAGCGCATGACCGACCGGCCCATCTTCATCGAGGGTGTGGGGCGGTCCGACCTCAATCGCGGCGCCACCAGCCTGGAGCCGCGCATCGACCAGTTCTACCTGCCCGCCCAGCAGGAAGCCGCGGCACAATCCTACGCGGTATCGGGCCTCGGTCCGAAGGACATGGACATCCTGCAGGTCTATGACAGCTTTTCGGTCCATGTGCCGCTGGCGCTGGAGGGCTACGGCTACTGCAGTGTCGGCGAGGCTGGCAAGTTCCTGCGCGAAAGCCGCATCGGCCCCGGCGGCAAGTTGCCCACCAACACCAGCGGTGGCCACCTCAGCGAGACCTACATGCAGGGCTGGGCGCACCAGATCGAATGCGTGCGGCAGCTTCGCGGTGAATGCGGCGAGCGCCAGGTCGCCGATGCGCGCCATGTCCACTACACCTCGGATGTCGCGGGCAAATGCTTCTCGGTCATCTACGGACGGTGAGCCCCATGAACGCCATTGACGCCCAGACCCCGCGCCCTGTCATGGGGCTTTACGACCAACCCATGTGGGAGAGCATCAAGACTCGCGGCATGAAGCTGCAGCGCTGCGCCAATTGCGGGACCTGGCTCTACCCGCCCGGCCCCTCGTGCCCCAGCTGCCTCTCGTGCAAACTGGTCTGGACGCCGCTCTCTGGACGAGGGCGCATCGTCTCGTGGGTCGTGTTCCACCGGCATTACCTGCCGGCTTATCCACCGCCCTACAACGCGATAGCGGTGCGTCTGGAGGAAGGACCGACCATGATCAGCAACCTGGAAGGCGCAATGCTGGGCGAAGACAGCATGGGGCGCGAGGTGGGTCTGGTCTACGCGATCATGCCGGATGGCGTAATTTTGCCACGGTGGTCATTGGCGTAACGGAAAAAGGTGGAGCCTGCCTGCTTGATGAGTGGGTCGGCTCGTTTCGCCAGTCTGTCGGAATGGAGTGAGAATGCCGATGGATTGGCAAGGTGATTGTCATCACCACGGAGGATGAGAAGGCGTCTGTTTTACCGGTGGCTGGCTATCGGCTCTTGTGCGGCATCTTCAAGATCATCCTGGGACCCGACGCGAAAAGTGGAGAAGCCTGAATGAGGGCCGAAGTGAAGCCGTCGACGGGGCCTGCGTGACGGACCATGCACCGGGCGAGGTGATGCAGGTTGCGCCAGGCCTGTACCGCATCTCGTTGCCGCTTCCGTTTCCGCCGAGGCAGGTGAATGCCTGGCTGATCGAGGACGGCGAGGGTTGGCTGCTGGTGGACACTGGCCACGGCACCGAAGCAACACGAGCGCTGTGGGAGGGGATCTTCGCCACTGCACTGCGCGGCCGCCCGATCAGCCGCGTCCTGGTCACCCACTTCCACCCTGACCACATCGGTTCAGCCGGCTGGATATGCGCGCGCTGGAAGGCGCCGCTGCTGATGCCGCGTAGCGAGTGGCAGCGAGCCTGGCTGCTGTGCATGGACGACCAGCAGGCCCGCGTGGCGCAGCTTGTGGAATTTTACCGAAAAGCTGGCAGCCCGCAGGAGCACCTCGATTTCCTGCGGGCGCGCGGGATGCTCTACGCGCGCACCGTCTCACCGCTGCCGCGAACCTTCCGCGTGATCGGAGAGGGGGACGTGTTGCAAGTGGGCGGCCGGGATTGGCGGGTGATGATTGGGGCCGGGCACGCGCCAGAAATGGCCTGTCTGTGGAATGCTGCGGATGGGGTGCTGATCTCGGCGGACCATGTGCTGCCGCGAATCACGCCGAATATCAGCGTGCAGCCGACGGAGCCCGCGGGGGATCCGCTGGGCGTCTTCCTCACCGCCCTGGCACGCTTTCGCGTCCTGCCCGACAGCGCTCTCGTCCTGCCCTCCCACGGCGAGCCCTTCTTCGGGCTGCACGAACGAATCGATTACCTGATCGCACATCACGAGGAGCGGCTGGCGCTGCTGCTGGAGGCAGCTGGCAGGGCAGGAAGGGTGGGGCTGACTGTGCATGACGCACTCGGCCCGATTTTCACGCGGCCGCTCGACCATGCAGCGCTAGGCTTCGCTCTGTCCGAGGCACAGGCCCACCTGCACCACCTCACGGCACGGAATCAGCTCATGCCGAGCCTCGATGCGGCCGGAATCCTGCGCTTCGTCAAGCCGGTCGTGGACTGATCGCGACCACGCCGGTGAGACGGACGATCTCCTCATCGCAGTGGTCGATGACGACGGCGACATAGAGCCAGCCCTTGGCGGTCCAGACGTAGGTGAAGTCGGCCGCCCACTTCTGGTTGGGACCCGCCGCCTGGTGCCCGTTCGCTCCGGTCCGGCGGCAGGCCACGTCGCCGCGGCCTGGCCCGCAGCGCGCCCTGGCGCATCAACCGCTCGATCCTGTGCGGACCGCAATCGACGCCGTCCGCCAGGACGCCGTGCCATACCCGGCGGGCGCCATAGGTCCGGTCACTCGCCAGGAAGCTGGCGCGGGCCAGTGCGCCGATCCGCTCTTCGTCACAGGCGCGTTGGCTCGGCTTGCGGGTCAGCCAGGCATGGAAGCCGGAGCGCGCTGCACCCAGCGCCGAGCACAACCAGGGCAGCGGCCAGATACCCCTGTGCTTCGCGATGAAGGCGGACTTCATGTGGCATCCGGTCGATCTCCTGCTGCTCGGGCTTCACCTGCCCAGGACCAGGGAAGGCATGCCGAGGGTCAGCCTCGGTCTCCCGCATCCACCGGCGCAGCACGCTCTCCGCCATCTCGAGGTCGCGCCAGGCCTGAGTCATCGCCACTCCGCGATCCCTGACCAACTTTACCGCCTCGAGCTTGAACTTGCGGCTGAATGTCCTTCGTCCCCTGCAAGGGCTGCGGATCGGGTGAAAAGCCTATCCAGGTGTCCACCAAACCGGCAGCAGGCCAGATGGACGGATGCGGTTCTGGATGGCAGGCGCGCCCGGTTGAGGGGCCCGCCGCAGCCCGGGTCAGGTCAGGCGTTCCAGCGCCAGCCGCAGGTAATCCGCGGTGCGGCGGTAATGCGCCACCAGCAGCCCGCAGGCCTCCGGCACCCGCCGGGCAAGCGCTGCCTCGGCCAGCGCCTCGTGCTCCGCCGCCACGTCGCGGGATGGATAGGCGACGGTCAACGCCAGGCCTCGGTAGCGGGCGGCGCGTTCGCGTACCGTCTCGCAGAAGCCGATCATGGTGGCGGAGGGACAGGCCGCCACCAGGGCCCGGTGGAAGGCCAGGTGCGCGGCATCCCAGGCAGGGTCGTCGCGCGGGCTGGACGGGTCGCTGCGCCGGGCCAGGCCGCCGAGGCGGTAGCGCGCCACCACCAGCGCCTCCTCCCACGCCGCATCCCCAGCGAGGATGGATTCCCGCAGCGCCACTTCCTCCACCCAGCAGCGGGCGCGCAGCAGTTCCTCGAATTGCGGCAGGGTCACCGGGGCTGCGCGGAAGCCGCGCTGATCCAGCCGTTCCACCAGCCCTTCCGCCGCCAGGCTGCTCAGCGCCTCCCGCACCGGGCTTGTGCCTGTACCGTAGGCATCGGCCAGCGCCTGCACCTTCAGCTTCGTTCCCGGTGGCAGCAGCCCGTCGATCAACTCGGCGCGCAGGCGCCGATAGATCTGCGTCGACAGGGTAGTCGGCTCGGCCTTGGCCGCTGGGCGGGTCATGCCCCGACATAGCCGCGCCGTCCCGCGCCAGCCAAGCCCATTGCGCCAACCCGATCGTCGACATAACGTGGCGCCCATAAGAAAAATCGATTTTGCTGGCAGCAGCCTTATCACCTCCCTGCCGCCGGTGGTCATCGAGGGAAAGGAAATGCCATGTTCACCCGCCGCAGCCTTGCCGCACTCGCCGGATCGGCCCTCGCCGCGCCACGCCTGGCCAGCGCCCAGGCCGCCTGGCCGAACCGCCCCGTCCGCATCATCATCCCCTTCGCCGCCAGCGGCGGCGCCGATACCTTCACTCGCCTGCTGACGGAGCCCCTGGGCGAGGCCTTCGGCCAGCCCTTCGTGGTGGAGAACCGGCCGGGCGGTGGCGGCGTCATTGGCACCGATGCCGTGGTGCGGTCTGCCCCCGACGGCCACACGCTGATGATGCTGACGGTGACCCATACGGCGAACGAGACGCTGCTGCCAAACCGCCCCTACGTGCTGATGCGGGACCTCGTCCCCGTCGCCTGTCTCAACCGCACCTACCAGGTACTGGTGGTGCATTCGGACGTGCCGGCGCGCAGCGTCGCCGAGCTTGTCGCCTTGGCCAAGGCGCGGCCCGGCGCGATGGACTACGCTTCCTCCGGCCCGGGCACCCCCTACCACATCGCCTTCGAGGTGTTCCGCCATGCCGCCGGCATCGAGGTGCAGCACGTGCCGTTCCGCCTCAGCGGCGACGCCCGCAACGCGGTAGCCGGTGGCACCGTGCCGATGATGTTCGACGGCATCGCCACCATGATGCCGCTGATTCAAAGCGGCCGCGTTCGTGCCCTGGGCACCACCGGCCTCGTGCGCTCCTCCCTGATGGCGGATACGCCAACCATTGCGGAGACGCTGCCGGGTTTCCAGCAGGTCGGCTTCAACGGCGTCATGGCGCCGGCCGGCACCCCGCGGGAGGTGGTGGAGAAGCTCAATGCCGCGGTGAACCGCATCCTGGGCACCGCCTCCATCCAGGCCGCCTTCGCCCGCCTCGGCGCCGAGATCGCCCCGATGACCGTCGCGGAGTACGACACGCTGCTGCGCGAGGACATCGAGCGCCGCCGCGAGTGGATCCGCCTCGCGGGCATCCAGCCGACATGAGCATTGCCTTCCGGCTGAACGGCGCCGCCGTCCAACTCGACGTGGCGGAAGACATGCCACTGCTGGCCGCGCTGCGCGGCCCGGCGGGCCTGTCCGGCCCGCATTTCGGCTGCGCCGCCGAAGCCTGTGGCGCCTGCGCCGTGCTGCTGGACGGCAGGCCCACCATGTCCTGCGCCCTGCCCAGCGGCAGCGTCGCCGGCCGGGAGGTCACCACCGTCGAGGGGCTGGGCACGCCGGAGGCGCCGCATCCCCTACAGTCCGCCTTCCTGGCCGAGCAGGCCGGCCAGTGCGGCTATTGCCTGCCTGGCATCCTGGTGGCCTCCGCCGCCCTGCTGCGCGACAACCCGGCCCCGGATGCCACCGCGATCCGCCAGGCGCTGGACCCGCATCTGTGTCGCTGCGGCAGCCACAACCGCATCATCCGCGCCGTGCTGCGCGCAGCCCGGGAGATGGCGGCATGAGCGCGAAGCCGTCCCCGCCTCTGCCTGGCAGCCTGGCCGCCAACCCGCGCCTGTCGCGCTGGCTCGGCTTCACCGCATCCGGCCGCGTCGTGATCCGCCCCGGCAAGGTCGAGATCGGACAGGGCATCCTGACCGCGCTGTCGCAGATCGCCGCCGATGAACTCGACGTGGCGCTGTCGCGCATCGACGTCACCACCGTCGCCACGCCGGACAGCCCGGATGAGGGCGTGACCTCCGGCTCGCTCTCCGTGCAGAACAGCGGCGCCGCGCTGCGCCATGTCTGTGCCGAGGCGCGCGCGATCTTCCTCCAGGTCGCGGCCCAGCGCAGCGGCGCCAGCCTCATTGAACTGCGCGTCGAGGATGGCGCCTTCATCGGTCCGCAGGGCGAGGCCGGGTCCTACTGGCAGCTCGCCGACCAGGCGCTTCTGGACTGCGACGCGACGCCCGGCGCCCGCGCCAAGCCCGCCGCGGCGCGCCGCATCGCTGGCCAGTCCGCGCCGCGCCGCGACCTGCCCGACAAGGTCTTCGGCCGCCCGCGCTTCCTGCACGACATGCGCCCGCCCGGCCTGCTGCACGCGCGCGTGCTGCGCCCACCCTCCCGCGCCGCGACGCTGCTGGATCTGCCGGCCGCGAAGCTGCCGGCGGGCACCGTGATCCACCGCGACGGCAGCTTCCTCGCCGTGCTGGCGGAGACGGAGGCCGACGCCGAGACCGCCGCGACCCGCCTCGCCGCCGCCGCATGCTGGGACGAGCGGGACAGCCTGCCGGAGGAAGGCGCGATGGCGGACTGGCTGCGTGCCGCGCCCGCCGATGAATCGGTCGCCTTCGAGCGCAGTGACCCGGCGCCGGCCGCAGCTCACATCGTCACCGCCAGCTTCTTCCGCCCGCCCGTCGCGCACGCCTCCATCGGCCCGTCCTGCGCCATCGCGCAGTGGCACGGCGAGCGGGTGGAGGTCTGGTCGCACACGCAGGGGCCCTACAACCTTCGCATGGACCTCGCGAAGGCGCTGCGCATGCCGGAGGCGCAGGTGCTCGTCCGCCACGTCGAGGGCGCCGGCTGCTACGGCCACAACGGCGCCGACGACGTGGCGCTCGATGCCGCGCTGGCCGCACGGGCCGCGCCGGGCCGGCCGGTGCGCGTGCTGTGGACGCGCGCGGATGAACTCGGCTGGTCGCCGGTATCCTCCGCGATGGTGGTCGATGTCTCGGCCTCGCTGGATGCCGAAGGCCGGCTCGCCGGCTTCGAGGTGGACGTCACTAGCAACGGCCATTCCTCCCGGCCCGGGCGCGGCAAGCTGCCGACGCTGCTGGCCGCTGCACATCTCGCCGAGCCCTTCGCCGTGCCGCCCGCGATCAATCACGGGCTGGAACGCGGTGGCAGCGCGCATCGCAACGCCGTGCCGCTGTATCGCGTCCCGTCGCTGCGCGTGCGGTTGCGTACGGTGACGGACATGCCGATCCGCACCTCCGCCATGCGTGGCCTCGGCGCGCCGGTGAATGTCTGGGCGATCGAATCCGTCATGGACGAACTCGCGGCCCGCGCCGGCCGCGACCCGCTGGATTTCCGCCTGGACCACATCGACGACCCACGCGCGGCGGAGGTCCTGCGCGCGGCGGCCGACATGGCCGGCTGGAGCAGCCGCCAGGCGCGGGAAGGGGGCGGCTTCGGCCTGGCTGTCGCGCGCTACAAGAACCTCGGCGGCTGGTGCGCGGTGGTGGCGGAGGTCGAGGCGGAAGCCGAGATCCGCGTCCGCCGCATCTGGATCGCGGCCGACCTTGGCGAGGTCGTGAATCCCGACGGCGTCGTGAACCAGCTGGAAGGTGGTGCCATCCATGCGACCAGCCAGGCGCTGAAGGAAGCCGTGCGCTTCGATCGCCGCCGGATCACCAGCGACAGTTGGGACAGCTATCCCATCCTGCGTTTCCAAGAAGTTCCGGAGGTCGAGGTGCGGCTGCTCGACCGCCCCGACCAGCCGCCGCTCGGTGCCGGCGAACCCTCGTTCGGCCCTACCGTCGCCGCGATCGCCAATGCCATCCATGGTGCCCTGGGCGTACGCCCACGTGCCATGCCCTTCACCGTGGAAAACCTGGCGCAGGCACCGCAATTGCCTTGAGCGGCGCCACGCGCGCGGCCAGATCAGCTGCTGCGCGCGGTCGCCTGCCGATCCCTGTAATGCGCCAGCGTACCCGCATGCATCAGGCGCCCCGAAAGGGTTCGCCCGATGATGCTTTCAGCGAGCCGCGCCGCCTCGACCAGCGCGTCGAGGTCGATGCCGGTTTCGATGCCCATCTCGTGGCAGAGGAAGACCATGTCTTCCGTGCAGATGTTACCGGCACCCTTGGCTTCTCCGTGACCTGCGAAGGGGCAGCCACCCAGGCCTGCAACCGAACTGTCGAAGTGGCTGACGCCCATCTCGAGCGCCGCCAGCACGTTGGCAGCGCCAAGGCCGCGCGTGTCATGCAGGTGCAGCCCCACCTCCGCCTCCGGCAGCGCCTCGCGCAGCATTCCAACCAGACGGCGCACCGACTGTGGATTGGCCCAGCCCATGGTGTCCGCGAGATAGACGCGCGGCAGCGTGAAGCCACGTTCGCGGCAGGCACGGTCCGCCCAAACGAGCTCGGTGATCGCCCGCGCTGGAGGGACCTCGCCCTCGAAATTGCAGCCGAAGGCTGCCATCACGAGCGCGCGTTCCATCGGCACGCCGACTTCAGCATAACGGTCGAGCCAACCATTCACGCGACTTCGCATTTCCGCAGCGGTGCAATTGTTGTTGCGCAGCGCGAAGGCATCGGAAGCATAAAGTGCGATGCGTCCGGTGACATGCACGCCAGGGCAAGCACGGGCGCGCTCGAACCCCCGCTCGTTGAGCCAAACCGAATCATAGCGCACGCCCGGCTTTCGCTTGACTGCCTCGAACAGCGCCTCGGCATCCGCCATCTGCGGTACGGCCTTCGGCGACACGAAGGAGGCAACCTGGATCTCCTCCAGCCCCGTCTCGGACAGGGCGTTCACCAGCGCAGCGCGCTGCGCCAATGGAAACGTCTCGCGCTCAATCTGGAAACCCTCGCGCGGGCCTTCCTCGTGAAAGTGAACCCGCTTGGGTAGATCAGACATGGCGTCTGCTCCTGTCATGCACGGCGGAACATTGACACTTGCCCGCAGTAGCGGGAACGCTGTCGCTCACGGCAAAGGCTAACGCCGCGAAAGGCGCCCCGCCAGAGGGCTCCGGAACTGGAGGATGCTTGATGGATCGCACCCTTTCGAGACGGGCGGCACTGACTGCGTTGATTGCAGCACCTGCCGTATCCCGCATCGCCGCTGCACAACCGTCCGAGCCGAACTGGCCCGCTCGTCCCATCCAATTCATCGTCGCCTTTCCGGCTGGCAGCGGTACGGACGTGACGACGCGCTACTTTGCTGATCCACTTTCCACGGATCTCGGCCAACCGGTCGTGGTGGACAACCGGGGCGGTGCCAACGGCTTCATCGCCAGCGAGGCTGTGGCGCGCGCAAGGCCAGACGGATACACGTTCCTCTCCACCGCGAATACCACGCATGGCTCCAACCCCGCGCTGTTCCGTCGGCTGCCCTACGACCCGGTGAAGGACTTCGCGCCGGTGGCCCTGATCGGGGTTGGCGTGCTTCTGGTGGTGGTGAACAACGACCTGCCGGTCCGTACCATGCAGGAACTCGCCGCCTATGCGCGCGCCAATCCGGGGCGGCTCAACTTCGCGTCCGGTTCGGCCTCCTCGCGCGTCGCCGGCGAGATGTTCAAGTCGGCCGCCAATGTGGACATGATCAACGTCCCCTACCGCTCGAACCCTCTCGGCATCACGGACGTGATCAGCGGTGTCGTGCAGGTCATGTTCGTCGATGCCACGACATCGGCGCCACATGCACGTGAAGGTCGCGTGCGTGCCATCGGCGTGACCAGCCGGCAGCGCGTTCCCATGCTACCCAACGTTCCGACGGTGGAGGAGCAGGGCTTCGCCGGCTACGAGATGCTGTCCTGGAACGCGATCTATGCACCTGCCGGCACGCCCGTGCCGATCATCACCCGCATGAACCGGCTGATCAACGACATCATGGTGCGCCCCGGCGTCACCGAACGCCTGACCGCCAACGGCATGGTGCTGCGCCCCGGGACGCCCGAGGACCTGAGTAGCTTCCAGGCCGCGGAGATCGAGAAGTGGAAGCGCCTGGTGACAGCAGCCGGAATCGAACTGCAGTGAACGAGGGAGTCCTTTCCGGCCTGCGCGTGGTCGAGCTGGGCCAGGTGCTTGCCGGCCCTTTCGCTGGCGCGATTTTCGCGGATCTTGGCGCCGATGTGATCAAGGTCGAGAAGCCCGATGGCGGCGACGACGCACGCCAGATGGGGCCGGCATTCCGCTACGGCGATGCGCTGAACTTCCACGAGTTCAACCGCGGCAAGCGATCGGTCACGCTGGATCTGAAGTCGCCCGCCGGGGTCAATGCACTGCACGACCTGCTCGAGACCGCCGACATCATGCTGCACAACCTCCGCCCTGGTGTGGCGGAGGCCCTGGGGATCGGGCCCGGCGAGGTCTGTGCGCGTCACCCGCGGCTTATCTACTGCGCCATGTCCGCCTTCGGGCATGTCGGACCGGAGCGGCTGCGGCCGGGCTACGAGCCGCTGCTGCAGGCCTTTGGTGGGTTGTCGTCGATCACGGGTGAGCCGGACGGCCCTCCGGTGCGGATGGGCGCCTCTGTCGTCGACCAGGGCACGGGCCTGTGGACCGTCCTTGGCGCACTTTCACTGCTGGAGCGACGGCACCGCACGGGAATCGGCGGCGTGGTTAACACCTCGCTGCTCGAAACCGCCCTACTGTGGGCTGGCCAGAAGATGAGCAGCTACGTCAACACGGGCAAGCTGCCGGAGCGCCACGCCTCCGGCCACCCCAACTTCGTGCCCTACCAGTCCTTCGACACGGCGGATGGCCCGATTCTTGTCTGCTGCGGCAATGACCGTCTCTTCGTGCGTTTCGCCGCAGAACTTGGCCACGCCGGATGGGCGGCCGATGACCGGTTCGCCACCAACCGTTCACGGCTTACGAACCAGAAGGCACTGCTCCCGATGATCTCGGCCGTGATGCGGGAGACGCCGCGTGCCGCCTGGCTTGAGAGGCTGCAGCGTGCCGGCGTCCCCTGCGCGCCGATCAACAGCATTCCGGAAACACTGGCCGAGCCGCAGACCCAGGCGCTCGGCATGATGCAGAATGTCCCAGGCGAGGATTTCTCGCTGGTCGCGCTTCCGCTGTCCCTCGACGGGGAGCGTCCGCGCGTGAGGGGCGCAGCCCCCCGCCTGGGTGCCCACAACGAGGAAGTGCTGAAGCCATGAAACGACGAGACGCGTTTACGGGGGCGCTGGGCCTCGCCCTTGCCTTGCGCAACAGCGAGGCGTCGGCCCAGGCCGTCGCGGCAGGCTGGCAGCCCCGGCAGCCTGTACGCCTCATCGTCCCCTTCGCGCCGGGTGGCGCGACCGACGCTGTCGGGCGGATCCTTGCCAGCAAGCTCGAGGCGCAATGGCCGGTCCCGGTCGTGGTCGAGAACCGCGCCGGAGCCGGCACGACGATCGCCACGGCGCTGGTCGCCAGGGCCGCCCCGGATGGGCATACCGTGCTGCTCGCTCCGGCACCGCTGACCATCACGCCCTTCCTGTACCCGACCTTGCCGTACGACGTTCAGCGCGACCTGGCGCCGGTCACCAAGCTGATGTCTTCTCCAATGATGCTGGTGGCTGGTCCGCGATCCGGTCTTCGTCAGCTTGCGGATCTCCGCTCGGCCCGGGGTCTTGCCTGCGGCACCTCCGGAAATGGCAGCCTTGCGCATCTTCTGCTGGAGTTGGTGAAGGCCCAGTCTGGCCTGGACATCACGCACGTGCCGTATCGCGGTGCTGGGCCGGCGATGGCAGCCCTGGCATCCGGCGATGTCCAGCTGACCTGGGGCGCCCCGAGCGAGCTTTCCGCCGCGATCCAGGGAGGTGCCGTGCCACTTGCACTGACCAGTCCGGTGCGCATGCCCGGCCCGCAGCCGGCGCCGATTTTTGCCGAGGCAGGGATGCCAGGCGTCTCTGGCGATGCCTGGTACGGTCTTGTCGCACCGGCAGGAACGCCGCGGGCGGCAGTGCTGGCAATTCATGCGGCCTGCGTCGCAGCTCTCGGAGCGCCCGACGTGCTGGAGGCGTTGGCGCGCCAGGGCATGGTGCCCGATGTCAGCGGCCCCGACGCCTTCGCCAGGTTCATTGCCGCTGACCTGGTGCGATGGGAACCGGTGGTCCGCGGGGCTCAGCTCAAGGTGGACTGAACAACCCGCGGTGGCGCCCGGCTATCCGGCGTCGCGCTTATGTCGGGCCAGAAAGCCGGTGAAGATCCGCACCATCCGTGGCTCCGCCGACTTCCATTCGGCTCGGTCCCACTCGACCAGCAGGTCCTCATCGGATCGCTGCGCCACCACGTCGTCGTGGTAGGTGCAGTCAGGCAGCAGCGCCGCCATCTTCCGCGCCGTTTCCGGACTGTGGACCAGATCGTTGCCGGCGATGATGCAGGTCGGCGCATCCATGGCCCGCAGCTGCTCCTCCGTCGCGCCAATGATCGGCATGTTGGCGGCGCGAATGAAATGATCCTGCCAGTTGCGCATCACCGCGATGAAGCGCTGCGGATCCATCGCCAGCAGGCGGTCGCGGTTGGACGGCCTGGCGGCGATGCAGGCGGCGAAATGCTCGGTCTCCGCCACCGCCGCCATGCCGCCTGATTCAGCCAAGGGAATGAAGTCGCCATAATATCGCGCGGCGAGCTTTTCAGAGGCATGGCGCCCACCGGTGACGCGCCACAGCAGCAATGCATCCAGCGATGCGCGGTGCCGCAGCGCGAACAGCACGGCCAGCCGCGCGCCAGAGGATGAGCCCCCGACATGCAGCCGCGTGGCGCCCAGGCCCTGCGCAAGCTCTCGCAGGTCGTCGGCCCAGATCTCGTACTCCGACCCCTCACCGTCGATGGAGACGTCAGACGCGCCACAGTTGCGCCGGTCATGCAGCAGCACCCGGTAGCCATGCCGCGCCAGCTCGCGCGACATGGGCACCAGCTCCGCATAGCCACGCCGGCTGCCGGGGGTCAGCGCGATCCATGGGCCTTGGTCGCCGATCACTTGGTAGTTCAGGGTCACGCCCCGTACCTTGGCATCCGGCATCTTCGTCATCCTTTCCTGTCCGCACGCACTTGCCTGTTGGGCGGCTACTGCTGCGGAACTTCGGCCGTCCGCATGATCGACGCCCATTTCGTGATTTCGCTGCGCAGGAAGGTCGCCAGGTATTCCCGGGAGCGGCGCTCCGGCGCCACGGCGGTCGAAGCGGCAGTTCGCAGACGATCCTGAACGGCCTGCCGGCTGAGCGCCGTCCGAAGCGCGGTATTCATCGCATCAAGGATCGGCTCGGGCGTCCCGATCGGCATGAAGAAGGCATTCCAGTAGTAGCCGTCAACGACGGCTATGCCCTGTTCCTGGGCGGTGCGCAGATTGGGGAACAGCGGCGAACGCTCCGCCGTCAGTACGGCAAGCACCTGCAGCGAGTTGTCCTGGATGAAGCTGACCGCCGCAGCCGCGAGCGGGCAGTAGTAGTCGAGCCGACCCGCCATCATGTCCTGCAGCGCCGGCGCCGCGGCACGATAGGGAACATGGACGACATCGCGGATGCCAACCGCGGCGTTGAACATGGCGCAGGCGAGGTAGGGCGCAGCACCGATGCCGGCGGAGGCGAAGCTCATCTGCCCCGGCCTGGCGCGGGCATAGTCGGCGAACTCGCGCAGCGAACCACCCGGCAGGTCCTTACGCGCCAGCAGCACCAGCGGCTGTTCCACCGCCAGCCCGACGGATGCGAATTCCTCGACCGTATTGGAGGGCGGACTGCGGAACAGGTACTGGCTCTGCGCGAAGGTATCGACCGCACCGATCACCATCGTGTAGCCATCCGGCGCGGCGCGCGCGGCGCGGGTGACGCCGATGGTGCCGCCAGCGCCGCCGACATTCTCGATGACCACGGGCTTACCGAGGATCTCGGCCACGTCATTGGAGATGATGCGCGCGACGATGTCGGTGCCGCTGCCAGCCCCGAAGGGGACGATCAGGCGGATTGGCCGGTTGGGCCACTCCTGCGCCAGCACCGGCGTGGTCGCTGAGACCAGGGCGGCGAGGCAGCCCAGGATCGGTAGCAGTGACCGTCGTGTCGATTTCATTGTTTCCTCCGTTTGTTGATGGCGGATTGATCAGGCGTGTCGGGTCAGCCGGCCACCACCGGCCCATCGGCCTCTCGCGCACGCACCACCGCATCGGCGGATTGTGCGGCGACGATTGCCGCGACCGTTGTGAGCGTCGGGATCGGGAGATGCAGGGCGCGGCCGATCGCCCGCGCCGCGAGAATGGTCGCATCAAGTTCCAATGGCCGTCCGGATCGCAGGTCCTGCAGGAAGGAGGGCACATGGCGGCCATAGTTGGCGGGGTCGGTCATCGCCCATGGATCGGCCGGCGGGTGCACGCCGATCGCGGCCCCGATCCTCGCCAGTTCCTCGATCAAGGCGATGACTACGCCGCGCGTTTCCGGATCCGAGGTGACGGCGAGGTGGTCGCGGTTGGTGACCGTGGCCACCATGGCCTGCCCGGCATTCAGCAGTAGCTTCGCCCAGATCGCCTCGCGGATGCGGGGTGCGATCGTGGTCTCGAAGCCCGCGCCGAGCAGCAGCGCCCGAACCCGTTGCAGGGTCGCGTCGTCTCGGTCATCCGGCCGGCCCAGCACGATCCGCCTGACGGCGGGCGTTGTGCTGCGCACGATCCCCGGCGCAACCACGGCGGCGCCGGCGGTGATGACGCCCCAGATCACACGCTCCGCCGGCAGCAGCACCGCCAGGCGGCCGGTCGGATCTAGACGAGGTGCCAGCGCCTCGCGCAGCGGCGCCGGCATGCCCTCGGCGAACCACCAGGGCAGGCCGTTCATCACGACCAGCAGGCTGGTCTCTGGGCCGATCAGCGGGCCGATATCCTCGACCGCATCGCCAAGCTGCGTGCCCTTCACCGTGATGATCGCCAAGTCCTGGACACCGAGTTCCGCCGCCCGCGCCACGGCGCGCACCGGCGATGTGATGCTCGTCTCGCCTTCCAGCAGGGTCAGCTCGGAACGTTCCAGCGCCTCCAGCATCGCGCCGCGCGCCACCAGGCTTATCGGCACGCCGGTCTGGGCCAGCCGGGCCGCGATGTGGCAGCCCACAGCCCCGGCGCCGAACACGGCGATGCGCCGCATCCGCCGGCTCAGCCGAAGGCGCCGAGCGTGGTCTCGCCCACCTCGACCGGCTTGGCGTCAATCAGCACCACGGCCATCAGGCAGGGCTCGGTGCCGGTGACGATCCAGTTATGAAAGGTGCCCCGCTGCACCAGTAGATCGCCCGCGCGCAGGTCCACCGAGCCTTCGTCGAGTTCCATGGTGACGGCGCCCGACAGGACGATGAGGTAGTCGATGGACGCGGTGCGGTGCGGCCGCGGCGCCACGCCGGGGTCCAGCTTCATGATGCGGAAGACGCTGCCGTTGCGCAGCTCGGTCCCGACGGGGCGGGTGGCGTCATCGCCGGTCCCGGTGTTGTCGACGGGGTTGCCGACCGTGGTCCAGACGACAAAGGAATTGTGTCCCGGGCGCTTGGAGACCAGGTTGCTCGGGATGTCGTCGATCTGGACCACGGCGCGACCCTGCGCATCATGACCCGTGACCACGCGGCGAAGCGGAAATTCCATGGCGTCTCTCCTCAATTTTCTGGCTGCTGCCGCGCAGGGCGCCCATGGATGGGCGCGCTGAAGCCGAAATCGTAGCGGTCGCCGCGGAACACGATGATGCCGTGCAGGATCGGCCGCTCGTCGACGCCGTAGTAGGTATGCTCGCTCGACAGCAGCGGTGCGCCGCGCCGGGTGTCAAGGATCCGCGCCTGGTCGGCGCTGGCGGGAATGGCGCGGAAGCGGAAATCCACTTTGCCGCCCCTTCCGCCAATGAACCGGCGTATGAAGACCAGCCCGGCATCGCGGGACAGCACCGCATCCGTGATCTGGTCGGCGATCGGGACGGGCAGGAAGCGTTCCTCGAAGGCGTAGACCTCGCCCTGAATGAGACGGAGCCGTGTGATCCGCTCCACCGGCTCGCCCGGCCGCAGCGCGAACAGCGCACGGAGGGAAGGCGTAGGCCGCAGCCGGAGCCGTGCGATGAGCCGGAACTCGATCTCGTCGCTCGGCGGCAGCAGCTCGAACTCCGAAGGCCCGCCAAGGTCGCGGCTGGCGTGCGGCGGTGCGACGAAGGTGCCGCGTCCGCGCCCGCGCACGATCAGCCCTTCCGACAAGAGCTGGCCCATGGCCTGGCGTACGGTGGGACGGCTGATGCTGAAATGCGCCGTCAGCTCCGCCTCGGACGGCAGCAGGCGACCGGCCAGGCGTTCCTGGACAGGACGGATCAGCACCGAAAGTCGTTCCGCGAGCTGGACGTACAGCGGCAGCGGCGCGCCGGGGTCCAGTGGGCGAAGCTCCTTCAGGTCGATCGCCATGTTCATCGTCTAGCGCATGCCCTGTGTGGCCAACGGTGGGACTGGCAACACCGGACCCAAACGTCCTTACATTGCCAACCAAATGACAAGACCTTAGTGTCTCGGCACTGTCAAGCGGATGCCGGCCGAACAGGTGGCCGCGACGCTATCGTCCGAGGGGAACGCCACTCATGCACAGCAAGGCCGAAGGGCTTCCCGGCGGCGGCCGGGCACCGGCCCATCGCCGCGAGGATCACCGCTTCATCACCGGAGGCGGCCGCTACTCGGACGATTTCAACCTGCCCGGCCAGGCCCACGCCGCCTTCGTCCGGTCCGACCATGCGCATGGTCTGCTGCGCGGGCTCGATGTGGAAGCGGCGCGCCGGGCGCCCGGCGTGATTGGCGTCTTCATCGGCGAGGATCTGCGCGCTGCCGGAGTTGGGCCGCTGCAGCGCCTGCCGCTGCGGAACTTCGTCCTGACTCGCGACGTCGCGACCCCACGGCCCGGCCTGGCGCAGGATCGCGTGCGCTATGTCGGCGAGCCCATCGCCCTGGTCGTCGCGGAATCACTCAATGCCGCACGCGACGCGGCCGAACTGATCACCGCGGATATCGAGGCGCTGCCCGCCGTCACCGACGTTGCTCTCGCGGTGGAACCGGATGCGCCGCAACTCTGGCCGGACGCATCACGAAACACCACGATCCAGTGGCAGAGCGGCGAGCCGGAGGCGATCGACCGCGCCTTCGCCGAGGCGGCCCACGTCACCCGCCTGAGGCTGGTCAACAGCCGCATCTTCGCCAACCCGATCGAGCCGCGCAGTTGCATCACATCCTATGACGAGGCGGCCGACCGGCTCGAATGGCTGACGCCCAGCCAGGGTTCCGAATACATGCTGCGCGTGCTGTGCGACCAGATCTTCCATGTGCCGGACGAGCGCATCCACATCCGCACCCATGACGTCGGTGGCGCCTTCGGCGTGAAGGAGCAGCCCTATCCGGAAGATATCGCGCTGCTGCATGCGGCACGCGCGCTGCGCCGCCCCGTGAAGTGGCGTGCTACACGCAGCGACAACCTGATCTCTGACAACCACGCGCGCGACGCCGTGATCGACTGCGCGCTGGCGCTCGATGCGGAGGGGCGCTTCCTCGCGGTCAGGGCCTCCATCCTGGCCGGCATGGGGGCCTACTTCGCCTGCAACGGACCGAACGCCTCGATCCGCAACACCAGCTACGGCCTGCCGCAGGCCTATCTCACCCCGCTCAGCCATACCCGGGTGGATTGCGTGATGACCAACACAGCGCCGATCGGTCCCTACCGTGGTGCCGGGCGGGAGCAGGCCGCCTACATCGTGGAGCGACTGGTCGATGAATCCGCACGCCAACTCGGCATCGACCGCATCGCGCTGCGCCGGCGCAACCTGATCCCGCCTTCGGCCATTCCCTATCGCACCCCCTCCGGCCGGCTGTACGACAGCGGCGAGTTCGAGGCGGTGCTCGACCAGGCACTGGTCCAGGCGGATTGGGATGGCTTCGCTGCGCGGCGCAGGACGAGCGAGCAAGCCGGCCTGATCCGCGGCCAGGGCATTTCCTGCTTCCTGGAGAATGTCGGCGGCTTCAACCACGAGGGGTCGCATATTCGCTTCACCGAGGATGGACGCGTGCTGCTGGTGGTCGCTACGCAGTCGCAGGGCCAGAGCCACGAGACCACCTTCCCGCAGGTCGTCGCCGCGCGGCTGGGAATCCCCTACGGCCAGGTGGAACTGCGGCAGGGCGACAGCGCCGACAAGCCCGTGGGCTTCGCGACCGTCGGCTCGCGCTCCATGATCATGGCCGGATCGGCGCTTGCCAATACCTGCGCCATCATCATCGAGAAGGGCCGCAGGGCCGCAGCCCATTTGCTGGAGGCAGCGGAGGCGGATATCGAATTCGACGCCGGCAGCTTCCGTGTCGCCGGAACTGACCGGGCCATCCCACTACTCGATCTTGCGCGACTGGTCGGCAAGGGACCCGGGTGGCCGGAAGACCTGCCGGGAACGCTCGATTCCACCGGCGACTACACCGCGCCCGATATGCACTTCCCCAACGGGTGCCACATCTGCGAAGTGGAGATCGACCCCAGCACCGGCCGCATCTCGGTCGAGCGTTATGTCGCCGTCGACGACGTCGGGACCATGATCAACCCGCGCATCGTACATGGGCAGGTGCAGGGGGGCGTGGCGCAGGGGCTGGGCCAAGTCCTCATGGAGCATTGCCAGTACAACGAGGACGGCCAGTTCCTGACGGGCTCCTTGATGGATTACGCGCTGCCCCGCGCCAGCGACCTGCCCGCAATCGGCACGGATTTTCATCCTGTGCCCTCGCCGAAGAATCCTCTCGGGGTAAAAGGCGCGGGCGAATGCGGAGTTACGGGATCGCTGCCCGCGCTGATGAACGCTGTCGCAGATGCATTGTCCAGCGTCGGCGCCTCGCCGTTGATCGACATGCCTGTGACGGCCGAGAAGGTCTGGCGTGCGCTGGACGCCGTCCGCCAACCCGGTTGAAGCCTGGGTCACATTCCGGTTGATGTATGATGCTCTACTAGGCTGTTGTAGGATCGACTTCGCGTGCACTTCCCAGAGCGTTGGTCCACTCGGGAAGACCTGCTTGCCACGGGCGAGCAGAGGCTTGCCGCAATGGCGGGACAACCGCCGAGATCGCCACTGCGAGGGGAGGGCAGGGGCTGTCTGTCACCAGGGTGCGTGCGACCGTCCCACCGCAAATGCACAGTAGGCAGCACGGAAGCTCAGCACTCGTTGAATGTGGAGGCCTGAGCAGGTGATCTTCGATTTCTCAGTGAGCGCGGTTGGGCAGTGTCGGACCTCGCAACCGACATTCTGGGATGGTCGGACAAGCTCAGATCGTGGCAGCAGGACGCTCTGCGGCGCCTTGCCGCGGCAGCGCCGGAAGAGGTGGCTTTCCGAAGAAACTCGCTGCGCTACCAGCACTGGGGTTCGATGCTGCTCGTGGCGGCGGTGCTTTGTATCGCGGTTGCGGCAGGCGATTCCTTCGCGACATTGCGCCGCGAATGCCGAGCGGAATGGTGATACAAGCCGTCCCAACATCGCCTCGGTCGACAGTTCCATACCGCCGGCGGAAGCATGATGCGCGCGCGAGCCATGATGCAGCACTGATGCCGAGACCAGCCCGAGCTATGGCGGTGGGATCAGCGGAGCGCATCAGGCAGCAAGCAAGTGCGCCTACAAAAGGCTGAGATGGAGACGCACGAAAGTGGCCGCTGTTCCGAGCAGGGCACGTGAGTCCACGAAAACGGTGGCCATCTGCGACGTGGCGAGGAACAGCACGGCGTAGAACAAGCCGCGATGCCGAAGTGCCAGCACCTCCACCTTGCGGTCCAGTGATTGCGGCACCGGCAGGCTCACGACGGCCAGCATGACCAGGGTCCCGATGATGGCGCCGGCAATGATGTCCCCGGGATAGTGCATGCCGAAGTAGACACGTGGCAGGCAACTGGTCAGCAGCGCCCAGACCATCGCCAGAATGCCGAGGCCGCGATGCCCCAGGAAAACGGCGGTGGCCATCGCAAAGGCGAGCACCGCGTGGTCGCTGGGGAAGGAACTCAGCCCTTCCAGGATGGCGGGGTCAAATTCATCGAATAGCACGAAGCCACGCTCGATCAGTGCCGGGTCATGTGCCGGCCGCAGGCGCGCTGGCAGCAGGTTCTGCATGGCGCGGGCCACCGCGACAGCGAGCAAAACACCCGACACGATCTGTAGGATGACGGCGGGCCGGGTTTGACTGTGAGTGCGATGCCAACTCCACCACAATAGCGCGACGAGAACACCGCCCTTCAGAAGGTGGGAGTGCGCCACTCTCAGGGCCAGGTGGTCGAAACTCCAGCTTGTTCCAACCCAGCCGTTGATGAAAAGGAACAGCGACTCATCAAGCGCCAGCATACCGCCTCCGTGGCTCCCTGCTGCGTGGAGGGGGTCGGCGTCTCCACCAGGTCTAATAATATTTCTTATCCATGACAGACAAGTTACGCCACCCCGTGCGCCGCGGTCCGCGCGGAAACTTCTGCGGACAGTCAGGTGCCGCTGCTGTCGATGCCGGGGACACAACACCGGAAGGTCGTCGCCAAACTTTACACCACCTCGAATCTGTGGACTGCCGGATTGAAATCCCATTCATTAATAAGCGCTTGCGATCGTGGCACACGTTTTGCTCTATCCCAGCAAAGGCGCCTGATTTGTTGGCGGCCCCAGATAGGACGAACGATCATGAAGAAGGCTCTCCTCGGCGCCGTTGCAGCCGTCGCTCTCGCGGCAGCACCCGCTCTCGCCGGCCCGATCGCGCCGGGCAGCACGCTGTCCATCGTTGGCGTCAACACCGTCACCCCGACCTCGATCAGCTTCCCCTCGAACGGCTCCCTGTTCGTCAGCACCGGCACCTTCTCCGGCCTCGGCACCTGCTTCGGCTGCGTGGAACTGAGCAACATCACCATCTCCCCGACGGTGTCGTCCGGCCAGATCTTCACGATCAGCAATGCCGGCCTGACCACCACCTTCACGCTGAACCCGGGCGCCTCGACGACCACTGTCGGCAGCGCGCCGGGCGCCGTCGACATCATCGGCACAGGCACCGTGACGCTGACCGGCTATGACCCGACGCAGGCGAACTTCGTGTTCTCCACGCAGTCCGGCTTCCCGACCGAGGTGACGTTCTCGGCGACCGTCGATGCCGTCGCGGTGCCGGAGCCGGCGTCTCTGGCGCTGTTCGGTGCCGGCCTGCTGGGCCTCGGCCTGGCGCGCCGCGCGCGGGCCAAGAAGGCCTGACCTTCGGCCCCTGGCTGACGTGACTTCAGGAACGCGCGTCCGGCACATCGCCGGGCGCGCGTTTCGCTTCTGGCGCTTCGCGTGTGAGATGAACTCCCGCATCCAAGGATGAGCGGCTTGACGCCCCCTGTTGAACGGGCGCGTCGAGTGGATGTGCGGGCTGCACTGGCCTGCTGGCCATCCAGCGCTCGTCGGACCCCATCGCCGCCGACGCTCTGCCCTCAGCTTGGACTCCACAGCCTGCTGGCGTCACAGCCTGCCTGGGGAATGTACCTGTTCCGCCAGCGTGCAGAGTCAGATATCGAGCCCAGTTTTCGCTGGTGTAGCTGGGGTGCAGAGCTCGTACCGTTCGGCTAGGAGCGCGGCATAAAGGGACTAGTTGCCTTCGCCACGCGAGGCTTGCGCGCCACTAAAATTAAACTTAAATACAGATTTACAACTTCAAGTAATTCCTATGCAAAATTGCACTGGATTATGCTCCAGCTCCATCGTCTAATCTAAGTCCTAATTTTCCTGCGGTATCAAACAATCTAGACTTGTTCTCTATCTGGATTTATAGCCGCGTGCGGATTGTTGCGGGGCGCGTGATGGTAAGCTTGGTTTGGCTTCGGGCTTTAGCGCTGCAGTTGGTCTCGGCCGACCACAGCGGATGAGGCGACACCTCCTCCTGGGGCAGCGTGGCAGCCCGGTCAGTGCGATGAGGGAGGCCTCCCCCGGCCTGTTGGCTCGCCTTGCCAAGGTCCAGGCCTCGGCCATCTTCGCCCTGTCGGGCGCTGCCTTCGGTATCGGTACGCTGCTGCTCGCCCGCGTCATGCCGGTGCCGGAATTTGGCCGCTTCGCATGGGCCATCGCCCTGTTCAACATCTTCGCGGTCATTGCGCCGCTCGGCCTGGACCAGGTCATGCTGCGGCATTCCATCCGGGTGGGCGGGCGCCTGCTGAAGGTCCTGGTGCTGGCCGGCATGGGGATGGGCGCCGGCGTCGCATTCGGCGTCACCTCGCTGGCTGGATTTCCCTGGACCGAGGCCGCCCTGCTGGCCCTGGCGATCAGCTCCGGCGGCGTCATCTTTGCTGTCGCGGCCGGGCTTCGCGCGGCCTTCCGCGAGCTCGCCGCCCTGCTGGTGCTGACCACTGCCAACTGGCTGCTGCTGGGCATCGGGCTGCTCGCCCTGGTCGTGCCCATGCAGGATTCGTTGGTGCCGCTGGCCCTGTACGCCGCCGGGGAGGCCATGGCGGCCTGCATTGCCTGGGCGATGCTGCTTCGCGGCCGCGGCAGCGCGCCAGCTCCCGCCACACCCATCCCGTGGCCCGAAGCCGTGTCCTTCCTCGGCATCGCGGCGATCGGCACCATTATGCTCCAGCTGGAGCGGCTGCTGGTGCCGGCGGCGCTGGGTTTCGAGCCGCTCGCGCTGTTCAGCGTTCTGGCCTCGGTCGCCATCTTTCCCTTCCGCCTGATCACCGCCAGCGCCGGCTTCGGGCTGGTGCCGCGGTTGCGGGCGACCTCCGACACTGCGCTGCGACGCCGTCTGGTACGCAGCGAGCTGCTGTCCATTGCTGTCCTGCTGACCGGCGCCTCGATCTGCGTGATTTTGGCGGCGCCAGTCGTCACGACACTGGTGACGGAGGGGCGCTACGAGATCGGCGGCAGCCTGGTTCTCGCCGCCTGCGCCAACGGTTCCTCCAAGGTCCTGCAGGCTGTCCCGCGGGCGATCCTGACCGGATGCGGCAAGGCGCGGGATATAGCTGCGCTGAACCGCCTAGGCTGGCTTGGCCTGGCCATGAGCACCCTCTGCGCCCTGGTGCTGGGGGGATGGGGGCTGGAGGGGATCATCTGGGGCGTGGCGCTGGGCAGCCTGGCCGGCAGCCTTCCGGCGGCAGCGCTTGCACGCCGTCGACTTGGCGGCACGGGATGAGGGGGATGCGATTGGGCAGTACCTCAGACTGCGACATGAAACAGCGCGATAATTGAGTTAAGATAAAAATCCGCTGCTAGATCATTTAGGAGACAGGAATGCTATTTTTGTCTAGACTACATGAATGATAGGCAATATGAGAGCGCATCGAAACGGTTTCTGGATATCCCAATGACGTTTTGGAGCGGCATAGCGGCCTCAGGGCCAATGCTGATCCTGATCGGGCTGCTGACGAGTTTCGCCGGACGGGTTCGGATTTTCCGATACCCCGCCGTCTCAACATCCTCTCCCGCTCCGCTCCCGACGATCTGTTCAGATGCCCATCCGCAACACCAGGCACTGGCGCCTGACCGAGATCTGGAAGCAGCGACCGATCGTCGCCTCGCCCTGGTGGACGAACAGGCTTGCCGAGTCATCGGCGAGCTTCTCCGGACGCATCCGGATCCGGCGCGGGCCGTGTGGGAACAGGGGATGGAGATGGCGAGCAGCGCCTTGCCGGACCTGACGGATGCCGAATGGCGTGCCGCCTGCAATCGCAACTACTGGCCGCTCTACCAGACCGCCGTCGAGGCCCTGGAAGCCAAGGCGGCCGCGCCGTCGTCCCTCATGCCGCGTGCAGCAACCCGCCCCGCGGACACTCTCACGCTCTGCGCGCCATGATCATTCATCTCGGCAGGGCCGCCCGAGCGCGCCTGCAACCCGTGCTGGATGGCATGGTGTTGGTCATCGTGTGCTTTGCAACCGGACATGCGGTGGCGAGTGTGGCGCTCTGGCTCGTCTCCCTGCCGCTCGGGCCGTCCGGCATGGAGATGGCCGACACCACCTGGGCCTTCTTCCGGTGGGGGCTGGGCCTGGTCCTGGTGGCCGTGGCCCTGTCGAAGCGGATGGGGGGCGAATGACCTGCTCCTATTCGCCCGCTTGGTCTTGCTCTCAGGCGGTGATGCGGTCGAAGCGGATCAGCACCGGGTTGCCCACGACTTTCGTCGTGCCCAGGGCCCGCAGCATCCCTTCCGCCCAGCGCAGGACACCGAAGCGGCCCAGAACCCGATGCGCCAGCATCGGCAGGACGAGCTGCTTGTAGGTCGCAACCGGCGCAAAGCCGCTCGCCGCGAAAGCCTCCCGAACCTCGGAATTACGGAAGGTCCGGTAGGTGCGCGTGTCGTGTTCGACCGCCCGCTTCAGCGGTAAGGCCACCAGGGAAAGCGCGTTCGGGCTGGCGGAGGTGGGGTAGTCGATCACCACGTTCTGCCGGGCGACGCGGCACATCTCCGCCACCAGGCCGCGCCAATTCTCCAAATGTGCCATCAGGCGAATGCTGACGACAGCATCGAAATGCCGGTCGGTGAGCCGCATGCCTCAGGTCATGCCAATGGCAGACCTGCGCCGCCAAATCCGGAGGGGGGGAGCTGGCACGGGCTCGCCAGCATGCGCGTCCTGACTGCTCAAGGGTCAGGACTCATTGCTCACGCCTGAAGGTGACGGTGGCGGCGAGGGTGATGGCGCCGAAGAAGGTGTGGGCGCAGCGGGCCTGGCGCATTGCGATGCGGCGCCAGTCTTCGATCCTGCCGAACATGTTCTCGATGCGGTGGCGCTGGCGGTAGAGCGCGATGTCATGCGGGATGGGCAATTTTGCGGATGCGCGTTGCGGGTGTTCAGGGCACTGCCCTGAACGGGGGTAGTGCCCTTTGTCCTTCGGGGCGGTGCGGAAGCGACCGCTGTCATAGCCGCGGTCGCCGATGAGTTCTCGTGCGGGCGGCAGGTGGGGTAGCACCAGGGCGGCGTCGCGATGGTCACTGGTCTGCTCCTCGCTCAGCAGCATGAGGACGGGGCGGCCCTGGCCGTCGCAGACGGCGTGGAGCTTGGAGGTCAGGCCGCCCTTGGTACGGCCGATATTGCGGGGAAAAGCCCCTTCTTGAGCAGGCTGGCTGCGATACTGTGGGCCTTCAGCTCGGTGCTATCGATCATCAGCCGATCGCGCGGCCCGGCCTCGGCAGCCGAGGCGGCTCCAGCGCACGAAGCGATTGTAGAGGGTCTTGTGCAGCCTGTAGGCAGCGGGCGCATCGCGCCACTGCAGTCCGTGTCGGATGACGTAGAGAATGCCGCTGACCACTCGGCGATCATCCACCCGCGGCGGACCGTGCGAGCGCGGACATGGGGCGACAGGCGGCGCATCTGGATGGAGCGTCAGCAGGAACGGCGGTGCGGACAGGGCGGGACCTCCGCCACATCCAGAATCATGAGCCGTCGCGTCGCGGCAAGCGATTGATGGGTCCTGAACCTAGGCGCGCTTCTCCACCGCCGTCAGCAGGCAGCCGGGCCGCGCCGTGTGGATGTTCACATGGCGCGTGCGCGGGTCCGCCAGCGCCCGCTCCAGCGGCGCCGCGACCTCCCCGCCCTCGACCACCTGGCCGAGGTCGTACAGGCACAGATCCTCGGCATCGTAGGCACGGATGGACACCAGGCCGTTCGCCAGCACGATCGGCGCGACCTCGTCCTCCGCCGTGAAGCGCGCGCAGTCCGCGGCATTCGCGTGCAGGAAGATCGGGCTCGGCGTCCAGTAGACGCCCTGTGGCCGGGGCAGGTCGTAGCTGCCGAGCAGCATCTCCTCGCTGGCCTGCCCGAGTCGCAGGCAGTGACGGCAGGGGAAGCCGGGGCCGTCCACCACACGGTGCAGCAGCGCGTTGCCATGGTCGTCGCGGCCGGTCTCGCGCCAGCGTGTCGCGGTCTCGGTGGAAATGGGCAGGCAGCGGAAGCGGGTCATGGCGTGGGCTCCTTCGGACATGGGGATGCCCGGACCGGGCGCCGCCGCGCCATCCGGCCGTTGCGCCGGCTCGCCATTCAGCCGCTGAATGAGGCCGATCGGAACGCCGCCGCTGCAAGCCACCGGCCGATCGCCTATCTCACCGCTCGACAGACAGCGGCCCCGGCGCATCGCCCCGGCCCAGCGGGAGACCCTTCCGATGATCGACGTGCGACCCTTCGCCACCCTCGGTGGCGCCAACCATGGTTGGCTCAACGCGAAGCACCACTTCTCCTTCGCGAACTACCATGACCCGAAGCGCATGAGCTGGGGCAAGCTGCGCGTCTGGAACGATGACGAGATCGCCGCCGGCACTGGCTTCGACGCGCATCCGCACCGCGACATGGAAATCATCACCTATGTCCGGGAGGGCGCGATCACTCACAAGGACAACCTCGGCAACGAGGGCCGCACCGCGGCGGGCGACGTGCAGATCATGTCCGCCGGCACCGGCGTCGTGCATGCGGAGTACAACCTGGAACCCGAGACGACGAAGATCTTCCAGATCTGGATCATGCCGGATATCCGCGGCGCCAAGCCGAACTGGGGTGCCAAGGAGTTCCCGAAGGCAACCCGGGAAGCCGGCTTCGAGGTTCTGGCCTCCGGTCGTCCAGGCGATGCAGGCACCGGCGCGCTGCCGCTCAACGTCAATGGCGCGGTGATGGCGGCGACCCTGGCCAAGGGGCAGACCCTGACGCAGGACCTGGCTCCCGGCCGCGCCGCCTATCTGGTGGTGGCCAAGGGCGCTGCCACGGTGAACGGGGCGGCGCTGGCGGAGCGGGACGGCGCCGGCATCGTGGACGAGCCGGCCTTCACCATCACCGCCGAGGAGGATGCGGAGCTGGTGCTGGTGGAAGTGGCCAAGGAATGAGGATGGCCCCGGGGCGCGCGACGCGCCCCGAGCTGTGGGACGTGTTGCGTCTCAGCTCAATCATTTCTTAACGCTTGCATTCAATTTGAGGCAGCGTCTTTATCGTTTCGGTTCGAGTCTTGGCCGCACCGGAGCGCCCCATGCAGATTGCTATCGTCACCGTCCTTCGCGGCGCCCAGAACGGCTTCATCACGCTGGAGCCGATCTGGCTGTTTACCGCGGGACCGGAACAGACCGTTTCGCTCGACGTGGCGGATTGGGGTGATGGAGCCAGCGAGGTCTTCACGCCGCAGGTGCCCTCCTTCGCCTTCACCCACTCCCATGTCTATGCGGGTGCGCCCGGCCAGCCGCTTGCGCTCGACAGCGTTGCCCGCTTCAACGTGACGATCCTCGACGTGCCAGCCATCTCGGTCCAGGAGGTCTCCCTCTATCTGGCACCGGACGCGGTCGCGGGTGTGTCGCTGACCATGGAGCCGGAGCGCCGCAGCCTGGTGGTTCTTGGCGTTGGCGGCAGTACGGTCGTCGGCGGCGCGCAGGAGGATACCGTTTATGGCAGCTCTGGCGGCGACCTGTTGTCGGGCCGTGCCGGCAACGACCTGATCGATGCAGCGGGCGGCGACAACACGCTCCTCGGCGGCGCAGGCAACGACACGCTCGCGGCCGGGGACGGCGATGACCGCCTGGTTGGCGGCTTCGGCGACGACATCCTCACTGGCGGTGGCGGCAACGATACCCTGACCGGTGGCGACGGCGCGGACGTCCTGTATGGCGTCTCGGGCGCGAACGCCCTGATCGGCGGCGCCGGCAACGACCAGATCATCGGTGGGACCGGGGACGACCGGATCCGTGGCGATGCCGGTGCCGATTCGATCTGGGGCGGTGCCGGCGACGAGCGCATCCAGGGCAATGATGGCGACGACCTGATCTACGGCGAGGATGGCCATGACCTGCTGAACGGCGGGTCAGGGGCCGACACGCTGAATGGCGGCTATGGCGACAACACGCTCCTGGGTGGCGAAGGCCACGATCTGCTGGTGGGCGGCTGGGACAACGACCTGATCAATGGTGGCGCTGGCAACGACTACCTCATTGGTGGCGCCGGCAACGACACGTTGCTCGGCGCTGCCGGCGCAGACACCTTCTATGGCGGGACCGGCGCCGATCTGCACCAGACCCAGGCCGACGGGGCGCAGGATGTCTTCATGTTCGTCGACCGCGCGGATGGCGGCGATGTCATCCGCGGCTTCGTCAGCGGCGAGGATGTCATCCGCATCTTCTTCGGGACGGCCGGGCCGCTGGTACAGGGCGTGGCACCCGTGGCCGGCGCGGAATCGACGCTGCTGTTCAACACCACCAACGGTGCGCTGCGTTTCGACATGGATGGTCTGGGCGGCGATGACCCGGTGCTGATCGCGACGCTGCGCGGCGTGACTGCCCTGGCGGATGGCGACGTGATCTTCGGCTGATCAGGGCAACTCAGGCGGGCGCCAGGATCAGTCCCAGCGCCATCCGCAGGACGCCG
The DNA here is from genome assembly GCF_050563525.1 of Falsiroseomonas sp. HC035. Lineage (NCBI taxonomy): Bacteria > Pseudomonadati > Pseudomonadota > Alphaproteobacteria > Acetobacterales > Roseomonadaceae > Falsiroseomonas > Falsiroseomonas sp. HC035. Next base: position 232,854 of record NZ_JBNXUN010000005.1, read on the forward strand.
ACCGGGTCCCGCCCCGGGCCGCGCGCGACCAGCGCGCGGTGGCAGCCCGGCAGCACCACCTGGCGCGCACCGGGCAGCAGGGCGGAGGCGACGGGCACCAGCCCGTCATTCGGCCCGGCGCCCTGCGCCCGCATCCAGCGCGTCAGCGGGCGATAGAGCCCGTCGCGCCAATCGCTGCCTTCGGGGCTGAGTTCGGATGCCAGCGTGAGGACCGGCAGGCCGGCGGCCAGCGCCGCCACCTGCGGCGCATGGGCGCGCATCCAGGCCTGCCGCGTCGGCGTCGTCAGATCGCGCAGGCCGCGCCCGGTTCCGAGGCGCGACAGCCGGGCGAGATGATGCACCGCCATCAGCACCGGCCGCCGCGCCAGCAGCAGATCCGCGACCGGCGAGCCGAAGAAGGGCGATTGCAACGCGATGAAGCCGTGGCAGCGCGCCGCCATGCCGGGCACCAGCAGGGCCGCCAGCGCCTCCAGCCCGCCCTTGGAATGCCCGATCAGGATGGCCGGGCGCGCATCGGACAGGATGGCCGCGGCGATCCGGCCGGCATTCACGCCGACCGGTGCTGCGGTCGGCAGCTTCACCACCTGCACCGCGACGCCGAGGCCGGTGAGCCAGGCCAGCTGCCCGCCCATGTAGTCCATGCCCACGGGGGCGAGGCCGGCGATGACCTCGCCCAGCAGGCCGTAGCACAGCAGCACTCGTGTGCCCGACAGATGCCGTGCGAGCGCCGCGTCGTCCATGGTCAGTCGCCCATGCTCAGTCGAGGGCGACGACCTGCTTGCCGAAGTTGCGTCCCTCCAGCATGCCGATGAAGGCGGCGGGGGCGGCGGCGAGGCCGTGCGCCACATCTTCCCGCCACTGCATCCGGCCGGCCTTCATGTGGCCCAGCATCTCTGCGCGGAACTGCGGGTAGCGCGGCCAGCCGGTGTCGGAGACGATGAAGCCCTGGATCCGCAACCGCTTGCGCACCGCCGGGCCGAGATTCGGCCCGGGCGGCGCGCCGTGGGCCGCGAGGCCGGAGGCAGTGTTGTACTGCGCGATGACGCCGCACATCACCATGCGGCCGAATTCGCGCAGCCGCGGGAACACCGCTGCCTGCACCGCGCCGCCGACATTCTCCCAGTAAACGTCGATGCCATCCGGGCAGGCGGCATCGAGCTGCGCGTCGAGGTCGCCACGGTGATCCACCGTCGCGTCGAAGCCGAGCGTGTCCCTGACGAATTCGCATTTCCGCGGACCGCCGGCGATGCCGACGACGCGGCAGCCGCGGATCTTGGCCAATTGCCCGACCACCTGTCCGACGGCGCCGGACGCGGCGGAGACCACCACCGTCTCGCCTGCCTTGGGCTCGCCGATATCGGCCAGCCCGACCCAGGCGGTCAGCCCCGGCATGCCGAGCACGCCGAGCGCGGTGGAGGGCGGCGCCTCGTTCGCGTCGATCGGGATCAGCGCCTTGGCCGGGCGCGCCGAATAGGTCTGCCAGCCGAAGCCGCCGAGCACCCAGTCGCCTTCCTTGAACCGCCCGTCGCGGCTGGCCGCCACCTGGCCCACCGCCTGGCATTCCATGACGGCGCCGAGCGCCACCGGCGCGGAGTAGGACTTCACATCGTCCATCCGGCCGCGCTGATAGGGATCGAGTGAGATGAAGCGATGCCGCACCAGCACCTCGCCCTCCCGCGGTTCCGGCAGCGCGGTCTCCACCAGGCTGAAATCCCCCGGCACCGGTGCGCCCTTCGGGCGACGGGCGAGCAGGATCTGCGGGTTCATCGTCATGCCATGGTTCCTTCGGTATGGCCTTCAGCCATGCGCGCGCGAGAGCGCCTCGTCCACCGCCGCGGCGATGCGGGTCGCGTCGTTGTCATCGGCGAGGGAGCCGACGATGTGGCCGACCGCTGAGCGCGGGATGGCGGCGGTCGGCAGGATGTCGGGAATGACCGGGCGATCCCGCACCTTGTAGCGAGGCAGGGTTGCTGGCGCGCGAAGCGGCGCGGCTTCGGTGGCATCGTCAGCGGCGCTACCAGCCGGGTCGGCACGTGGTCATGGGAACGGGACTGCAGCACGACCAGAAACGGCACGCCCGCACGGCCGCGGCCGATGTTCCGATGCACGTCGAACTGCGCCATCAGAAGCTGCGGTCATCCTCGGCCCAATGGCCGTGCGTCTCGATGAAGTCACTGGTGAAGCGGGCATGCGCCTCCGCATCCTGCCGCCGTTGCGCCAGCCTGCTATCCTGTTCCGCGAGACGCGCCGCGAGCAGGCGTTCCTTGGTGCCGGGCCGGTCGCGGGTCGGCTTCTCGGCGCGCTGCACCAGCGCCGCGTCCAGCTCCACTGGGCGTTTGCCGCCGGGGAAGGGGGCGTTCATCGCTGCTCCTGCGCCTTGCGCGGGTTGAAGCTACGCATGCGGTGTGCGGGCCACAATCACTCCCGCTCCCGCAGCCAATCCTCTGTCGTCTTCGCCACCGGGCGGGCCGGACCGGCATAGGGGTCCACCGCGCCGTCCGTCGCGGCGAAGGCGCGGCAATCCTCGCACAGGCGCAGCAGGGCCAGCTGCCTGCCGTCCCGGAACATCCAGTGGCCGCTCTCGGTCAGCTTGCGGGACACGCGGTCGATCTGCGACTTCACGCCGAAGGGCTTGGCGCAATTGTCGCAGCAGAACGGCGCTTCCTCCTTCACCACCCGCATCCGCGCGGCGTCGGGCGCCAGGTTCAGGCGCGGCTCCAGCGTGATGACCTTCTCCGGGCAGGTGGTGGCGCATAGCCCGCACTGCACGCAGGCATCCTCCAGGAAGCGGAGCTGCGGCGTCTCCGGATTGGCGGTGAAGGCGCCAGTCGGACAGACCATCGTGCAGGCTAGGCACAGCGTGCAGCCCGCCACCTCCACCCGCGCCTCCCCGAACGGCGCCAGCGCCGGCATCGGCAGCACGGCGTCGCGGCGCTGCATCCCCTCCGCCAGCGCCCGCCCGGCCTGGCGCAGCACTTCCCGCCCAGCGCCGAGTGCCACGAAGGTCGCCGGAGGGAAGGGCAGGCCGCGGCGTGGCAGGGCGCGCAGCGCCTCGCCGAGCGTGAAGGGGTCGTCGGTCTCGATCGCGGCGGCGCGCGGCGCGCCATGGTCCGGCACGCCCAGGCCGGCCAGGACCTGTTCGGAAAAGCCCAGGTTGCGGAACACGCCCTCCGTCCCGTGCGCGCGCCGGCCGTGCATCAGCACGCGGATCTGCGCCGCGCCCCAGGCGAAGCCGGACAGGAAGAAGGCGAGGTCGAGCTGCGAGACCTCGTTCACCCGCAGCGGCAGCACGCGGGCCGGCAGGCCCTCCCCGGCGCGGGCCAGGGCCTCGATCAGCGCCTCGCCATGCGCGTCATGCACCAGCACGACGGGCGAGGTTCCCTCCGCCTCGCGGTAGGTCAGCAGCAGCGCGCGCAGCCGGCGCAGCAGGCTGTCCGAGGAGGGCAGGGCGTAGCTCGCCGCCCCGGTCGGGCAAACCGCGGCGCAGGCGCCGCAGCCGGCGCAGATCTCGGCGGAAATCACCACGCTGTCGCGACCCGGCGTAATAGCCCCGGTCGGGCACAGGTCCAGGCATCGCGTGCAGGCGGTGCGACGGTTGCGGCTGTGGGCACACAGGCCGGCCTCGAAGGTGACGAAGCGCGGCTTGTCGAATTCGCCCACCAGGTCGCGCGCCTGGGCAATCGCCGCCTCCACCGCTGCCGCATCGGCCGGGTCCGCGCGCAGATAGCCCTGGCGCACCTCGGAGGCCGGGAACAGCGCGGCGCCGCCGGTGAGATCGAGCAGCACGTCGCACTGGCTCACCGCGCCGTCGCGCCGCGGCCCCCATTCATAGGCGCTGCGGGAGGAGGGGCGGGGCAGGGCGTGGCCATCCACCACCACCTCGAAGGCGCCGAGCCAGCCTGTCGCCGCCCGCGCCCGCCCGCGCGCCACAGGAAATTCGGCCGATCGCAGCGGCGCCACGGCCTCCGCCCCGGTCAGCAGCACGGTCACGTCCAGCGTGCCGGCCAGGCGCTCCGCCGCCCGCAGCGCCACCTCGTCCCGGCCGAGGACCAGGGTCACGCCCTCGCTTTTCAGCGGCACCAGCGGCGTGGGTGGCATCGGCACGGCGGCGGCGGCGATCAGGGCGGCCATCTTCGGCCCGGCAGCGCGGCCCTCGTCGGACCAGCCGGCGGTCTCGCGGATGTTCACGAAGGAAAGCGGGCGGGTAAAGCCGGCATCCTCCGCCACCTCGGAGAACAGGGGCGCCTGCGCGGTGCAGGCGACGGTCACCGGCACATCCTCGGCCAGCGCGGCGCGGAAGCGGTCGAGCTGGGACAGGCATAGTTGTTCCGCCAGGCGCAGCGATGCGGTCTCGCCCCCCCTGGCGCAGCCGCGCGAAATGGCGCGGCCATCCAGCGTCATGCTGTCCTCGCAGGTGCAGGCGAAGGTGATCGCGGGCTGGGTCATGCAACCTCGTTCCAGGCCGGGCCTAGGCCCGGGCATTGCCCGCGCATATATCCCCGCCACCCCGCCGTTGCGAGGGTTGCCGGGAGACACACGCCAGGTGCCGATGGACCTTCCCGACCTGCCGACCGTCTTCACCCCCGTGGTCCCGCTGCGCGAGGGCGGCGATGCGCTGTCCCGCGCCGTGGCGCTCGCCCCGGTGCAGGGCGCCGGCACACTGGTCTGGGTGCGGTCCCTGGCGCGGATCGAGGCGGCGGTGGTGCTGGAACCCGAGGCACCGCTCGCCGCCGCCCGCCCGGCGCTGTTCGCCGCCGCCAGCGCGCTGGCCGATGCGCTCGGTGCCTATGGCCCGGCGGAGGTGCCCCTGACGCTGCGCTGGCCCGCGACCATTCGAATCAACGCCGCGGAGGTGGGCCGCGCCCGCCTCGCCTGGCCGCCCGGTGCGCCGGAGGATGCGGTGCCGGATTGGCTGGTGGTCGGCATCGAGGCGCGGCTGATCTTCCCGGAAGGTTGGGAGCCCGGCCACGGCCTGCACCAGACCGCGCTCCGCGAGGAAGGCTGGACCGAGGAGGAATTGTCGGCCGCCGACCTCACCGCCGCCTGGGCGCGGCACCTGATGGCCGGCCTGGCCGAATGGCAGCACCCCGGCCCGCGCGGCGGTTTCGCCCGATTGGCGGAACGCTACCTCGCCCGGCTGGAAGCTGAGCCCTGGATGGGGGACGCCCGGCGCGGCCTGGACCCGGCGAGCGGCGCGCTGGTGACCGAACGCGACGGCAGCCGCACCCTGCACGCCCTGACGGAGGCCCTGGCGCAACCCGCATGACCCGCTTCCTGCCGCGCACCCTGCGCCTCGATCCTTCCGATACCGTCATCTTCAAGCATCCGGCCGAGCCCGGCGAATGGGCCGTGCCCGGCGGCTTCGCCTTCTGGGACGAGGCGCCGGAGGCACTGTCGGGCAAGCGCCGGCAGGCCTTCCGGGGCGGCTTCCTGGCCCTCGGCTCCTTCGGCTGGTCCACGCTGGTCGAGGTTGCCGAGATATCGCCGGATGCGTGGAATGCCGCCCTGGCCGCGCTCGCCGGGCACATCCGCGCGCAATACGGCGCGCCGGACGACGCGGCGGCGGAAGCCGCGGCGCGGGAGGAACTGGCCTTCGCCGCCAGCCTCTGCGACCACCCGCCCGGCACCGTGCTCGCCCTGAGCCGCATCCTGGAGGGCGGCGAGGTGCGGGAGCGGTTTCGCACGCTGCACCGGCGGGACGTGCCGCATACCCAGTTCACCACCCTGCCGGTGTTCAGCCTGGCGCCCGAGGACGAGCCCGTGGAGCATCCCGACCTGACCAGCCTCGGGAAGCGCCCATGACCGCGCCCCCCGGTACCGCGCCCCCCGGTCTGGCACCCCCCGGTCTGGCGCCCCCCGGTCTGGCGCCCCCCGGTCTGGCGCCGGGCGATTTCTGGGTCGCCGCCGGCCACCACCTGTGCGACCGCGATGACCAGGGCCGAATCCTCGGCACGCCCGACCTGTGGCGCGCCTTCTGCGCCCGGCCGGAGCTGGTGCCGCCGCCGGAGGCCTGCCCGGCGGAACGCGCGCTGCACGCGGCGCTGCTGCTGGACCCGATGCGCAAGGTGGGCGCGGCGGAACTGGCCGGGCTTGCAGACCCCGACGCGGCCGAGAATTTCCAGGTCTTCCTCGCCTTCCGCGACCGCGTCGCGGCGCAGCCGAGCCTGGAGGCCGCCTGGCTGGATCTGTACCGGCAGGGCGTGCAGGGCGTGCCGCCCATCTTCCTGCAGATGCTGACGCACCTGGTCGCCCGCGCCGCACTGGAGGGTGAATCGGATGCCTTCACCCTGCGCGCCGCCGAATTGCTGTTCCGCCCGCAGCGCGCCGCCATCCACCACGGCGCCCTGCTGCTGGCCGATGAGGAAGTCCTCGACATCCGCGGCGGCGATGGCGGCTTCGGCACGCTGGGGCAATTGCTGACGGAGGCTGGGTCCCCGCCGCGCGAGGTCGAGCTCGACGTGCTGTCGGAGGAGAATGCGGCGCTCTACCCCGGCCGGTCCGATGCGCATGACTTCGCCCTCGACATCGCCGAGAACCGTCCCGGCCAGCACGGCTTGGCCCGGGCGCTGGAGCGCTTCATCGGCCATGTCATGGGCGAGCCCGTGGCGATCCGCCCGGTGCCGGTGATCGAGGACCGCAACTGGACCTGGCATGTCGGCCTGGATGCGGAAGCGACCGCCATCGCCAACGATCTGTGGCAGGGAAAGAAGGTGAAGCAGGCGCGGCTGGCGCGCATTCTCTGGCTCGGCGTGCTGGAGTTCCAGGACGCATCCCGCGTGCTGCCGCGCGTGGCGGGGAAGCCGGTGTATCTGGCGCTGGCCATGGACGCTGCCCAAAAGCTGCGGATGAAGCCGCAGAACCTGGTCGCTGGCCTGCCGCTGCGGACGCGGGAGACCGGCGCGTGACGCGCTCCCACAACCCGGACAGCCTGTTCATCCCGCTCGCCGTGCTGGTGGAGCGCCGGCCGGGCGTGACGCGCTGGGCGGAACACGCCTGGCGCGCGATCGAGGTGCTGGAGGAAGCTCCCGAACTGCCGCCCTGGACCGTGCTGCGGGAGGAACCTGGCCGAACCGTGTTCTTCGCCGGCCGCGCGGAGGTGGCGCTGTACCCGACCGACACTGACAACTACCGGCACAACCTGGCCTCCGCCCAGCCGCTGGTGTGGGTGCTGCTGCGGCCGGCGGAGACCGCCAGCGGCTGGACCCTGCAGACCGTGACGGCCGATCCGGGGGAGGCGCATCTCTATGCCGATGTCGGGCAGGACCTGCTGGAATCGCTGCCGATGCCGGCCGGGCTGCACGCCGTGATGACGGATTTCATCGCCCGCCACCACAAGGAACGCGGCTTCTGGAAGCGCAAGCGGGACCGCGCCGACCCGGAGGCGCTGGCGCATCGCTCACGCCTGGAGGAGCCGGAGGCATGATCCCGGAGGAGGACGATGCCGGCTTCCTCACGCGCTGGTCACGTCGCAAGCGGGCGGCCGAGGCGACGCCCGAAGCCGTGCCGCTGGACGCACCGCGGGACACGCCGGAATCCCTGGCACCGGAACCCCTGGCACCGAAGACCCAGGCCTGCCCGATTCCGGGCCTGCCGGAGATCGACCTGTCGCTGCTGCCCAAGGTCGAGGACCTCACGGCCGGCAGCGACTTCTCGTTGTTCCTGCGCCCCGGCATCCCGGCTGCGCTCCGCAGCGCGGCATTGCGACGGATGTGGAGCCTGGACCCGGCGATTCGCGATTTCATCGGGCCGGCTGACTACGCCTGGGACTACAACAACCCCGCCGGCCTGCCGCCCGGTTTTTCGCTGGAGATCGGGGAGGGGGTGAAGAAGCTGCTCGCTCAGGTGATTGGCGAGCCGGACGAGGACGCGCCGCCGGAGCCGGACGGCGAGGAACCGCTCGCGACGGAGCCCGAGGCGGACCCTCCCCAGGTGACCGCGGAGGCGCCGGCCGAGGCGCCTGAGCCGGCCGAGCCGGACCAGGAAGCCCTGCCGCCGCGGCGCCGGCACGGCGGCGCCATGCCCGTCTGAAGGTGCCGCTGTTCGGCCGGGATCACTATCCGCCTTCAGTTGATTGCGAACGATTCTCAACACGTTATCAAGTGCTTGCGTTAGACGAGGCTTTACGCTTGTTTGCCTTGGCGATGGGTGCCGATGGTGGCTGGGGAGCCGCCCGTCCCGTCCCGAAAGTCCTTGATGCCGCGATGATGGAAGCGCAGGAACCGGCCACACTCGATCCCGTCGACGCGGAGAGGGCGCGGTTGTTCGCGTTGCTTGGCCGCCTGCTGGGCGCGGCGCCGGATGCCGGCCTGCTGATCCGGATGCGGGCGCTGCGCGGTGAACAGGGCGAACTCGGCGAAGCCTATGCGGCGCTGGCCGCCGCCGCCGGCCGCAGCACCGCGGAGACGACGGAGCGCGAGTTTTTCAACTTGTTCATCGGCGTCGGCCGCGGCGAGTTGCTGCCCTATGCCAGCTACTACCTGACCGGCTTCCTGCATGAACGGCCGTTGGCGGACCTGCGCGCCGATCTTGCGCGCCTCGGCATCGAGCGGGCGGAGGGCATCGCGGAGCCGGAGGATCACATCGCCTTCCTGTGCGAGGCCTATGCTGGCCTGGTCGCCGGCGCATTTCCGGGGGAGGCCGATGCCACCGCCCCATTCTTCACCCGCCACATCCGCCCCTGGGCCGCGCGCTTCTTCGCCGACCTGGAGAAGGCGGAGACGGCGGAGTTCTACCGCGCGGTCGGCCGGCTAGGCCGCCTGGCCGTGGAGTACGAGGCCGCGGCAGCGGACCTGCCCGCCTGATTTATGTCTGGGAGATGCCAAGATGAGCGAACAAGGCGCTGAAAAGCCCGTCCGGCGCGGATTCCTGAAAGCGCTCGGCCTCGGCACCGCCGCGGCCGCCGCAACGCCCGCCCTGGCGCAGCGCGCCGACAGCGTGCCGAGCCGTGAGGCGCGGAAGGAGAATGAGGGTCAGCGGCTCGCTGCCCGGTACAAGCCCGATTCGGCGCATGTGCAGGCCTTCTACCGCACCAATCGATACGAATAAGAAACCAGGAGCACGCCAGGATGTTGATCAAGCGCTCCGAGGGAAAGGCCGCACGCCAGCGCCTGTCCGCGGCCTACCAGGGACTTTCATCAGGCGGGCTGGACCGCCGCAGCTTCCTTCGTCAGGCGGGTTTCGCGGGTGCCGGCCTCGCCGCGCTCGGCTCGCTCGGCGCCTCCCGCGCCCAGGCGGCGCCAGGGGCGGCGATGGGCGTGCATGACCATGCGCGGCCCGTGCAGCGCATCAAGAACATCTGCACCCATTGCTCGGTCGGGTGCTCCGTCGTCGCGGAGGTGCAGAACGGCGTCTGGGTGGGGCAGGAGCCGGCCTGGGCCAGCCCGATCAACCGCGGCACGCATTGCGCCAAGGGCGCCTCGGTGCGGGAGCTGGTGCATGGCGACCGGCGCCTGAAATACCCGATGAAGATGGTGAACGGGCAGTGGCAGCGCCTGTCCTGGGACGTCGCCTTGTCGGAAATCGCCGACAAGATGATGACGATCCGGCAGGAGTCGGGTCCGGACAGCATGTTCCTGCTGGGCAGCGCCAAGTTCTCGAACGAGGGCGCCTACCTGTTCCGCAAGTTCGCGGCCTTCTGGGGAACCAACAGCGTCGACCATCAGGCGCGCATCTGCCACTCGACCACGGTTGCCGGCGTCGCCAACACCTGGGGCTACGGCGCGCAGACCAACTCCTACAACGACATCCGCAATTCCAAGACCATGATCATCATGGGCGGGAACCCGGCGGAGGCGCATCCGGTCAGCCTGCAGCACGTGCTGTCGGGCAAGGAACGCAACCGCGCGAACCTGATCGTCATCGACCCGCGCTTCACCCGCACGGCCGCACACGCCAATGAATATGTCCGCATCCGGCCGGGCACGGACATCCCGATCATCTGGGGCATGCTGCACCACATTTTCGCGAATGGATGGGAGGACAAGCAGTTCATCGCCCAGCGCGTCTACGGCATGGACCAGATCCGCGCCGAATGCGCGAAGTGGACGCCGGAGGAGGTGGAGCGTGTCACCGGCGTGCCGGGTGCGCAGTTGAGGAAGGTGGCGGAAGCCTTCGCGACGCAGAAGCCGGCGACGCTGATCTGGTGCATGGGCGCGACGCAGAAGACCGTCGGCACGGCGAATGTCCGCGCCTTCTCGATCCTGCTGCTGGCCACCGGCAATGTCGGCGCCGACGGCACCGGGGCCAACATCTTCCGTGGCCACTGCAACGTGCAGGGCGCCACCGACTTCGGCCTCGATGTGACCACGCTGCCGGCCTACTATGGGCTCGACGAGAACGCCTGGCGGCATTGGTCGCGCGTCTGGAACGTGCGCTACGAGGACATGGTCGCCCGCTTCGACAGCCCGGCGATGATGGGTACGCCGGGCATCCCGACGACGCGGTATTTCGACGCGATCACGCTGCCCAAGGACCAGATCCAGCAGCGCGACCGCCTGCGCGGCATGCTGGTTGTGGGCCATGGCGGCAACACCGTCACCCGCATGCCGGAGGCGGTCAAAGGCCTTGAGGCGCTGGACCTGCTGGTCGTCGCCGACCCGCACCCCACCACCTTCGCCGTGCTGTCGAACCGGAAGGACAATACCTACCTGCTGCCGGCCAGCACGCAGTTCGAATGCGACGGCAGCCGCAGCGCCTCCAACCGTTCGTTGCAGTGGGGCAGCCGCATCGTCGCCCCGCTGTTCGAATCCAAGACCGACTACGAGATGATGTACCGCCTGGCCGGCGCGCTGGATGCCGCCGCCGAACGCAAGAACATGCCGGTCCGGATCCGGGAGGAGATGTTCAAGCCTTACGAGATCAAGGACAACGCGCCGACCGCCGAGAGCATCCTGCGCGAGATCAACCGCGGCTCGCTCAGCACCGGCTATTCCGGGCAGTCGCCGGAACGCCTGAAGCTGCACATGGAACACCAGGACAAGTTCGACCTGGTGACACTGCGCGGCGCCGCGGGCTCGCCGGTCGAGAACGAGTTCTACGGCCTGCCCTGGCCCTGCTGGGGCACGCCGGAGATGAAGCATCCCGGCACGCACATCCTGTACAACACGAACCTGCACGTGAAGAACGGCGGCGGCACCTTCCGCGCCCGCTTCGGCGTGGAACGCGAGGGCCAGACGCTGCTGGCGGAAGGCTCCTACTCGCTGGGGTCCGAAATCCAGGACGGCTACCCGGAATTCACCGTCGCCGTGCTCAAGCGCCTCGGCTGGTATGAGGAGCTGACGGCCGCGGAGCGCGGCTGGATCGAGAGCAACGGCGGCACCTTCTCCTGGGCCACCGACCTGTCCTGCGGCATCATCCGCGTGGCGATGGAACATGGCTGCGTGCCCTACGGCAACGCCAAGGCCCGCGCCGTGGCGTGGAACCTGCCGGACCCGGTGCCGGTGCACCGGGAGCCGATCTACACGCCTCGCACCGACCTGATCGCGCAGTACCCGACGCTGCCGGACCGCCGCGGCTTCCGCCTGCCGCATCTCGGGCAATCCGTGCAGAACCGCTCCCGCCAGGTGGCGCCGGACTTCCCCATCATCCTCACCTCCGGCCGGCTGGTCGAATACGAGGGTGGCGGCGAGGAGACCCGCTCCAACAAGTGGCTGGCCGAGTTGCAGCAGGACATGTTCGTCGAGATCAACCCGGAGGATGCGCGCAGCCGCAACATCCGCGACGGCCAGTTCGTCTGGGTGCTGGGGCCGGAGAACAGTTCGAAGGCCCGCGTGAAGGCGCTGGTGACGGAACGCGTCGGACGTGGTGTGGCGTGGATGCCGTTCCACTTCGCCGGCTGGTTCCAGGGCGAGGACCAGCGCAGCAAATATCCGCAGGGCACCGACCCGATCGTGCTCGGCGAGAGCGTGAATACCGTGACCACCTATGGCTACGACCCGGTGACCTTCATGCAGGAAACCAAGGTCACCCTCTGCCAGATCCGGAGTGCCTGACATGGCGCGCATGAAATTCCTCTGTGACAGCGACCGCTGCATCGAATGCAACGCCTGCGTCACCGCCTGCAAGAACGAGCACGAGGTACCCTGGGGCATCAACCGCCGCCGCGTCGTCACCATCAACGACGGCAAGCCCGGCGAGCGGTCCATCTCCATGGCCTGCATGCACTGCACCGACGCGCCCTGTGCCGCCGTCTGTCCCGTCAGTTGCTTCTACACCACGGCGGACGCCATCGTGCTGCACGACAAGGATCTGTGCATCGGCTGCGGCTACTGCTTCTACGCCTGCCCGTTCGGTGCGCCGCAGTATCCGCGCGTCGGCAATTTCGGCGGCCGCGGCAAGATGGACAAATGCACCTACTGCGCCGGTGGGCCGCAGCAGGACAACACGGTGGTGGAGTATACGCAGTACGGCGCCAATCGCCTGGCCGAGGGCAAGCTGCCGCTGTGCGCCGAGATGTGCAGCACCAAGGCGCTGCTGGCCGGCGATGGCGAGATGATCGCCACCATCTACCGGGAACGTGTCCAGGCCCGCGGCTATGGCGCCGGCGCCTGGGGTTGGCGCACCGCCTACCAGGAAACGGTGACGGTCTGATGCGCAACGTCCTGTTCGTGGCGGCGCTGCTGCTGGCGCCGCCCGCGTTCGCGCAATCCCAGCCCGGCGCGCCCGCGGCCGGTGCGCCGGAAATCCAGGCCCCGGTGCCGGAAGTCGGTGCCGGCCGCGGCAGCCAGCCGGGCGGTCAGGTTCCGGAATCGACGGCGCAGGGCGATACGCCAACAGGCACGCCCGCCCCGGCGGCGGCCGAGGCGGTCACCGCGCCGCAGCCGCGCCAGCCGGCCAACGTACCGCCGACGCCGGCCCCCTTCAGCGGCGGCCAGCTTTCTGCCGAGGAGCTGGAACTGCAATCCGCGCTGCGCGGCGGCAGCATCAGCGGCCGCATCACCATCCCGGACCGCCAGGCGGCCACCCTCATCCAGCCCGAGGGCCGGGAGTGGCGCGACTTCCACAACCGCACGCTCACCTGGGTCGGCGGCGTCGCCGTGCTCGGCATGTTCGTGATCCTGGCGCTGTTCTACATGACCAAGGGGCGCATACAGGTGGAGGGCGGCCTGTCCGGCCGCACCATCCAGCGCTTCAACCTGTTCGAGCGAGTGGCGCACTGGATGACGGCGACCAGCTTCATCGTGCTGGGCCTGTCGGGCCTCAACCTGACCTTCGGCCGCTTCATCCTGCTGCCGCTGGTGGGGCCGGAGGCATTCACCGCGATCAGCCTGTGGGGCAAGATCGCGCACAACTACCTGGCCTTCCCCTTCACCCTCGGCATCCTGGTGCTGTTCCTGGTCTGGGTGAAGGACAACATCCCGGACCGCCTGGACTGGGCATGGCTCAAGGCCGGCGGCGGCTTCATCGGCCGTGGGCATCCGCAGGCGAAGCGCTTCAACGCCGGGCAGAAGATGGTGTTCTGGATCACCGTGCTCGGCGGCACGCTGGTCGCCGTTTCGGGCTACGTGCTGATCTTCCCCTTCGCCGTCACCGACATGGCGGGGCAGCAGCTCGCGCACATCGTGCACGGGGTCCTGTCCGTGCTGATGATCGCGGCGATGCTGGCGCATATCTACATCGGCTCGCTCGGCATGGCCGGTGCCTATGACGCGATGGGCACGGGGCAGGTCGATCTCGCCTGGGCCCGCGAGCATCACGGCCTGTGGGTGGAGGAGGAACTGGCGAAGGCGCGGGAAACCGTCGTCGGCGGCCCGCCCACCACCGCCCGGCCCGTCGGCGCGGACTGAGGCGCCCTTTCCTTGTGCGGCCCGCCGTGGTGCAAGCCATGGCGGGCCTTTTTCATTTGCGGGATACCGAGCGTTGCGCGTGATCGGATTGGCGGGCTGGAGCGGCTCCGGCAAGACCACCCTGCTGGCCCGGCTGATCCCGGCGCTGTCCGCGCATGGCCTGTCCGTTTCCACGCTGAAGCACGCACATCACGGCTTCGACGTGGACCAGCCGGGCAAGGACAGCCACACGCACCGGCAGGCCGGGGCGCGGCAGGTGCTGGTCTCCTCCGCCAATCGCTGGGCGCTGATGACGGAGCTGCGCGGCGCGGCGGAGCCGACCCTGCCGGAGTTGCTGGCGCGCTTCGACCGGGTGGACCTGATCCTGATCGAGGGCTTCAAGCGCGACCCGCACCCGAAGATCGAAGTGCACCGCGCCGCCAACGGCAAGTCCTGGCTGCACCCGGAGGACCCGGCCATCGTCGCCGTCGCCAGTGATGTGCCGCCGCCTTCCACGCGCCTGCCACACACCCATCTGGACGACATCGCGGGCATCGCCGGGCTGGCGCTGGCCCATGCGGTTCCGTGGCCGGGCTGAGAGGAGACAGGTTTGGCGCAGCTCAGCGACGACTGCTTCGCCTTCGGCGGGCCGCTGATGTCGGTGGACGAGGCGCAGGCTCTGATTGCCGACCGCGTGCCCGCCCTGGCGGGCGAGGAGACGGCCGCTCTGCTGTCGGCCACCGGGCGCGTGCTGGCCGGCGACCTGCGGGCGCCGCTGCCGCTGCCGCCCTTCTTCAACTCCGCCGTCGATGGCTACGCCTTTCGCCATGCCGATCTCGCGGCGGCGGGCGAGACGCGGCTGCCCGTCGTGGCGCGGCTGCAGGCCGGGCAGGTGACGGCGGCGATCGCGCCCGGCACCAGCATCCGCATCTTCACCGGCGCGCCGATGCCGGAGGGCGCAGACACCGTGATGATGCAGGAGGATGCGCGGGAGGAGAGCGGCGCCGTGCTGCTCGCGCCCGGGCTGAAGCGCGGTGCCAATTGCCGCCCGGCCGGGGAGGATGTGGCGCAGGGCGAGGTGGCGCTTACGGCCGGCCGCCGGTTGCTGCCGCCCGACATCGGGCTTGCCGCGGCGTTGGGGCTGACGGTGCTTCCGGTGCGGCGCCGCGTGCGGGTCGGCGTGTTCTCCACCGGCGACGAGCTGGCGGAGCCCGGCACCCCGCTCGGCGCCGCCCGCACCTATGATTCGAACCGCTTCACCCTGCTGGCGCTGCTGGCCGGGCTGCCGGCGGAGGCCTGCGACCTCGGCATCCTGCCGGATGAGCCGGAGGCCACCGCCGACGCCCTGACCCGCGCCGCCGCGACGCACGACCTGCTGCTGACCTCGGGCGGCGTCTCGACCGGAGAGGCGGACCATGTGAAGGCGGCGATCCAGCAGGGCGGCAGCCTGGTGTTCTGGCGGCTGGCCATCAAGCCGGGCCGGCCGGCGGCGATGGGGGTGATCGGGGGCACGCCGGTGGTGGGGCTGCCCGGCAACCCGGTGGCCGCCGTGGTCACCTTCCTGCACCTGGCTCGCCCGCTGGTGCTTCGGCTGGCCGGGGCCGAGGCGGAGCCGCTGCCGCGCTTCCCGGCCGAAGCCGGCTTCTCTTATCGCAAGAAGGCCGGACGGCGCGAATATGTGCGGGTGCGGCTGGCCGCCACGGATGGCCTGCCGCTGGCGCAGAAATTCGCGCGCGAGGGCGCCGGCCTACTGACCTCGCTCACCCGATCCGACGCCCTGGCCGAACTGCCGGAGGAGGTGACGCAGGTGGCGCCGGGCGACCGGATCAGGGTGCTGCCGTTCCGCGCGGTGTTCTGACCGGTCTGCTCAAGGCCTGGGATCCAGGATGCGGCGGAACGCCCGTTGACCTTCGGAATCCAGGCCCGCGGTTATCCACCCCTGGCGCAGGTAGAAGCTTTCAGCCCGTGTTCCGGCCGCCGTCTCCAGCGTCGCCGCCCGATGCCCCGCGGCGGCCAGGCTGGCGCAGGCGCGCGCCAGCAGGGCGCGGCCGATGCCGCGACCCTCATGATCCGGATGCACGAACAGCGCCCAGATCGAGCCATCCCGGGGGTCGCCGGCGGAGAAGCCGAGGATCGCCGCTCCATCGTCCCAGACCCAGACGGGTCCGTGGGCGACGAACCAAGCATAGTCTCGGTCCGAGACCCGCCCCGGCGTCAGGATGTTTTCGCGCACGCTCCCGCGAATCTCCTTCAGCCGCGGAATATCCGCGGGAAGGGCGCGGCGGATCGAAGCCGCTACAGGCGCACGCCCTGGGTTACGTTCCGCTGGTCCGCCGTCTGCTGGAAGTTGCGGTCCAACACGGCGTAGGCGCCGAAGGCGAGGATGATGGCGGTTGCGGCGCCGAGCAGGATGGACTTCATGGCGATGATCTCCCCGTTCCGTCCTGTATCGGATCGACCCCGGCCGGTTGCAAGAGCGCCTCGGCCGCGGCGAGATCCTCCGGCGCATTGGCGTTGAAGAAGGGGTCCACCGGCAGCGCCGGCCACTCCGCATGGGCGATGCCGTGCCGCGCGGTCCAGCGATCGATCTTGCGTTCGCCGGCAGCCAGTGCCTCGCGCAGCGCCTGCCGCAGCGCGACAGGCCACAGGCCGATCGGCGGGTGGGTCTGGCCGGCGGACAGGGCGCAGGCGAGCGGCACGCCGGCGGCCTCCCGCGCCGCGTGAAGGCGGGTCACCAGGTCCAGCGGGATCAGCGGCGAGTCGCCGGGGACGGAGATCACCCAGGGCAGGTCCGACCGCTGCGCCGCCGCCCAATCCAGCGCCGCCAGGATGCCGGCGAGCGGGCCGGGATGGTCCGGCAGCCCATCCGGCACCACCGGCAAACCCCAGGCGGCGAAGCGGGCCGGGTCGCCATTGGCGTTCAGCACCAGCACCGGCACCTGCGGTCGCAGCCGGTCCAGCACATGCGCCAGCAGCGGCCGGCCGGCGAGCAACCGCAGCGGCTTGTCGCCGCCGCCCATGCGCCGCGCCAGCCCGCCGGCCAGCACCACGGCGAGGGAATCAGCCCGCATCGGAATGGCCTGTCGCCTCGGCGCTGTTCTTGCGCCAGTGCTTCGCCGATTCCTCCGGCACATGAGCCAGGTCGGCGTCGAAGACGATACGGTCTTCCCCGGCAAGGGCCACGAACCGCTTGCCCTTGCAGCGGCCGATCAGGGTCAGGTTCGCCTCCCGCGCCAGCTCCACCCCCCAGGCGGTGAAGCCGGAGCGGGACAGCAGGATGGGGATGCCCATGCGGACGGTCTTGATGACCATCTCCGAGGTCAGGCGCCCGGTGGTGTAGAAGATCTTGTCCTCCGGCGCCTCATCCTCCCGGAACATCCAGCCGGCGATCTTGTCCACCGCGTTGTGCCGGCCGACATCCTCCATGTAGACGATCGGTTCGTCCTGCCGGCACAGCGCGCAGCCATGGATGGCACCGGCTTCCAGGTACAGGCTCGGCAGCGTGTTGATTCGGTGGAGCAGGCGGTAAAGCCAGGATGTCCGCAACTGTGCCTCGGGCGCCAGGCGCACGGTCGCGAAGTCCTCCATGAGGTCGCCGAAGGCGGTGCCCTGGGCGCAGCCGGAGGTCAGGGTCTTCTTGCGCAACTTCGCTTCGAAATCCGTCTTCGCCTCGGTCCGCACCACGACGACCTGCAAATCCTCGTCGTACTCCACGCCAGTGACGCGGTCCGCGCGGCGCAGCATGCCCTGGTTCAGCAGGTAGCCGAGCGCCAGGTCCTCCGGCCTGTCGAGGATCGTCATCATCGTGACGATCTCCTGTCCGTTCAGGTACAGCGTGAGGGGCCGTTCCACCGTCACGCTGGTCTCGATGCGCTGCCCGGCGTGGTCGAGGCCCGTCACGCGCCGTGTCAGGCGCGGGTCGGAGGGGTCGGGTTGGACGCGAAGGCGGTGCTCCATGGAGCGGAGATGGACGCTGGAGCGAAGCGCCGCAAGCCGGCCGGGTGTAGGCGGCAAACCTGTATATAATGATAACTTGTAGCCGGTGGTATTTCAGGTTCACTTTTGCGTGCTACTTTTGCGCTGTGGTTAACCTGGAAGATCCCCTCTCACCTGACCGGTTCGCGCTGGACCTCTACGCCTCGGTGCTCGAGGGGCGAGGCCTGACGCATGCCATGGAGCCATTGGCGCGCGCGCTCGGCACCAGCACGCACGCGGTGCACCTGATGCAGTACGAGCGCGGCGTCCTGCGGGAGGCGCAATGCCAGGGCGGCGGGTTGGCCTCGGATGTCACCGCCGAATACGCGCGGCACTGGATCCATCAGGACCCTTGGGCCCGCGCGGCCGCCATGAGCGGGGAGGGCGTGCTGAACCTGGCCGGCAAGGTCCCGGCGCGCCAGTTGCGCGCCAGCGCCATCTGGAACGAGTGGAAGGCGCCGCGCGACGGTGCCTTCCATTGCCTTTCGGTCCTGGTGCAGGGCCCCGGTGGCATGTCCGGCCGCATCGCCTTCCACCGCGCAGTCCGCGCCGAGGGCTTCGGCCATGCCGAGGCCGCGCTGCTGCAACCCATATTCCCGCATCTCCGCCGCGCATTGATCGCCGAAACCCGGCTGGCTGCCGGCGACTGGCAGTCCGCCCGCGCGGTGCAGGCCGGATTCGCCGCGCTGCGCCAGGGCGTGGTCCTGCTGGACCGCCAGCGCCAGATCGTTGCCACCAATCCGGCGGTTGAGGCGATGGCGGCGCAGGGCGATGGCCTGTCGCTGGTCCGCGAGGGGGGGCTTTCCAGCCAGGATGCGCCAGCGCGCCAGGCGCTGGCCCGCGCGGTGGGCTCGGCGCTTGCGGCTATCGGCGGCAAGGTGCGGATGATGCCCGATGCGGCCAGCGTGGCGCTGCCTCGCCGAAGCGGGGCGCCGCCCTGGCTGGTGCAGGCGCTGCCGCTGCGGCGGCTGGAGGCGCCTGGAATGCCGGATGGATTCACCGGCGTGATGCTGCTGGTGACGGATGACGCGGCCCGCCCGCGCCCCCGCGCGCCGCTGCTGCGCCAAGCCTTCAGGCTTTCGCCAGCCGAGGCATCCCTGGCCGCGGCGCTGGCCGCGGGGAAGACGGTGGCCCAGCATGCGGCGACGCGGCGCATCGCGGTGGATACGGTGCGCGGGCAATTGCTGGCGATCCGCCGGAAGACCGGGTCGCGCAGCCTGGCGGATCTGACCGCGCTGTTGGGGCGGCTGAGCGGATAATCCAGGCCGTTCAGCCGCCACGCACCGAGAAGGGCCGCATCAGGAAGGCGGCGCCCCAGCCGAAGGCGCCGTTCAGCAGCACCGCCCGGATCCACACGAAGCTGTTGCCGCCCGCCCACATCGGCGCACCGCGCAGTTGTGCCACCACGGTGAAGCCGACCACCGTGCAGACCACGGCACCGAGCACGAAGCCGGTCAGCAGGTCCGGCATCCGGCCCCAGCGGATCAGCGCCGCCAGCAGGATGCCCCAGATCCCGCCCCAGAACATCATGGAGACGATCTGCGGCACGCCGAGCGGTGGCACCGGGCGCAGGCTGAACCCGGCAGTGGCAGGGCGGAACGCATCGGCCGCGCCGATCAGCGTCTTGATGAGCGGGAACTGGTGGTACAGCACGTAGAGCGTGCCCTGGTGGAACACGACCACCGCCAGCGCCCCGCAGATGAAGCCCAGCAGGATAACCTTCTTCATCAGACACCAATCCGCGATTTGCGGCCGAAGACTATCCCGCGGGTGGAGCCCGCACCATCCGGGCGCTCAGTGCCCGTCCAGCGCCAGCAGATCCTGGGTCCGGCGCAGCGACTGGGTGTAGGTGACGCCGTTGTTCAGGTAGAACTCGTCACGCGGGAAATCATCGGTGAGCGCCGCCTCGGGCCGCTGTGCACCGGGCCGCCAGACCAGGGCCGGGTCGGCGAACAGGGCGGCAAATTCCGTGAAGCCACGATTGCCGCGGTGCAGATGGGCCAGCACCGCGGGCTCCGCGAAGCGCCGCGCCAGGGCCGCCGGGTCGTAGGGAATTGGGCTGTCGGAGCCGATCAGGACGGAGCCGGGCATCAGCAGCTTGGTGTAGGGGAAGACCGAGGCGAAGGTGGCCACCACCCGCTGCGTCGGGCCCCACTGCACATACAGCCCGCCCGGTGCCAGGCGGCGGCGCACCTGTTCGAGGAACTCGGCCGAATACAGCAGGCCGGAATGCGAGCCCTCCGGCAGGATCGCATCGGCCTGGATCACGTCGTACTGCGTCTCGCCCTTGGACAAGGCGCGGCGGCCGTCGCCGTACTCCAGGCGCCAGCGCGGGTTGCGCAGCATCTCCGCGATCGGGCCGTCCGGGTAGCGCGTGGCGATCCCGGCATGGGCGGTCAGCACCGGCCCGACCAGCTCGATGGCACGGATCTCCCGCGTCGCGGGGGACACGCCGGCGGCCCAGGGTGTGCCGCCGGAGCCGATGCCGATGGCCAGCACGCGCTGCGGGTCCGGATGCAGCAGCGGGCCCAGCGCGCCAAGGAACTGGTGGATCGGCAGGAAGGGGATCTGCCCCTGGCTGAAGCCCTGGATGAAGAAGGGGCCGTGCGGGCCGAAGCCGGGCCGGTTGTCGTCGCGGAAGAAGGCAACGCCGGAGCGGTCCTCCGCCCAGTCCACCACCTGGCCCGGCCGTTCGGCATGCAGGCGCGACCACAGCGCCGCATTGCCCGGCAGCGCCACCAGGGCGACGCCGCAGGCGGCAGCCATCGCCATCTCCGGTCGGCGGCCGCGACCCTCTCGCCACAGCCAGCCGAGCATCAGCAGCACCGACAGCACAGCCAGCAGCCGCAGCGTGCCGGCCGTGCCGATCAGGTGGAAGGTCACCAGCCCGGTCAGGATGGAACCGGCCGCATTGCCCATGATGTTGGACAGCTGCACCCAGCCGACACGCGCGCCGACGCTCGCCAGATCCTGCTGCACGGCGCGCTGCACGAAGGGGAAGGTCATGCCGATGAGGAAGGAGGGCGGGCCCACCACCGCCAGCGTCAGCAGCACCGTCGTCAGCAGGCCGGACCCGCGCAGGCGGTGCATGTCCGGCGAAACGAACTGGTTCACCGGCCAATGCGGCAGCGCCCAGACCATCAGCAGGATCAGCGCCGCGCCCAGCGCGAAGCCACCGGCCTGGGTCAGGAAGAAGGCCGGGCGCGGGTCGCGGATGCGGCGCAGCAGGCGGGAGGCGAAGGCGATACCGGCGCCATCCGCCAGCAGGAACACGCCGAGCACGGTGGGGAACAGGTAGGCATGGTACTGCCCGATCTGGCCCATCAGCCGGACCCAGACGATTTCCAGCGCGACGATGACGTAGCCGGACAGGAACACCAGCAGGCACCACAGGCGGAGAC
This sequence comes from Falsiroseomonas sp. HC035, assembly GCF_050563525.1. Taxonomy (NCBI): domain Bacteria; kingdom Pseudomonadati; phylum Pseudomonadota; class Alphaproteobacteria; order Acetobacterales; family Roseomonadaceae; genus Falsiroseomonas; species Falsiroseomonas sp. HC035. The sequence continues at coordinate 253,993 of NZ_JBNXUN010000005.1, forward strand.
TGCCGAAGGGTTCGACCTGCGCATCCGCGCCGCGCCGCGCCGCGGGCGCCGGCTGCGTTCGGGACAGGCCCGGCAGCAGCGTCAGCGCCAGGGCGGCCGCGAGCAAATCCAGCCCGGCGGCCAGTGCCAGCGATCCGGTGTAGCCAAGGTTGCCGACCAGCAGCCAGCCGCCGAGCAGCGCGCCCAGACCGGCCCCCAGCGTGTTCAGCCCGTACAGGCTGCCGATGCGTTCCGCGACCGACCCCAGGTCGGTCGCCACCGCGCGCGCCAGCAGCGGCAGGGAGGCGCCCATCAGCGTCGTCGGCAGCACCAGGCCCATGAAGCACAGCGCGAAGATGGCGATGGGGCTATCCACCACCCCGGCCAGCTCCGTCGCCAGCAGGTCGTACAGGAAGAACTTGGAGACCAGCGCGAAGCCCGCCACCGCGACCTCCGCCAGCGCGAAGCCGAGCAAGGCGCGGTAGGGCGAAAGCCGGTCCGCCAGCCAGGCGCCGAGCAGCGAGCCGAGGCCGAGGCCGGCCAGGAAGGCGCCCACGACCAGCGCCGCCGAGATGGTGTCCGAGCCGGCGAAGATGCCGAGCATGCGTTGCCAGACGATCTGGCACAGCAGGGCAGCGAAGCCCGAGCAGAAGAACGCCACGGCCAGACGCGGCATGGAAGTCGTCCCCTTTTGCCGCGGCCCCCCTCGGTCACGGATGCGTCATCATTGCCAAAACATGGCCGATCGTAAACCCGGGCGCCCACCCTTGCGGCCAATCCCGCCGCCGCGCACCTTGCGGCCTTCAAGTTGCGGGAGAATGCCGGTGAACGGAGCTGAAAGTCTGGTGCACACCCTGTTGGCCGCGGGGGTGGACACCTGTTTTGCCAACCCCGGCACCAGCGAGATGCATTTCGTCGCGGCGCTGGACCGCATTCCCGGGATGCGGTGCGTGCTCGGCCTTCAGGAAAACGTTGTCACCGGCATGGCCGATGGCTATTGGCGCATGACCGGCAAGCCGGCCGTGACCCTGCTGCATTGTGGCCCGGGCCTGGCGAACGGGCTGTCCAACCTGCACAACGCCCGCCGCGCGCGATCCGGCATCGTCAATTGCGTCGGCGACCAGGCGACCTACCACCGGCCGCTCGATGCACAGTTGACCGCGGATACTGAGGGTTTCGCCCGCGCCGTCTCCGCCTGGACGCGCACCGTGGCCCGTGCCGAGGATGTCGGCCGCGATGCGGCGACCGCCGTGCAGGCGGCGCGCACTTCGCCGGGCCAGATCGCCACCCTGATCCTGCCGTCGGACGTCTGCTGGGACGAGGCGCCGGGCGGCCCCGCGACCGGCCTGCCGGTGCCGGCGGCGCCGCAGGCGGACCCGCATGCGGTGCGCAACGCCGCCCGTGCGCTGCGTGACCGAAAGGATGTGCTGATCCTGCTCGGCGGCCCGGCCCTGACGGCGGAGGCGCAGGCGCTGGCCTGGCGCGTCGCGCAGGCGACCGGCGCCGCGGTGCTGGCCGAGATGTCCAATTCGCGCGTCGAGCGTGGCCAGGGCCGCATGCAGCTGGAGCGCGTGCCCTATCCGGCCGACCTCGCGATCGAGGCGCTGAAGCCCTACACCACCATCATCCTGGTCAACAGCAAGGCGCCGGTCGGCTTCTTCGCCTATCCCAACAAGCCGTCCCGTCACCACCGGGAAGACGCCGATATCCTGCTGCTGACGCGCTATGAGGCCGACCCGATCCAGGCGCTGACCGCACTGGCGGACGAACTCGGCGCACCGCAGGCCGCGATCCCCGACCCCGGTCCGCGCCCGCAACCGGTGCGCGGCACGCCGACGCCGGAAGGGCTGGCGCAGACGCTGGCGGCCCTGATGCCGGACAACGCGATCATCGCCGACGAGTCGGTGTCCTTCGGCCGTGGCTTCTACAAGTTCACCCATGCCGCGCCGGCGCATGACTGGCTGCACATCACCGGCGGCGCCATCGGCTGCGGCATCCCACTGGCCACCGGGGCTGCCATCGGCGCCCCCGGCCGCCGCGTCATCAACCTGCAGGCCGATGGTTCGGCGATGTACACGCTGCAGGGGCTGTGGACCCAGGCGCGGGAGAAGCTGCCGGTCACCACCATCATCATCTCGAACCGGAAATACGCCATCCTGATCGGCGAGTACCAGGGCGTCGGCGCCAACCCTGGGCGCACGGCGATGGACATGCTGGACCTCGGCAACCCGAACCTGGACTGGGTGAAGCTGGCCGGCGGCATGGGCGTGGCGGCGGCGCGGACCACCACGCTGGAGGGCGTCGCCGACCTTCTGCAGCAGAGCCTGTCGCAGGACGGGCCCTTCCTGATCGAGATGGAAGTCTGAGCATGGACCTCTCCCTCGCCGGCCGCCGCGTGCTGATCACTGGCGGATCGAAGGGCATCGGCCTGGCCTGTGCTGAGGCCTTCGCGCGGGAAGGGTGCGACATCATCCTCGCCGGACGCGACCCCGCCACGCTGGCCAGCGCCGCCGATGCGGTGCGCGGTGCCGCGCAGGTGCGGGTCGAAACCCACGCCGCGGATTTGTCGCGGCCCGAGGCGCGGGAGGGGCTGCACGCGGCCTTCCCAGACTTCGACATCCTGGTGAACAACGCCGGCGCCATCCCGTCCGGCCGCTTGCAGGACATTCCATTCGCCCGCTGGCAGCAGGCCTGGGACCTCAAGGTCCTCGGCTACATCCATTTGTGCCAGTTGTACTACCCGGGCATGGAGGCGAAGCGCGCCGGCGTCATCCTGAACATCATCGGCATGGCCGGGCGCGCGCCGCGCATGGGCTACATCTGCGGCGGCACCGGCAACGCGGCGCTGATCGCCTTCACCTCGGCGCTTGGTGGCGCGGCGCAGGAGTCCGGCGTGCGGGTGCTGGGCATCAACCCCGCCGCCACCCGCACCGCGCGGATGGAAACCCAGGCACGGGTCAATGCAAAGCTGAAGTTCGGAGACGAGGAACGCTGGGCCGAAACCCTGACCAGCCTGCCCTACGGCCGCCCAATCGAGGCCGCCGAGATCGCCGACCTGTCGGTGTTCCTGGCTTCCCCGCGTGCCGCATATGTGAACGGCACCGTGGTCGATGTCGATGGCGGCGGCATGTTCCGCGGCTGAGTGCCGGGCCACCCCCTGATTGCGGGGCGTTGGCCTTTCTGCCAAGGTCAAATCCGTTGCATGATGGTCAATTCCTGACGCGGACCCGATCCGCCTGACAGCGAGGCCCGTCAGGGGCCGACCAACCGACGGGCGCCCGCTAGGCCCCGGAGGGTCAGGGAATGGGCTGGCCCATCGGCCGGCCACGGAGGGCTGGCAGGATGAGTCCGGCATGAGCATCCGCGCCCGCCTGTTGTGGCTGGTCGCCGTCGCCACGCTGGTCCCGGCGCTGCTCGTCGGTTTCCGCTTCCTCCAGGAACGCCAGGCGCAGATCGAATCCGCCACTGCGCGCCTTGTTTCCGCCGCCGGCGTCGTGGCGCTCGACCTGGATGACCGCATCATGGGCGCCAGCCAGTTGCTGTTCGGCCTGGCGCGGGCGCGCGACCTGGAGGAGGCCGGCCCGGCCGCCTGTTCCGCCTTCCTGTCGGCGGTGCGCGAACAGTACCAGCAATTCACCGGCCTGCTGACCATCGACCCGGAAGGCCGCCTGGTCTGCGACTCCTTGCAGACCGGCCGCCAGCTCGACCTGCGCGACCGCCGCTATTTCCAAGAGGCGCTACGGACGGAACGCGGCGTGGTGCTGGAGCCGGCCTTCGGGCGGCTGACCGGGGTTTCGGTGCTACAGGTGGCGTTCCCGGCGCGCAATGCGGCCGGCGACCTGTCCTTCGTCCTTCTCGCCTCGCTGAACCTCCTCACCCTGGTGCAGGACCACGCCAACCGGCTGCAACCTGGCGAGGAAATTCTGCTGGTCGGCCCGGACGGGCTGGCGCTGGTCTGGACGGAGCAGATGGTGGCGCGTGGCAGATCGCCCGGCCGGATGCTGGTCGGCGAACTCGCGCGCTTCGCAGCCGGCGAGGATCGGCGCCCGACCTGGGAGGTCCGTGGCGAGGACGGCCAGGTCCGCATCTGGGCCGCCGGCACCGCCCCACTGACCGAGGGCTCCGGCCTGCGCGTGCTGGTCGGCCAGAAGCGGCAGGATTTGGTGGCGCAGGCGGACCGGCGGCTGCGGCAGGACCTGGTGATCCTGGCCGCCGTCTCGCTCGGCCTCGCCATCGCAGTGTGGCTGATCGGGGAGCTGGGGATCAGGCGGGAGGTCGGCCGCATCTCCGCGATGGCTTGGCGGCTCGGCCAGGGGGACCTCGCGGCGCGGATCGCCCCGCCCTATCCGGGCGGCGAGCTGGGCGGGCTGATGGCCGTGCTGAACCGTAGCGCCGATTCGCTGCAGCACCAGCGGGACGCCATTGCTGACCTGAACCGCAAGCTGCTGCAGGCGCAGCGGATGGAGGCGGTGGGGCAGCTGACCGGCGGGCTGGCGCATGACTTCAACAACCTGCTGACCGTGATCCTCGGCAGCGCCGAGCTGCTGGCCGAGCAGCTGGAGCACGACCCGGACCTGCTGCAACTGGCGGAGACGACGCGGCTGGCCGCGGAACGCGGCGGCGACCTGACGCGCAGCCTGCTGGCCTTCGCACGCCGCCAGCCGCTTGACCCGCGGCCCACCGATGTCGGCAGCGAGTTGCGCCGGGTCGAGGTGCTGCTGCGCCGCACGCTCGGCGAGCATATCGAGTGCCGCTTCGACTTGGCGACGAACCTCCCGCCGGCGCTGGTCGACCCGGCGCAACTGGAGGCGGCACTGCTGAACCTGGTGCTCAATGCGCGCGATGCGATGCCGCAGGGCGGCCTGCTGACGGTGGAGACGGCGTCAGCCCTGCTGGATGCCGCCTACGCCGCGCAGCATGAGGAGGTGGCCGCCGGCGAGTACATCGCCATCGCCGTGACCGACACTGGCTGCGGCATGACTCCGGAAGTTATGGCGCAGGTGTTCGAGCCGTTCTTCACGACCAAGGAGTTCGGCCGCGGCAGCGGCCTTGGCCTCAGCATGGTGTTCGGCTTCGTCAAGCAGTCGCAGGGCCACATCCGGATCTATTCCGAGCCTGGCCAGGGCACCACCGTGAAGCTGTATTTGCCGCGCGCCGCCGACGGCTCGGCGCCACGCCGTGACGTGCCCCGGACGCGGTCGCAGCGTGGCGATGAAAGCGTGCTGGTGGTGGAGGACGACGCCATGGTGCGCGCGCATGTCGCAAGCGAACTCGGCAACCTGGGCTATTGCGTGCGGGCCGTCGCCAATGGCCAGGAGGCGATGGAGGTGCTGCGGGGCGATGCGCCGGTAGACGTGCTGTTCACCGATGTGGTGATGCCCGGCGGCATGTCCGGCCCACAGCTCGCGGCGTCCGCGCTGCTGCTGCGGCCGACGCTGCGCGTGTTGTACACCTCCGGCTATACGGAGAATGCCGTGGTGCATCACGGCCGGCTCGATGCCGGCGTGGTGCTGCTCAGCAAGCCCTACCGGCGCCAGGAACTGGCGGAGAAGCTGCGCGTCGTGCTGCGGCCCGAGAGCTGAAGCATTTTCAAGTCAGGCGGATACGCCTGACGACTCGGAAAATGCGCCAAATCAACCACCCTAGACCCGCTCGATCTCCGCGCCCACCGCCGAAAGCTTGCGCTCCAGCGCCTCGTAGCCGCGGTCCAGGTGGTAGACGCGGTTCACGATCGTCTCCCCCTGCGCCGCAAGTCCGGCCAGGACCAGGGAGACGGAGGCGCGCAGGTCGGTCGCCATCACCGGCGCTCCCGAAAGCTTCGGCACGCCGCGCACGATGGCGGACTGGCCGTGGTACTTGATGCGCGCGCCCATGCGGGTCAGCTCGGGCACATGCATGAAGCGGTTCTCGAAGATTGTCTCCGTGATCATGCTGGCACCCTCCGCCACGCACATCAGCGCCATGAACTGCGCCTGCATGTCGGTGGCGAAGCCAGGGAAGGGCTCCGTCATCACATCGGCGCCGCGCAGGCCGTTGCGGCGGGTGATGCGGAGCCCAGCGGTTTCCTCCGCCACGTCCACCCCGCATTCGCGCATCGTCCGCACCACGGCGCCGAGGTCGACCATGCGCGCGCCTTCCAGCAGCACGGTGCCGCCGGTGATGGCCGCGGCGCAGGCATAGGTGCCGGCCTCGATCCGGTCGGGGATAATGGGGTGCGTGGCGGCGCCGAGCGTCTTCACGCCCTCCACCACCAGGCGATCGGTGCCGATGCCCTCGATCCGCGCACCCATGCGCATCAGGCACATGGCGAGGTCGCCGATCTCGGGCTCCCGCGCGGCATTCACCAGCTCCGTCACGCCATCGGCCAGGGTCGCGGCCATCAGCAGGTTCTCGGTGGCGCCGACGCTGACCTGCGGGAAGATGATGGTGGCGCCCTTCAAGCCCTTGGGTGCCTTCGCATGCATGTAGCCGCCTTCGAGGTCGAAGACGGCGCCCATCTGCTCCAGCCCCTTGATGTGCAGGTCGACCGGCCGCGTGCCGATGGCGCAGCCGCCGGGAAGCGAGACCCGCGCCTCCCCGAAGCGCGCCACCAGCGGGCCCATCACCAGGACGGAGGCGCGCATCTTGCGCACCAGGTCGTAGGGCGCCTCCAGGTTGTTCGCGGCGCCGGACAGCACCAGGCGGCGGCCGGGCTTGTCGTGGTCCACCGTCATGCCGTGCTGCGCCAGCAACGCGCGCATGGTGGCGATATCCGCCAGGTCCGGCGCGTTCTCCAGCACCAGCGGGCCGTCTGACAGCAGGCCGGCGGCCATGAGCGGCAGGGTGGCGTTCTTGGCGCCACCGATCGGGATGTTGCCCGACAGTGGCTTGCCGCCACGGATGCGGATGCGGTCCATGCGTCGTCCTATCGCGCTACTGGAGTATCTCCCTCTCCCCCGCTCATGGGGGAGAGGGTCGGGGCGAGGGGGACGCGGCCGGCCTGCCGACCTGCGCCATCCTCTCACCCAGTCCTCCCCCCCTGCGGGGCGAGAGGGCTTCGGCACCCATCGTCTTCAGCCGTGCCTAGAGCTTCGGCAAGGCGACGCCGCGCTGGCCCATGTACTTGCCCTTTCGGTCTGCATAGCTGACCTCGGGCGGTGCGCTGCCCTGCAGGAACAGGAACTGGCAGATGCCCTCGTTGGCATAGATGCGGGCCGGCAGTGGGGTGGTGTTGCTGATCTCGATGGTCACCTGGCCTTCCCATTCGGGCTCCAGCGGCGTGACGTTCACGATCAGGCCGCAGCGGGCATAGGTGGATTTGCCGAGGCAGATCACCAGCACGTCCCGGGGAATGCGGAAGTATTCGATGGTGTGGCACAGCACGAAGCTGTTCGGCGGGATGATGCAGGTCTCGCCACGGCGGGTGACGAAGCCCTGGTCCGAGAACACCTTCGGATCCACCACCGCATTGTCGACATTCGTGAAAATCTTGAATTCATCTGCGAGGCGCGCATCGTAGCCGTAGGAGGACAGGCCGTAGGAGATCACGCCCTCCCGCCGCTGGCTTTCCACAAACGGCTCGATCATGGCCGTCTCCTGCGCCATGCGGCGGATCCAGGTGTCGGGCATGATGGACATGGGCGGGCGAGCCTTGCGCGTCGTCGGGGACCGCGGTCTAGCCCAGCCGGCATGTCAGGTCCATTACGACCCAGGCTTGTCCTCCGGTGCGGGAGGATCCGCCGGTGCGTCGGCACGTGCGCGCGCCTGCGCCTTGCGGCGGCGCAGATTCTCCCGCAGCGCGGCCGCCAGCCGGGCCTCGCGCGCTTCCTGCGCCGGCGTGCGCCCTGGTGGGTCCGGCGCCTTGTCCTTGTCCGGCATCAGCCGACGCGGATGCCCGCCGCCTGCACCACGGCGGCCCAGCGCCGCACCTCGGCTGCGACGAAATCCGAATACTCCGGCGCGGTCATCCGCCGCGGCGTGGCACCGGTCTCGATCAGGCGCGCGGTGATCTCGGGCGTTGCCAGCGCGGCCAGCACCTCCGCATTCAGCCGCGTCACGATGGGCGCGGGCGTTCCGGCGGGCGCGGAGAGGCCGAACCAGGTGGAGGCGACCATTTCCGGATGCCCCAGTTCCTTGAAGGTCGGCAGGTCCGGCCAGCCGGGCACGCGGGCCTCCGCGGTCACGGCCAGAAGCCGGAAGCGCTCGTTGCGCCCGGCCTCCACCAGCGTGGTGATCATGGATTCCAGCGCGCCGCCCGCGACGTCGTTCATCATCGGGCCGCTGCCGCGATAGGGCACATGCGTCGTCTCGATGCCGGCGGAGCGTTGCAGGATCGCCTGCTTGGCGTGGGAGGAGGTGCCGTTGCCGGGCGATCCCACCGCGAGGCCGGGCCGCGCCTTCGCCGCCTCGATGAACTGCGCCAGGTCGCGGATCGGGCTGGCGACGTTCACCGCGAGGACGGAGGGGATTTCCGCCAGCAGCGCCACATGCGCGAAATCACGGACGGAATCATAGGGCATGGTGGGATAGACGCTCGGCCCGACGCCGAAGCTGGCGATGTTGGAGACGATCAGGGTGTGGCCGTCCGGCGGGCTTTTCGCCACGAAGTCCGAGCCCAGCGTGCCGCCGGCCCCTGCGCGGTTCTCCACCACGAAGGTCTGCCCGAGCACTGTGCCGAGGCGCTGGCCGACCAGCCGGGCGATGAAATCCGTGGTGCCGCCGGGCGGGAAGGGTACCACCATGCGCACCGGCCGCGACGGCCAAGCCGGCTGGGCCTGCGCCAGGCTCGGCGCCGCAATCGCGCCGGGTATCAGGGTCAGCAGGTGGCGGCGGCGCATGGCGTTGGTTCCGGCGGCGGGAAGCGCGAAACCTAGCGCCGATGCCGCAGGGCAGGCAAACCTTCGCCATGCAGCCAAGGACCGCGAATGCCATGACCGTCGAATATGCTCCCCGCGGCCTGGTCGGCGTGCTGACGCCGCAGGCCAACACGACGGTGGAGCCGGAATTCGCCATCCTGTGGCCGCCCGGCATCGCGATGCTGAACGCGCGGATGACCAGCACGAAGCCGACCATCGTCGCACGCCTGCTGGACTACCTGCGGGACCTGCCGGGCGCCGCCGCGCAATTCGCCAATGCGCCGATCGGCGCGCTCGCCTTCGCCTGCACTGGTGCCAGCTACTACGCCGGGGTGGCGGAGGAGGACGCGCTGGTGGCGCGCATGCAGGATGCGCTTGGCATCCCCGTCATCACCGCGGCCCTGGCGGTGCGGGATGCGTTCCAGGCCGTGGGCGCGACACGTATCGGGCTGATTTCGCCCTATCCGGACGATCTGACGGATGCCGCGACAGCATACTGGACCGCGCGCGGCTTCGATGTGGCGGCGGTCTCGCGCGGCGCCATGGTGGATGGGAGCTTCCATCCGATCTACGCGATGACGGCCGCCGGCGCCGCGGCGGCCCTGGCTGCCATGCCATCGGGTCGGGTCCAGGCGGTGGCGATGCTGGGCACGGGGATGCCGACGCTGGGGCCTATCCTGGGCCAGCCCTTCGTCGGCGATGCGCCCGTGACCTCCTGCATGCACGCGCTCGCCTGGCGCAGCGTCTGCGCCGTGACCGGGCAAGCTCCAGGCCGGGACGACTTCTTGGCCTGGGTGCGCGGCGAGGGCTGGGGTGCGCGGTACCGGGAGCGGATGGGCTAGCCGCGCAGCGAATCCGGCACGCGCCCGCCATTCTCGGCCAGCTTCGTCATCACCTGGCGGTGCAGCCAGATGTTCATCGTGGCGGAATCGCTGGTGTCTCCGGAATAGCCCAGTTCTCGAGCCAACTCCTTGCGCTGCTCCAGCGAGGAATCCAGGCCGAGCAGCTTCATCAGGTCGACGATGGAACGGCGCCAGTCCAGCTTCTGCGGGTTCTGCTCCGCCATGCCTGTCAGGATTTCCTCGACATCCACTGGCGCGGTGGGCGCGGCCGGCGCCGTGCCGGGCGCCATGGTGGCGAGGTCAGGCTGCGCCTGCGGCGTCGGCGCTCCGTCGGCGGCTGGCGTCTCCGCGGCCTGCGCGGTTCGCTTGCCGAAGATCTTGGACATGATCGAGCTGAAGACACCCATGCGACGCACTCCTGTTGTTGGAAGCGCCAACGGTTGCGAGGGCGTTTGGTTCAGTCCCCCTGGCGCAACCAGTCCCGCAGCAGCGCATCCACCTCCGCCGCCGCCTCATAGGCCACCCAATGCCCGGCGCCGGGCACCACGGCGATCCGGGCATCGGGGCGCACGCTGCGCAGGGCGTCCATCCGCTCATGCAGGTTGGGCCATGCGACGGCGTCGCGTTCGCCCCAGATCGCGTTCAGCTTCACGCCCTGCGCCGCGGCCAGCGCATCGCGCAGGTTGCCGCTGGGCGCGAACTGCCGGCTTTTCAGCCGCGCGCCGTTCGAGTTGATCTCCTGGATCTCCAGCGCCAGCGCGTCGATCCGGGACGGGTCGCCGAACATCAGGCTGGCCAGGTTGTGGCGATGCGCCTCGACCTTCGCGGCGCCGGTCTTGTCGCGCACCTTCATCATGTTGACCGGACTGCGCGGCGTGCCCAGCGCGCCGGCGCCGCAGATGGTGACGCTGCGCAGGCGCGGCGCCAGAAGCTTGGCCACGAATCCGGAGGTCAGCGCGCCGAAGGAGAAGCCGACCAGATCCATCCTCGCGGTGTCTGGCACGATGCCAGCCAGGCCATCGATCAGCACCTGCGCGATGGTCGCGGGGTCCTGCGGCTCCGGCGGGTCGTCGCTTTCGCCGAGGCCGGGAATGTCGGGCGCCACCACCATGCGCTCCGCCGCCAGCCACGGGATCTGCTTCACCCAGTGCCGCCAGGACCCGCTGCCGCCATGCAGCAGCATGACCGGCGCGCCCCCGCCCGCGTTCCAGACGCGCCAGACCATCCGCCCTTCGCCACAGGGCGTTTCCAGTCGCGTGGCCTGGGATTCGAGTTTGGCCAGCATTCAATAGCTCCGGGGTAGGCCGAGCACCCGCTCGGCGATGTAGCAAAGGACAAGCTGCGGGCTGACCGGGGCGATGCGGGGGATGAGGCTTTCGCGCAGCAGGCGTTCCACATGGTATTCCTGCGCGAAGCCGTAGCCGCCGAGCGTCATCACCGCCTGCTGGCAGGCATTGAACCCGGCCTCGCCCGCCAGGTATTTCGCCGCATTCGCCTCCGCGCCGCAGGACAGGCCCTGGTCGTAGCGCCAGGCGGCCTGCATCACCATCAGCCGTGCCGCCTCCAGCTGCATCCAGCAGGCGGCGAGCGGGTGCTGGATCGCCTGGTTCTGGCCGATCGGACGGCCGAACACCACGCGGTCCTTGGCATAGGCGGAGGCGCGGGCGATGGCGGCGTGGCCAATGCCGATGGCCTCCGCCGCCACCAGGATGCGTTCGGGGTTCAGCCCGTGCAGGATGTAGTCGAAGCCGCGGCCTTCCTCGCCGATGCGGTCTTCCTCCGGCACCTCCAGCCCGTCGATGAACAACTCGTTCGAATCGACGGCATGGCGGCCCATCTTGGGGATCTCCCGCACCTGCACGCGGTCGCGATCCAGCCGGGTGTAGAACAGCGACAGGCCCTCGCTGCGCTTGCGCACCTGGTCGAGCGGCGTGGTGCGGGCCAGCAGCAGTACGCGATCGGCGACCTGCGCCGTGCTGATCCAGACCTTCTGGCCGCGCACGAGATAGCCCGCGTTGGTCCGCGTCGCGAAGGTCTTCAACTGCGTGGTGTCGAGCCCGGTATTCGGCTCCGTCACCGCGAAGCACGCCTTCTCGGCGCCCGAGATCAGCGGCGGCAGCATGCGGTCCTGCTGCGCCTGGGTGCCATGCACCACGACCGGCATCGGCCCGAAGATGTTCATGTGGATGGCCGAGGCGCCGGACATCGCGGCGCCGGATTTCGCCACCTCCTGCATCATGATTGCGGCCTCCGTCACGCCGAGACCGGCGCCGCCGACGCGTTCCGGCATGCAGATGCCGAGCCAGCCATCGGCGGCCATGGCGGCGTGGAACTCCTGTGGGAAGCGGTGCCCGCGATCCGCCGCCAGCCAGTAGTCGTCGCCGAAGCGGGCGCAGATGCGGGCCACCGCGTCGCGCAACGCTTCCTGCTGCTCGGTCAGGGCAAAATCCATGGCTGGCTGTCTTCCCGTATCGCCCGGCTTCTCGCCGCGTGGGCCGCACCGTGCCAAGCTTCCGCCGAAGCGCAACCCCGGCAGGACCCGTGCCCCTTTTCAACCCCGCCGATTTCCACATCCCGCCCGGCCTGGTGCATGTCTGCGCCGCCGGGGAAACCCCCGTGCTGCACGCCCAGGCCATGGCCCTGTCGCGCCACGCGCAGGACAAGTCCACCGGTCCCGCCGGCCGCGCCCGGCTGGATGCGGAGGTGGAGCGCCTGCGCGCCCGCCTCGCCACCTTCTGGTCGGCAGCGACCGAGGAGATCGGGCTGGTGTCCTCGGTCGCGGAAGGCATGTCCATACTGGTCGAGAGCCTGGACTGGCGGGACGGCGACAATGTCGTGCTGGACCGCAACGAATACGCCTCCGTCGTCGCGCCGCTGTCGATGCGGCGCGGGGTCGAGCTGCGCTTCGCCCGGATGGCGGACCCGGCGGAGGTGGCGCGGGTGGTGGATGCGCGGACGCGGATGGTCGCCGTCAGCGCGGTGTCCTACCTCGATGCGCGGCGGCACGACCTGCAGGCGCTGCGTCACGCCGCCGACCAGACGGGGGCGCTGCTGGTGGTGGACTTCACCCAGGCCAGCGGCTGGCTGCCGATCGAGGCGTCGGTCGCCGATTTCGCCTTCTCAGCCTGCTACAAATGGATGCTGGGCCTGACCGGCACCGCCATTGCCTACTGGAACCGGGCGCGCCAGCCTGGCTGGGCACCGGCGACGGCGGGTTGGTATTCCATCGTCACCGGCCCGCGCCCCGATTATGCCGGGAAGTTGGCGCTGCGGCCGGATGCCGGGGTCTTCACCCGTGGCAACCCGGCGCATGCGCCGGCCTACGCGCTGCACGCTGCACTGGACTACTTCGCACGGTATGAACGCGACGCAGTGCGGCGCCATGTGCAGGGCCTGACGGTTGCGCTGCTGGACCGGCTGCGGCAGGCGGGTATCGAGAGCATGACGCCGCCAGACCCATCACAGCACGGCGCCAGCGTCTGCATCGCGCATGAACGCGCCGGCGCCATCGTCGCGGCCATGGCGGCACGCGGCGTGCTGGCCTGGAACGGCCGCGGCCGCATCCGCATCAGCTTCCACGGCTACAACGACTTTTCCGAAATTGATCCCATCATGGCCGCGCTGACTGCCGCTCTGGCCGACTGAGGAAACCACAGAAAATGCTGCAAGCACCGCCCGCCGAGCCCGGCATGCGCGAGGAGGATGTCGAGACCCCGGCGCTGCTGCTGGACCTCGACGCCTTCGAGCACAACCTGGACACCATGGCCGCCATCCTGGCGCCGACCAGCGCCAAGCTGCGCGCCCACGCCAAGACGCACAAATCCCCGGTGGTCGCCCTGCAGCAGATGCGCCGCGGCGCCATCGGCCAATGCGTGCAGAAGGTGGCGGAGGCAGAGGCGCTGGCCTGGGGTGGCGTGACCGATATCCTGGTCAGCAACGAGGTCATCGCTCCGCGCAAGCTGGCCCGGCTCGCGGCGCTGTCCGGCATCGCCAAGGTCGCCGTCTGCGCCGACCACGAACAGGGCATCGCCGCCATCGAGGCCGCGGCCGAACACGCCGGGCTGCGCATGACCGTGCTGGTCGAGATCGATTGCGGCGCTGGCCGCTGCGGCGTGACGCCGGGGCCGGAGGCGGTGGCGCTGGCCGAACGCATCGCCGGCAGCCGGCACCTGATCTTCGGCGGGCTGCAATCCTACCACGGCAATGCCCAGCACCGCCGCACGCCGGAAGCCCGTGCCGAGGCGATCGCCGGCGCCGCTGAGGGCACGCGCCGCACCGTCGAACAGCTCCGCCAGCGCGGCCTGGATTGCGCCATCGTCGGCGGCGCCGGCACCGGCACCTTCCAGAACGAATTGGCGACCGGCGTCTGGAACGAGATCCAGGCCGGGTCCTACGCCTTCATGGATGCCGATTACGGTCGCAACGAGGACCCGCCGCCGTTCCGGCAATCCCTGTTCGTGCTGGCCCAGGTGATGTCCGCCCCGCGTCCGGGTTTCTGCGTGGTGGATGCCGGGCACAAGGCGGTGGCGATCGATTCCGGCCTGCCGCTGGTGCATGGCTTTCCGGGCGTGACCTACACCGGAGCCTCCGACGAGCACGGCAACCTGAAGGCGGAAGACCCGTCGGCGCTGCCGCGACTCGGCCAGCATGTGCGGCTGGTGCCGGGGCACTGCGACCCGACGGTGGATCGCTACGACTGGTATGTCGGCGTGCGGCGCGGCCGGGTGGAGTGCCTTTGGCCGGTGGCGGCGCGGGGCGGCATGGCCTGAAGCCGGGCCGCCGTCCCGCCGCGAAACCTCAGCGGCGCTGCGGCGGCCGCATCGGCGTGGTCCGCCGCGGCGCGATGCTGCTGCGGGTCACCACGCGGGCTGGTGCCGCGGCGCGGCGCGGGGCGCCCGCGGCTGGGGTTTGGGCGACCGGGGTACGGGCGACCGGGGTACGGGCGGCGCTCCGGTTCGTTGCGGCGGTGCGGGTGGTGGCGGTGCGGACGGCTGGTGCTGCGGACCGAGTGGCCGGGCGATTCGCCACCGCGCGCGGCGCCTGGCGGGCGCCCGCGCGGGGTGCCTGCCGGGCTGCCGCGCGGGTCGGTGCGCGGCGGGATGCGGTGGCGCGGGCGGCCGGGCGGGCCGGCGCCACCACGGCGGCGCGGGCGCTGCGCTGCACCGGCGCGGCGCGGGCACTGCGCAGGATCAGCGGTGCCGCCGGCTGCGCCATCTCGGTCCGCGGCGCGACGCCGATGCGGTCGAAGCCCTGGTCCAGCATGGCCGTCATGTGCTGGTCCCGCTCCACCCAGGAACTGCCGCCGAATACCGCGCCCACGATCCGCCGGCCATCGCGGCTGGCGCTGGTGACGATGTTGAAGCCGCTGGCGCGGATATAGCCGGTCTTGATGCCGTCCACGCCCTCGTAGCTGGTCAGCATGCGGTTGTGGCTGCGCAGCCGCAGGCCGCGGAAGGCCGCCTCGGTGCGGCCGAAATAGTGGTAGCGGTCCGGGAAATCGAGCAGCAGGCGCCGGCCCAGCGTCGCCATGTCCCGTGCCGTGGTCACCTGGTCCCAGTCCGGCAGGCCGGAGGCGTTGCGGAAGGTGGTGCGCGTCATGCCCAGGCTGCGGGCGCGCTGGGTCATGATCTGGCCGAAGCGTTCCTCCGACCCCCCGAGCAGCTCGCCGACCGCGGCGGCGACGTCGTTGGCGGATTTCGTCACCAGCGCCAGGATCGCCTGCTCCACGGTGACGCTGCCGCCGGCCGGGATGCCGAGCTTGGAGGGGGGACGCGACGCCGCCTCCTCCGAGATCGGCACGCTGGAGTTGAGCGCGATGCGGCCTTCGGCCAGCGCCTCGAACACCAGGTACAGCGTCATCATCTTGGTGAGCGAGGCGGGATGCCGCGTCTCGTCGGCGTTGGCGGCGACAAGGATGCCGCCCGTGCGGTGGTCCAGTACGATGGCGGAATAGCGTTCGCTGCCGATCTGCGCCCGGGCGGGCGCAGCGGCGGCGAACAGGCAAGCCGCAAGCGTGACCAGGCCAGCCAGGGTCCCGAGCCGGATGGACATGGCGATTAACCCCCTGTGTGGCCCACCCCCCGTGCGCCACCGGAAGTTGAGCCTAGGGAGTATCGAGGCAATTTGTCGACGGGGGCGAAAGCAGAACATGATGTGGCAACAAGCGGTTGAGGGTCACGCTTGCCGTCGTGCCTTACACGCTACTCAGCGCTTATAGATTTAACTGAGGCGAAGGCCCCGCCAAAACTTATGCTG
The DNA here is from genome assembly GCF_050563525.1 of Falsiroseomonas sp. HC035. Taxonomy (NCBI): domain Bacteria; kingdom Pseudomonadati; phylum Pseudomonadota; class Alphaproteobacteria; order Acetobacterales; family Roseomonadaceae; genus Falsiroseomonas; species Falsiroseomonas sp. HC035. Next base: position 269,903 of record NZ_JBNXUN010000005.1, read on the forward strand.
CATCGCAAAAAAATGCTTGCGATCACAATGTCCGCGTTGCTAGAAGGCCGCTGTGCTGCACCGCAGCAAGAACAGCCCTGGAGCCGGGTCGAAGGCTCCCGCATCGGCGCTTGCGCCGGCGAGCAACAAACCGAGGAGCTGGATCTCATGGCCGCAGAACTCAAGTCCGACGCGAAGACCGAAGCCAAGCGCGGCATCGCGCTGGTCGACGCCGTCGCCACCCAGGCCGCCGCGCAGGCGGAAGCCCAGATCGGCGCGCAGATGAAGAGCCAGGCCGAGCCGGCCCGGAAGATGATGGAAGACGGCGCCGCCAAGGCGCGCGAGACGATGGAGCAGGGCATGCAGCAGGCCACCAAGACGGCCGAGGGCTTCTACAAGGCCGCCGAGCAGGCCGCCGAGTTCAGCCGCGGCAACCTGGAGGCGATGACCAAGGCGACGCAGACCCTGACCACGGGCATGCAGGACCTCGGTCGCCAGTACTTCGCGATGTCGCAGGCGATCACGGACCATGCGATGGAAAGCGCCAAGGCGCTGTCCGGCGTGAAGAGCCTGAAGGAAGCGGCCGATATCCAGGCCGCCTTCGCCAAGGCGTCGCTGGAGCGAACGATGGCCGAGACCGCGAAGCTGCAGGAGGCCGCCTACCGCCTGGCCGAGCAGGCCAGCGCGCCGCTGACCGCCCGCATGACGCTGGCCGCCGAGAAGTTCGGCAAGCCGCTCGCCGCCTGACCTTTCGCCGCTTGAATGCTGGCCGGCCCGCGGGCCGGTCGCTGAGGTGCTGATGGCCCGTCCGGGTCGTGTCCTGCCGCAAGGCAGGTGCGATCGGGGCGGGCCTTCCGCGTTGTGGCCCTCCGCCTTGTGGTCCCGGCAGGTTTTCCCGCGTCCTGCCCCTGGCCCCGGAGCCTGCGTTAACCCAAATAGTCGCTGGCGCGGGTAGAATTGCGTCAAGCCCTTCCCGTGCGGCCCTGCGCTCCGATATCCTACGGCATCAGGCGCCCTCAACCGGCAACCCGGCAACCGGCCACGAACGACCGGCAAGCCGGGATCAGCAACCAAGGCAGGCATGAGCGACAGCGACAAGCGCCCCGGGCAAGGCAATTCGGGGAACAACGGATCGGACGGCCCGAACACCGGCGTGGTGGTCAAGGCCCGGCCGCGCACCCGCAAGCCGGCGATGTACAAGGTGTTGATGCTGAACGACGACTACACGCCGATGGAGTTCGTCGTGCACGTCCTGGAACGCTTCTTCCAGAAGTCGCGGGACGAGGCCACCCGGATCATGCTGCACGTCCATCGCCGCGGCGTCGGCGTCTGCGGCGTCTATACCTACGAGGTCGCCGAGACCAAGGTCACGCAGGTGATGGACCTGGCCCGGCAGAACCAGCACCCTCTGCAATGCACCATCGAGAAGGAATGATGGTGAAAAACAGTAACGGCAATTCGCATTGATCCGGCCACGAACGAAGTGCGAGCCTGGACCTGTCGCCGGAGCAGGGGCATGACCACATTGAGGGCAAACCGTGCCAGGGTGCTGCGTTGAGCACCCAGGCCACCCGTTAGGGAGCGTCAGACCATGCTGTCCCGCAACCTCGAGCAGACGCTCCACCGTGCCCTCGGCCTCGCGAACGACCGCCGGCACGAATACGCGACACTCGAACACCTGCTGCTTGCCCTGGCCGACGACGTGGACGCCGCCACCGTGCTGCGTGCCTGCGGCGTCGACAGCGACAAGCTGAAGCGCGACCTCGCCGATTTCCTCGACAAGGACCTGGCGGGCCTCGTCTCCGACCGAGCCGGCGACGCCAAGCCCACCGCGGGCTTCCAGCGCGTCGTCCAGCGCGCCGCCATCCACGTCCAGTCCTCGGGGCGGGACGAGGTGTCCGGCGCAAATGTGCTGGTCGCGCTGTTCTCCGAACGCGAAAGCCACGCGGTCTATTTCCTGCAATTGCAGGACATGACCCGGCTGGATGCGGTGAACTTCATCAGCCACGGCATCGCCAAGGCGCCTGGCCGCAGCACGTCCCGCCCTGTGCAGGGCAGCGCCCAGACGCCGGAGGAGCCTGTGGAGAAGGAGGAGAAGCCGACCCGCGGCGGAGCCAACCGCGGGCAGGACGCGCTGTCCAACTACTGCGTCAACCTCAACAAGAAGGCACAGGCGGGCAAGATCGACCCGCTGATCGGGCGCGACTCGGAAATCGAGCGCACCATCCAGATTCTGTGCCGCCGCACCAAGAACAACCCGCTGTATGTCGGTGATCCCGGCGTCGGCAAGACCGCGATCGCGGAAGGCCTCGCCAAGCGGATCATCGAGGGCGACGTGCCGGAGGTGCTGGCGAAGTCCACTATCTTCGCGCTCGACATGGGCAGCCTGCTCGCCGGCACCCGCTACCGCGGTGACTTCGAGGAACGGCTGAAGGCCGTGGTGAATGAGCTTGAGCAACAGCCCGGCTCCATCCTGTTCATCGACGAGATCCACACCGTGATCGGTGCCGGGGCGACCTCCGGCGGCGCCATGGATGCGTCGAACCTGCTGAAGCCGGCCCTGGCGCAGGGCACGCTGCGCTGCATCGGCAGCACGACGTACAAGGAATACCGGCAGCACTTCGAGAAGGACCGCGCCCTGGTGCGGCGCTTCCAGAAGATCGACGTGAACGAGCCGAACCTGGAAGATGCGGTGAAGATCCTCCAGGGCCTCAAGACCAACTACGAAAAGCACCACAAGGTGCGCTACACGCCGGAAGCCATCCGCGCGGCGGTGGAGCTGTCGGCCAAGTACATCCATGACCGTAAGCTGCCGGACAAGGCGATCGACGTGATCGACGAAGTCGGTGCGTCGCGCATGCTGCTGCCGGAAGGCAAGCGCCGGAAGACGGTGACGTTGAAGGACGTCGAGGAGATCGTGGCGAAGATCGCCCGCATTCCCCCGAAGTCCGTCAGCTCCGACGACAAGGAAACGCTGCGGAACCTGGAGCGCGACCTGAAGTCCATGGTCTTCGGGCAGGAGAAGGCGATCGACGCGCTGTCGGCGGCCATCAAGCTGTCCCGCGCCGGGCTGCGCGACGCCGAGAAGCCGATCGGCAACTACCTGTTCAGTGGTCCGACTGGCGTCGGCAAGACCGAGGTGGCGAAGCAGCTGGCCAAGACGCTAGGCATCGAGCTGATCCGCTTCGACATGTCGGAATACATGGAGCGGCACAGCGTCAGCCGCCTGATCGGCGCGCCGCCGGGCTATGTCGGCTTTGACCAGGGCGGCCTGCTGACCGATGGCATCGACCAGCATCCGCATTGCGTGCTGCTGCTCGATGAGATCGAGAAGGCGCACCAGGACCTGTACAACATCCTGTTGCAGGTGATGGACCACGGGAAGCTGACGGACCACAACGGCAAGACCGTCGACTTCCGCAACGTCATCCTGATCATGACGACCAATGCCGGCGCCTCGGACATGGCGAAGAACAGCATCGGCTTCGGGCGCGACAAGCGCACCGGGGAGGATGAGGACGCCATCAAGCGCCTGTTCACGCCCGAATTCCGCAATCGGCTGGACGCCGTCATCGGCTTCTCCGGCCTGACGCCGGAAATCGTGGCTCGCGTGGTGGACAAGTTCATCATGCAGCTCGAGGCGCAGCTCGCCGATCGCAACGTGACCATCGAGCTGTCCTCGGCGGCGCGGGAATGGCTGTCCGAGCGTGGCTACGACCCGCTTTATGGTGCGCGGCCGCTGGGCCGTGTGATCCAGGAGGTGGTGAAGAAGCCTCTGGCGGAGGAGCTGCTGTTCGGCAAGCTGGTCAAGGGCGGCTCGGTGAAGGTCGGCCTCAAGGACGGCACGCTGGTCTTCGACTACTTCGAGGCCGCCCCGCCCGCCCTGCCGAAGCCGGAAGACAGCGGCGACGGAGAGGCGGAGAAGGAGCCGGAGACGGCGGAGTAACCTTCTCCGCCTGGCCGCAATGACATCCGGAAGGTGCCTCCCGCAGGGGAGGCACCTTTCTTTTTGCCTGGAAGGACCATCGATGACCACCGACACGCGGATCGAGGATTGGGACAGCTACAGCGCTGGGCTGCGCGACCGCGGCCGCGAGTTGAAGGACCTGCACCCGGAGGTGGTGAAGGGTTTCGGCGCGCTCAGCCGGGCGGCCTCGACCACGAAGCTGCTGGACGCCAAGACGCGCGAGTTGATCGCCATCGCGGTTGCCGTCACCACCCGCTGCCAGGGCTGCATCGACGCCCATGCCCGCAAGGCCAAGGCGGCGGGCGCGAGCAGGGAGGAGATCGCGGAGGCGCTCGGCGTCGCCATCGCCGTCAATGCCGGGGCCGCGCTGACCTATTCGCTGCATGTGCTGGACGCGGTGGCCGGGACGGGGGAGGGCTGAGCGTCCAGCCAGGACGCAGTTGACTGGCCTCGATCAGGTGCCCTGCACCGCCCTGACGTAGGTCGTTCGGGCGGTGGCCTCTCCGCTGAGCTCCGCGCCGGTCGCGCCTTGGCCCAGCCCGGTCGTGCTACCCGCCGCGCGGGACGCTGCGCAATCCCGAGGGGGCGCTGCCGTTCCCGGCCCGGCCGCCGGCAGGCTTGATAGATAGACAAGATGGACCCGACGCAGGCGCCGGTCCGCGGCAATTCCACCCTGTGCGGGCAGACGGTGACGTTCAGCACCAGTGCCGTGATCCGCCCGCAGAACTTCCCGGGGCGGCGCCGCCTATTGGATCGGTGGCCGGATGCCGACAATGGCGGCGGTCGATTCCAGAAAGGTGTTCGCGTAGCCGCTGTCCTTCCAGTACTTGTCCAGGAAGGCTGCGATCAGCGTGTGGTCCCGCACGACGAAGTGCCCATTATTGGCATCGAAGAAGTGGAAGCGGTTGTCCCGCCCGTGCCGCACCGCGATGGCGTGGCTGCCGCCCGTGCCGGTCACGGTGATGCCGTAGCAACCATAGGCCTTGGCAGCGATCGAGCGGATGAAGCCACCGGTCAGCATGGTGGCCCGCTTCGCTTTCAGCCCGTCCGACAGCGTCATCTGAAAGGGGGCGGTGGCGGCGGTCCAGTAGTCCAGCCATTTGGCGGCGAGAGTGCCGTCTGACAGCGTCTGCGCCAGGGTGGATTTCCACGGCGGGTTGTCGCAGACCTTGGCGCCATCGAACGGGAAGTTCTTCGCCTGGTATTGCAGGGAAATCCAGGTGGCAGCGAGGCCGATGCAGTAGCCATCGGTGGAGGTGCCCCAGGGTCCCGGCTGGGTCATCGCCGGCGTCTGCGCCTGATTCATGGCAAAGACGAGCTGGCCCTTGGCCTTGGCGGCATTCTGCAGCGCGTTCCATTGCATGGCGATGGACCTTCCGGGGTGGAGCCACCCTAACCTCCCGGGTCGGCCGCTCGCGATCGCTGTTTCGTTTCGGGTGTTTCGCGCTACCCCGCCTCGATGCCGACGAAATCCAGCACCGCTCGGTACACCGGCGCCGCCGCCAGGCCGATGGTCCGCAGCGGCGCGGCGAGGGCAGCCATGATGCCGATATGGCCGACATCCTCATACAGTTGCGACCGCACCGGCCGACCCACCGCCTGTAGCGCCGCTGTCAGTTCGCGGGTGTGGAACGGCCCGACGACCGTATCCGCCAGCCCGTGCAGCAGCAGCATCGGCGGCGCGCCGGCCAGGGTCGCGCGGTCCGGCGTCGCCTGGATCAGGCCGCCGGGAGCCTTGGCGAAGATGCTGATGATCGGCTCGTAGTCGGGCTGCCACCAGATCGGTGCGGCCAGCAGGATGCCGCCGGCCAGCGTGGGCTGCACGCCCCAGAGCGGGTCCAGCGCCAGCGACGCCGCCAGGAAGCCGCCGGCCGAATGGCCCATGGCGTAGACCGGCCCGCGCGGCACAAGCGGCGCCGTTCGCAGCCAGTGCATGGCGAGCGCCGCATCCTCGACGAAATCCGGCCAGCGCGCCTCCGGCCACAGCCGGTAGTCCGGCACCGCCACCGCGATGCCGCGCACCGCCAGGGTGCGCGCGAGGAAGGCGTAGTCCTTGCGGCTGCCGGTTTCCCAGCCGCCGCCGTGGAAGAACACCACCAGCGGCGTCTCCGGCCCGGGCATCGGCGGCAGGGTCAGGTCCAGCCGGTGGCGGGGCAGGTGGCCATAGGCGAGGTCCGGCACCAGCATGCTGCCGCGACGCGGAGTCAGCACATTCGCCAGGTCGGTCGGCGAGCAGCCGGCCGCCAGCAGCGGCGCCCCGAGCAGGAGGCGGCGGCCGATCAGGCGCCGAGATCCTCGCGCGCCTGCACCAGGGCGCGGCGCTGGGCGTCCGTCAGCACGGGGTAGTGCAGGGCCAGCCCCTCCAGCGCCTTGGCAATGGCGGCGGCGACGACCAGGCGGGTGAACCACTTGCGGTCCGCCGGCACCACGTACCAGGGCGCGTCGGGCGTGGCGGTGGCGCGGATCGCGGCCTCGTAGGCGGCCTGGTAGGCGTCCCAGTGCTTGCGCTCCGCGACGTCGTTGGCGCTGAACTTCCAGTGCTTCTCCGGCTCCGCCACCCGCTTGAGGAAGCGCTCGCGCTGTTCCTCCGGACTGACATGCAGGAAGAACTTCAGCACCACCACGCCCTGCCGGCCGAGATAGCGCTCGAACGCGGCGATATCTTCCAGCCGCTCGTCCCAGATGCGCTTGGTCAGAAGCTTGGGCGGCAGCTTCTGTGATTCGACGATGGCCGGATGCACGCGCGCCACCAGCACTTCCTCGTACCAGGACCGGTTGTGGATGCCGATCGTGCCGCGGCTCGGCAGGGCGTTGACGTGGCGCCAGAGGAAATCGTGGTCCAGCTCGTTGGCGCTCGGCGCCTTGAAGGACGCCACATGGCAGCCCTGCGGGTTCACGCCGGAGAACACATGCTTGATGGCGCCGTCCTTGCCTGCGGCGTCCATGGCCTGGAAGATGCACAGCACCGCCCAGCGATCCTGCGCGTAGAGCATGTCCTGCTGCGTCGCGAGGTAGTCCACGCCGCGCTGCAACAGCTCCGCGGCCTCCTTCTTCTTCATCTCGAGGCCGGCGGTATCGTCGGGCCTGTGGTCCTTCAGGTGGAAGGCCTTGCCATCCTCCACCCGGAAGCGGGACAGCACCGATTCGATCCGTTGTTCCACCCGTGGTGTCTCCATATTCATTCCGGCCGCAGCATACGCCAGCCGGCCACGGCCTGCAGCGCCAGCGTCATCGCCAGGGCCCAGCCATAGCCGGCCGGATTCCAGCCGCCATCGGCGACCCTTGGCCACAAATCAAGGATCCAGCCGATGGCGTTCTGTAGCAGGAACACCAGCACCAGCATGGTCACATTGATGGCGGTGGCGACCCGCCCCGCCAGCTCCGCCCCGAATCGCTGGCCGATGGCGGCATAGCCCGAGGGACCGGCGGCGCCGCACAGCGCGAAGGCGAACCACACCAGTCCGAGCGCCACCATCCCGCGCGGCGGCTGCGCGATCAGCAGGACCTGCACCAGCGCGATGCCGCCCATGGCGAGCCACGGCACCAGCATCGGATGGTACCCGCGGCGTTGCAGCAGCGAGGCGAGCTGACCGGTGCCGGCGCTGCCCACCATCAGCCCTGCGGCATAGCACAGCAGCAGCACGGCCCGTGCCGCCTCCGCCTGCTGCCCCACGTCGCGCAGCCACGGCCCGGCCCAGAGCCCCTGGTAGGTGAAGTTCAGCGCGGAGAGCAGCGCGACCGATGGTGCGAAGCGCAGGAAGGCCGGGTGGCGGAAGATGCGGCCGAACTCGCCGATCTCCTGGCCCAGCCCACGTCGCGGCGGCGCCGGCGCGCCCGGCCCACGATCCGGCACCGAGATCCAGATCCACAGGCTGACAGCCATTGCCATCGCCGCCAGCAACCAGAAGATACCGCGCCAGCCGATCTCCGGCACCAGCAGCGCCACCGGCACCGTCGCGGCGATGCTGCCGAAGGAGCCGACCAGCACGCCGTAGCCCGTCATCCCGGCGACGCGGTCGCGCGCATACCACTGCGTGTTGACCTTCAGCATGGCGATCAGCCCCGCCGAGATGCCGAACCCCGTCACCACCCGGCCGAGCGCCAGACCGAAGGTGCCGGTGGCCACCGCGCACAGCAGGAAGCCGGCGGCCGCGACCAGCGCCAGCACGGTCTGCACCCGCCGCGCGCCCCACAGATCGATCGCGAGCCCGACCGGCAGCTGCGCCGCCGCATAGGCCGCGAAGAACATCGCTGCCAGCAGGCCCAACTCGCTGGCCGACAGCGCGAATTCCAGCGCCAGCAGGGGGCCGAGCGTCGCGATCATGGTCCGCGACGCCTGGTTGACGAAGTTCAGCCCGGCCAGGGGCAGCGTGATCCGGGCGAATTGCCGCATGAATTCAGGGCAGCCGCAGGCGGACGCTGACCGGGCAATGGTCGGACAGGGTCTGCCGGTAGCGGTTGCCCCGTTCCGAGTAGGCCATGACGGCAAGGCTGCGCGGGACCAGCCACTCGCGTGCCGGACCGCCAAGCCAGAGGTGGCTGATGAAAGGCCGGCCGCCCCGCGCATCGGCCCAGCACGGAGAGGACAGCCCCTCCGTCGCGCGGACCATGGGCGCTGCGTCTTCCAGGATGGTGCCGAAATCGTCGCCGGGCCGGATGCGGCGGTTGAAGTCGCCGAGGATGGCGAAGGCCACACCCTCCCGGTGCCGCGCCGCCGCCCATTCGGCGATGACCCGTCCCTGGCGCGCCAGGTTGTCGCAGTCCCGCGGGGCGGAGGGGCCGAAGCGGTCCTCCCGGCAGCCGGCGTCGAGATGCACGGACAGCAGCCGCAGGCGGGCACCGTTCGGCGCCTCCACCAGAATATCGGCGCCGCGCCGCAGGCTGTATCGGGCGCGCGGAAAGAGGTCCAGGTCGCGCAAATCGGGCATCGGTGTGGCGCGCAGGGTGCGGCGGATGGCGAAGCCGGGGCGCTGGACGTCGTCCTCGTCGGTCAGGTGGATGGTCCAGTCGGCGGGGTCGAAGATCCGCGCGGCGGCCTCCGCGCCGTCGATCTCCTGCAACGCCACCACATCGGCGGCGAGGCGCCTTGCGTAGTCGCGCAATAGCCGAAAGTCCTCGGGCTCTCGGGCCGCGATGTTGCGCGGCAAGGCCGGGTGGCCCTCCGGCTTCAGGGTCAGCCAGGCGATGTTCCAGGTGGCAAGCTTGAGCTCCGCCGCCTGCAAAGGGGCGGCGAACAGGACCAGCAGGGCGAACAGGATACGGCGCATGGCGCGGCTATAGCAGCAGGGCGGGGGCGGCGTCCTGCGCGGGCGGCGCGAAAGCCTCCAGCGGGCGGGCGCCGCAGGCGAGGAGGAATTCGGCGACGGCGTCCATCTCCGCCGAGTCGCGGGTCGGGTCGTGGAACGGGTCGGCGCGCGGGCTGCCGCGTGGCACCCAGATGATGGTCTCGTAGCGGGCGCGGGTCAGCAGCACACGGTAGGTGTTGCGGATGAAGGTCGCGTCCTTCTCCGCCCGCTGCCAGGCCGCGCCCACAAAATTGCGCGCCTGCCAGGTGTCGGCGCGACGGATGAAGTCGCCGCCCCAGGCGAGACCGGCGACATCCAGCTCCAGGCCCTGGCAGTCATATTCCGTGGCGATGGTCTCCAGCGCGTCGGAGCCGCGCACGTCGGGCCAGCGCCGCAGGAACCAGTCCGCCACATCCTCCAACTGCACGCCGAGCCCCTCCGCCCGCAGCCGCTTCGCCCCCGCCGAGGCCAGCAGCCCGGCGCGGCGCTGCCCGCGCGCCAGGCCACGCAGCGCGGCGCGCATCGCCGGCAGGTCGCGGGTGACCAGGAAGGGCAGGGTGCAGCCGGCGGCGAGGTCCCGCGCCTCCGCCACCGCGCCGCGCAGCACCGCGTCCACCCAGGCGGCGCCGGCGGTTTCGCGGATGCTGCGGATCGGCGTCACCAGGTCCAGGGCCGGGTCCAACGCCAGCCAGCCGGCGCCGGGCACGTCCAGCCCCTGCTGCCCGCGCGGGGCCGCGACGGCGCGCCAGCGCGGATCGGCCTGGATGACCCGGCCCCATTCCGCGAGGCCGGCCTCCCCGGTGTTGATCTCCTGTCCCTGGCCGATCAGCGCGACCACCACGGCCCAGCCCTCGTGGCGGCCCATGATGTCCAGCGTGTGCCCGGGTTCGCTCATGCTGAGGCGGGAGGGGCGGTTGCGGGTGCCGAGGCGCGCCTTGGCCGCATCCCAGGCGCGCTGCGCCTCGTCGAACACGATCATGCGCTCGGGCGGCGCGGTGGTGGCCTCGGCGTTGTCCTCCAGGAAGCGATGCACGTTCTGCAATGCGGCCTTGACGCGGCGCTCGGCCTCGGCCCGCCCACATTCGCCGCGCAGCACGGCATCCTGGACCAGGGCCGCGCGCAGCACCGCGATCAGCGGCGCATTGCCGGTGAGGAAGGCGGCGCCATCCTGCTTCGCGGCGCCGAAGATGGCGTTGAGGCCGCAGAGGGTCTTGCCCGCGCCCGGAATCCCGGTGACGAACACCACCGTCTTCGCCTTCTCCTGCCTCGCCAGGGCGACGGCACTGCTGATGGCCGCCGCCGTCCGCGTCAGGTTGGCGGCATCGGCGCGGGCGCTGGCGATCTGGGCGACGCCGTTGCGGGCATAGAGCAGCGTCGCCGCCTCCACGATCGTCGGCACCGGGCGGTAGGGCGCGGCAAGCCAGGCCGCGCCGTCCAGCGCGCTGCCCACCGGTGCAGTGGACTGCACCCAGGCCAGCAGGTCGCCAAGGCCGGCCGCACCGCAGGCCAGCGGTTGCAGCACGCCGTCCCAGAACAGCGGCGGCTGCGCCGGCGGGTGGAACCCGTCTTCGCCGGCAACCAGAACGGGCAGGATCGGGTGGTGGCGGCTGCCGGCGTGGAAGTCGCGCAGGTCGAGCGCGTAGTCCTCGGCCTCCGCCAGCGCGGCGGGGGTGGCGGCGGCGGTCTTGAACTCCAGCGCCAGGATCGCACGGTCGGTCAGCAGCACCGCGTCGACTCGCTTTTCCAGCCGCAGCAGGTCGTATTCCAGCGCCACCGTCCAGGCCGCGCCACCGGCGTGCGCAACCGCCTGCCGCAGCGCCGCCACCTGGCCGCGCCAGGCGAAATCCTGGTCCGGCGAGCCGGGATAGCCGCGCGCCTGCTGTGCGGCGGCAAGACGGCCGACGATATCCGCGGGATCGCGGGCGAGCAGTTCGAACCCCGTGCAGGACAGCCAGGCGCGCATCCTCGCAAGTCTACACGTTGCGCTTCCGGGATGGCCAGGTGGCCAGCAGCATGCTGCCGGTCAGCAGGCAGAAGCCGGCGGCGTGCGCGGCGGTGAAGGTCTCGCCCAGGAAGCCGATGGCGACCAGCGCCGCCGTTGCCGGCAGGAATGCCGTGAAGATGCCGGCGATCCCGGCCGGTGCGCGCTTCATGCCGGCATACCACAGCAGCAGGCACAGCACGCTTGTGGTCAGGCTGTGGAACACCAGCAGCCCGGCCACCGCCGGGTCCGCCAGCGCTGCGACGCTGCCCAGCACCGGCAGGCAGAAGGGCAGCAGCATCAGCACGGAGAAGCCCTGCATCCAGAGGCTGGCGGTCACCACCGGCAGGCGCCCGGCGATGCGCTTGGCGAGCAGCACATACATCGCCTCCCCACAGACACCGCCGAACACCAGCAGGTTGCCGAGCAGCGATCCATGACCCTCAGCCCCGACGCGGGCCACCGTGATCGCGCCCATGCCGAAGGCGGCGAGCGCGACCGCGGCCCATTGCCGCGGCGGCAGCGTCTCCCGCAGCCAAAGCGCGCTGCCGATGGCGACGACCGCGGGCAGCGTCGCCAGCACCAGCCCCGCCTCCAGCGCCGTGGTCAGCCGCAGGCCCGCGAGCAGCCCGGCATTGTAGATCACCGTGCCGAAGGCGGCCTGCAAGGCCAGGTTCCACAGGCTGCGGCCATCCACCCGCACGCGCCCGTCCATCGCGCGCGCCAGTGGCCACAGCACGGCGACAGCCAGCGCGCAGCGCAGGCCGGCGATCATCGGGATGGGCAGGGACGCCGCCAGCAGTTTCGCCACGCCGACATTGGCGCCGACCAGCGCCATGGAGGCGGCGAGTTGCGCGTAGGCGGTCAGCACATCGTCAGGCTTCGCCGTCGCGCTTGAATGGCGACATCTCGCCCAACGCCTCCATCTCCGCCAGCATCGCCGGGCGCTCGCGGTCGAGGAAATCGGCGATGGCGCGGCGCAGGCCCGGGTGCTGGATCCAGTGCGCGGAATAGGTTGGCACCGGCAGGTAGCCGCGCTGGATCTTGTGCTCGCCCTGGGCGCCGGCCTCGACGCGGGGCAGCTTGTGCTCGATCGCGAAGTCGATGGCGCGGTAGTAGCACAGCTCGAAATGCAGGAAGGGCGCCTCCACGATGCAGCCCCAGTTGCGGCCGTACAGCGCCTCCGACCCCAGCAGGTTCAAAGCGCCGGCGACCGGCTCGCCATCCTGTTCTGCGACCATCAGCACGACCTTGTCACCCAGCCGCTCGCCGAGCAGCGGCCAAAATGCCTTCTTCAGGTAGGCGCTGCGACCCCAACGCTTGTCGGTGGTGGCCAGGTAGAACTGGTGGAAGGCGTCCCAGTGGCGCCGCGTGATTTCGTGCCCGCGCAGCGTCTTCAGCACGAAGCCGGAGCCTTCGGCATCGCGCCGCTCGCGCTTGATCTGCTTGCGCTTGCGGCTGGACAGCGCGCCGAGGAAGTCATCGAAACTGGCATAGCCCTGGTTGGTCCAGTGGAACTGCGTGCCGATGCGTTGCAGCCAACCGGCTGCGCCGAGCTTCTCCCATTCCTCCGGCGTGCAGAAGGTGCAGTGGACGGAGGACAGGTCGAGCTGCCCGCAGGCCTGCACCAGCCCCTGCGCCAGCGCCTCGGCACCGATGCCCGCATCCGGCCGCACCAGCAGCCGCGGCCCCGGAACCGGGCTGAACGGGGAGGCGACCTGGAGCTTCGGGTAGTAGCGGCCACCGGCCCGCTCGAAGGCGTCCGCCCAGGCGAAATCGAAGACGTATTCACCCTGGGAATGCGCCTTGGCGTAGCAGGGCGCGCAGGCCAGCAGGCGTCCGGTGGGGTCACGCAGCGCAGCATGCTGCGGCAACCAGCCGCTGCGCCCGCCGGTGCTGCCGGATTCCTCCAGCGCCAGCAGGAAGGCATGGCTTACGAAGGGGTTCTGGTCGCCGGCGCAGGCGTCCCAGTCCAGCGCCGGGATCTCGGCGATGGAGCGGTGGAGCGCGAGGCTCAGTTCAGGCTGGTCGTCGGGCATGGCGAGAGAGGTTGGGCGCGTCGGAGCCGCCGCAACCGGTCAGCCAATCTCGAACATCCCCTCGACTTCCACGGCCGCGTCGGCGGGCAGGGAGGGCACGCCGATCGTGGTCCGCGCATGCCGCCCGGCATCCCCGAACACCGCCACCGCAAGGTCGGAGGCGCCGTTCATCACCACAGCATGCTGGGTGAAATCCGGTCCCGCCGCGATGAAGCCGCCGAGGCGGACGACGCGCTTCACCCGGTCCAGGTCGCCCACCGCCGCCTTCACCTGCGCCATCAGGTTGATGAAGCAGAGCCGCGCCGCTTCCTGCCCCTGCTCCAGCGTCACGCCCTGGCCGACCTTGCCGGTGAAGGCCACCTTGCCGTCCTTGAACGGAATTTGCCCGGAGACCACCAGCAGGCTGCCCACCTGGTTGAAGCCGATGTAGTTCGCCACCGGGGCCGCCGGCTGCGGCAGGGTGATGCCCAGCTTCTGGAGGTTCGCCTCGACCGACATGCCCGTTCCTTATCCCACCAGCTTGAGTTGCCGCCGCCGGGCGCGCGGCGCCGGGGCGGCGGGCAGGTCCATTGGCAGCAGCGGCAGTTGTTCGGCAGCGTGGCCCGTCGCGTCCGGCGCGCAATCCGCCTCGGAGGGGTCGGCCAGGTCGCGCCGGCCGAGATAGTCCAGCGCCAGGCGCCGGAAGGCCCAGTCCAGCACGCTGGTGGCGCGGCGGATCGCGGGGTCGCCCTCCACCAGGCCGGCCGGGCCGAAGCGGGTATAGGCATAGGCCTCGACATAGGTATCCAGCTTCACGCTGCTGGCGAGCCCGATGGACACCGCCTGCAACATCGCGTCCATCAGGCTGCGATAGGCCGCCGACTCCTTGGTCAGCGCGACGGTGACCTCGGCCAGCCGGCCTTCGGCGTCCTCCGCCGTGCGCAGCACCACCTTGTGACCGCCGACCGAGACGCGCCAGACGGCACCTGACGGGCGCAGCGCGCGGGCCGGTTCCGGCAAGGGCGGCGCGGCACGGGCCGGAGCAGCCTCGGCAACCGGCATCGGCGGCGCCACGTGAAGCCAGGGCGCCGCGGCGCGGGCCATCGCGGCCCAATCGGAATCCGGCACCGGCGCCAGCAGCGCCTCGGCGGCTGCGCGGCCGATGCGCAGGGCGTTGCGCGTCGGCACTTCGGCGACCCAGCCGCCACGGTCCAGCGCCAGCCGGGTGGCGCCGGGAGCGGGGGCGAGGCCGCCCGTCTCGGCCCCCAGCATGGCCTCAACGGCGTCCGGGGCCGCAAGGGCGACCAGCACCTGGTGGCGCAGCCCGGGGCTGCCGGCCGCCGCATCCAGCGCCGCGCGTGCTGCCTCGGCCAAGCCGGGCACCACGGTGGCGCCCGGCGGTGGCGGGGCGAACAGCGCCACCGGTTCCTTCGCGCCCAGCAGCTCCGCGATCCGTCCGGATTCGGCTTCCGCCGCACCACGGGTCAAGGCCGCGATGGCACCCGCAACCGCGCGGGCCTCGGCCGAGCCGTAGCGTAGGCCAAGCCCTGCGAGCAGCCCGGCCAGGTCGCAGAAGCCGACGCCCAGCCGCGGGGACCTGGTCCCCGTCCAGATATCGAGCGCCCGCACCGCGACGCCAACCGCGGCCACGTAGGCGGCCGAGTCGAAGCTGCCATCCGCATCCAGGAAGGCCGGCAGGTTGAGCACGAAGCGGGCCGGGCCACGCGCCTCGCCGCGCCAGATGGCCGCGCCGGGGGCCCCGCGGCGGGACAGCAGCAGGGCGCGGAGGGCGGCGGCGAAACGGTCCTGCGCCGCGGCATCGGCGTGCAGGCGAAGCTCCCGCCCCCGCAGTGCCAGCCGGCCGATCCAGCCCTCCGCCAGCTTCGGGAACACCACAGGGCCGGTGCCCGGTGCCAGTGCGGCGATGGCCTCCGCCGTCGCCTCGTCCCAGTCGAGCGGCAGGGCGATCGGGCGGGGGGCGGAGTCGGGGTCCGGCGCGGCGCGCACCCGCCACAGCCCGACCCGATCCCACAGCGTTCCGGCGAGTGATGTCATGCGTTCAGCCTAGAGCCCCCCGGCGCCCGGCGGAAGCCGTATCTGGTGTGCCCAACCGCCCGGTCGCGCAACATCCTGTGGACAAGCGCCGATTTTGCGCGGGAGCGGGGGTTGTGCGAAACTGCGCGCCTCCGCATCTGCCCGACCGCGGATGCACGGAGCCCGAGGACCGCATATGTCGCTGATGCTGCGCCTGACCGCCACCCTGTCCGGCCGCAAGATCGGCACCGACCGCTTCGGCAATGCCTACTACGAATCCCGCAAGGATTTCCTGGGCTATGGCCGGAAGCGCCGCTGGGTGCTGTATGCCGGCACGGCCGAGGCGACCAGCGTGCCGCCCGAATGGCACGCCTGGCTGCACCACACCTCCGCTGTGCCGCTGGACGAGGCGAAGCGCCACCCCTGGATGGTGGAACACCGCCCGAACCCGACCGGCACCCCCCAGGCCTGGCACCCCGCCGGCCATGACTATTCCGGCGGCCGCCGCCAGGTGACCACAGGCGACTACGAGGCTTGGACGCCATGAAGGGTCGCTCCCTCACCGAGGTTCTGGCCGGCGCCCTGGTGCTGCTGGTGACCGGCAGCTTCCTTGCCTACGCCGTCACCAACAGCGGCCGCGGCGGCTTCTCCGGGCCCGGGCTGACGCTGAGCGCGAAGTTCGAGCGGATCGACGGACTCGCCCCCGGCGCCGATGTGCGGGTGGCCGGGGTCAAGGTCGGCAGCGTGGTGGACCAGCGCATTGACCCGGCTACCTTCCTCGCGGTGCTAACCATGCGAATCGACAGCTCGCTGCGCATGCCGGCCGACAGTTCCGCCGAGATCGCCAGCGAGGGCCTGCTCGGCGGCCGCTTCGTCTCCCTGGTGCCGGGCGGGGCGGACCGTATCCTGGCCGATGGCGGTGAGATCACGATCACCCAGTCGGCGATCAGCCTGGAAAGCCTGCTCGGCCGCTTCATCTTCTCGATGACGGAAGCGCCGGCACGCGGCGGTGAGGCGGCGCCGACCCAGCCATGACGGCGCTGGACCCGCCCGCAACCTGGCCCGGTGCCGATGGCACGCCACTGTCCTGCCGGGAGAAGCTGAAGGTGCTGGCCGAAAACCATCGCGAGGCCGCGCAGGTGTTGCGCGATGCCTTCGAGGATGCGGTGCTGATGGGGGTGGACGAGGCCGCCATGCGGCGGATCTTCGCCGAGATGGTGGCCGCCCTGCCCAGCCCGAAGCGCGGCGCATGATCCGACTCGCCCTGGCCCTGGTCCTGCTTTCCCTGCCAGCCGCCGCGCAGGAATGGCGCCCGCAGCGCGTCGCGGTGCTGCAGGCGCTGGACAAGGTGACGGCGCGCATTACCCTGCTGCGCGCCACGCTGAACCAGCCGGAACGCTTCGGCAGCCTGACCATCACCGTGCGGTCCTGCTTCGCCCGCCCACCGGACGAGGTCGCGGACGCCTCCGCCTGGATGGAGATCACGGACAGCCGCGCCGCGGCCGATGCGCCGCCCGCCTTTCGCGGCTGGATGTTCGCCCAGGCACCAGGCGTGAACATGCTGCAGCACCCGGTCTACGACATCCGCATCCTGGAATGCCGGCCGCAGTAGCCGCTCAGGCTTCGCTCAGGCTTCGCGCAGCTTCAGGATCTCCGCGCGGACCGCATCAGGGTCCACCGCATCGTTCCAGCGCGGCTGTTCCTCCACCGCCTCCGACAGCAGGCGCTTGTAGAACTGGCGCGGCACCTCGTGGCAGCCGAACTGCGCCAGGTGCGCGGTCTGGAACTGCGCGTCCAGCAGGGTGAAGCCGAACAGCCGCAGCCGCGCCACCAGATGCACCAGCGCCACCTTGGAAGCGTCGCGGGCGCGGCTGAACATGCTTTCGCCGAAGAAGGCACCTCCGAGCGCCACGCCATACAGCCCGCCGACCAGTTGCGGCCCGCCTTCCGCAGGCAGCCAGACCTCCACCGAGTGGGCGTGGCCCATACGGTGCAGGGCGCCGAAAAGCCGCTCGATCTCGGGATTGATCCAGGTGTCCTCGCGGCCTGCGGCCGGGGCGGCGCAGGCGGCGATGACGCCGTGGAAATCGCGGTTCGTGGTGACGGTGAAGCCACCGGACAGCACCGTGCGGCGCAGGCGGCGGGACAGGTGGAAGCGGTCCAGCGGCAGCACGCCGCGCAGTTCCGGGTCCAGCCAGTACAGCCGGTCCCCGCGCCGCGTCTCGGCCATGGGGAACAACCCCGCCCGATAGGCGCGGAGCATCAGGTCGGGCGTGATTTCAAACTGGCGCCGGCTCACCCCGCCACTATGCGCCAACCACGATGGCGCTGCGAGGGCAGCCTGCCGCGGCGCGTGTCAGGTTTATGTTGGTATTGTCAACCTTGTTGAGAGACGAATTTCTCGAGCCAGTGGATCGTATAGTCGCCGGCCTGGAATTGCGGGTCGGCCACGATGCGCTGGTGCAGCGGCAGGGTGGTCTTGATGCCGCTGACCACCATCTCCGCCAAGGCGCGGCGCAGGCGGGCAATGGCTTCCGGCCGGGTCTGGCCATGCACCACCAGCTTGGCCACCAGGCTGTCGTAGTGCGACGGCACCGTGTAGCCCGAATACAGCGCGCTATCGACCCGCACGCCAAGCCCGCCCGGCGCATGGTACATGTCCACCCGGCCCGGGCTGGGGGCGAACGTCTCGGGGTCTTCCGCCGTGATCCGGCACTCGATCGCGTGGCCGGAAAAGCGCACCTCGTCCTGGGTGTACCCAAGCGGTTCGCCGGCGGCGATGCGGACCTGTTCCTTCACCAGGTCGACGTTGCAGACCATCTCCGTGACCGGGTGCTCGACCTGCAGGCGGGTGTTCATCTCGATGAAGGCGAACTGGCCATCCTGCCACAGGAACTCCAGCGTGCCGGCATTGCGGTAGCCGAGCTGGCGCAGCCCGCCAGTGACCTGCGCGCCGAGCGCCATGCGCTCGTCATGCGTCAGCACCGGGCTGCCGGCTTCCTCCACCAGCTTCTGGTGGCGACGTTGCAGGGAACAGTCGCGCTCGCCGAAATGCACCACGTTGCCGTAGTTGTCGGCCAGCACCTGCAGTTCGATGTGCCGTGGCCGGTCGAGGTACTTCTCGAGGTAGACGCTGTCATCGCCGAAGGCGGCCTTGGATTCGGCGCGGGCGACGCGGAAGGCCTCGTCCAGCTCGTCCTCGCTGCGCGCCACCTTCATGCCGCGCCCGCCACCGCCGGCGGCGGCCTTGATCAGCACCGGGTACTTCACCTGGTCGGCGACGGCGCGGGCTTCCTCGAAGCTGGTCACGGCGCCGTCGGAGCCCGGCACCAGCGGCACGCCAAGCCGGCGCATCGCGTCCTTGGCGGCGATCTTGTCGCCCATCATGCGGATATGCGCGGGGGAGGGGCCGATGAAGGCGAGGCCATGCGCCTCCACCATCTCGGCGAAGTTCGCGTTCTCTGACAGGAAGCCGTAGCCGGGATGGATCGCTTCCGCCCCGGTGATGGCGGCTGCCGAAAGGATCGCCGCCATGTTCAGGTAGCTGTCGCGGGCGGAAGGCGGCCCGATGCAGACGCTTTCATCCGCCAGCCGCACATGCATCGCGGTGTTGTCCGCGGTGGAGTGCACCGCGACGGTGCGGATGCCCATTTCCTGGCAGGCACGATGGACGCGGAGCGCGATTTCGCCGCGGTTCGCGATCAGAACCTTGCGGAACATCACTCGATGATCATCAAGGGTTCGCCGTATTCCACGGGCGATCCCCCTTCCACCAGGATGCGGGTGACAGTGCCAGCACGCGGCGCGCGGATCTGGTTGAAGGTCTTCATCGCCTCGATCAGCATCAGCGTCTGGCCCTGCGCGACCTTGGCGCCGAGCGTGACGAAGGCGGCCGCACCCGGCTCGGGCGACAGGTATGCGACGCCGACCATGGGGGAGGTGACCAGGCCCGGATGCGCCGCATCGGCCTCCGCCGCCGAAACCACGGCGAGCGGTGCCGGCACGGCAGCCGGCGCCGCCGTGGCCGGCACATGCGCGACCGCCTGCACCGTCACCTGGCGCGCCACGCGGATGCGGCTGTCCTTCTCGACCAGCTCGATTTCGGTGAGGTCGGTCTCGCGCAGGATCTTGGCCAGCTCGCGGATCGCGTCCGCGTCGAATCGCACGCCCGACATCAGGGCTCTCCCTCTGCGGCCACGAGCTCGGCCATCGCCTGGAGCGCCAGCGCGTAGCCCTGGATGCCAAGCCCGGCGATGACGCCGGTGGCGGCCTTGGAGACGTAGCTCAAGTGGCGAAATTCCTCGCGGCGGTGGATATTGGAAATGTGGACCTCGATCACCGGCAGGTCGACGGCCTTCAACGCATCCATCAGCGCGACGGAGGTGTGGCTGTAGCCGGCTGGGTTGATGATGATGCCGGCGGCGCGCCCGCGGCATTCCTGCACCCACGTGATCAGCTCGCCCTCGCCGTTCGTCTGCCGGAAGTCGATGGCGAGGTCGAGCTGGTCCGCGGTCTCCGCACACAGCGCCTCCACGTCGTCGAGGGTCGCGGCGCCATAGATCTCCGGCTGGCGGGTGCCGAGCAGGTTCAGGTTGGGGCCGTTCAGGACGACGATCAGCGGCGGGGTCACGGGAATCCCGGATTTTCAGGGTGGGCCGGGCTAGCACGGCCCGAACGGCAGGGGCAAGCCGGCTGCCACCCGTCGATATGCCAGCGTTGCACCGGGCGCGTCTTGTTCGCGGCCCGGGCGGCGGCCATCTTCCGTTCATGACAGAGACGCGCATGACCATCTCCATCGAGGTGAACGGCGAGGCCCGCCAGGCGCCGGAGGGCGCTTCCGTGGCCGAGCTGCTGACGCTCATCGGCCTCGCCGCGCCGAAGGTCGCGGTGGAGCGCAACCTGGAGATCGTGCCGCGATCCGCCTGGGCCGCGACGCGGCTGGCTGAGGGCGACCGGCTGGAGATCGTGCATTTCATCGGAGGTGGCTGAGATGGACGGATTGGCACAGGCAGACGAAGGCTGGACCGTCGCTGGCCGGCGCTTCCGCTCCCGCCTCGTGGTCGGCACCGGCCGCTACAAGGACCTGCCGGAGACGCAGCGTGCCATCGAGGCTTCGGGCGCGGAGATGGTGACGGTCGCGGTGCGCCGCGTGAACCTGTCCGATGCCAGCCAGCCGATGCTGCAGGATTTCGTCCCGCCCGACCGCTACACCTACCTGCCCAACACCGCCGGCTGCTTCACCGCGCAGGACGCCGTCCGCACCCTGCGCCTGGCGCGGGAGGCCGGCGGCTGGAACCTGGTGAAGCTGGAGGTGCTTGGCCCGCCGCCCTTCCTGTATCCGGACATGCAGGCGACCTTCGAGGCGGCGGCGGCGCTGCTGGCCGATGGCTTCGAGGTGATGGTCTATTGCGCCGACGACCCGGTGGCGGCGAAGCGGCTGGAGGAGATGGGCTGCGTCGCCATCATGCCGCTCGGCGCGCCGATCGGCTCCGGCCTCGGCGTCGCCAATCCCTTCATGATCAAGGCGATCATCGCCCAGGCGAAGGTGCCGGTGCTGGTCGATGCCGGCATCGGCACGGCGTCGGACGCCGCGCTGGCGATGGAACTCGGCTGCGACGCGGTGCTGCTGAATTCCGCCATCGCCCATGCCGGGGACCCGGTGCGGATGGCGCGGGCGATGAAGGCGGCGGTGGAGGCGGGGCGGGATGCCTTCCTGGCCGGGCGGATGCCGCGCAGCGCGGCGGCGGACCCGTCATCCCCGGTCTCCGGGCTGATCCGCTGAAGACAGGCTTGTTTACGAACGTGAACTAAGTTTAGCGTTATTCCCGTGGCGAACGGTTCGCCATGGGAGGAAAGCATGCTGAGACGTCGGTTGTGGTCCCTGCTCGGGGCCTTCGTGCTGTCAGCCTGCGTCGAGGCGCCGCAGCAGGCCGTCTATGTCCAGCCGCAGGGCCAGCTCCAGCAGCGCGCCGTGGTGACCCGGCCGGCCTGCAACACCGCCTTCCGCGTGGTCAACCAGTCCGGCCGCACGGTGGAGCGGCTGTATTTCAGTCATTCGAGCCTGGGCGCCTGGGGCAACGACCAGCTTGGGCAGTCCGTACTGGCGCCGGGGCGGCAGGTGACCTACCGCGCCGCCAACGAAGGCGCCTACGATTTCCGCGTGGTCTGGAACAACGGCCAAGCCTCCGAACTGCGCCGCATCAATGTCTGCGCCGCCAGCCAGATCACCATCACCAACCGCGGCCTGATCGCCAGCTGAGGGCACATTGGCCGGTTCAGGCGGATTCGCTTGGAACCGGCCCCTTTTTCAGGAGCCATCGCGGGCTTCCCCCGGGGCGGGCAGGGGGGCTTTCCGGCGCTTCGCGGCGTTTCGCGGAAAAAAAACGGCCGGCACGGCGAAAACCGCTTTCCCCTCTGCGGCATCGGGCCTATATGCGCCGCAGACGCAGTACGCACGTGCCGAAGGCCCCAGGCCCACGGAGCAGCCCGAATGAACGGGGCTGCCACCGCGGCGCAAGGTTAACGCAACGACGTCAAGCGTTCTGGCACCCCGGCGGGTTCATCCCCGCCGGTTTCTCTTTGGTCGCTGGTTCGTTCGACCGTTTCGTCAATCTAGGGGCCGCTCCACAGGGGCTGTCTCCGATATTTCAGGGGAGTACGGGCGCGATGAACCCGAAAATCGCATCCTTCCTGCGCGACCACGCGCCGGCCACGCCTTGCCTCGTGCTCGATGTCGATCGGGTCGCGCAGAACTACAGCCGGATGAAGTCCGCGCTGCCCCTGGCGCGCGTCTACTACGCCGTGAAGGCGAACCCGGCGGCGCCGATCCTGGATCGGCTGAGCGCGCTCGGCTCGTCCTTCGATGCAGCGTCCTGGGAGGAAATCCAGGCCTGCCTCGAGGCCGGTGCGGCGCCCGCCGATATCTCCTTCGGCAACACGGTGAAGAAGGAGAGCGCCATCAAGGCCGCCTTCGCCGCCGGCGTGACGATGTTCGCCTTCGACTCGGAGCCGGAACTCAAGAAGCTCGCCCGCTCCGCCCCGGGCGCGCGCGTCTACTGCCGCATCCTGGTCGAGAACAAAGGCGCCGAGTGGCCACTTTCGCGCAAGTTCGGCTGTGAGCCGGAAATGGCGAAGGCGCTGATGCTGAAGGCGGCGGAATGGGGCCTCGACCCCTACGGCATCTCCTTCCATGTCGGCAGCCAGCAGACGCAGACCGGCGCCTACGAGGCGGCGATCGCGCGCGTGGCGATGATCTTCACCGACCTGCGCGATGCCGGGATCAACCTGCGCATGGTGAACCTCGGCGGTGGCTACCCGGTGCGCTACCGTGCCGAGGTGCCGGAGATCGACCAGTTCGGCGATGCCATCATGGGCGCCATGACCGAGCATTTCGGCAATGCGCTGCCGGAGATGGTGATCGAGCCAGGCCGCTTCATGGTCGGCGATGCCGGCGTGGTGTCGTCCGAGGTGGTGCTGGTGTCCCGCAAGTCGGAGGATGATCCGGTGCGCTGGGTCTATCTCGACATCGGCCGCTTTGGCGGGCTGGCGGAGACGGAGGGCGAGGCGATCCGCTACGACTTCCGCACGCCGCACGACGGCGCCCCGGAAGGCCCGGTGACCATCGCCGGCCCGACCTGCGACAGCACGGATACGCTGTACGAGAAGTCCAACTACCGGCTGCCTCTGGCGCTGGACTCCGGCGACCAGGTGCAGCTGCTGTCGACCGGGGCCTATGTGACGACCTATGCGAGCCAGGCCTTCAACGGCTTCCGTCCGCTGGCCGAGCACTACATCTGACGGCACTGGGCGCTCATCACCGGAAAAGATGCGGCGGGCAAGAGCCCGCCGTTTCTTTTTTTGTCCGGCCTGGGCTAATCTCCGCTCATGGATGAAATCGACCGGAACCTCGTTGTCGCGCTGCAGGAGAACGGCGCGGCCGGACTTGCGGAACTTTCGAAGGTCGCGGGCCTGTCGGTCTCGGCGACCGCCGAGCGGGTGAAGCGGCTGGAGGAACGGGCGGTGATCCGCGGCTGGCGGATCGACCTGGACCCTGTCGCGGCCGGCTGCCCATTGCTCGCCTTCGTCTTCGTTGCGATGCATCCCGGTCAGGGCGACGCGAACTTCATGGCCGCAATGAAGGACCATGAGGCGGTGCTCGAATGCCACACCGTGACTGGCGCCTGGTGCTACCTGCTGAAGCTGCGGCTGGCCGACATCGCGGCGCTGGAGACCTTCGTCTCCGAGGCGGTACGCGGCCAGCCCGGTGTCGCCCGCACCGAGACGATCCTGGCGCTCGCCTCGCCCAAGGAAACCGCCATTCTGCCGGTCGCGGACGCCGAGGAGGAGTAGGGGCCGCTCGGGCCCCCATCCCAGTCAGTTGGCGGGGCGGGCCCCCATCGCCACCGTCCGCTCATCCATCCGCGGCTCGTAGCTGATGCCGCGGCGGGTCGCCCAGAAGTTCACCAGCTGGAACAGCGGGATCATCGCCGTCTCGCGGTCCACCATGGCCACCGCCTCCTGCAGCAGCTTCTCACGCTCCGCATCGTCCAGCGTGCCGGCGGCGCGGGCCGTCAGCGCATCCAGCTCCGGGTTCGAGTAGCGGGAGTTGTTGGAGGCGCCGGTGCGACGCTCGCGGTTGTAGGTGCCGAAGATGTTGACCAGCATGTAGCTGGCCTCCCCAGTCACGCTGCCCCAGCCGGCCAGGCGGGCGTTGAATTCCTGGCGGGAATTGCGCGCGGCGTAGCTGGTCCAGGGCAGCGCCTCCACTGCCGTCCGCACGCCGACACGGCTCCACATCTGCGCCACCGCCTGCGCGGTGCGGGCATCGTTGGGGTAGCGGTCGTTCGGCGTCGTCAGCGTCAGTCGGAAGCCTTGCGGGAAGCCAGCCTCCGCCAGCAGGCGGCGAGCGCCTTCGGGGTCCACGCGCGGGGTCTGCACCGCCGGGTTGTAGGAGTAGGAGCCCGGCGGCAGCCACTGGCCGGTGGGCTTCGCCGTCCCCTCCATCACCCGTTCGGCCAGCGCATCCCGGTCGATGGCGATGGACAGCGCCCGGCGCACGCGGGGATCGAGCATCGGGTTGCGCGGCAGCGGGCGGCCTTCGTTGTCGCTGACCAGAACCGGCGGCCCATCGGTGCGGGAGAAATCGGTCATCAGGTAGATCAGGCGCAGGCCCTGGATCTCCGAGATGTTCAGCCGCTGGTCGCGCCGCAGCCGGGCGATATCGGTGGACGGCACCTGGTCGATCACGTCGAGGTCGCCGGCCAGCAGGCCCGCGGTACGCGCCGCGTCGTTGGCGACGAAGCGGTAGGAAACGCGGCCCCAGGGCTCGGCGCCCTTCCAGTAAGTCTCGTTGCGGGCGAACTCGGTGCGGTCGCCGGGGCGGTAGGAGACCAGGCGGTAGGGACCGGTGCCGATCGCGGCACGGCCGGAATTGTAGTCCTCCGTCGCCGCGCCCTCGCCGGCATGGCGGGAGATGATCTGGATCGAGGCCAGTTCGGTCGGCAGCAGCGGGTGGGCCTGGGCAGTGTGGAAGCGGATGGTCAGCGGGTCCACGACCTCGACGCGCGTGATGGCGCGGACGAAGCCGCCGAAGCCGCCCGGGCTGTTCGGCACGTTGGGCGCGCGACCGATGGTGAAGGCGACGTCGTCGGCGGTGAAGTCTCGGCCGTCATGCCACTTCACGCCGGCGCGCAGCTTGAACTCCCAGGCGGTGTCGGACACCGCGCGCCAGCTTTCGGCCAGCGCCGGCTGGATGCGGGCCGTCGCATCCTGTTCCACCAGCCGGTCGAAGATGTGCATGGTCAGGCTGATGTTGGGCGAGGCATTGTAGAAATGCGGATCGAGCGATGTCGGCGATCCGCCGATTCCGATGGTCAGATTGGGCGGGGGGCTGGTCTGCGCCAGGACAGGTGCGGCACCCAGAAGGAGGCCCGTGGCCAGAAGAGCACGCCTGAAATTGAGGCGGGATGATATCATTTCGCAATTTCTTTCGGCAGTGGCAGGAATGCGGCAGCCTAGCCGCATGGCTGCCATGCTGCTACAGGTGCGGCTTCGGGGAAGCTTCGAATGAGGAGAGCGTGATGCGCAACAGCATCCGGAATGCCGCCACGGTGGCGGTGTCGGCCTTGGTCCTGGGCCTTTCACCGGTCAACGCCCAGACCTTGAACATGGGCGTCGGCTCACCCGTGACGTCGCTGGACCCGCACTACCACCAGCTTTCGCCGAACAACGCCGTCAGCGACATGATCTTCGACAAGCTGGTCAGCACGGATTCGGCGGCGCGCAACATTCCCGGCCTCGCGCTGTCCTGGACCGCGACGGGCCCGACGACCTGGGAATTCAAGCTGCGGCCGGACGTGAAGTTCCACAACGGCAACGCCTTCACAGCGGAAGACGTGGTCTTCACCATCAACCGCCTGCCGAACGTGCCCAACAGCCCGTCCTCCTACGCCGCCTATGCGCGGCCGATCCAGCGGATGGAGATCGTCGATCCGCTGACCATCCGCTTCCACACAGCGGCGCCCTATCCGCTGCTGCCGCTGGACATGACCAATGTCCGCATCCTGGATTCGGAGACGCATGCGAATGCGACGACCGAGGATTTCAACAACGGCCGCGCCGCGATCGGCACCGGCCCGTGGCGCGTCGTCGCCCACCGCAACGGCGACCGCATCGAGTTCGCGCGCAACGATGACTACTGGGGCGACAAGCCGGCCTTCGAGCGTGTGAACTACCGCATGGTCACCAACGACGCGACGCGCACGGCGTCCCTGCTCTCGGGTGACCTCGACATCATCGACCAGGTGCCGACCAGCGACCTTGCCCGCCTGCGTCGCGACCCGAACATGCACGTGGCCGAGACCGTCGGGCTGCGGCTGATCTTCCTCGGGCTCGACCACCTTCGCGGCGCGAACGAGAATTCGCCGCAGATCACGGACAACAACGGCCAGCCGCTCGGCCGCAATCCGCTGGCGGATGTGCGGGTGCGCCGCGCGCTGTCCATGGCCATCGACCGCAAGGCGATTGCCGAGCGTGTGATGGAGGGGGCGGCGACGCCGGCCGGCCAGTTCCTGCCGCCAGGCACCTTCAGCCATGTGCCGGACGTGCAGGCCCCGGCCTACGACGCCGACGCTGCGCGCCGCCTGCTGGCCGAGGCCGGCTACCCGAACGGCTTCCGCATCACGCTGTCCGGCCCGAACGACCGCTACATCAACGACAGCCGCATCATCCAGGCGGTCGGGCAGATGTGGACCCGCATCGGCGTCCGCACCGCGGTGGAGGCGCAAACCTGGTCCACCTTCGTCGGCCGCGCCGGGCGGCAGGAATTCTCCTCCTTCCTGATCGGCTGGGGCTCCAACCCGGACGGCAGCCACCCGCTGCGCAACATCATCGGCACCGTCTCGCGTGAGCGCGGCTGGGGCGCGTCGAACCGCGGCCGCTACTCCAACGCCGAGGTCGACCGCCTGCTGACGGAGGCGCTGGTGGAACTGGACGAGCCGAAGCGCGAACAGCTTCTGATCCGCGCCCAGCGCATCGCCGCCGAGGACGTGGCCGTGATCCCGCTGCACATCCAGACCAATGTCTGGGCGATGCGCCGCGGCCTGACGCATCAGGCGCGGGTGGATGAGTTGACGCGGGCGCAGGATACGCGCCCGGCCGCCGCCCGGTAACGCCGGCCCATGAGCGTCTACCTCCTCCGCAGGTTGATCCAGGCCGTCGGCGTCGTGCTGGCGATGTCGGTGATCGTGTTCATCGGCGTCTTCGCCATCGGCGACCCTGTCGAGATCCTGATCAGCCCCGATGCCGACCAGATCGAGCGGGAGCGCGCGGTCGCTGCCCTCGGCCTCGACCTGCCGCTGTGGCAGCAATACCTGGTCTTCCTCGGCAAGGCAGTGCAGGGGGATCTCGGACGCTCCTTCGTCTTCAACGAACCTGCGCTGCAACTGATTCTGCAGCGCATGCCGGCGACGCTGGAACTGGCGCTGGCGGCCACGTTCGGGGCCATTATCATTGGCCTGCCGCTCGGGCTGTATGCCGGGCTCAAGCCGAACAGCATTGCCAGCAAGGGCATCATGGCCGGGTCGATCCTCGGCTTCTCCCTGCCCACCTTCTGGGTCGGGCTGATGCTGATCATGGTCTTCGCCGTGCAGCTCGGCTGGCTACCCTCCACCGGGCGTGGCGAAACCGTAGAGGTGCTTGGCCTGCGCTGGTCGTTCCTGACACTGGACGGATTGGCGCACCTGGCGATGCCAGCGTTGAACCTGGCCCTCTTCAAGATCAGCCTGGTGATCCGCCTGACCCGCGCGGGGGTGCGGGAGACGATGCTGATGGACTACGTGAAGTTCGCCCGCGCCAAGGGCCTCAGCCCGTTCCGCGTGACCTTCGTGCACGTCTTCAAGAACATCCTGATCCCGGTCGTCACCGTGACCGGCCTGGAATTCGGCAGCACCATCGCCTTCAGCGTGGTGACGGAAAGCATCTTCGCCTGGCCAGGGATGGGCAAGCTGATCATCGACAGCATCAACGTGCTCGATCGCCCGGTGATCGTCGCCTACCTGATGATCATCGTGCTGATGTTCATCACCATCAACCTGGTGGTGGACCTGATGTATTCGGTGCTGGACCCGCGCGTCCGGCTCGACAGCAAGTGAACGGAGGCAGGGCATGAGCGCCGTCGTCGGCCAGGAAGCGCCTCCCCGGGATCCCGCGAAGGACAAGGTGGAGACACCTTTCCAGCGCTTCGTCTCGGAGTTCTTCGAATCGAAGCTGGCGGTCGGCGGTCTGGTGGTGATCTCCATCATCATCCTGGTGGCGATCCTGGCCCCCTTCATCTCGCCGCAGAATCCCTACGACCTCGCCGTGCTGGACATCATGGATGGGCGGCTGGAGCCGGGCGAGAAATCCGGCGACGGTGCCACCACCTACTGGCTCGGCACGGACGATCAGGGGCGGGACATGCTGTCCGGCATCATGTACGGGCTGCGGATTTCGCTGACCGTCGGCGCCGGCTCGGCGTTGATCGCCTGCCTGGTAGGCGCCTCGCTCGGCCTCGCAGCCGCCTATGCCGGCGGCAAGACCGACAGCATCATCATGCGCATCGTCGACCTGCAGCTGTCCTTTCCGTCCATCCTCGTCGCGCTGATGATCCTGGCCTTCCTCGGCAAGTCGGTGACCAACGTGGTCATCGCCATCGTCGTGGTGGAATGGGCCTACTATGCGCGGACGGTGCGCGGAACCGCGCTGGTGGAACGCCGGCGCGAATATATCGAGGCGGCGGAATGCCTGGCACTGCCGCGCTACCGCATCCTGTTTCGCCATTTGCTGCCGAACTGCCTTCCGCCGCTGATCGTCATCGGCACGATGCAGGTGGCGCGCGCCATCGCGCTGGAGGCGACGCTGTCCTTCCTGGGCCTCGGCGTGCCGATCACCGAGCCGTCGCTGGGCCTGCTGATCGCCAATGGCTATGAATACATGCTGTCGGGGAAGTACTGGATTTCCTTCTATCCAGGCATCGCGCTGTTGGTGACGATCGTCGCCATCAACCTGGTCGGCGACCAGCTACGCGACGTGCTGAACCCGCGGCTGCAGAAGTAAGGTTGGGAATGGTCGAACCGTTGATCTCGGATGCCGCACTGACGCCGACGCTGGAAGTGCGCAACCTTCGGACGCATTTCTTCACGCGTGGCGGCGTGGTGAAGGCGGTGGACGATGTCTCCTTCACCGTGGGGCGCGGCAAGGTGCTCGGGCTTGTGGGCGAAAGCGGCTCCGGCAAGACCGTGACGGGCTTTTCCATCATGGGCCTGGTCGACCCGCCCGGCCGCATCGTCGGCGGCTCCATCCTGTTCAAGGGCCAGGACCTGGCGAAGCTATCCGAGGAGGAGATGCGGAACCTGCGGGGCAACCGCATCGCCATGATCTTCCAGGACCCGATGATGACGCTGAACCCGGTCCTGCGCATCGACACGCAGATGATCGAGACCGTGCAGGCGCATGAGAAGGTCTCGGACGACGAAGCCCGCGCCCGTTCGCGCGACGCGCTCGGCATGGTCGGCATCCCGTCCCCGGATGAGCGCCTGAAATCCTACCCGCACCAGTTTTCCGGCGGCATGCGCCAGCGCGTCGCCATCGCCATCGCGCTGCTGCACCGGCCCGATTTGATCGTGGCGGACGAACCGACGACGGCGCTCGACGTCACCATCCAGGGCCAGATCCTGGCGGAGGTGCAGAAGCTGTGCGCCACGACCGGCACCTCCATGCTGTGGATCACCCATGACCTGTCGGTGGTCGCGGGCCTCGCGGACGATATCGCCGTGATGTATGCCGGCCGCGTCGTGGAACATGGCGACGTTGGCGAAGTGCTGGATGCGCCGCTGCATCCCTACACCCACGGGCTGATTGGCAGCGTGCCGTCCCGCAACAAGCGCGGCGTGCCGCTGCGGCAGATCCCGGGCATGACGCCGTCGCTGCTGAACCTGCCTGAAGGCTGTTCCTTCCGCACCCGCTGCCCACGCGCGGCGGCGGATTGCGTGGTGATGCCCGAATTGCATGGCTGGTTGCCGGGCCGCCTCGCGCGCTGCCACCATCCGCATCTCGAGGAGGTGGCGACGGCATGAGTGAAGTTCAGGAAGCGCCCCGCACCTTCACCGACACCGAAACCCCGATGGTGGAGCTGCGCGGCGTATCGCGCCGCTTCGCCAAGAAGCTCGACATCGCCGCCCGCCTGGCGCGCCGCCTCGGCGCCTCGGTGAAGGAGGAGATCGTCCATGCCGTCGACGGCGTGGATCTCCGCGTCCGCAAGGGCGAAGTGGTGGGGCTGGTCGGCGAATCCGGCTGCGGCAAGTCGACACTCGGCCGCATCGTCGCGGGCATCCTGCCGCAATCCGAGGGCAGCGTCCTGTGGAACGGCAAGGATGTCTCCGGCCTCCAGGGCGAGGCCGAGAAGATTGCCAAGCTGCGGCGGCAGATGATCTTCCAGGACCCCTATGCCAGCCTCAACCCGCGCATGCGGGTAGCGGACATCGTGGGGGAGGCGCCGCTGGTGCATGGGCTGACCAACCGGTCCGGCTTCGATGCCTATGTCGACGCGCAGATGCGCCGCGCCGGGTTGGACCCGGCCTTCAAGCGGCGCTACCCGCACCAGTTCTCCGGCGGCCAGCGGCAGCGCATCGGCATCGCACGGGCACTGGCGGTGGCGCCCGAATTCATCGTCTGCGACGAGGCGGTGGCGGCGCTGGACGTGTCGATCCAGGCGCAGATCCTGAACCTGTTCATGCAGTTGCGGCGCGACCTGGACCTGACCTACCTGTTCATCAGCCATGACCTCGGCGTGGTGGAACATCTCAGCGATCGCGTCGTCATCATGTATCTCGGCCGGGTCGTGGAAGAAGCACCGACCGAGCGGGTCTTCGCCGCCGCCAACCACCCCTACACGCAGTCGCTGCTGGCCAGCGTGCCGCGCATCGGCAACCGCAAGCGGGCCTTCGCAACGGTGAAGGGGGAAATTCCCTCGCCGCTGAACCCGCCGCCCGGCTGCCACTTCCATCCGCGCTGCCCGCATGCCTTCGACCGCTGCCGGGTGGAGGTGCCGAAGCTGCGGGCGATCGCGCCGGATCAGCGCAGCGCCTGCCACCTGAACGACGCGGCCTGATCCCCTACCGCGCCCAGTGGGAAAGCCCCGCGCTGGTCGCGGAGTTCCTGGCCGGGCGTGACGCGGCGACGGACCCGCTCTGGGCGGCGAGCGGCGCGGGAAGTCCTGTAGAATACGCGCTCTGGGCCGAACACCTCTGCGGCTGTGCCTGCCTGCAGATGGTGCTCGGCGCGCTCGGTCGCCCGGTGCCGCCGATCCACGAAATACGGCGTGGCGTGCAGGCGGCGGGCGGCTATGTCGAGGCGCCAGAGGGCATCCGCGGGCTGATCTACGCCGGCGCCGTCACCTGGCTGGCGGGGCAGGGCATCCCGGCGCGCATCCTGCTGGACCAGTCGGCGCAGGATGTGGCCCAGCTTGTCGAGGGGCAGGCCAGCCTGTTCATCGCCTCCGTCCACCCCGGCATCCGGCGGCCGGAGACGTCGCCGACCGCGCGCGGCGGGCATCTGGTGCTGGTCTTCGGCCGGGACGCGGCGGGAGCGCTGCGCCTGCACAACCCCTCCGGCGACAGCCCCGGGACGCAGGCGGATGCCCGCATCCCAATCGTGCGCTTCCAGGACTTCTTCGCCGGGCGCGGTATCCTGGTCGGCTGAGGTCGGTCAGGTCCGCTTGGTTTCCGGCGCGCTGCCGCGGCCACGGCCGGGCGGGTCGGATGGATCGCTGTCCGAGGGGCCGGCGGCGGGTGGACGGTTGCCGCCACGCCCGCGTCCCGGTGCGTCGGAGGGGTCGCTATCCGTCGCGCCGGCGGGCGCGCGGTTGCCGCCGCGGCCCCGGCCCGGCGGGTCCGACGGGTCGCTGTCGGAGACGCCGGCGCGCGGACGGGTGCCGCCGCGCCCCGCGCCCGGCTCATCCGAAGGGTCGCTGTCGGTCAGGCCGCTGCGCGCCGGGGGTGGGGGCGTGCTGCCCTTGGCACCCGGCAGGCCGCCGCCTCCGGATTTGCTGCCTTGCGCCAGGCCGGCGACCGGCGCGGCGGCGACGCCCACCGTGGCGACCCGCAGCACCAGAAGACGTCGGCCAAGAAACCCATCGGATGCGGACATGCGGCATTCCTCCACCGGACCATGTTCAGGGCGCGGCGGGGCTTCCACAAGGGGTTTGCATGGCGCGTCTGTTTCGCGGCCGGACACGATTTCGGTGCTTGCGTTCATGTTCTCTATATGTTCCAGTCGCCCCATGAGCACAGCGACCTTCCCCCTCCGTCCGGAGATCCCCGCAGACCTCCGCATTCCGCCCCGCCCGCGCGCGCTGCACGCGCCTATCGCCCGGGAGCCTGTCTGGCGGGAGGCGATGCGCTGGTCGACCATCGCGCTGTCCGCCAGCCTGGTGGCGGGCGAGGTGGCGTTGGCTTTGTTCGGACCCTGACCTCAGACCGGTATGGTGGCGATGGCCGCGATGCCGCCCTGCGGCCGGTTGCGCAACACCACATCGCCGCCATGGGCGCGGAAGATGTTGCGGGCGATGGGCAGGCCGAGGCCGGTGCCGCCGGTCTCCCGGTTCCGGCTTTCCTCCAGCCGGCGGAAGGGCTGGAACACCGTCTCCAACTCCGTCTCCGGGATGCCTGGTCCGTCGTCTTCGACCGCGATGCGGATGCTGCCGGCGACGGGCGGCGCCAGGGCCAGCCGGGCGGACCCGCCATAGATCACCGCGTTGGCGACGAGGTTGGCGAGTGCCCGCTTCAGTGATCCTGGCCGTGCCGCGACAGTCAGGTGTTCCGGACCTTCGTAGGTGATGTTATCGGCGGAATCCGGCCGCGCATCGGCGGCCTCGTCCAGGACGGTACGGCACAGGGAGGCGAGGTCGACCGGCACCGATGGCTCCCGCGTCGAATCATCCCGCGCGAAGGCCAGGGTGGCGGCGATCATCGCCTCCATCTCATCGAGGTCCGCCAGCATTTTCCGGCGCTGCTCGTCATCGTCCAGGAACTCGGCGCGCAGCTTCAGGCGGGTGATCGGGGTCTTCAGGTCATGGCCGATGGCGGCCAGCATCTGCGTGCGGTCGCCGACGAAGCGGCGGATGCGCTCTGCCATGGTGTTGAAGGCGCGCGCGGCGGTGGCGACCTCCGCCGGGCCGGTTTCCGGCAGCGGGGTCGCGTTTACGTCGCGGCCCAGCCGGTCCGCAGCGGCGGCCAGCGCCGCCACCGGCCGGGTCAGCCGCCGCACCGCCCACAGCGTCAGCGCCACGGCGGCCAGCGTCATCAGCGCGAAGGCAAAAAGGAAGGTTTCGGAATGCCAGGGTCGCGGCGGCGGCATCTCCAGCCGCAGGTTCAGCCAGCCCTGGTCCGGGAAGCGCAGGCTGACCATCAGCCGGCCGGGGTGGCGGTCGGTCGCGATCAGCACCTCCCGCGGCCGGAACCGCGGCGGGGCGTGGCGCAGCCCGTCCAGCCGCAGCAGGCGGATCAAGGGCGGCGGCGGCGGTGGGTAGCCGGGTTTCGCGAGCGCTTCATCATCCACCGAGAGGGACAGCCCCGGCGGCATGTCGAGGTCGTCCACCAGCCCCCGGCGCCGCTCCGGCGCCACCTGCAGCAGGCTGCGCCAGGCACCGTAGGAGCGTTGGGAGATCTCGCGCGCCTGCTGGAAGCGCTGCAGGTCGACGCGGTCCAGCGCATGGATGGTCAGGCCGGCCACCTGCACCAGGATCAACCCGGTCAGCAGCACCAGCGCGGTGCGCCCCGCGAGGGTCTGGGGCCAAAGCCATCGCAGCCAGCGCATCCCGGCTCAGCTGCGCTCAACGGTGGCGGACAGCACGTAGCCGCCGCCGCGCACGGTCTTGATAACCTGCGGGTTGCGGCCGTCATCCTCCAGCTTGCGGCGAAGGCGCGACACGGCGACATCGATGGCGCGGTCGAACGGACCGGCCTGGCGGCCACGCAGCAGGTCCATCAGCATGTCCCGCGTCAGCACCCGGTTGGGGCGTTCCACCAGCACCATCAGCAACTCGTACTCGCCGCCGGTCAGCGGTACCTCTGCGCCCTGCGGGTTGACCAGGCGGCGGCGCGTCGGCTCCAGCACCCAGCCGGCAAAGCGCAGGATGCGCGCCGGCGGTTCCTGGGAGGGGCCGGTGCTGCTGTCGGCGGTGGCACGGCGCAGCACGGCGCGGATGCGGGCCAGCAATTCGCGTGGGTTGAAGGGCTTGGCCACATAGTCGTCGGCGCCAAGTTCGAGGCCGACGATGCGGTCCGTGTCCTCCCCCATCGCGGTCAGCATGACGATCGGCACCTCGGACTGCGTGCGCAGCCAGCGGGCGAGGTCGAGGCCGGATTCGCCCGGCATCATCAGGTCCAGCACCACCAGGTGGTAGCGGCCGAGCGGCCAGAGTTTGCGGGCCTCCCGTGCGTCGCGGGCCACGGTGACGCGCAGCGATTGCTTCTCCAGGAACTTGCCGAGCAGTTCACGGATTTCGCGGTCGTCGTCGACAACGAGGATGTGGGGGGCGGTGGCGTCCATGGCCGTAACATAGTGCGGCGCAGGCCGGCACCTAACGCCGATCGGCAGATGAATGTTGCAGCATGTGACGGACGCGGCCACGGCAACGAAGTGTTGCAATTCAGGCGGTTCCAGACCCTTGGACGGTGGCTGCGCCGGGACAAGCTACAGGGGGCAGGACGCCGGCCCGGCAGGACCACCCCCCTCCCGGCCAAGGCTGGCGTGCTGTAGTGGCGGCGGGGATGAGCCCCCCTCCTGCATCCCCGCCGCTGAACTTCCCCGCGGGCCCGGCCTGGGCGCGGCAGGCCGTGGCGGCGCTGGTCGCAGCGGACCCCGATCTCGCGGCGATCGAGGCGGCGGCTGGCCCGCTGCCTTGGCGGACCCGCCCGGCCGGCTTCGGCGGGCTGCTGCGCACCATCTGCGGGCAGCAGATCTCGAACCAGGCGGCGGGTGCCATCTGGCGGCGGCTTTCGGCAATTCCGGGTGCGTTGGAACCTGCCGGGCTGGTGGCGATGGGGGATGACGTATTGTGCGGCGTCGGCGGCCTGTCGCGGCCGAAGGCGGCGCATGCGCGGGCTCTGGCCACCGCCTGCCTCGACGGCTCCCTGCGGCTGGACCGGCTGGGGGCGATGGCGGATGAGGAAGCCGTCGCGCATCTGTCTGCCGTGCGCGGCCTCGGGCGCTGGACCTCGGAGGTGCATCTGCTGTTCGCGCATGACCGGCCGGACATCTTCCCGAGCGGCGACATCGCGCTCGCCGCCAGCGTCGCGCAGTTGAAGCGGCTGGAGGCCCGGCCGGCGCCGAAGGAACTGGCCCGCATCGCCGTCGCCTGGGCGCCCTGGCGCGGCGTGGCGGCACGGCTGTTCTGGCATCATTGGCGACAGGTCACGGGCCGACCGATCATCGAGGATGATCCCGGCGCCGCATTGCCCGCGCCGGCCGGCGGCGGCACCCTGCCCGCATGAACCTTTCCGCCCGCCTCCGCGAAACCGCCGAGCCGCCGATCCCCGCCGCCCGCGCCTGGGCCGCGCGCTATGCCGGCGGTGCCGGGCCGGCGCTGGACCTGACCCAGGCGGTGCCGGGCTATCCGCCGCCGCCGGAACTTCTGGCGCGCCTGGCCGAGGCCGCCGGCAGCCCGGCCTGCGCCGGCTATGGCGCCATCGATGGCGACGCGGGCCTGCGGGAAGCCCTGGCCGCCGACATTGCCGGCTTCTACGGCGCGAAGGTGGACGCCGCCGACATCGCCATCACCGCCGGCTGCAACCTCGCCTTCGCCATGGCCATGGCGGTGCTGGCGGCGCCAGGGGAGGCGGTGATGCTGCCGGCGCCCTGGTACTTCAACCACCAGATGGCGCTGACCATGCAGGGCGTCCGCCCCGTGGCCCTGCCGACGCGCCCGGAGAAAGGCTTCGTGCCGGACCCCGCGGAGGCCGCCGCGCTGATGGATGCGCAGCCGGTCCGCGCGCTGGTCCTGGTCACGCCCAACAACCCGACCGGCGCCGTCTATCCCGCCGCGGTGATCCAGGAGTTTTCCGAGATCTGCCGGGCGCGCGGCACCTGGCTGGTGCTGGACGAGACCTACCGGGACTTCCTCACGCCGGAACAGTCGCCGCCGCACGGCCTGTTCGGCGATGCGTCCTGGCGCGACGGGTTGGTGCACCTGTATTCGTTCTCGAAGGCCTATTGCGTGCCGGGGCACCGGGTCGGCGCCATCGCGGCGGGGCCGGCCTTCCGCGCGCAGCTCGCCAAGGCGCTGGACACCTGGCAGATCTGCCCCGCTCGACCGGCCCAGGCGGCGCTAACCTGGGCGGTGCCGGCGCTGGCGGGCTGGCGGGCCGGCAACCGCCGCCTGATGGCGGACCGCGCCGAAATGTTCCGCGCCGCGGTGGCGCGGCTTCCCGGCTGGCGGCTTGACGCCATCGGCACCTACTTCGCCTATCTCCGCCTGCCGCAAGGGGCGCCGGATGCGCTGGAGGCGGCGGAGATGCTGGCCTCGACGCAGGGCCTGATGACCTTGCCCGGCCCCTTCTTCGGCCCCGGCCAGCAACGCCACCTGCGCCTCGCCTTCGCCAATGCGGGGGAGGAGGTGCTGGCGCAGGTGCCGGGGCGGCTGGCAGCGCTGGGCTGAACGTCCCATATCCGCGGCAGCAGGAGAGAACCGCCATGACCCAGCCCGTCCGCACGCTCGACATCGTCTCCGACGCGATCTGCCCCTGGTGCTGGATCGGCAAGCGGAACATGGAGGCCGCGCTGGCCGAGTTGGCCGCCGATGGTCTGCACTTCGCCATCCGCTGGCGCCCCTTCCAGCTGAACCCCGAGATGCCCGAGGAAGGGGTCGAGCGCGCCACCTATCGCGCCCAGAAGTTCGGATCGGAGACGCGGGGGCGGGAGCTGGATGCGAATGTGGCGGAGGCCGGCCGCGCCGCCGGACTGGAATTCCGCCACGACCGCATGCTGCGCACCCCCAACACCGTCCGGGCGCATCGTGTCATCCGCATGGCCGAAGCCGCCGGCGTGCAGGATGCGGTGGTGGAGGCGCTGTTTCGTGGCTACTTCCAGGAAGGCCAGGACATCGGCGACATCCTGGTACTGGCGACGCTCGCCGATGGCGCTGGGCTCGACTCCGTCGCCGTCACCACGATGCTGCGCGGCGAGGAGCACCGGGCGGAGGTGCTGGCCGAGGATGCCGCGGCGCGGCAGGGCGGCATTTCCGGCGTGCCATCCTTCCTGATGGACCGGCATCTGCTGTTCAGCGGCGCCATGCCGCCGGCGCGCATGGCGGAGGCGTTCCGGCGCGCGGACGCCATCCTTTCCGCCCGCGCCGCGGCGGCGTAACGTCCCAGGCCTTGCCAGGGGTCGCCAGATGGAATGGGTGCTGCTCGGTCTCGTCGTCCTGCTGCTGCTGTGGCTGGTCGTCATCTACAACCGCCTGGTCTCGCTGCGGCAGGTCGTGGCGCAGGCCTGGGCGGATATCGAGGTGCAGCTCAAGCAGCGCCACGACCTGATCCCGAACCTGGTGGAGACCGTGAAGGGCTACGCCGCGCATGAAAGCGGCACGCTGGAGGCGGTGATCCAGGCGCGCAACGGCGCCATCCGCGCGCAGGGGCCGGAACAGGCGAGCGCGGCGGAGGGCCAGTTGGGCGCCGCGCTCAGCCGGCTGTTCGCGCTGTCCGAGGCCTATCCGGACCTCAAGGCCAACACCAACTTCCTGTCGCTGCAAAGCGAGCTGTCGGGCATCGAGAACACCATCGCGGCGGCGCGGCGCTTCTTCAACAATGCCGTGGCCGAATTCAACGCCGCGATCCAATCCATCCCGGCAGTGTTCTTCGCCGGCAGCCTCGGCTTCCATCCGCGTGGCTTCTTCGAGCTGTCCGAGGCCGAGCGCGTCGCGACCCAGGCGCCGCCGCAGGTGAAGTTCTAGCGCCGGGCAGGCAGGAGGATCCACGGCGATGCAGGCCGTCGGGCTCCGCACCCACGCCTGGAACACGGCCATCCGGTCCATCCTGCTGCTGGCCGGCTTTCCCGTGTTACTGGGCGCCATGGGCTACGCGCTGGCGCTCTTGCTGGTGGCGGGGCAGGCGCCGGATATCGGCAGCGGCCTGACGATGGCCGCGGAGCTGCTTCCCGCCATCATCCCACTGGCGCTGCTGCTGGCCGGGATCTGGTTCGCCATCGCCTGGTTCGCGCATCGCCGCATCCTGGACCTGGTGACCGGCGCGAAGCGCGTGACGGAGCCGAAGCAGGAGCCGCGGCTGTGGCGCCTGACGGAAGCGCTGTGCATCAGCCGCGGCATGCGCCTGCCCCGGCTTTCGGTGATCGAGACGCCCGCCCGCAACGCCTTCGCGGCCGGGATGACCGCCGACCGGTCGGCGGTGACGGTGACGCGCGGGCTGCTCGATGCGCTGGACGATGCCGAGCTTTCGGCCGTGCTGGCGCATGAGCTCGCGCACATCCGCAACGGCGATGCGCGCCTCGGCGTGGTGGCGGCGGTGTTCGTCGGCGTCATCACGCTGGTCACGGATGGCGCCTGGCAGATGCTGAAGCTGATGCGCTTCGGGCGGGTGGGCGGGATCCGGCGCGGCCGGTCGTCCTCATCCTCCAGCAGTTCGAGGAGTGGCGGCCGCGGCGGCGGTGGTGGTGCGCTGGTGGTGGTGGC
Organism: Falsiroseomonas sp. HC035; assembly: GCF_050563525.1. Taxonomy (NCBI): domain Bacteria; kingdom Pseudomonadati; phylum Pseudomonadota; class Alphaproteobacteria; order Acetobacterales; family Roseomonadaceae; genus Falsiroseomonas; species Falsiroseomonas sp. HC035. Next base: position 308,388 of record NZ_JBNXUN010000005.1, read on the forward strand.
GCTGATCGCGATCGCGATCCTCATCGCCGTGCTGGCGCATCTGCTGGCGGTGGTGCTGCGCATGGCGCTGTCGCGCAACCGGGAATACCTGGCAGATGCCGGCGCGGTGGAGATGACGGGAAATGCCGACGCAATGATCTCGGCGCTGCGCAAGGTGGCGCAGCGGCCGGATCTGCCGGCGGTGCCGGACCAGGTGCGGGCGCTGTTCCTGCACGATGCGGTGCTCAGCCGCGGCTGGTCCTGGTTTGCGACGCATCCCCCGATGGAGGATCGCGTCGCCGCGCTGGTGCGCTATGGCGGCGGCCGCGACCCCGGCCCGCTGCCGCCGATCGCGGCCGAAGCGCCGGCGCCGCTCAGCCCGCCAGCATCGCCTTCAGGCGACGTACCGCGCTCCCCGGCGTCGTCACCACCGGCAAACCCGTGGCATCGGTCACCGCCCGGGCCGCCCGCGCCAGGCTGAACTGGCCGAGCAGGATCACGTCGCAATCCGCAAGCGCCTTCGCTGCCTCCGCCGCCAGCCTGTCATGCGTCGCACCATCCCCGGCATCGAGCGCGGCCAGAGCCCCCTCCGCCAGGCAGGGCACCACGGTGACGTCGGGCGGGAATTCCGGCGGCATGGAGGCGAGCGTGCCGGGAAAGCTGGCCAGCAGGCCGATGCGGCGGCCCACTGCCATCGCTTCCCCGATAGCCGCCTCGTTCGGCTTCAGCACCGGGATCGGCGCCAAGTCCGCCGCCACTGCCTCGATGCACGGGCCGAAGGCGGAACAGGAAAACAGCACGCCCTGCACGCCGGTGCCGTGGGCGTAGCGGCCGAGCGCCAGGAACCTGTCCGTCATCGCCGGCGTCAGCGCGCCGTCCCGCGCCAGGTCGGCCGAGAGGCTGTCATCCAGCAGGTTCATCAGCCGCGCCTGCGGCCAATGCTCGGCGAAGGCGGCCTCGATCGGCGGCGGTGAATGCCGCAGCGCGTGGATCAGCGCGATCCGCACCGGGTCAGTTGCCGACGCAGCGGGTGAGGGGGGAGGGGAATTCGGCGCAGTTCGGGAAGGCGATCTCGTTCTCGCCGCGGCGTTCGACGATCAGCGAGTTGGGTCCGCCCGGACAGCCGAAGCCGACATCGGCGGGCATGCGGGAGGCGAGGGCATTGCCGCCGCCGGCCGCCGGGACGAAGCGGAACTCCAGCGTATTCGGCGAGGCGGCCACCGTTTCGATCAGCCGCTGGCGATAGGCGACGTCGAAGATCGAGGCGCGCAGCACCACGTCGCGGGTGAAGATCACGCTCGGCTGGCCGGTGCAGCGCGGACCGCTGGTCTCGCCCGGCGGGAAGATGCCGCCGGTCCAGGAGCCGAACACCCAGGCATGCGGCGGCTCCGCCCGCGGCGCGGCCGGCTGCGCTCCCGCCTGTTGCGCAGCGGCGCTGCCACCGAGCGCCGCCACCATCGCCATCACCAGGATCGACCGTCGCATCCCGAAATCCTTCACTGATGCGGCGATGATAGCGCGGCCGGGGTGGCCGCGCCTATCGGGGTTGGTCGCGGCTGGCGCCGTGTTGTCCGCGCCTCAGGCCGCCGCCGCCGCGGCCTTGGGCACGCCCGGGTCCTTCACCGGCAGGTGCACCAGCGCCGCGAAGGCGGAGGCGCCGACGCCGATCCACCACATCGTGTCGTAGGACCCGGTCATGTCGAGCACGACGCCGCCCAGGAAGGCGCCGGTGAAGCCGCCGAGCTGGTGGCCGAGGAAGACCAGGCCGAAGATCGTCGCCAGCCACTTCGTGCCGAAGTTGCGCGCCACCAGCGCCACGGTCGGCGGCACGGTGGACAGGTACAGGATGCCCATGATGGCGGAGAAGATCAGCACGGTGGTGGTTGTCTTCGGCACCAGCATGAAGCCGGTCATCAGCACGCCGCGCGCCGCGTAGATGATCACCAGCAGCTCCCGCCGCTTCCAGCGCTGCGTCAATTCGCCCGCCCCGAGCGAGCCCGCGATGTTGAACAGGCCGATCAGCCCGATGGCGCCGGCGCCGACCGCGACCGGCAGGCCGCAATAATGCACGAACCCGGGCAGGTGGGTGGTCAGGAACGAGATGTGCAGGCCGCAGACGAAGAAGCCGAAGAACAGGTACCAGAAGGTCGGCGTCCGCAGCGCGCGGCGCAGCGCGGCGCCCGCGGTCTCATCATCCTGCGCCGCCACCTTCGGCCGCGGCGGCTCCGCCAGCGGCAATGCGAGCGGGATCATGAACAGGGCGACGGCCGCCATCATCGCCAGTGTCACCTCCCACCCCAGCGTCCCGATGCCGATTCCCGCCAGCGGCACCACCAGGAACTGCCCGAAGGACGACCCGGCGGTGCCGAGGCCGACGGCGCGGCCGCGCTGGCTTTCCGGCAGCAGCCGGGTCAGCGTCGCGATGATCACCGGCATCCCGGCGGCGGACACCGCGATGCCCATGACGATGCCGGCGAAGAAGGTGAAGACGCCCAGCGCCGAGGCCATCAGCATGCCGAGGATGCCGATGGCGTACAGCACCGCGCCACCGATGACGACGACACGGCCGCCGTAGCGATCCGCCACCTGGCCGCAGATCGGCTGGCTGACCCCGTTCAGCAGCACCTGCAGCGCGATGGCGAAGGAGAAGCCGGAGGCGGTCCAGACATTCGCCTCCGTCATCGGCGCCAGGAACAGGCCGAAGGCGTTGCGCAGCCCCATGGCGAGCGCGGCACACAGGACCGCACAGGTCATGAGCACGCCGGCTGTGACGGCAGGGCGGCTGGTCATCATCTTGCCTCTCCGGGTCAGGCCGCCGCCGACGCAGGTCCGGCCGCGGGACCAGTCAGCACGGAAATCCGCCCCGGTTCCAGCGGCGTGTGGCGCGATGGCCCGCGCCGCTGCCCTGCGCGCCCGGCATGGGTCGCTAGGCCGCCTTGCGGATGGCCAGCCCGAAAGAGGTGAAGACCAGCCCGGCATGCCGCTGCTTCGGCCGTGGCGGGGCATGCGGGCCTATGGAAACCTCGCCATCCAGCGGGTGAAGCCCCGGATGGAAGTTCACCGGCAGCAGCTCGTGCCCCATCACCTGCAGCTGTTCGGCCAGCGCCTCCAGGTCCCGCCGGCGCAACAGGGTCAGGCCGGGGTGCTCCATCGTCACCAAGTCGGAGCGGATGTTGAAGGCCAGCGTGTGCAGCGACAGCCCGCCGGGACGCAGCACGCGCAGGCTGTCCTCGAGGAACTGGCTGGCGGCGGCGATCGAACCCAGCCGGTCGACGGCGGAGGCCGACCAGCAGAAGTCGAACTGGCCGTCGAGGTCGACCGGCAGGCTGGTCATGTCGATCGGCCGGTATCCGACCAGCTGCTCGAAATCCGTCAGGTGCAGGATCTCGGGGTGGAACAGCGCCATGAGGTGGGTGCCCGGCGGCAACGGCACCTCGGGTGATTCATGCGGCGTGTCGCTGGCGAGCACCGCGACGCCGCGGGAGGCCAGCAGGGCCGGGATGCGTTCGCGCCCGACGCCGAAGCCAAGGCCGCGCCGGCCTGGCTCGATCATCCCGGCGGTGGCCAGCATGGAGACGATCCAGGCCTGCTCCCAGCTGCGCCGGGTCTGCGTCGGCGCCATGCCCATCGCCTCGGCGATCTCGACGAAGGCCGGATCATCGAATTGCGACATGGTGCAGAACTGGCCGACCGGGTTGTCAAGGTTCGGCGGCTCGAAGCGGAAGGGGAAGCCCGGGTCGGCCGGCGGGCGCATCAGGAACAGCGGCATGCCGTAGCTGGCCGAATTGTCCAGCGCGCGGTCGTAGAAGTCGAAGAACTCCCAGGTGTTGGCGAAGACGCGGCGCATGGTGTCGAGGTCGGGCATGTGGCGATGCGCCTCGACCTCCTCCGCCGAGGCCGGCTCGCGCCCGATCAGGTAGCGGAACGCCCAGGTGACCGCCTCGGCGCTCATCGGCTTCGGGGACGCGTCTGGTCCCGCGACGCCCGCTTCCGCCTGTTCGTCCATCACAACCCCTTCGCTGCCTCGATCACCTGCGCCGCATGGGCTTCCGGCTTCACCTTGCGCCAGATCCGCGCGATCCGGCCATCGGCGCCGACCAGGAAGCTCGACCGCTCCATGCCCATGTAGGTCTTGCCATACATCGACTTCTCCACCCAGACCCCATAGGCCTCCGCGACCTTGTGGTCCTCGTCCGAGGCCAGCGGGAAGGTCAGGTTGAATTTCTGGGCGAACTTCTCGATCGGCTTCATCGGGTCCGGCGAGACGCCAACGACCGTCAGGCCGATCTTGCCGAGTTGCGGGAGCGCTTCCTGGATGCCGCAGGCCTGCTTGGTGCAGCCGGGCGTGTCCGCCTTCGGGTAGAAATACAGCAGGAAGGGCTGGCCCTTCAGCTCGGCCAGGCTGACGGTGCGGCCGCCGGAGGCCGGCATGGTGAAGTCGGGCGCGGCGGCGCCTTCGGCGAGCGTCTCGGACATGCGGGTTGGACTCCGGCGGATCAGGCGGTTTCGGGGTCGCCGATGTGGCGGGTGAAGCTGGCGCGCACGGCCTGCGCGACCTCGCGCATCTGAGTGCGGAACGAAGCCTGGTCAACCGCGGGCTGCGGCAGGATCGGCGCGGTCACCGTCAGCAGTGCCAGGGCCACCGGTTCCGGCAGCGCCGGCTCCGGCCAGCGTCCGACGGTCAGGCGCAGATGCGCGGTGACGGCGCGCCACAGCCGGTCTGCCCGGACCAGCGCCTCCGCCTCCTCCGCCGGCAGGATCTTCGCCCGTGCAAGGCCAGCCAGCGCGAGGCGGGTGGTGGGCGACAGCACGGCGGGCAGGCGGTGGGCGTGGGCGACCTGCAAGGCCTGGGAGATGAACTCCACCTCCACCAGCCCGCCGGCCATGTGCTTCACGTCCCACGGCCCATCCGCCGGCAGGTCCCGCAGCATTCGCGCCCGCATCGCCCGCGCATCGGCCAGCACCTGCGCCGGGTCCGCCTGGCGGGTCTGGGCCTGGCGGATCGCGGCCTCTACCCGGCGTTTCAGCGCCGGGGCACCGGCGACGAAGCGGGCGCGGGTCAGCGCCATGCGTTCCCAGGTCCAGGCCGATTCGACGTGGTAGCGGGTGAAGGCGCCGAGCGAGACGGCGACCGGGCCCTTGGAGCCGGAGGGCCGCAGCCGCATGTCCACCTCGTACAGCCGCCCCTCCGCCCCCGGCGCGGTCAGCGCGCCCACCACCTGGTTGGCGAGGCGGGCGAAATACTGGCTGGCGGGCAGCGCCTTCGGCCCGCCCGCGCTCTCGGTCGCCTCCGCCTCATGGTCATACACCAGGATCAGGTCGAGGTCGGACCCCGGCAGCATGTCCCGCCCGCCGAGCTTGCCGAGCGCCACGACGCCCAGCGCGCCGCCCGGCACCTTGCCGTGGCGGCGGGCGAAATCCTGCGCCAGCCGTGGCAGCAGCGCGCCGATGGCGGCGTCCGCCAGCGCGCTGCGGGCGAGGCCGGCGGCATCCGTCTCCAGCCGTCCTTCCAGCGCCGCCGCGTCGATTTCGAACTTGCCCTCCGTCACCAGGCGCCGCGCCGCCTCCAGCGCTTCCTCCAGGAAGCGGGCATCCTTCACCAGAGCGGGCAGGGAAGCCGCGGGGTCGATCTGCGGCGTGGCATGGCCGGCCAGCAGCCCGTCCAGCGCCGCCGGGTTGCGGGAGAAATGGTCCGCCAGGCGCGGCGCGGCGCCGAGCACGAAGGCGAGGCGGTCCAGCAGCGCGGTGTTGCGCGCCAGCAGGCTGAGGACCTGCACGCCGGTGGGCAGGCGGGCCAGCGCGGTATCCAGCCGCATCAGCGCCGCATCCGGCTGCGGCTGCCGGGCGAAGGCGGCCAGCAACGCCGGCATCAGCGCCGTCAGCAATTCCCGCGCCCGTTCGCTGCGCGTGGCGCGGGTGCGGCCGTGGTGCCAGCCGCGCACCGTGGCGGCGACCGCGCCGGGGTTCTGGAAGCCGAGGCCGCGCAGCGTCGCCAGCGTGGCCGGGTCGTCCTCCACCCCGGTGAACACCAGGTCGCCGCCGATCTCGTCGCCGGCCGACAGGTCCGGTGCCGTCTCGAACATCCCGGCATAGTGGCGCTCGACGCGGGTGAGGTGGCCGGTCAGCGCGCTGGCGAAGGCCTCCGGCGTTTCGTAGCTCATGAAGGAGGCGATGTTGGCGAGGCCCGGCGCGTCCTCCGGCAGCCTGTGCGTCTGGCGGTCGGCCACCATCTGCAGGCGATGTTCGACCTGCCGCAGGAAGCCATAGGCATCGGCCAGGTCCGCCGCCGCGCGCCGGTCGATCTTGCCGGCCGCCGCCAGCGCCGCCAACGCGCCGAGCGTGGTCGGGTCGCGCAGCGCCGGGTCGCGGCCGCCCCAGATCAGTTGCAGCACCTGCACGGTGAACTCGATCTCGCGGATGCCGCCGCGACCGAGCTTCACGTCGTGGCCGGCGACCTGCACCTGGGCATGGGCGCCCTTGTGGCCCTTATGGGCGTGGATCTGGCGCTTGATGGAATGGATGTCGGCGACCGCGGCGAAATCCAGGTGGCGGCGCCAGACGAAGGGCCGGATCTCGCGCAGGAAATGCTCGCCCAGTGCCCGATCCCCCGCCACCGGCCGCGCCTTGATCATGGCGGCGCGTTCCCAGTTCTGGCCCATGCTTTCGTAGTAGCTGATGGCGGCCGGCAGGCTGACCGCCAGCGGTGTCGCCGCCGGGTCCGGGCGCAGGCGCAGATCGGTGCGGAAGGCGTAGCCATCTTCCGTCCGCTCATCCAGCAGGCGCACAAGATCGCGTGCCAGCCGCACATAGATGGCGCCGGCCCGGTCCGCATCGTAGGTTGCAGCGTCCGGGTCATACAGCACCATGAGGTCGATATCCGAGGAGTAGTTCAACTCCCGTCCGCCGAGCTTGCCCATGCCGAGCACCACAAGGCCCGAGCCCTTGCAGGTTGCCCGTGGATCATGCCGCGCCGCGCCGCCCGCCAGCTTCAGGTCGCCGCGCGCCTGCGCCTCCCGCAGCAGGTGCGCACAGGCGTAGTCGGTGCAGGCATCCGCGAGGTCGGACAGCGCGCCGGTGACGCGGTCCAGCGCCCAGGTGCCGGAGATGTCGGCGACGGCCGCGATCAGCGCCGCCTGGCGCTTGGCGCGGCGCAGCAGGGTGGCGACGCCCGGGCGGGTGGCGGCTGGGTCGGCGCGGCCCAGCGGGTCCAGCGCCAGCGCGAAGGTCGCATCCGGGCCGCGTTCCACAAGGCGCAGCAGGATGGCAGATTCGCGCAGCGCCAGGTCGGCCAGGTAGGGACTGTGGCCGCCCAGAGCCGCGAGCAGCGCGGTTCCCTCGGCGCTGGCGCCGAAGGCCTTTTCTGCGGCGCCGCGTTCGGCGAAACGCGCGGCAAGATGCGCCGCCGCTGCGGCGTCGTGGGCGCGCGGCAGGACGGGCGGCAGGACGGGCGGGAACGCCTCCGGGCTGGGAACCGCAGCCGGAGCGGGCGCTTGGGATCTGGGCATCGGCGGCCAGCGTGGCGATGAGGCAAGCCGCCGGTCAAGTGGCGCGGGAGGCACATCGCGCCCTGCGCCTGCTGTCCTTCGTCGTCCTGCTGCTGCTGCTGGCGACCGGTGCCCTTGCCTGGCGGCTTTCCACGGGCCCGGTCGAGCTGCCCTGGCTCGCCCGTGCCATCGAGGACCAGGCCAATGCGCCCGGTGCCGATGGCGCCCCGCCCGATGCGCTGCTCGAGGTCGGCCGCGCCGCGGTGGGCTGGCAGGGCTGGCGGGAGGGGCGGCTGACGCCGGTGGAACTGCAACTGTCGCAGGTCCGGATGCGCGAACCGGATGGCAGTCTGCGGCTCGACCTGCCCGATGCCGCCGTCACCCTGTCGCTGCCCTGGCTGCTGCGGGGGGAGGTGGCGCCGCAGCAGGTGGAGATGCGCCGGCCCGCGCTGCGCCTGCGGCGTTCGGCGGATGGCGAGGTGACGCTGCTGGTCGGGCAGTCCGGCACGGAGGCACCGGACAGCGCGACCACCGACCCGATGCTGGCCGAGTTGATGCGCGCGCCCTCCGACGACACCTGGCTGTCCGCGCTGCGCCTGGTGCGGATCGTGCAGGCGCGGGTGGTGGTCGAGGATGCGGCGCTCGGCCTGACCTGGACGCTGGACGACGCCGACCTCGTGCTGCGGCGGCGGCCCGGCGGCGGTGTCTCCGGCACCGCGACCGCGACCCTGCTGCTGGGCGCGGAGCGGGTGCCGGTCAGCGGCTCCGCCGAGATCGTCGCGGGCGAGACGGGCGGCGCGGCCGACATCGCGTTCCGCCTGTTGCTGCCGGACCTGCGCCCGGCCCTGCTGGCTGCCGCCGCACCCGCCCTGGCGCCCCTGGCGCGACTGGATGCAACGGCGCGGATCGAGGCCGCGGGCCGCATCGACAGCGCCGGAAGCTTCCGCGACCTCCAGGCGCGGCTGGCGGCCGGGGTCGGTTCGATCGATGTCGGCCCCGGCCCACGCCTGGCGATCGAGCGCCTGGAGGTGGCGCTTGAGGCGACGCGGGACCGGCTGCTGGTGCCGGTCGCGACCCTTGTCCTCGCCGGTCCCTCGCCGCCGACCCTTACCCTGGCGGCGGAGGCGAACCGCGCCGACGAGACCTGGCGCGGCACCGCGACCCTTGGCCTGGACGCGGTGCCGATCGCCGATCTCGGGCGGCACTGGCCGGAGGCGCTGGCCCCGCCGGTGCGCCGCTGGATGGTGCAGAACCTGACGGCCGGCACCGCGCGGGATGGGCATTGGCGGCTGGCCGGGCAGGCCGCGGCGGATGGCAGCGGGCTGCGCGTGACGGACCTGTCCGGACGGCTCGCGGTGCAGGACGCGACCGTGCATTGGCTGCGGCCGATCCCGCCCGCCGAGCTGGCCAGCGGCACGGTCGATTTCGGGTTGCAGGCGATCACCATGCAGGTCACCGGCGGGCGCCAGGCCGGGGTGGTGGTGCGGGACGGAACGGTGCGCTTCCTGCTGCCTCCCCAGGGCCAGGATTCGGCGGAGATCGCGCTCAACCTGGCCGGCCCGGTGGCGGATGCCATCGCCGTGGTGAAGCACCCGCGGCTGCGCCTGTTCGAACGTGCGCCGCTGCCCATCAAGGACCCGCGCGGCCAGATGGAAGGGCGGCTGGAGATTGCGTTTCCACTGCTGTCGGACCTGCCTGTGGAGCAGTTGCAGATCCGCGTGCAGGCAAGGCTGCGGCAGGCGACCATCGCGGATGTGCTGCTCGGCCGGCCGCTGGAAAACGGCGTCATCGACCTGAACGTGACCAATACCGGCCTGCGCGCCACCGGCACCGCGAACTTCGCCGGCATCGCCGCGCGGCTGACGGTGGAGATGGACTTCCGCGCCGGCCCCGCCAGCCAGGTGGTGCGGCGGGAGACGGTGCGGGCGACCACGAATGCCCGGACCATCGCCGAACTCGGGCTCGACCTGACGGATCTGGTGGAAGGGCCGGTCGGGCTCGACGTCGCGACCGAAACCCGCCGCAGCGGCCAGGGCCGCGCCACCATAAAGGCGGACCTCCGCAACGCCCGGATGATGATCGCCCCGCTCGCCTGGGCCAAGCCGGCCGGCCAGAACGCCGGGGCCGAGGTGGTGCTGCGGCTGAACGGCGAGACGCTGCTGGCGATGGACAGCTTCCAGGTGGATGCGCCCGCCCTGCGCGTGCGCGGTGCCGCTGCCTTCGGGCGCGGCGCGCGGATGGAACAGCTCATCATCCAGGACGCCGCGGTGGAGGAAAGCCGCCTGAGCGGGGAGGCGCTACCCCCCTCACAGCCCGGCGCGCCCTGGGTGCTGACGCTGCGTGGGCCGGTGCTGGACCTGCGCCGTGCCTTCGCCGCCGAGGAGGCCCGTGCGGAGGCGCCGGCGGAGGAGGACCGTTCGCCCGCCTTCACTGCCAATGCCCGGATCGAGCGGGTCCTGATGGGACCGGGGCGTGAGATCGGCGCCGTGCAGGCGCGGGTGCAGGTGGATGCCCGCGGCGTGGTGCGTGCCGGCAGCGTCACCGGCCGGGCCGGGCCGCGTGGCGCGTTTCAGGCCGAAATTACCCCCAGCGGTGCCGGCCGCAGCCTGCGGCTGGAGGCGGAGGATGCTGGCGCGGTGCTCCAGGCCTTCGACGTGCTGCGGACGTTGGAGGGCGGCAGGCTTTCGGTACAGGCGGCCTATGCCAGCAACCGCCCCGGCGCGGCGCTGGCGGGCACCGCCGTGATGAACGACTTCGCCGTGCGCAACGCACCCGGCTTCGCCAAGCTGTTGCAGGCGATGACGCTGTACGGCGTGCTGGAGGCGGTGGCCGGGCCGGGCCTCGGCTTCACCCAGCTCGTCGCGCCGTTCAGCCTGACGCCGGAGGTGCTGACACTGGGTGAGGCGCGTGCCTTCTCCGCCTCGCTCGGGCTGACGGCAAGGGGCACCCTGAACCGGCAAACCCGGCGGCTGGCGATCGAGGGCACCATCGTGCCGGCCTATTTCTTCAACTCGCTGCTCGGCAACCTGCCGATCATCGGCCGGCTGTTCGCGCCGGAGGCCGGCGGCGGGCTGTTCGCGGCGACGTTCCAGGTGAACGGGCCGGCCGAGGACCCGCAGGTCAGCGTCAACCCGCTGGCCGCGCTCACCCCGGGGTTCCTCCGCGGGCTGTTCGGGATCGGGCAGGGGGGGCCGACGGCGCCGTGAGCAGGGGGGTCTGGTGCCAGCCGGGCGCCAGCACCCACAGCCCGTCGAAGCGGGCCAGCAGGTCGCGGTCAGGATCATGCCCGGTCCGCGCGGCCTCCAGCATAGGGCCCTCGGCCAGGACATAGAGGCTGCCGGGCTCCGGATCACGCCGCCGCAGGCGATCCGCCGTAACAGCGTTCAGCGCCGCCACACGGGCCGGATCGAGGCGGGCGAGGTACACCGCATCCGTGGGCATGCCGTGGGTCGCGGCCAACACGGCCACCTCCTCCCAATGCGTGGCCTGCAGGCCGGTGGGGGCCAGGCGGATGCGGGCGTAGCGGGCGACGGCCTCGGACCAGAACGGGTCGGCAAGGCGCAGTGGCGCCGTGGCGGGGGCGGGGCGGAAATAGCCGGCGAGGCGGGCGAAGCCGGGTTGCAGGTCCACCACCTGCACCGCCAGCAGCGCCGCCAGAGCGAAGCCGGTGCGGCGGCCGCCAAGGGCATGCGCGAGGGCTGCGATGGCGCCGAACAGCGCGGCATAGGCCAGTGGCCAGAAGAACCGCACGGAGGCGCGCAGCGCATCGGCAAGCGCCAGCACCCTCTCCGGTAGCTCGGCCAGCACCAGGACCACCTGCCCGCCGATGGAAATCCGGTGGGTGATGGCGATGGCCAGCATCACGGCAAGTCCCGCTGCCAGAGGCCACCGCCGCGCCAGGCCGGGACGCGGACGCCAGGCATAGGCCGCCAGCCCCGCCCCGATCAGCAGTAGGCTGCCGAGGCCGAGGTAGCTGTCCTGCGATTCCAGGTGATCTGCGCGCGGCAGTTGCGGCAGAAGCCCGCCCCAGTGGGTCGGGTCGAACGGCGCCAGCAGGTCCAGCTGCATCTCGCCGAAGCCACCCCAGGTGCCGCCGAGGCCGCCGCCGAGCAGGAAGAACCCGGCGGCCCATAGCCCGGCGAGGCCGGCGCCCGGCACGCCAAGCGCCTCCATCGCCAGCAGCGGCACCCGCCGCTGCGGTTGCGGGGCACGGGCGAGCCAGTCGGTCGCCCATAATCCAGCGACCATCGGTAGCAGGTAGGCGTGGATCAGGGAGGCCGCCAGCACCAGCCCCGCCCAGGCGAGCGGCCGGCGCAAGGCCGCGCCCGGGGTAAGGCAGAGATACAGCGCCGCCAACAGGAGAAACTGCCCGCCGAGCGCGAAATGCCCGCCCATGCGGTTCAGCAGGATGGGTTGCAGCACGAACAGCGCGGCCCCGGCCAGCCTCGCCAGTCCATCTCGCGTCACCAGCCCGATCAGCCGCCAGGCCAGCAGCGCCTGCAACGCGCCGCAGGCGAACAGCCAGAGGCCCCAGTATTGCGGCACCTCCACCAGCGGACGAAGCGCCTTGAAGGCGAAGGCCAGCAGCGGGATCGAATCCGAGTAGAAGATGGAGGACCCGACCTCGAGCCCCCAGTCCGGATTGGCGCCAGGCGGCCACATCCAGGGCGACCGGGCGAAATAGGTCCAGCCGAGCCAGTACTGCACCGGGTCCGGCCCGATGGTGCCCTCCAGCATCCAGCCGGTATTGGTGGGGGGCAGGATCTGCCAGCCATAGGCCGCCGCAACCACGGCGAGGCCGAGGCCAATGGCGCCCGCCCCACCGGCCAGGGATGACCACCTCGGGCGCCACATGTCCCCGTCCCCGCATCAGGCAGGGCCGGGAACCCGCCGGCCGCGAGGCCGGGACAACAGCCGGCCTTTCCTGAACGCAGCCGGAAGGAGTTGGTTCAGCCCAGCGGGCGCACCAGAAGGTGCCGCTTGCGGCCGAGCGAGAGCTTCGCGGCGCCATCGTGCAGATCGGTCAGCGTGACCTGCGCCGCTTCGTCGCCCACCGGGGCGTCATTCAGGCGCACGCCGTTCTGCTTGATCAGGCGCCGCGCCTCGCTTTTGCTGGCCACCAGCTTCGCCTCCGCCAGGATATCGACGACGGCGGCGGGCAGGGCGGTGGCGTGGCTCGGCAGGGTGTCCGCCGCCTCGCCCTGTTCGAAGGCGCGGCGGGCGGTTTCGGCGGCGGCCGCCGCGGCGTCGCGGCCATGCAGCAAGGCGGTGGCCTCGGTCGCCAGGATCTTCTTCGCCTCGTTCACCTCCGAGCCCTGCAAGGCCCCGAGACGGCGAATTTCCTCCATCGGCAGTTCGGTGAACAGGCCGAGGAAGCGGCCGACATCCGCATCCTCGGCATTGCGCCAGAACTGCCAGTAGCCGTAGGGCGCCAGCCGGTCCGGGTTCAGCCACACCGCGCCGCCCGCGGTCTTGCCCATCTTGGTGCCGGAGGCCGTGGTCAGCAGCGGGGTGGTCAGGCCGAAGGCCTCGGCGCCCGCCATGCGGCGCACCAGGTCGGCGCCCATGATGATGTTGCCCCACTGGTCCGATCCACCCATCTGCAGCGTCACGCCCAGCCGCCGGTGCAGTTCCAGGAAGTCATAGGATTGCAGCAGCATGTAGTTGAATTCGAGGAAGCTGAGCGGCTGGTCGCGGTCCAGCCGCAGCCGCACGCTGTCCATGGTCAGCATGCGGTTGACGCTGAAATGCCGCCCGACCTCGCGCAGGAAAGGAATGTAGCGCAGCTCGTCCAGCCATTCGGCGTTGTCGAGCATGATGCCGGCCTCTGGGCCGAAATCCAGGAAGCTGTCGAAGGATTTGCGGATGCCGGCCTGGTTGGCCTCGATCTGCGCATCGTCGAGCAGCGGCCGCGCGTCGTCGCGGAAGGAGGGATCGCCGATCTTGGTGGTGCCGCCGCCCATCAGCGCCACCGGGCGGTTTCCGGTCCGCTGCAACAGGCGCAGCAGCATGATCGACAGCAGGTGGCCGACATGCAGGCTGTCCGCGGTGCAGTCGAAGCCGACATAGGCGCTGACACGCCCGCTTGCGGCCAGTCCCTCCGCATCCGTCACCTGGTGGATGAAGCCGCGCTCGCGGGCGATGTGCAGGAAATCCTGGGTGGCCGTCATGGGTCTGTGGGGCTTCCGAAACTGCGGGCGGCGTAGCACGGTGGCCCCATGCTGAGAACAATCGGGCGCAGCCCGTGCTGAGAACGATCGGGCTGATGAGCGGCACCTCCCTCGATGGAGTCGATGCCGCCTGGGTGGAGACGGATGGGGAGGCGATCGGGCGACTCGGTCCGGTGCTGACGCTGCCCTACGCGCCGGCGCTGCGGCGCGACCTGCGCGAATTGCTCGACCGCGCGCCGGAGCTGCCGGCCGAGGACCCCTTCCTGGCGAGCTGCGTGGCGCGGCTGACGGAGCGGCATATCGAGGCGGTGCGCGCCATCGGCTGGCCGTCGGACGTCATCGGCTTCCACGGCCAGACCATCCTGCACCGGCCAAGCCGGCCGGGCCTGAACACGCCGGGTTTCACCTGGCAGGTCGGCGATGCGCAGCGCCTGGCGCGGGAGACGGGGATCACGGTTGCGCATGATTTCCGCTCCGCAGACGTGGCGGCCGGCGGGCAAGGGGCGCCGCTGGTGCCGGTGGTGCATGCGGTTATGGCGGCCCGCCTGCCGAAGCCGCTGGCCATCCTGAACCTCGGCGGGGTCGGCAACGTCACCTGGATCGGGGAGGACGGCACGCTGGTGGCCTTCGACACCGGCCCGGCCAACGGCCCGCTGGACGACTGGGCGCGGCGATCCACCGGCGAGCCCTATGACCGCGACGGCAGGCTTGCCCTGGCCGGGCAGGCGGATGGCGGCGTACTGGCGCCGCTGATGGCGCATCCCTGGCTCGCTGCGCCACCGCCGAAATCGCTCGACCGGCTGGATTTCGACCGGGCGCTGAAGGAGGCCGGGGCCGGCGCGCTGTCGCCGCAGGATGGCGCCGCCACCCTGGTCGCGTTCTGCGCCATCTGCGTGGCCGCCGCCGCGCGGCACTTCCCGGCGCCGCCGGTACAATGGCTGGTGGCCGGCGGCGGGCGGCGCAACCCGGCGATGATCCGGGCGCTGGGCGCGGCGCTGGCGGAGCCGGTGCGGGCGGTGGAGGTAGCCGGCTGGAACGGCGATGCACTGGAGGCGCAGGCCTTCGGCGTGCTGGCGGCGCGGGTCTGGCGCGGGCTGCCGCTGACCTTTCCGGGGACGACCGGCGTGCCGGCGCCATGGCCGGGGGGGCGCCTGGTCGGGCCGTTGCTCTGAGGCAGGCGCGCGACCTATGCCTCCGGCCCCTGGGCCTTCTGCGCCAATCGATCCAGCGCGGACAGTTCCTCGGCCAGATCCTCGGCACTGACCGGCTTGCGCATCACCCGCAGCAGCGGATCAGTCGCTGCACGTTCCGAGAACTGGTGGTCGAGGGCCTGCTCCAGATTGCCCGTCAGCAGCAGGGCGGGAAGCCGGGCGAGCGCCGGCGAGCCGCGAACCGATTCGATCAGCGCCAGGCCGTTGGTCCCCGGCATCCCGTAATCCGTCACCAGGGCATCCGGCTGTTCCCCGGCCGACAGCAGCGCCAGGGCACCCTCGCCGCTGCTGGTCCGCAGGACGGAGAAGCCCTGGTCGGCCAGGCTATCGGCCAGGAAGTTCCGGACCAGCGCGTCGTCATCGACCAGCAGGATGCGCAGGGGACGCCTGGCCGGGACCAGCAGGGTCCGAGGCTTCTCCACCCGATCCATCGCCGTGGCGGCGGGGAGCCGGATGGTGACGGCGGTGCCGGCGCCGAGAGTGCTCTCGATCGAGAACGCGCCGGCCGATTGCTCGACGAAGCCGCGCGCCATTGCCAGGCCGAGCCCGGTGCCTGCCCCGGCGACCTTGGTCGAGAAGAACGGCTCGCCGGCCCGTGCAAGGACCGCCGGGGCCATGCCCGCCCCGGTGTCACGTACCGTGATCCTGACATACCTGCCGGCATCCAGCCCAAACGCGCCCCCGTCTTCCGGAGACAGGTATTCCTCCGTCGCGACGATGGTGAGGACACCGCCCTGGGGCATGGCGTCGCGGGCGTTCGTCGCCAGGTTCACCAGCACGGTCTCGAGCTGGCCGCGGTCGGTGACGAGCGCGGGAAGCCGGCGATCGGCGTCGATCTCGGTCCGGATCTGGGCGCCGAGCGTATGCCAGAGGATTTCCCGCAGGCCGCGCACGAGGCCCGCCGGGTCGACCGGCTCCAGGCGCAGTTCGCCGCGGCGCGCGAAGGACAGAAGCCGCCGCGTGACCGAGCCGCCGCGCTGGGTGGCTTCCTCGACCATCTGCGCCAGGTGCCGCACGGCATCGGGGCTTTCCGCACGCCGGCGAATGAGGCTCGCGCCGCTCTGGATCGCCTGCATGATGTTGTTGAAGTCGTGCGCGACACCGCCCGCGAGCTGTCCCAGGGCCCGCAGGCGCTGGTCCTGTGCAAGCTTGAGCTGTGCCGCTTCCCGCGCCGCGACCTCGACGCGGACCCGTTCCTCGAGCGAGGTGTTCAGGCGCTGCAATTCCTCGGCGAGGTCGGCGCTGCGGGCCTTCTCGTCCTCCACCCGATTGACCGCGGAGTTCATGAGGTGGACGACGACGACATCGACCAGCACGACCGCCACGAAGAAGACCAGGGCGATGATTTCCGGTGTCGTCACGAGATTGAAGGAGCCGTAGGGCGCGATGAAGAAGTACCAGGCCGCCGTCGTGCTCAGCGCCCCGGTGACGAGCCCGGGGCCCATGCCGCCGAAATAGGTCGCCAGCAGTACGGCCGGGAAGAAGGTGAGGAAGGGAAAGCCGAGGGGTGGTAGGATCGGGCCCAGGGCGAAGCGTCCGGCGAGTGCGGCGCTGAAAAGGCCGATGCCGAGGAGATGCCCGCGCGCGGTGCCCATCCCCACGGCCCGGCGGGACTGCAACCCGGACCGGAAGCTGGAGAGTGACAAATTGGGCCTTTCTCGCGCAGAAGAATCAGGCCCTGCGTGCGCCTGGCTGCGCCCGCAAAAAACCCGGCCGGACCCGAGGCGCGAGGCCTCGGGTCCGGCCGGGTCCTTGCCGCCGGGAAACGTCAGTCGGCGGCGAGTGCCATCCGGTTGCGGTTCAGCATGCCCATGACGTGGTCTTCCGCCGCATCGGCCACCTGTTCCGCTTGGGGCGGGGTGTAGATGTGGCCGGCGCCGGGCATCACGCGATAATCGATGGCGATGCCCTTCTGGGTGTTAAGCTTGTCCACCAGCTTCCGCACGCTGGGCTCCGGCACCAGCTCGTCGTCCGAGCCATGCAGGATCAACCCGTTGCAGGGGCAGGGCGCCAGGAAGCCGAAATCATAGTGGCTGGCGGGGGCGGAGACGCTGACGAAGCCGCCCATTTCCGGCCGCCGCATCAGCAGCTGCATGCCGACATAGGACCCGAAGGAATATCCCGCGACCCAGAGCGAAGAGGCGTTCGGGTTCACCGCCTGCAAAAAGTCCAGCGCCGCCGCGGCATCCGAGATCTCCCCGATGCCGCCATCGTAGCGCCCCTGGCTGCGGCCGACGCCGCGGAAGTTGAAGCGGAGGGTCGAGAAGCCCATCGCCTGGAAACGCTGGTACAGCGCGTGAACGACGCGGTTGTTCATGGTGCCGCCATGCAGCGGATGCGGGTGCAATATCAGCGCGACCGGCGCATGCGCCTGCTTCGCGTGATGATAGCGGCCCTCGAGCCGGCCATCCGGCCCGGCGAACATGACTTCAGGCATCGTTCAAAAGATCCAGTCCATGTTGGGTCCGCGGTGCGCCGGGGGGAACCGGCTGCCACGAACCATGGCCGGGGAGGGATGTGTGCAGCGCACCCGCCCCTTGGCCGTTTGGGGAACCACCACGCCGCCGCCGCGACGCGCCTCGGGCTCAATCGAATCTGAAGGCCACGCCCCGTTCTCTCCCGGCTCGCATAGTTGACGGCGCAGGTCGGGAACAATAGCCTTGCTTTGGCGGCGGCGTCCCGGTTTGGGTCCAGGGCGGCTGCCTTGCAAGGCGACGAGAGTCGCGGTCATTCGGCTCCGGTTGTAGCTCTGGCGGGTACGGCAGGCCGCGCCCGAGACACCCCCGGGCAGGCTCCCGGACCCGGGGGTCCAGCCAATATAGGTGAGGTGCCATCAGCTTTCATATCGGATTCACGGCAGGGCCCGAATGTTCCTCTTTTTGGGCTCCTTCACCGGCAGGTTGTCCCGACCTTTACCCTGCCACAGCTTCGGCGGGGGCCGCGGCCATGCCGGCTGACACGCAGGGCGGGAGACCCGCATGAGGCTTTCCACCCGCGGTCGCTACGCCGTGATGGCGATGGTCGAACTTGCCGCGCGCCAGCAGGGCGAGTCGGTGGAATGCGGCACGGTGGCGCGGCCGCAGGTCAGCCTGGCGGAGATCGCGCAGGCGCAGCGGCTTTCGCTGGCCTACCTCGAACAGCTGTTCGGCCCGCTGCGGCGCGCGGGACTGGTCGCTTCCGTCCGCGGCCCCGGCGGCGGCTACATGCTGGCGCGGCCGGCGCGGGACATCTCCATCGCAGTGATCGTCGAGGCAGTCGATGAATCCATCCAGGCGACCCGCTGCGAGGAAGGCGGCCCCGGCTGCCTCGCCGGGGATCGCTGCCTGACGCATGACCTGTGGGCGGAACTGGGCAGCCAGATCAAGCTGTTCCTGGAAGGCGTGACGCTGGCCGACGTGGTCTGCGGCCAGGTGATCGGCCGCGCCACCTGCCCGATCGCCGCCGGGCCCTCGCCAGAGCCATGACCCTGTACCTGGACGCCAACGCCTCCGAACCGCTGCGGCCGGCGGCGCGGTCGGCGGTGCTGGCGGCGCTGGACCTGCCGGGAAACCCGTCTTCCGTCCATACAGCCGGGCGGTCGGCGCGGCGGCTGCTGGACCGGGCGAGGGATCAGGTGGTGGCGCGCTTCGGCCCGGCCGAGGTGGTGTTCACCGCCGGCGGGACGGAGGCGAATGCGCTGGCGATCCGCGGCCTGGCCGCCGGCCGCCGGGTGCTGGTGGGGGCGACGGAACACCCGGCCGTGCTGGCCGCGGCCCCTGGCGCCACCCTGCTGCCGGTTCTGCCCGACGGCACGCTGGACCTGGACGCGCTGGCGGGGGCACTACATGGGCCGCCCGCCCTGGTCTGCCTCATGGCGGCGAACAACGAAACCGGTGTGATCCACCCGCTCCCTGATGCCTCGACGCTGTGCCGCTGGCATGGCGCGCTGCTGCATGTCGATGCGGTGCAGGCGGCCGGGCGCATGCCGGTGTCGCTGGAGGCCTTCGGTGCCGACAGCCTGGCGATTTCAGGCCACAAGCTCGGCGGGCCCAAGGGCGCCGGGGCGCTGATGCTGCGGCCGGGGCTCGACCTGGTGCCACTGGTCACCGGTGGAGGCCAGGAGCGCGGCCGGCGGGGCGGCACCGAGCCGCTGCCCGCCATTGCCGGGCTGGGTGCGGCGGCGGAGGCGGCGGATCCGGCGGAGGCGACGCGGCTTTCCGTGCTGCGCGACGCCATCGAGGCCGGCTGCCACGGCGCCGAGGTCGCCGGCGCCGGGGCGCCGCGCCTGCCCAACACCACCAGCCTGATCCTGCCCGGACATGCCGCGGAGACGCAGGTGATCGCGCTGGATCTCGCCGGGATGCAGGTCTCGGCCGGCGCCGCCTGTTCCTCGGGCAAGGTGGGTCGCAGCCATGTGCTGGCCGCGATGGGCCTTGCGGAGGGCGCGATCCGCGTCTCGCTGCCCTGGGATGCGCCGCCCGATGCGGCGGAGCGTTTCGTCCAGGCCTGGTCCGCCATGCGCGACCGCCTCTCCCGCCGCGTCCTCGCCGGGGCCAGATGAGCGTCATGACCAGCCGCCCGAACCGCCTCATCTACCTCGACAACCACGCAACCACGCCGGCCGACCCGCGCGTGCTGGCGGCGATGCGGCCGTGGTGGGAGGAGAACTTCGCCAATCCGGGCTCCGTCGAGCACGGCATGGGCCGGGAGGCGGAGGCGGCGGTGGAACAGGCGCGCGGCCACGTCGCGGCGCTGATCGGCGCGGAGGCTTCAGAAATCCTGTTCACCTCCGGCGCGACGGAGGCGAACAACCTGGCGATCAAGGGCGCCGCCCGCTTCGCCTTGGCGCAGGGCACGGAGCGGCGGCGGGTCGTCACGCTGGTGACCGAGCACAAATGCGTCCTTGAAAGCGTCCGCGACCTGGCGGCGGAGGGTTTCGAGCCGGTGCTGCTGCCGGTGCGGCCGGACGGCCTGCTCGACCTTGCGGTGCTGGAGGCGGCGCTGGCGGAGGCGCCGACGCTGCTGGTTTCCGTCATGGCGGTAAACAACGAGATCGGCGTGGTGCAGGACCTCGCCGCCATCGGCGCGATGGCGAAGGCGCATGGCGCGCTGTTCCACACCGATGCGGCGCAGGCGGCGGGGCGCCTTCCGCTGGATGTCGCGGAAATCCGGGCCGACCTCCTCTCCCTGTCCGGCCACAAGGTCTATGGTCCGAAGGGCATCGGCGCGTTGTATGTCCGGCGGCGGCCAAGGGTGCGCCTGGCGCCACTGTTCTCCGGCGGCGGGCAGGAACGCGGGCTGCGCTCCGGCACCCTGCCGGCACCGCTGGTGGTGGGCTTCGGCGAGGCCTGCCGGATCGCCGCGCTGGAAGGCCCGCTGGATGCCGGGCGCATCGCCGGGCAACGGGCGCGGTTCCGGGAGGCGCTGGCGGCGCAGGTGCCGGGGCTGCTGGTGAACGGGTCGGAGGAGGCTCGGGTCGCCGGCAATCTGTCGCTGTCCTTCCCGGGCGGTGTCACCGCGCAGGCGATCATGGCGGCGGCCCCGGAGCTGTGCGTCTCCACCGGCTCCGCCTGTTCCTCGGCCGAGGTCGAGCCCAGTTATGTGTTGGCCGCGCTCGGTTTGCCGGAGGCGCAGGCCCGCGCGACCTTGCGCATCGGCATGGGGCGCTTTACCTCGCCCGCGGACGTGGATCGAGCCGCCGCGGCCCTGGGCGCCGCCTGGCGCCGGGCCATGGAAACCTCGAACAGGTCCGACAGCCCCCGGACACGCGCGGCGGAGTAGAGTCGAAGATGCCGAAGATGACCTTCATCGAGCGGAACGGGATTCCGAAGGAAGTCGATGCCCCGCTCGGGCTCTCGGTGCTCGAGATCGCGCACAAGCATGGCGTCGATATCGAGGGCGCCTGCGAGGGGTCGCTCGCGTGTTCCACCTGCCATGTCGTGGTCGATGCCGGCTGGTACGGCAAGCTGGCCGGCGCGACGGAGGATGAGGAGGACATGCTGGACCTCGCCTTCGACCTGCAGGAGACCTCGCGCCTTGGCTGCCAGATCATCATGACGGATGCGCTCGACGGGCTGGTGGTGAAGCTGCCCTCCGGCACGCGCAACGCCGGCGGCTGATGGCCCCGGCCATGGTCCAGGCCTGGGAGACGGAGTTCGGCGCGGAGGGCGGGCTGTTCCGCCGGCTGCGCGCGGAAGCGGCCACGGATTGGCAGGCCTACACCTGGCATGACTTCGTGCGCCGGCTGTCGGACGGCACGCTGCCGCTGGCGGCGTTCCGCGACTTCCTGATCCAGGACTACCTGTTCCTGATCCACTTCGCTCGCGCCCAGGCGCTGGCGGTCTTCAAGGCCGAGAGCCTCGCGGCCATGCGCCAGAAGTCGGGCTCGATCGCGGCCATTCTGGAGGAGACCGCACTGCACCTCGGCTACTGCGCCGAATGGGGCATCGCCGAGGCCACCGTGCGCGCCACGCCGGAATCGGCGGAGACGGTCAGCTACACACGCTACGTCATCGACCGTGGCCTGGCCGGGGACATCCTGGACCTGGAGGTGGCGCTGGCGCCCTGCACCGTGGGCTATGGCGAGGT
This sequence comes from Falsiroseomonas sp. HC035, assembly GCF_050563525.1. Classification (NCBI taxonomy): domain Bacteria; kingdom Pseudomonadati; phylum Pseudomonadota; class Alphaproteobacteria; order Acetobacterales; family Roseomonadaceae; genus Falsiroseomonas; species Falsiroseomonas sp. HC035. The sequence continues at coordinate 329,799 of NZ_JBNXUN010000005.1, forward strand.
CGCGCTGCGGATCCTGGCCGACCCGAACCGCATGCTGCAGGGCAACCCCTACCAGAGCTGGATCGAGGCCTACGCCGCGCCCGCCTACCAGGCGCTGGCTCGCGGCGCGGCGGCGCGGATCGATGCGCTGGGCGAGAGCCATGGCGGCAGTGCGCGTTTTCCCCTGCTCGCCGCGACCTTTGGCGAGGCGGCGCGGTTGGAGCAGCGCTTCTGGCAGCAGGGGCTGGACGCGGCGGGATGAAGGTTCTCGTGGCCATGTCGGGCGGCGTGGACAGCAGCGTCGTGGCCGCGCTGCTGGTGGAGCAGGGGCACGAGGTGATCGGCGCCACCTTGCAGCTTTATAACCACGGCGCCGCCATCCAGAAGAAGGGCGCCTGCTGCGCCGGGCAGGACATCCACGATGCCCGCCGTGTGGCGGACAGCCTCGGCATCCCGCACTACGTGCTGGACCGCGAGCAGCGCTTCCGCGAAGCGGTGATCGACGATTTCGCGGATACCTACGCGCGCGGCGAAACGCCTATCCCCTGCATCCGCTGCAACCAGACGGTGAAGTTCCAGGACCTGGTGGCGCTGGCCGAGGATCTGGGGTGCGAGGCGCTGGCCACCGGCCATTATGCCCGCCGCGTGGAAGGCCCCCAGGGGGCGGAACTGCACCGCGCCGCGGATCATGCGCGTGACCAGTCCTATTTCCTGTTCGCCACCACCCGCGCCCAGTTGCAGTTCGCCCGCTTTCCGCTGGGCGACATGCCGGACAAGGCCGCGGTACGCGCCGTGGCGCAGCGGCTCGGCCTGGCGGTGGCGGCGAAACCGGACAGCCAGGACATCTGCTTCGTGCCGGAAGGCAGCTACGACCGCCTGGTGGCGAAGCTGCGGCCGGAAACTGCGGAGCCCGGCGAGATCGTCGACCTGGAGGGCCAGGTGCTCGGCCTGCACCAGGGCATCGGCCGCTACACGGTCGGGCAGGGGCGCGGCCTCGGCCTGGGTGGTGGTGCCGGCGAACGGCTGTTCGTCACGGCGATCGAACCTGGCCGCCGGCGCATCGTGGTAGCGCCCCGCGCCTCGCTGGCCCGGACCGAGGCGACGGCCGGCGAGGTGAACTGGCTGGTCCCGCCACCCGCCACGCCCCGCACGGTCCAGGTCAAGCTACGGGGGCGGGAGGCGCCGCGCGCGGCGGAGGTGGCGTGGGATGCCGGCGCCGGCCTGCTGCACCTGACGCTGGCGGAGCCCAACATCGTCGCCGCCGGCCAGGCCTGTGTGCTCTACGATGGCGACCAGGTGCTCGGCGGCGGCTTCCTGCGGGCCGCCAGCGTTGCCGCGCCCAACGTTGACAGGGGCGGGGTGGCGGCGTAATCGCGGCGCCGCTTCAGCGACATCCAATTCGGAGTCCGGGGCGGCGTAGCTCAGCTGGTTAGAGCACGGCACTCATAATGCCGGGGTCAGCGGTTCAAGTCCGCTCGCCGCTACCAACATCCCGCCGGCGCCGGGCGCGCGGGGAAAGCCTTCCCATAGTGTCATCGACAAATTCTTGGGAAGACCTGATTCGCGACTCTGGCAACCGAACGCGACCTAATAACGTTGATGCAAACGTGGGCAGCCTGCCATTCCCCGGAGCACAGCGTGGCCTTTGCGCGACAGGTCCTGGTAGTCGAAGACGATGCTGGATTGCGTCGCCTCCTGACTGACGTCATCCCGACCGACCCAGCCTTGGCCGCCGATGGGGCCGGCAGCATCGCGGAGGCGGAGGCGCTGCTGGCTGCATCCGGCAACGGATATGACGCGATCCTGCTCGATTTGGGCCTGCCGGACGGCGATGGGGGCGAATTCTGCGAGCGTCTGCGGCAACGCGGCGTCACCTGCCCCATCATCATGCTGACCGGTTGCGTCGCGCGGGGCGACCTCGGCCGCGGCCTCGATTGCGGCGCCAGCGACTATCTCTCCAAGCCAGTCAGCGTTGCCGAGTTGATGAGGCGTCTGCGCCGGCAGATGGACCTCGCCCTGCCGCTGGAACGCTGAAGGTCCGGGTCAGGCCGGCGGCAGCCGCAGCGCGCCATCCAGGCGGATCGTCTCGCCGTTGAGCAGCGGGTTCGCCGCGATCGCCAGCACCATCGCCGCGTATTCCTCCGGCCGGCCGAGGCGGGGTGGGAACAGCGGCATCTTCCCCAGGCTCTCGCGCGCCTCCGGCGTCAGGGTGTCCATCAGCGGGGTGTGGAACAGGCCGGGGGCGAGCGTCACCACCCGCACGCCGAACCGCGAAAGCTCGCGCGCCGCCGGCAGGGTCAGCGCCACGACGCCGCCCTTGGAGGCGGCATAGGCGCATTGGCCGATCTGGCCCTCATAGGCGGCGATGGAGGCGGTGGCGACGACCAGTCCGCGCTGGCCATCGGGCAACGGCTCGTTCGCTGTCATCCGCGCGGCGGCCAGGCGCAGCAGGTTGAAGGTGCCGACCAGGTTCACGCGGATCACCCGCTCGAACAGCGCCAGGTCGTGCGGGCCCTGGCGCCCGGCGACGCGGCCGGCCGGGGCGATGCCGGCGCAGGCCACGGCGATGCGCAGCGGGCCGAGGCCGGCGGCGGCCTCCACCGCCTGCGCCATCGGCGCTTCCTCCGCCACGTCGCCGGCCACCGCGATGCCGCCGATGCGGGCCGCCACCGCCTGCGCGGCGGCTGCGTTGATGTCCAGCACGACGACCTTCGCGCCGGCGGCCGCCAGCGCCTCCGCCGTCGCGGCGCCGAGGCCGGAGCCGCCGCCGGTGACCAGCGCCGATGTGCCGTGCAAATCCATGCTCAGGCCTCCCCCGCCTTGGCCGCCCGCTTCTCCAGGAACGCGGCGAGGCCAGCCTGGGCTTCCGGGCCGGTCTGCGCCAGGGCGGCCATCATGCTCTCGACGAACAAGCCATCCTCCTCCGACATGTCCTGGATGCGCGGCAGCGCCTGCAGCACGCCGAGCACCGTCAGCGGCGCCATTTTCGCAATCTTGGCCGCCAACTCTCCGGCCTTTTCCAGGGCGCCGCCAAGCAAGGTGACGTAGGTGACGAGGCCGGCGCGCTCCGCCGCCGCGGCGTCCAGCGCGCGCCCTGTCAGCATCATGTCCGCCATCCGCGCGGCGCCGATGATGCGGGCGACATGCACGCTGGCGCCACCGCCGACGAAGATGCCGCGGGAGCCTTCGGGCAGGGCGAAAAAGGCGGTCTCATCCGCCACGCGGATGTGGCAGGCGGCGGCCAGTTCCAGCCCGCCGCCGACGCAGGCGCCGTGCACCGCCGCCACCGTCGGCACCCGCCCGCCGCGGATGCGCCGGAACACCGCGTGCCAGCCGCGCGAATGGTGGAACACCGCCGCCGCGTCGCGCGCGGTGTGTTCGGACAGGTCGAGGCCGGCGGAGAAGCAGGGGCCGTGGCCGAACAGGACGATCGCCCGCGCGCCGTCCTGCGCCTCGGCCACCGTGGCGTCGAGCGCGGCAAGCAGTCCGTCGTTGATGGCGTTGCGCTTGGCCGGGCGGTTCAGGCCGATCCAGGCGACGCCGTCGCGAAGCTCCACGCTGACCGGGTCCATCGGCGCTCCCCTATAGTTATACGTCATAACGCTAGGCGCCGAAGCCGGTGGCGGGCAAGCCTCAGCCGCGGGCGATGCGTCGGAGCGCGGACAGCAGCGCGGCGCGTTCGGCGGCATCCAGCGCGGTGGCCAGATACGCCTCGGTCTGCGCTTCCGCCGCCTCGCCCTGCCGCAGCAGCGCAACCCCAGCCGGCGTCAGGCGCAGGCGGTTGGCGCGGCGGTTGCCGGCTTCCTCGGTCCGCTGGATCAGGCCCTCGGCCTCAAGCGCCGCCAGCAGCACCGTGAGGTTGGATGGCTTGATATGCAGCGCCTCCGCCAGCACCGCCTGGCGGATATCCGGATTCGCCTCCAGCAGCAGCAGCACGCCGAGGCGGCCGGGCGTCAGGCCGAGCGGGCCGATGGCGCGGTGCAGCGTGTCGAAACTCGCCTGTTGGGCCAGGCGCAGCCAGAAGCCGAGCTTGTCGTCGAGCGGCGACAGGTCGGCGTCTGGCGGCGCCTGGGCTTCGGCGGCGCGGCGGCGGGGGATGGCCATGCGCATCTGTTACAGGATGCCGGGTGGGCCTTGAAGGGGGCGTGGGCTTCTTGTTATGGTGCATAACAATAATGGCGTCGGGGGGATTGGGATGTCCGCAGCTTCCAGGTCGCCGGCCGCGAGACCGATGGGGGCGGCCCCGGTGCGCTTCACGGCGCGGCCGGATGGCACGCTGCTGGTCACGCCCATCCCGGCGCTCGGCGCCTATCCGCGCAGCCTGACGGAAAGCCTGGCGCAATACGCGGCGGAGGCGCCGGAGCGCACGCTGATCGCGCAGCGCGACGCGGCTCTGGGTGGCGATTGGCGGCGGATTTCCTATCGCGAGATGTGGCGCGCGGTGCAGTCGCTGGGCCAGGCGCTGCTGGATCGCGGGCTGTCGGCGGAACGCCCGCTGGTGTTTCTTTCGGGCAACTGCCTGGAACAGGCGATGTTGACGCTGGCGGCGCTGCATGTCGGCGTGCCGGTGGCGCCGGTCTCGCCCAGCTATTCCCTGCTGGCGACGGATTTCGTGAAGCTGCGACACTGCCTTGCGCTGCTGACGCCCGGGATGGTGTTCGCGAATGATGGTTCGCGCTTCGCGGCAGCGATTGCCGCCTGCGTGCAGCCCGGGTGCGAGGTGGTGGCGACGCGCGACGGGCCTGCGGGTGCGACCGCCTTCGCGGACCTCATCGCCACCACGCCCCGCGCCGCCGTGGCCGAAGCAGCCGCGAAGGTCGATCCCGACGCCCCCGCAAAAATCCTGTTCACCTCCGGGTCCACGGGGCAGCCCAAGGGCGTGATCAACACGCAGCGCATGCTCTGTTCGAACCAGCAGATGCTGCGGGAGGCGTTTCCCTTCGTGGCGGAGGAGCCGCCGGTGCTGCTGGATTGGCTGCCCTGGCACCACACCTTCGGCGGCAACCACAATTTCGGCCTGGCGCTGTACAATGGCGGCACGCTGTACATGGATGACGGCCGGCCAGTGCCCGGCGGCTACGCGGAATCGCTGCGCAACCTGCGCGAGATCGCCACTTCCATCCACTTCAATGTGCCGCGTGGCTTCGAGGAACTGGTGCACCATCTGAGCGAGGATGCGGCGCTGCGGGCGCGCTTCTTCTCCCGGCTGCACATCATGTTCTACTCCGCCGCTGGTCTGCCGCAGCACATCTGGGACGCGCTGGATCGCCTGGCGCTGGCGGAATGCGGCCGGCGCATCCCGATGTTCACCGGCCTGGGCGCGACGGAGACGGCGCCGTTCTGCCTGATCGTGCGCGAGGGGTTTTCCCAGTCCGGCGCCGTCGGCCTGCCGGCGCCGGGGATCGAGATGAAGCTGGCGCCCGTGGCGGGCAAGATGGAGGCGCGGGTGAGGGGCCCGTCCATCACGCCGGGATACTGGCGCAACCCGGAGGCGACCGAGGCGGCCTTCGACGAGGAAGGCTTCTACCGCTTCGGCGATGCGCTGGTGCCGCTCGACCCCACAGACCTGCACAAGGGTTTCCGGTTCGACGGGCGGATCACCGAGGACTTCAAGATGGCCACCGGCACCTGGGTCAGCGTCGGCCCGCTGCGCGCGCGCGTGACGGAAGCCTGCGCGCCCTATGTGAAGGACGTGGTGATCGCCGGCCAGGATCGCGACGCGCTGGCCGCGATCCTGCTGCCGGAACGTGAGGCGGTGGCGGGGCTTCCGGCCAATGAACTGCGCGCACGGCTGGCCGGGAGGCTGGCGGCGCTGGCGGCGACGGCGACCGGCAGTTCGAACCGCATCGCCCGCGCCGTGCTGCTCGAGGCACCATTGTCGCTGGAAGCCGGCGAGATTACCGACAAGGGCTCGATCAACCAGCGCGCGGTGCTGGCGCAGCGCGCCGCGCTGGTCGAGGCGCTGTATGCCGATCCGCCTGGCGCCGACATCATCATCTGCACGGAGCCCTCCGCATGACCGCGCTGCACACCGAATGGCGAGATGCCTGGCTGCTCGCCGGCGCCCGCACGCCCTTCGCCGATCTCGGCGGGCCGCTAGGCAAGGTCTCGCCGATCGATCTCGGCATCCGCGCGGCGCGCGGGGCCATCGCGAAGGCGGGCGTGCCGGCTGAGGAGATCGGCCATGTCGTCGCCGGGTCGGTCGCGCAGGCCAGCTTCGATGCCTACATGCTGCCGCGCCACATCGGTCTGTACGCCGGCGTGCCGCAGGACGTGCCGGCGCTGCTGGTACAGCGGGTCTGCGGCACGGGGATCGAGGCGCTGGTACAGGGCGCGACCGCGGTGGACCGCCAGGATGCCGGGCTTTCGCTGTGTGTCGGCGCGGAAAGCATGAGCCGCAACCCGATCGCCGCCTACACCCATCGCGGCGGCTTCGACCTCGGCGCGCCGGTGGAGTTCAAGGACTTCCTGTGGGAGGCGCTGGACGACCCAGCCTGCGGGCTGAGCATGGGCGGCACGGCGGAGGAACTCGCGAAGCGCCACGGCATTTCCCGCGCCGAGGTGGACGCCTATGCGGCCCGGTCCTTCGAGCGCGCGCTGGCGGCGCGCGAGGCCGGGTTCTTCGACGACGAGATCGTGCCGGTGGTGCCCGAGACATTTGCACGAGAGGGCCTGCGCGACCGCGGCATCGCGCTGCCGCGCCGGGTGGCGGAGGTGGCGGCCGACACCCATCCGCGACCCTCGTCCATCGAGGCATTGGCAAAAATCCGGCCGGCCTTCGGTGGCGTACAGACCGGTGGCAATTCCTCCGCGGTGGTCGATGGCGCGGCGGCGGCGCTGGTGTGCAGCGGTGCCTTCGCGAGGGGCCGCGCGCCGCTGGCGCGGCTGGTGGCGGCGGCGGCGGTAGGCTGCCCGCCGGAGATCATGGGCATCGGCCCGGTGCCGGCGATCCGCGCGCTGCTGGACCGCGCCGGGCTGCGGCTCGACCAGATCGACCTGGTCGAGATCAACGAGGCTTTCGGCGCGCAGGTCATGGCCTGTTCGCGGGAGCTCGGCCTGGATGAGGCGCGGCTGAACGTGCACGGCGGCGCCATCGCGCTCGGGCATCCGCTGGCCGCCACCGGATTGCGGCTCGCGCTGACCTGCGCGCGGGCGCTGCGGCTGCGCGGCGGGCGCTACGGCATCGCCTCGGCCTGTATCGGCGGCGGGCAGGGCATCGCGCTGTTGATCGAGGCGGCATGACCACGCTGCTCAACACCCGCGCCGTCACCATCGCTTGGGGCGATTGCGACCCGGCCGGCATCGTCTTCTACCCGCGCTACTTCGAGTATTTCGATGCCTGCACCGCCGCCCTGTTCCAGCGCGCGCTCGGCATGCCGAAGATCCGCTGGACGGCAGCGCACGGCATCGTCGGTATCCCGATGGTGGATACGCGCTCGAAGTTCTCGATTCCCTCGGTGTTCGGCGACGAGGTGGTGGTGGAAAGCCGCGTCGCTGGCTTCCGCCGTTCCAGCTTCGACGTCCACCACCGCCTGCTGCGCCCGGATGGCGCGCTGGGCGTGGAGGGGTTCGAGACCCGCGTCTGGGCGGCCAGGCACCCGGACGACCCCGGCCGCATCAAGGGCGTGCCGATCCCGGCCGAGGTCATCGCCGCCTTCGGCTGAGGTTATGCCACATAACAATGGTGCCGCCCGGCGGCACCGTGCAGAGTGTGAACAGACACCGGCGCAACGACGCCGACAGGAGGAGCATCAAGGATGAGCATCGTCATCGGGCGCCGCGGCGCCCTCGGTCTCGGCGCCGCCATCGCCACATCCGGCTTCCGGCCGGCCTCGGCGCAGACCATCAACCGCACCGTGCGCGCCATCGTCGGCTTCCCGGCCGGCGGGTCGTCCGACGTTGTCGCGCGGCTCTATGCCGACAAGCTGCGCGGCATCTACGCGCAGAACATCATCGTGGAGGGCCGCGTCGGCGCTGCCGGGCGCATCGCGGTGGAGGCGGTGAAGGCCGGCGAGGCGGATGGCAGCATCTACCTGCAGACCCCGGCCTCCATGCTCACCCTGCAACCGCACGTCTTCCCGCGGGAGGTGCGCTACGACGCGCTGACCGACCTGATCCCGGTCTCCACCGTCTGCACCTTCCCCTTCGCCATTGCCGTGCCGAGCAGCCATCCGGCGAAGACGCTGGCGGAGTTGATCACCTGGCTGAAGGCGCAGAGCGGCGACGTGCCCTTCGCCTCCCCGGCCGCCGGCTCCGCGCCGCATTTCCTCGGCGTGATGCTCGGCAAGAAGATCGGCGCGCGGCTGACGCATGTGCCGTATCGCGGCGCGGCGCCGGCGATGCTGGACCTGGTTGGCGGGCGGCTGCCGGTGTTCGTGGGCGTGCTCGGCGACATCTCGCCGCAGCATGGCAGCGGGGCGCGGATGCTCGCGGTGTCCTCCGAGCGGCGCAATCCGCGCTACCCGGACCTGCCGACCTTCGCCGAACTCGGGCACCCCGAGATGAACAAGGACGAGTGGTTCGGTGCGCTGCTGCCGGCCAATACGCCCGCCAACATCGTCAACGCGCTGCACGCCGCCATCGTGCAGGTGGCGCGGTCGCCGGACATGGTGGCGGCGCTGGATCGGCTGGAATACCTGCCGACGGTGTCCGCCAGCCCGGCCGCCTTCGCCGAGCGCATCCGGCAGGAACGGGCGGAGTGGGGACCCATCGTACGCGACAGCGGCTTCCAGCCCGAGAACTGAGCAATTGCGGCCGGGTGCCTTGGCGGCGCCCGGCTGCTGCCATGGCCATCCGCGATACCGGCGCGAAGACCAGTTGCGCTCCTGCCCCGGCTTTGGGATGGGTAGGGCTCCGGTCATCACGGCCGCGTGAGATTCCATGCCCGATGGACAGACCCTGACCGCGCCGCCCCGCACGGCATCGCCCGTCACGGCGGATGCCGTGGCGATCCTGCTGCTGCTGGTCGCGGTGGTGCTGCTGCGGCTGAGTTCCTTCGTGCCGGCTGTCGTCGATACCGACGAGGGCCTGTACATGGTGCAGGCCCGCGAATGGTTGCGCGGTGGCTGGCCACTGGTCGCCGCCTGGGACATGCACCCGGTCGGCGCGCCGGCGATGTTTGCGGTGGCTTTCCTGCTGTTCGGCGTCTCGGTGGAGGCGGTGCGTCTGCTGGGCCTGATCTGCGTCTTCGGCACCGCCTGCGGGTTGTTCGCGGCGGCGCGGGTGGCGGGGGCGCCGCGCGCGGTGGGGGCGGGGGCGGGCGTGACTTATGCCGCGCATTCGCTGCTGCTCAGCGGGCTGTGCACCAATACGGAGTTGCTGATAGCGCCCTTCATCACCGCCGCCATGGCGATCGGGATCCGCGCTGCGGCGCGGGCCGAGCCTCCCGGATGGGGAGCCTTGGCGGCGATGGGGCTGCTGGTGGGCTGGGCGCTGCTGGTGAAGCAGGTGGTGGCGCCGGCCGGATGCCTCGCCTTCGCGCTGCTGGTGGGGCCGGCCTGGTGGCGCGGGGTGCTGTCATGGCGCCGGGTGCTGGTGATGGCGGCGGCCTATGCCGGGCTATGCGCGGCGCCGATCCTGCTGATGGGGCTGGCCTACTGGGTGCAGGGCTGGCTGCCGCAGTACCTGGATGGATCGCTGCTGGCGCCGGTCCGCTACTCGATGGAGCGCATCGCCCCGGCCGAGGCCTGGCGCCGGATCGGCACGGCCGCGCTGCCGCTGGGACTCGCCCTGGGTGCCGCGCTGGTGGCGCTGGCGGCGTGGCGGGCGCGCGGGCCGATGGCGCTGCTGACCGTGGTGGCGCTGGCCTGGTTCGTCACGGAATCCCTGGCCATCGCCGGACCCGGCTTCTACTTCGCGCACTACTTCCTGCTGTGGCTGCCGCCCTTGTCCCTGCTGGCGGCGATCGGCGCCTGGTGGCTGGCGCGGGCGGTGGCGCAGCCGCATCGGGTGCGCGCGGCCTTCGCGGTGCTGGTTCTGGTGCTGGCCAGCCAGGGCTGGCTGCCGGAAGCCACCGCGCGGCTGGAACGCGGCCCCGGCCTGATGCATCGCGACCCGGTGCGGGAAGTGGCGGCCGCGGTGGCGCGCGAAGCCGGGCCGGAAGGCGACGCCTTCATCGCCAACTACCACACCAGCGTCTACGTCCTCGCCGATGTCCGCACCGCCACCCGCTTCCCCTTCCCGCCGCACCTGACTGGCGAGTTCGAGGATCTGTCAGACACCAACACCCAGTTGGAACTGACCCGCGTGCTCGCCGCGCGACCCATGGTGATCGTGGTCGATCGTGGCTGGATGCAGACCATGCGCCCCGCCGCCGCGGCCCAGGTGATGGCGACGGTGGCGGAGGCCTATGACCTGGCGGCCAGCGTGGCCGAACAGCGCGGGCCGGTGGAGATCTACCGGCTGCGCAAGCCGGCCGCCGTTCAGGGCGCGGGAAACAACGCGTCGGTGCGACCCATCAGCCAATAGGCCGTCAGTCCGACATATTCGCGCAGCGCCCATTCCGCCTGGTTCAGCCGCGCCGGGAAAGGGCCGTACCACCACAGGGACGGGTCGCGGCTGGCCGTGTAGTTCACCGGCCAGGGCGTGATCCGCCAGCCGGCCTGCCGGAACACGCCGACCGAACGGGGCATGTGGCTGGCGGAGGTTACCAGCAGCCAGGTCTCGTCGGGCTTCGGCGCCAGCATCGCATGGCTCAGGACCGCGTTTTCATGCGTGTTGCGGCTTTCGCTCTCGAACACCAGCCGCTCCGGCGCCAGGCCGAGGCTGGTGAACAGGCGGCGTGCGGTGTCGGCCTCGGTGGGACCGCCGGGCAGGACGGCCGCGCTGCCACCGGTGAAGACCAGGCGCGCGGCGGGGTGGCGCAGCGCCAGTGCCACCGCCTCCGTCATCCGCTCCGCCGCGCCGTTCAGCGCCGGGATGCCGTGCGCGTTGGTCAGGTCCTGTTCCACCGCGCCACCCAGCACGATGATGCCGGTGACCTGCGCCGGCTCCGCCGCCGGCCTCGGGAAGCGTTGCTCCAGCGGCAGCGTCAGGAAGGCGGCGACCGGCAGGCAGAAGACGGCCAGGTACCAGCCGAGCCCGAGGGTCAGCGGCCAGCGCCCGAAGCGCCGGCCACGCCAGACCAGCACCAGCCCGAGCGTCGCCAGAACCAGCGCCAGCGTGTTCGGCCGCAGCAGCGCCCACAGCACCTTGGAGGCGACGAAAGCGACTCCATCCATCGGCTCAGAAATCCAGGATGCGGCCGGGATGCGCCCGGCCCCGCAGCAGGTCCGCGACCGCGCGCAGATTGCCGCGCAGCCGGCCGAAGCGGTCCACATGCGGCTCCGGCACCAGCGACCGGAGCGCGTTCATCGCGAGGTGCCGCGCGGCGGAGGGAATGGCGTGGCTCCAGGGGAAGGTGCCCTTGCGCGCCAGGTAGATCGGGTTCGCCACCTGGCTGTAGCCCAGGCGATCGCCCGCGACGCGGCCGGACTTGGCGCCTAGATGCACGCCGCGCGCGCCCGACAGACGCAGGATCGAGCCATGCCGGCCGAGCGCGCGCGTCACGTCGATATCCTCGTACCAGGCATATAGCGGCAGCGCCTCGTCCACCCGGATGCCATGCGCGCGGACCGGCCCCATGCGGAAGGCCATGTTGCAGCCATAGCCATTGAAGTGCGGGGTCACCGCCAGCGGATCGTCCTCGTAGTGGTCGGCGGCGAGCACGGCGCGGCCTTCGGCGACACTCAGGCCGGGGCCCTTGGCGCCATCGGCCAGCACGGTGCCGGTGGTGACGACGCAGCCGGGCTGCGCCTGCAATACGCGTTCCGTCACCAGCAGGTAGTCCGGCGCCGGCAGGAAATCGTCATCCAGGAACAGCACCGCGTCGCAATCGGCGGCGGCATCCAGGATGGCGTTGCGCTGCCGCGGCAGGCCGGCCGGGCTGGCCATGAACTCCACACGCAGGAAACGCTCCCGCAGACCGGCGATGTCATCCTCCGTCACGTGGCAGACGAGCACGCGGTCGGGCACGCGGGACTGCCGCAGCAACTCGGCCAGCACCTCGCCCAGGATGGCGGCGCGGCCGCGCGTCGCGATGCCGATGGCCAGCCGCATCACCTTGGGTCCGAGGCGCGGCCGGTGATGGCGGGGCGGATGCGGCCGGCCGTGGACTCACGCTGAACATAGCCGCGCAGGCGGCCGAGGAAGGTCATGGCGTAGTAGCCGGCATCGCGCGGCCGCAGCCGCGCCAGGCTCAGCGCCACCCCGCCGAGCGGGCGAATGGCGAAGGGCAGCCAGACGCGGGCCGGCACCGCATGCCGGCGCAGCGCGAAGCCCAGGCCGCGGCCATACAGGAAGGCCCGCGCCACCGCGACCTCCGACAGCCGCTTGTCCGGGTGGATGACGCGGAGCGCCGGGTCATAGATCGCGCGATGGCCCACGGTGACGGCGCGCAGCACCAGATCATTGCCCTCCGCCGAGCCGATCGGCGTGCCCGGTCCCATCGTCTCGTCATAGCCGCCGAGGCGCAGCGCCAGCGGGCGGCGGAGCCAGAGGTTGAACTCGATGACGCTGGTCCAGGCATTCTCCGCGGTGATGGGGCCGGAATCCTGGCGCCAGCGGCCAGAGCCAAGTCCGCCCCCCGGCGCCTCGGCCGGGCCAGTCAGGATGCCGAGGCCAGGGTCGGCGGCGAAGGCCGCCGCGACACGGTCCAGCAGGCCGGGCGGGTACAGGCAGTCGTCGTCCGGGAAGCTGACCAGATCGCCCGTCGCCTGCCGTAGGCCGAGGTTCCGGGCGTGGTTGGCGCGGGCAATAGCCGAGCGCATGTGGGTCAGCGGCATCAGCGCCGCATAGGGCGCCAGCAGCGGGGCGAGGCGGCCATCCTCGTTCTGGTCGACGACGATGACCTCGACGTCGTCGCGCTTCTGCGCCACCACGCTGTCGAGGAACTCGGCCAGTTCGGTGGTGCGGCCGCGGGTCGCGACGATCAGGCTGAACCCGGTCAAGGCGCCGGCATCCAAGGCGCTGCCATCCAAGGCTCGGGCATCCAAGACTCCGGCATCCCGCGCGCCGCGCCGGCCTCCCGCACCACGGACAGGATGCGGTCGCGGAAGGCGGCCTGGGAGAAGCGTTCCGCATTGGCGCGGCAGGCCTCGGGCGAAATCAGCAGCGATTCGAATCGGGTCACGGCGCCGACAATGCCCTCGGCAGACTGCTCGGGGAACAGCACGCCGGTTACATCGGGTTGGACGATATCCGCGGCACCGCCGCGCGCGAAGGCGATGAGCGGCGTGCCGCAGGCCTGCGCCTCGACCATGCCGATGCCGAAATCCTCCTCCGCCGCAAAGACGAAGGCGCGCGCATCGGCCAGCAGGGCCACCAACTCGGCCTGTGGCACGCGGCCGAGGATTCGGATGTTCGGGGCATCCGCCGCTGCCATGCGCACGCGCGCCATTTCGGGCCCGTCGCCGGCGATGATGAGCTGGCGGTCCGGCATCTGCCGAAACGCCTCGGCGATCAGGTCGATGCGCTTGTAGGGGACGAGGCGGGAGGCGACGACATAGGCCGCGCCCTTGCCGGCCTTGAACGGGAAGCCATCAAGGTCCACCGGCGGGTGCACCACCAGGCTCTCGCGCCGCCAGGCCTTGCGGATGCGCTCCGCGATCCAGGCGCTGTTGGCCAGGATGACGTCCGGCCGTGCGGCGGAGGCATGGTCCCAAGCCCGCATTCTTGCGAGAAGCCAGCGCGTGAGCAGGCCCTTCACACCCGTGTCCATGCGGGATTGCCGTAGATACTGATGCTGCAGGTCCCAGGCGTAGCGCATCGGGCTGTGGACGTAGGAAACGTGCAGCGTCGCCGGCCCTGTCAGCACGCCCTTGGCGACGGCGTGCGAGGAGGACAGCACCAGGTCGTAGCCGGAGAGGTCGAACTGCTCCACCGCGATCGGCATCAGGCCGAGGTAGTAGCGGAACCAGGCCCGCGCCCGCGGCAGGCGCTGGATGAAGGACGTGCGCGGCACACGACCGCCGAGGAAGCCGCGCTCATGGTCCGGCAGGAAGTCGCAGACGGCGAACAGGTCCGCCTGGGGAAACACCTCGAAAAGCTGCTCGAGCACGCGCTCGGACCCGGCGTAGCCGTCCAGCCATTCATGGACGATGGCGATCTTCATCGGGACTCCAGCCCAGGGGACTCCAGGATGCCGAGCAGCGTCTCGGCGGCAGCGGACCAGGAATAGGTGGCGGCGCGGGCGCGTCCGGCGGAGCGGAGATGCTCCGAAAGCAGCGGCTCGTCCAGCAGTCGGGCGAGGGCGGTGGCCGGGCTGCGCGGGCCATTGGCATCGAACCACAGCGCGGCATCGCCACACACTTCTGGTACCGCGCCGGCGGAGGCCGCCAGCACCGGGCAGCCACACCACATCGCCTCCAGCGGCGGCAGGCCGAAGCCTTCGTAGCGAGAGGGGAACAGCAGGCAGATGGCGTTCTCGTACAGCGCACGCAGCTCCGCATCGGTGACGCGGCCGAGGGCGAGGGTGGCATCGACATCGCTGGCCCGGCGGAACACGCTGGCATCGGCGGCGCCGGCCACCGCCAGCTTCAGGCCACGGGCGCCGAGCAGCCCCACCGTCTCCCGCAGCATATCCAGGTTCTTATGAGAGGCGCGGGTGCCGACGGCAAGCGCGTACCCCTGCGGCGCCAGGCCGTGGCGGGCGAGGATCCCAGGCTCAGCCGGCTCGCGCAAGGCGTGCTCGCCGCCCTCCGGCATCACGCCGATCATGGCTGGCGGCAGGCCGAGATGCAGCGCGAGCCGACTGCGCGAAAAGTCGGAGACGGTGACGATGCGGGTGCCGCGGCGTGGCAGCGCCCAGTGCAGCGCGCGGTACCAGGCGCGGAAGGCGAAGGAATAGCTTTCGGGCGTGTCGAAGACCCCGGCATCATGGACCACCACGGTCTGCCGCGCGCCGAGACGCAGCGGCGCGGTGTTGCCGAGGTTCAGCAGGTGGTCGCCGGCGCCCAGCGCCTTTGGCAGGTCGAACTGTTCCCAGGGCTGGCCGGCGCGACGGCCGATGTGTTCCACCGGCAGACCGGCGAAGCTGGCGGGGGCGTTGCGGGGGGCGAGCAGCCGCAGCGGGGTACCGGTGGCGGCCAGCGCCGTCACCACCTCGCGCGAGAAGCGCTGCACGCCGCTGAGTTTCTGGGTCAGGAAGCGGGCGTTGATGGCAAGCGTCATGCAGTCTCCCCGCGCAGCACGGCCCGCAGGCGCCAGGGGCGGCGCAGCAGGCCGCGCGCGTCGCGGCGTTCGGTGGGGGTAAGGGCCAGGAAACCCGCAGCGGCGAACCCGGCCAGCGCGAGCAGGGCGAGCGGGATAGGCTGGATCCCGGACAGCAGCAGCGCCAGGCCGATGCCGCCCGCCAGCAGCGGCAGGGCAAGCTGCCGGGCCACCTCGCCGGCCACCGGATACAGCCGGCCGACGAGCCAGAGGCGGCCAAACACATCGGTGGCGCAGCGCAGCGCCCAGGCGGCGGCGGCGCCCTCGATGCCCAGCCACAGCAACAGCACCGCCGACAGCGGCAGGAACACCAGCGCCTGCAGCAACTGCCACTTCGCATTGGCATCCGGCCGCCCGATCGCATCCAGCAGCGCCCCCGGCGCGAAGGCGGCGCAGGAGAAGAAGATGCCGACGGACAGGATCTGCAGCACGCGACCGCCGCCAGCGGCGAAATCGGCATCGAGCCAGAGCCCCAGGATCTCCGGCCCATAGGCCACCAGCATCAGGCAGGCCGGCAGCACCGCCGCCATCACCATCAGGGCGCCGCGGCGCAGCAGCCCGGCGGTCGCCTCGGCGTGGGACAGATAGGCGCTGGCCATCGCCGGCAGCAGCGCCTGCGCCACCGCCACCGGCAGGATCCACATGCGCATCACCAGGTCGAGCGGCGTGGCGTAGTAGGCGACGGCGGCCAGAGTCAGCAACGCGCCGACCAGGAAGCGGTCGGCATAGAGCAGCGCTTGGGTCAGGACGCCGGATGCGCTCATCCACCCGCCCATCCGCAGCAGGGGCGCGACCAAAACCCAGCTTGGCCAGACGGGGCGGAGGCCCGGCAAGTCGCGCCGTGCCAGCCAGGCATAGGACAGGGTGTTGGCCAGCCGGCAGGCGAGCAGTGCCAGGATGACGCCGACCAGGCTCTGCCAGACCAACAGCACCAGCACGGGGCCGAGATAGTAGAAGATGGCGACGGGGATGGCGGCCAGGTTCGCTTCCCGGAAGCGCTGGTGCGCGGCCAGCGTGCCCCACAGCGCGGCGTTGACCACGACCAGTGGGGCGGCGGCGCAGAGCCAGCGGAAGGCGGTGATGGCCTCGGCCTGCAAATCGGGCGGGGTGTTCAGCACGCCGGTGACCAGCAGCGGCACGAAGGCGAAGGCGCAGGCGGCGATGCCGGCGCTGAGCAGGCCGAGGGCGCTGATCGCCGCGCCCGCCAGTTCGGTGGCACCCTCGGTCTGCCCGGCGCCGATGCGGGCGGACAGCGCCCTGGTCAGCGCGGCGCCGACGCCAAGGTCGAAGACCCCGAAGACGCCGACCAAGGCGAGCGCCAGGGTGAACAACCCCCAGCGGTCGATGCCCATCTGCGCCACCAGCACCGGGGTCAACGCCAGGGCGAGGAGAAGCGGCAGGCCGCGGCCGGCGGCGTTCCACATCGTGCCGGACAACAGCCGGCCGCCGGAAGCGCGGTCCTCAGTCCCAGCCATGACCTGCGCCATTTCCTTGCAATCCGCGGCCAAGGCCGCGGATCCGGCCTGGCCTCAGTACGCCCCGCGGCGCGCCAAGACCGCCATCGGCGTGCGCAGCAGGATCTTCACATCGTTCATCAGCGAGGGCTGGCGGGCATAGGCCACATCCAGCGCCACACGCTGGGCGTAGGAGGTATCATTGCGGCCGCTGACCTGCCAGGGGCCGGTGATGCCGGGGCGCACCGCCATGTAGTGCTGTGCCGCGGGGCCGTAGAACACGGCGAGTTCGCCGGCCTGCACCGGGCGCGGCCCGACCAGGCTCATCTGCCCGGCCAGCACGTTGAGGATCTGCGGCAGCTCATCCAGGGAGCTGGCGCGCAGGAAGCGGCCGAGCGCCGTGATGCGGGGGTCCGCCTTCAGCTTGCGCGTCGCCTCCCACTCCGCCCGGGCCTGCGGGTCGCGGTCCAGCAGTGCGGCGAGGCGGCGATCCGCATCGGCGACCATGGAACGGAACTTCAGGCAGCCGAACAGCCGGCCACCGCGGCCGACCCGCTCATGCGCATAGAAGGCCGGACCGCCATCCATCCGCACCAGGGCGGCAAGGACCAGGAAGACCGGCAGGCACAGCAGCAGCAGGGTGCCGGCGCCAAGGATGTCCAGCGCCCGCTTCGCAATTTCATGCACCCGGTCCGCATCCTGGCGGACAGAGGGGGCAGCTTGCGCCTCCGTCGCCGGAAGGGCGTAGACAAACATCGACCGCCGATCGTCGGGCGAGCGCAGAAGTGTCTGGGCGACTTCCAGGCCAGGCATGAAGGGTCCTCGTGAACGGTGAGAGGAACGCGGAAGGGGAGCCGAACGGGACGAAAGGCGGTGGGGCAGGCTCCCGTGCGAAGGGTAATAGTCACGGCCCCGGGCGGGTTTGCGACGTGCTTGCGGCGGGATTGTGGCGCCGGAGCCGGGCCGATCCGGCCGCGTAAAATATTTTCACAAAGATTGTTTTCCAGCGACCCGCGCGCCTGGGCATGACAGGATGCGGCATGCGACTCCCAGAACGCCGCACAGCGCAGCGGCTGACCCTGGTGGAGCCGCCGGAGCCCGCCTTCAGGCGCGGCAGCAGGGCGGAGGCGGAACGGCCACCGGGCAACGCAGCCCGTGGCATGGTTCTGGCCGCGCTTCTTTCCTCCCTGTTCTGGCTTGGCCTGGCTTGGGCGCTCTGACGCCTTGCTGCATCCGTGGAACGGCGCCTACACAGCCGCCCCGACAGACCGGCCAGCGCGGACCCCGTGATGCAACCATTTGACCTTCTGGGAAAATCGCGGCCTTCCGATCACGCTTTTGCGTTCGGATCGCGGTCCTGACCAGCCGCGCCGAAGCCTGGCTTGCCTATCTGGCGGCGCTGCTGTTGGGGCTGGCCCTGGCGGCCTGGGTCTTCCCAAGCGGGTTCCTGTTCCCCGTTGCGGGCCAGGATTGGCGGCCGGCGGGGGATGCGGCGCAGCACATGGTGGCGCAGCGCTACCTTCTGCAGGATTCCTGGCGCTGGCCGCCGACCCTGGCGCTGAACCTGAACACCGAGGAAGGCGGCCTGAACACCGCGTTTGCCGATTCGATCCCGCTGCTGGCATTGGTCCTGAAGGCCCTGCGCGGCGTACTGCCGGAAGGCTTTCACGGAGTCGGCCTGTTCTATGGCCTCGCCTGGGTGGCGCAGCCCATTGCCGCCGTGTTCGCGCTGCGCAGCGCGGGGGAGCGGCGGTGGCTGCCGGCGCTTGGTATCGCCCTGGCGGCGGCCTCCATGCCGGCCTGGATCGGGCGCTTCGGCCATGCGGCGCTGTGCGGGCATTTTCTTCTGTTGGTCGGGCTCGGCGTCTATCTGCGGCTGGTGACCAAGCCATCGCTGGCGCTGTGGGTCGGTGGCGGCGTCCTGCAGGTGCTGGCGCTGCTGGTGCATCCCTACCTGGCCGCCATGACGCTGGCGCTGCTTGGCGCGGTGCCGGCGACACGGCTGCTGCGGGGCGAGGCGTTCATCGGCCCGGCGCTGGCGGTGGGGGCGGCCTTCGCGGCGGTGGTCGGCGTGATGGCGGGGTTCGGCTACCTCGGCGCCGCCGGCGGCACCGGCTATGGGCGCTATGCGATGAACCTGCTGTCCCCGGTGTGGCCGGCGGGGTCGCTTCTGTTCGGCTGGCCCTGGTCACCGCAGCTCGACGCCACCGGCTTCGGCGGGTGGGAGGGCTACAACTGGCTCGGCCTCGGCCTGCTGGCGGCGCTGGTCGCGGGCATGGTGCTGCGGCCGCGCCTGGCCTGGCGCCGGCTGTCCCGCCACGCCGGGCTGGCGGTGGTGCTACTGGCGCTGACGGCGCTGGCCGTCTCCCACAAGGTGGGCTTCGGCGAGCGCATCGTGCTCGACCTCGGCGAGGCGCCCGGCGCGCTGGAACAGTTCCGCGCCTCCGGCCGCTTCTTCTGGCCGGTGTCCTACACCCTGCTGGTCGGCGCCATGGTGCTGCTGGCGCGCGTCCACCCGGTGCTGTGCCTCGCCGCCGGCCTGCTGCAATTCGCCGACGCCACCCCGCTGCGCGCCGCGATCGCGGAGTGGGCGGCGCTGCGCCCGGCCTGGACAATCGAGGCGCCGGCGCTGCGGGCGGAACTGGCGACGGCGGGCCGGCTGACCCTGCTGCCAAGCTGGCCCTGCGTCACGGACGCCGAGGCGGCGGAGGTCCACCCCCTGCAACTCGAAATCCTGGCCCTGGCCTCGGAGCGCGCCGTGCCCGCCAACACCATGTACGTCGCCCGCTGGAAGACCGCGCCCACCTGCCGTGACGCGCAGATGGCGGCGGCGCCGCTGGCCGACGGCGAGCTGCGCCTGTTCCTGCCCTCCGCCCGGGAGGCCCTGCTGCCGCTGGTGCCGGATGGCGCCGCGCGCTGCCGGCCGATTGGCCAGGGCGGCGGTCAGCTCATCGCCTGCCGCTGATCCGTGACGTCGCTCGGGACGTGGCGTTCCACGATGTACAGCGGCCGGCGCTTGGTCTCGTTGAAGATACGGCCGAGGTATTCGCCGATGATGCCCAGCGTCATCAGCTGCACCCCGCCGAGGAACAGCACCACCGCCATCAGGCTGGGGTAACCGGCGACAGGGTTGCCGTACAGGATGGTGCGGATGATGATCAGCATGCCGTATCCCAGCGCGACGATCGCGGTCAGCAGCCCGAGATAGGTGGCGATCTTCAGCGGCCCCACGGTGAAGGCGGTGATCCCCTCCAGCGACAGGTTCCACAGCCGCCAGTAGTTCCACTTGGTCTCCCCGGCCGCCCGCGGCGCGCGGTCGTACAGCACGGGCGTGGAGGGAAAGCCGACCCAGGCGAACAGCCCCTTCATGAAGCGGTGCTGTTCGCGCAGCGCCAGCAGCGCATCGAGCGCGCGGCGGCTCATCAGCCGGAAGTCGCCGGTATCGGGCGGCAGGTCCACCTTGCCGCCAATGCGCTGCATGACGCGGTAGAAGGCGGCCGCGCTGGCCTTCTTCAGCCAGGTCTCACCCTCCCGCGCCCGCCGCCGCGCATAGGCGACATCGAAGCCCTGCTGCCAGGCGGCGACGAGGTCCGGAATCACCTCCGGCGGGTCCTGCAGATCGGCGTCGATCACCACCACCGCCTGGTCCGCCGCGGCGTGGTCCAGCCCGGCGGTCAGGGCGATTTCCTTGCCGAAGTTGCGGCTGAGGTTCACCACCGAAACCCGCGCATCGCTGGCCCGCAGCGCCAGCATCAGCGCCAGCGTGCCGTCGCGGGAGCCGTCGTTCACATACACCACCTCCCACGGCAGGCCGATGCCCTCCATCACCGGGACCAGCCTGGCGTGGAAGGCGGGCAGCACCTCCTGCTCGTTGTAGGCGGGCACGACGACGGACAGCGCCGGGCGGGCGGTGCCGAGGGACAGGTGGGGGCGGGTGGCGTACTGGGTGGACATGGGGCGATCCTCGCACCGGCTTGCGGCAAATCCGGGGCGGGCCGTTGACGGTTTCGGCCGCGGCCGTGAGACTCGGCGCGATGTCATGCCCCCCGCCGGCGACGATCCGGGACCTGCTCTCCTGGCGCATCCACCGCCTGGCCAATGCGCTGAGCCGCGGCGCGGCGCGCCGCTACCGGCGCGACTTCGGCGTGAGCCTGATGGAATGGCGCATCCTGGCGCTGCTCGGCGGCTTCGCGCCGCTGACCTTGCGCGATCTGGCGCGCGAATCCGGGCTGGACAAGGCGCAGGCCAGCCGGGCCGTGAAGGCGCTGGTGGCGCGCGGTCTGGTGGAACGCGCGGCCGGCGCCACCGATGCGCGGGAGGTGGCGCTGCGCCTGTCCGCGGAAGGCGCGCGGGTGGAGGCCGGGCTGATGCAGGCCGCCCGCGAGCGCGACGCCGCCTTCCGCGCCGCGCTGCCCGATGGGGCGCTGGAGGCGTTGGACGCCGCCATCCGCCTGCTGCACGCCGAAGCCCGCCGCCAGACCCCGAAGGAGTAGGACGCCATGGAACTCATCGACCTGTCGCGGGAGATTTTCCACCGCACCCAGACCCATCCCAGCCACCCTCCGGTGGTGATGACGGTGTGGAACGACCATGCGGAGAAGAAGGTGGCGGGGGCGACCACCTTCAGCAGCAAGGCGATGTCGCTGGCGATGAGCGACCATGCCGGGACGCATGTGGACGCGCCGGTGCATTTCGACCCTCGGCCGGGGGCGGCCAGCATCGACCAGGTGCCGCTGGAGAAGTTCTACACCAGTGCCATCTGCCTCGACCTGTCGCATGTGCCGCTGCGGCATGCGGTGACGGTGGCGGAGATGGAGGCGGCGCTGGCGGCCTCGGGGCAGGAGATCCGCGCGGGCGACACGGTGCTGATCCACATGGCGGTGAATGCCCGGCTGCTCGGCACGCCCGGCTACCTGCACGATTTCCCCGGGCTGGCGACGGAGAGTGTGCATTGGCTGGCGGACCGGGGCATCGGCATGTTCGGGGTGGAGGCGATCAGCCCGGCACCGGAAGGGGAGCTGAATTTCCGGGCGCATATGGCGTGTGCGGAGCGGGGCATCACGCATATGGAGTGCCTGGCCAATCTGGAGGCGGTGGTGGGGCGGGGGCGGTTCCGGTTCATCGGGTTTCCGCTGAAGATCCGGGGCGGAACGGCGAGTCCGATCAGGGCTGTGGCGGTATTCGGGTAGCAGATCCAATATCAATATAATTATAATCAGTAATTCACTTAGGAACAAAAACCCTGGAGTTTGACTGGCTACCATTCTGAGGGAGCGGGGCTTCCAAGGTAAACAGGATGCCTCGCTGACGGTACTCGATCTCAGCATTGCCGCCGAGCTCCGATGCGAGCGCGCGTTCTATCATGCGAGTGCCGAACCCAGTACGTATGGGGGGAGTGACTGCTGGGCCATCCAGCTCTTCCCATCGCAACCATAGACGGTTTGATCGGCAGGCTTCCAAAATATCCCAATTCAGAGTTACGCGACCTTTCTCGTTCGACAATGAGCCATACTTGACTGCGTTCGTCGCCAGTTCATGCAGTGCCATGACGAAGGCCAGACTGAGACGAGGCGAAAGCCAGATCCGAGGCCCGCCAACCTTGAACCGGTCATTTTTTCCGATCCTAAACGCCCGCAGAGCTCCTTCAGCAATCTCCGAGAGGGTCGCACCCTCCCAGCTTTCATTCGTTAAAACATCGTGTGCTGCAGCGAGCGACTGGAGACGCGACGTTAATGTCGCGCGAGCTTCATCTATGGTAGAAGAATTACGCAGGGTTTGGTATGCGATTGATTGTACAGTCGCCAGAGAATTTTTTACGCGATGATTCAGTTCATCCGCCAGCAGGGCCCGATGCTCCTCATTACGCTTTCGCGCCGTAATGTCCAGCGAAACCCCAGCCATGCTAAGAGGTTGACCATCCGCACTGTAGAAGGTCTGTCCTCTAATGTGCAGCCATCGAACATCCCCGGGAGGCGTTTTGACCCGATATTCAATATCGTAGTCGAGCCTGTCGGTAATCGACCTATTCACGGCGTCTCGCATACGCGAAACGTCTTCAGGAAAAATTGCCGAGCAAAGATCATCGTAGCTGAATGGATCTTCTGCTCTTCGCCCAAAGTTTTCTTTGCAGATGTCGGATGCGGAAAGCCGCATTCCATTCAGATCAAGGGTCCAATAGCCAAAGCGACCGGACTTGAGAATGAACTTGAGCCGGCTCTCACTATGAGTTAGATCGCTCCTCCGGCGCTCCGCTTCCGCCTCAAGCTCATCCCGGTCATGTTGCAGGCGAACAAGCTTATCGCGCTCAAGCGTGACATCAAACTGTGATGCAAAGAAATATGTAAGGTGTCCGTTCTTATCAAAAACGGGGGAAATAAGCAACTTATTCCAGAAGACCTCGCCGGATTTCTTGTGGTTTAGGATCTCGACTTCCACAGGGGTGCGGCGCTCAATTGCTTGGCGAATTTTGTCAACATCGGCTCGATCAGTCTCCGGCCCCTGCAAAAACCGGCAGTTCTTGCCTATGATCTCGTCATAACTATAGCCGGTTAACTTTGAGAACGCGGCATTGACAAAGACGATCGGATTGTCGTTCTGGTGAGGGTCGGTGATGAGCATTGGCATGCGCGTTGCCCGCACGGCGGCAGCAAACGGGTCATGACTAGGCTCATTTTTCGAGAATTCCGAAACGAGGCGGGTTTTCTCTTCGAAATCAGTCACGAAATCTCTGCCATGTTTTCGTCGTGACTGGCGATCCAGACACTGAACGCCGCCACGATACCCTAGTAAACTTTCTTGAGTAGCGGCTGGCGAGAACAAGAAGGCTTGAGGGCGCGTCTCAAAATTGGAGCTTTTCGGAGGTGCTGCCGACAAGCTGTCGCAACAGTGGAGAATGTCCGGACCGTGGGTTTGGGTTGCTGCTAGGTGAGCATCAAGGCAGGTCAGCCAGCATGCTCTCTCACCGCGAACATGCCGCTCCCCCCAACACGCAGAACTTCGCGCAGTGCGGGTGGTTCAGCGCCACCGGCCGTGCCGCCTCCGCCAGCGTCGCGCCCAGCTCGAATTGCGGGTCGTAGGGCAGCAGGGTGCAGGCCACCACCGCCGGCGCCGCCGCGTCCCTCCGCTTCACCACCATGCGGGAGGAGGCGCACATCAGGTCCTCCGGCCGCTTGCCCAGGATGCCCCAGCAGGCGGTGGTGATTTCCGGCACGTCCACCGCCGCATCCATCTCCGGGAACAGCATCAGCGCCACCGGGTCCGCGGCGTCGATCGGCACGTCGTGTTCCGCGAAGATTCGGGCGAAGCCCTCGCGCATCGCCGCCTCATCCTCCCCGCCGAAGTTGGCGCGGCCGGCGACGTGCACGCGAAACCCCTCCCGCGCCAGCCAGCCGAGGCCTTCCAGCGTGGTCGCGAAACTGCCCGCGCCGCGTTCGAAATCATGGTGGCGGGAATCGTGGTGGTCGAGGCTGACGCGCAGCGTCAGGCGATCCGTCCCGAAGCGGTCGCGCAGCGCCAGCAGGCCGGAGGCATAACGCTTCATCGGCCGCATGGCGTTGGTCAGCACCAAGGCGTGCAGCGCGCCGGGGCGGGACAGCACATCGGCCAGCATCGGCAGCAGGCCGGGGTTCATGAAGGGCTCGCCGCCGGTGAAGCCCACCTCGCGCAGCGGCAGGCGGTCCCGCGCCGCCTCGTCGAGGTAGGAAGCGACCTCGGAGGGGGAGAGGTAGACCAGCGCGTCGTTGCGTGGGCTGCTCTCGATGTAGCAGGCGCGGCAGGTGATGTTGCACAGCGTGCCGGTGTTGAACCAAAGCGTCTCCAGCCCCACCGGCGCCACGCTGGCGCGCGCCTCGCCCTTGGCGGTGGTCATCGGGTTCTGGAACTTCTCGGGGGCCAGGCGGCGCGGCAGGGTCGGGCTGAGGAGGGACAAGCGGCGCGGTCCTTTTGGGCGAGGGCGGGGGAATACCCCCGCGCGTGTTTCGCCGCATCCAGGGTTCAGGTTACGCCGGCATGTCGGGGCGCGGCGTCGGGTTTTCAGGGTGCCAGCAGGAATTCGCGCACCGGGGCGACCGAGGCGGCGGGCGCTTCCTCCATCGGCACATGGCCGAGGCCGGGCAGCACCACAAGGCGGCTGTCCGCCAGGGCGCGCTGGTAGTCCGCGGCGTTGGTCACCGGCACCATGCCGTCCCGTTCGCCCCACAGCAGCAGCGTGGGCGCCTGGATGCGGGCGAGGATGGGCTCCGGCGGCGGCAGGCTTTGCTGGGCGGTGCGGTCCAGGATCGCCTGGCGCACGCCGGGGGCCAGCAGCATGTCGCGGTAGCGCTCGAACAAGGTCTGGGTGAGGACGGCAGGGTTGCCATAGGCCGGGGCGAGGCTGGCGCGCAGCAGGGATTCGGGCAAGACGAAGGGCAGCACGCGCATCAGCAGCGGCACCCGGCCGGGCCTGTCGTAGCCGCGGCCGGGGCTGGCGAAGCCGTCGGGGGCCATCAGCACCAGCTTCGCCACGCGGTCCGGGTGTTCGGCGGCGAAGCGCCAGGCGAAGCGGCCGCCCATGGAACTGCCGAGCAGATGCGCACGTGGCAGGCCGAGGCGGTCCATCAGCGCGGCCATCAGGGCGATGGTGCGGGCATCGGTATAGTCGCCGGAGGGATCGGCGCCGGTCAGGCCGAAGCCGGGGATGTCGAGGCGGATGACGCGGAAATCCGGCTCCAGGCGGGGTACCCAGTCGTCCCAGGCGTGCAGGCTGGAGCCGAAGCCGTGCAGCAGGATCAAGGGCGGGGCATTGCGTGGGCCGGTGTCGCGGAGGTGGAGGCGGACGCCCGAAACCTCGAGGAAGGAGGAGGGTGGGGCGGCATAGCGGGACTCGAGGGCGGCGCGCGGCTTGTCGGGGGCGTAGGCCCACAGGAACAGCGCCAGCAGCAGCACGGCGAGCGCTGCCGCCGCGATCATCAGGAACAGCCGCATCCAGGGTCTTTCGCCGGGGAGAGGGCTGGTATGTGCGGGCGGGGGCGACGGCTGTCGAGGTTGATGGGCGGGGCGGGGTGGCGGATAGTGGCCGATGTCGCAACGGGGGCCGCGTGAAGGCGCCCGGCGGCGGGGGAACACCATGGTCCAGAACCAGCCGGGCGGGGCGCCGCCGGATGCCGTCGCCGATCTGCGCATCCGCAGCGTGCAGGCCTTCCCGATCTCCTTCGCCATGCCGCCGGACCGCGTGGTGCGGCACGGCATCGGCGCGGCGGTGAAGCGGGATACCGTGCTCGTGCGCGTGCAGACGGAATGCGGCGTGGTGGGGTGGGGGGAGGCGCATCACGGCCGCGGCCCGACCAGCATCGCGGACCTCATCAACAACACGCTGGCGCATTTCCTGGCGGGACGAAGCGCGGCGGCACCGGTGGATGCCTGGGGCGCGGTGTATGCGCGGCACCTGGCGAGCCACGGGCAGGGCGCGGG
Organism: Falsiroseomonas sp. HC035; assembly: GCF_050563525.1. Lineage (NCBI taxonomy): Bacteria > Pseudomonadati > Pseudomonadota > Alphaproteobacteria > Acetobacterales > Roseomonadaceae > Falsiroseomonas > Falsiroseomonas sp. HC035. The sequence continues at coordinate 355,925 of NZ_JBNXUN010000005.1, forward strand.
CACGATGATCGCGCTGTCCGGCATCGACATGGCGCTGTGGGATGCGCGCGGGCGCTACTGGAACACGCCGTGCCATGTGCTGATGGGCGGTGAAAGGCGGCCGGTGCGCGCCTATGCCGGCGGCGTGTCGCTCGGCTTCCAGCCGGCGGAGACGCTGGTGGAGGAAGTGGCGGCGCTGGTGGCGGCGAACTGGCGCGCGGTGAAGCTGCGCTTCGGGGATGGCGTGGCGCGGGATGTGCCGCGGCTGCAGGCGGTGCGGCGGGCGTTTCCGGACCTGACCATCATGGTCGATGCGAACTGTGCGTATTCGCTGGCCGATCTGCGCCGCGCAGCCGATGCGCTGCGCGACTGCGGCGCGGAGTGGCTGGAGGAGCCGTTCCCGGCACACGACCATCGCAGCTACGCCGAGGCGAAGCCGCTGATGGGCGGCGTGCCGCTGGCGGCCGGCGAGAACCACTACGGCCGCTTCGAGTTCCACCGGCTGCTGGAGGATGGCAGCGTCGGCATCTTCCAGCCGGATCTGTCCAAGGCCGGCGGGCCAAGCGAGGTGCTCCGCATCGCCCATATGGCCGGCGCCTGGAAGATCCCGGTCTGCCCGCACATCGCGACCGGCGGGCTGAACCACGCGGCCACCGTGCACCTGCTGTCCGCCATCGACAATGGCGGCTGGTTCGAGGGCGACGCCTCGCCCGGCAACATCTTTCGGGACGCGTTGTGCCGGATCGAGCCGGATGGTGATGGCATGGTGTTCGCGCCGAGTGGCGCGGGGTGGGGCGTGGAGGTGGATGAGGCGCTGATCCGCGCGCATCCCGTCATCGCCGGGCCGGGCTTCGTTTGAAATGACCAGGGAGGAACCAAGAATGATGAACCGCCGCAACCTGCTGGCCACGAGTGCCGCTGGCCTCGCCATGCCTTCCATCGCACGGGCGCAAACGAACTGGCCGGAAAGGCCGGTCCGCATCGTCGTGCCGTATCCGCCGGGCGCGTTCAACGATTCGCTCGGGCGGCTGGTCGGCGATGGGATGCAGGCGGCGGTCGGGCAGCCGGGGGTGGTGGAAAACCGCTCCGGCGCCGGCGGCACGGTAGGGTCGCAGGTGGTGGTGCAGAGCCCGCCGGATGGCCACACCATCCTGGTCTGCAACAGCGCCAACCTGGTGTTCAATACCTTCATCTACCCGAATTTGGGCTACAACACGCAGCGCGACCTGGCGCCGCTGGGCGTCAGCGCGCGGCTGGCCAACGTGTTTGTCGTGAACCCTGCTGTGGTCCCGGCGACCTCCATGGCGGAGGTGATCGCGCGCGCCAAGGCACGACCTGGCGCGCTGAATTACGCCAGCAGCGGCAGCGGCTCCTCGCCGCATCTGGCGGCGGAGCTGTTCAAGGCGCGGGCGGGGATCGACATCGTCCACGTGCCCTATCGCGGCAGCGCCCCGGCGGTGACGGACATGCTGGGCGGCAGCGTCGGCATGATGTTCGACAACATCCCGAACGTGCTGCAGCACATCCAGGCCGGCCGCATGCGCGCCCTGGCGGTGACAGGGACGGAACGCGATCCGGCGCTGCCCGACGTGCCGACGATGCTGGAAGCCGGCGTGCCGGACTACAGCATGTATGTCTGGTTCGGCTTCGCCGCCACGGGGGCGACGCCGGCGCCGATCGTCGCCCGGCTGGCCACGGCGATCCGCGGCATCGTGACCGCGCCCGCGATCCAGGCACGTATTCGCCAGCTCGGTGCCGAACCCTGGGCGCAGACGCCGGAGGAGATGAAGGCCCTGATGGCGCGGGAACATGAAGTTTGGGGCCCGGTGATCCGCAATGCGGGGATCACCGCCTGATGAAGATCACCGACGTCACGCTGACGCTGTTCGCCTGGGACGGCATCCCGCCGACGATCTATGGCGGGCACACCGGCAAATTCTCCGGCAGTTCCTCGCTCGGCCTGCTGCGGATCATGACGGATGAGGGCATCGAGGGGCAGGCCTTCCTCGGTTCCGCGATGAATCCGGCGACGACGGACGGGCAGGGGCTGATCACGCATCTCAAGCCCGTGCTGATGGGCCGCGACCCGCTGCTGCGGGAGGTGCTGGTGCGCGACATCTGGCGGCGCCAGCGCAGCGCCGGCGTGCGGGCGATCGGCGCCGTGGATGTCGCGCTGTGGGACCTGGCGGGCAAGGCGTTCGGGCAGCCGATCCACCGCCTGCTCGGCACCTTCCGGGACAGCATCCCGGCCTATGCGTCCTCCGCCGTGATGACCTCGCCGGAGGCCTATGCGGAGGAGGCGCTGTCCTTCAAGGCGGCGAACTGGGCCGCCTACAAGATCCACCCGCCGGCCCGGCTGAGGGAGGATATCGCGGTGTGCGAGGCGGTGCGCCGCGCCGTCGGCGACGATTACACGCTCGCGCTGGATTCCACCTGGAGCTACGACTTCCCGACCGCGGTGCGCGTCGGGCTGGCGGTGCAGGAGATGGGCTACCTCTGGTACGAGGATCCGCTGTCCGACCAGGACATCTACAACTACGTGAAGCTGAAGCAGAAGCTGCACATCCCGATCATGGCGACGGAATATCCGGTGACGGGCCTCGATGGCTATGCGCCGTGGATCATGGCGCAGGCGACGGATTATCTGCGCGGCGACGTCGCGGTGAAGGGCGGGATCACCACGCTGGTGAAGGCGGCGCACCTGGCGGAGTCCTTCCGCATGAACCTGGAGGTCCACCACGGCGGCAATTCGCTGAACAACGTGGCGAACCTGCATGTCATCATGGCGATCCGCAACACCGACTACTTCGAGGTTCTGCTGCCCGACGCCGCGCAGAAATACGGCCTGGCCGAGGACATCACGGTGGATGCACAGGGCCTGGTGCACGCGCCGATGCGCCCCGGCCTCGGCCACGTGCTGGACGAGGCGCTGATCGCGCGAAAGACGATCGCGCTGCTGCGCTGAACCTCTACTGCGCGAGGCCCAGGTCGCGCAGCACCGTGCGGTTCATGTCGCTCTCGGCCTGGAACCGCGCCCGGAAGCCTTCGCCCGGCAGGTAGCGCGGCACCGAGTTCAGCCGCTCCGCCGCCTGCCGGAAGCTGTCGCTGGCGACCGAGGTGGCGCAGGCGCGCTGGATCGTCGCGGCGGCGGCATCCGGCATCCCGGCCGGGCCAATCAGCCCGCCGGCGGAACTGCCCTCGATGGCGTGGCCAAGTTCCGTCAGCGTCGGCGTCTGCGGCAGGTTCGGCATGCGATCCTTGCTGAAGGTCGCCAGCACCGGCAGGCCGGTGGCGGCGGGAATGGAGGCGCTTTCGACGAAGACCTGGATCTGCCCGCCGAGGGCCGCCTGCGACATCGGCCCGGCGCCGGTGAAGGGAACGTGCAGCCCCTCCACCCCCAGCGCCTTCAGCAGCGCCGCCATCAGGATGTGCTGCGTGCTGCCCTGGCCCGGCGAGCCGAACACCAGCGCCTCCTTCGCCGAGCGCGCGTGGGCCACCATGCCAGCGAAGTCGCGGAACGGCGCGTTGCGGCCGAGCACCAGCACCTGCGGGTTGTCGTAGACCAGGCAGAGGAAGCGGAAGCTGTCCATCGCATAGGTCAGCGACATCAGATGCGGCTGCGCTGTCAGCGGATTGTTCGGCGACATGCCGATGGTGTAGCCATCCGGTGCTGCGCGCGCGACCTGCGCATCGCCGATGGTGCCGGCCGCGCCGCCGCGGTTGACGATCACCACCGTCTGGCCGAGCGCCCGGGTCAGTTCCGTCTGCAGCGCGCGCGCCATCAAGTCCGTGTTGCCGCCGGGCGGGTAGGGCACGACGAGCTGCACGGGGCGGCTTGGATAGTCATCCTGCGCACCCGCCTGCTGCATCGGCACGAGGCCGACGAGCAGGGCCAATGCGAGCAAGCGGCGCCGTGTGGTGCCCATCATGCGTTCTTCTCCCATGTTCAAGCGCCCTCGTTGGGGTCGTACATCACGCCCGCGGCGGCGAAGCCGCCATCGACGTTGAGGATATGGCCGGCGATGAAGCCGCATTCGTCGCCGCACAGGAAGGCGACGGCGGCGGCGACCTCGGTCGGTGTCGCGTAGCGCTTCAGCGCCATCCGATTAAGAAAGGCGGCGCGCTGCCGCGGGCCATGCGCGGTTCGTGCGATTTGCGTTGGCCCCGGCGCCACGCCGTTCACCAGGATGCCGAGCGGGGCGAGTTCCACCGCCAGCACTTTCGTCAATGTCTCGATCCCGCCCTTGCTGGCGCCATAGGCGGCGCGGCCGGTGCCGCCGAACTGGCCGGAGACGGAGGAGATGGTGACGATACGACCCTCCCCACCGCGGGCCATGGCGCGGGCGGCGGCCTGGGCGGTGACGAAGCAGCCGACGAGGTTGGTGCGGATCACCTTTGTGAAGGAATCGAGCGGCATCTCCAGCACCGGCACGCGGTCCGTGATGCCGGCGTTGCAGACGGCGATGCGCAGCGTGCCGAAGCGCGCTTCCGCGGCGGCGACGGCGGCGGCGGCCTCGGCAGGCTCCGCGGCATCCATGCGGAACGCCAGGGCTTGGCCGCCCTGGCCGGCGATCTCCGCGGCCACGCGCGTCGCGGCGTCGCCGTCCAGGTCGGCGACCAGCACCGGCGCGCCGTCCCGCGCCAGGCGCATCGCGATGCCGGCGCCGATGCCGGACCCGCCGCCCGTGACCAGCGCGGTGCGGCCCTGCAAGCTCACGCGGCCTGCTCGATCGCGATGACGCGGGCCGGCGCGCCGTCCGAATCCGGCAGCCGGATCGGCAGGCCCACCACCTGGTTCCGCGCCTGCGTCAGCGCGCCCATGTTGCAGAGGTATTCGAACATGATGACCCCGCGCGCCAACAGGTGAAAATGCGTCACGTGCTCGGCCAGTGGTGGACGCGGTTCGCCGGTCAGGAAGTTGCGGATGCAGTGGTCCTGCGGGAAGTCGAAGCCCACCGCCTTGATGCCGCGACTGTGCAGCCAGACCGAGCCTTCCGCGGTCATCCACGGCGCCTTGAGCCAGAAATCCGGCGAATCGAGACTGGCGCGCTCGTCCCAGCGCGTACGGATCAGCGCGAAGTCGCCGCGCCGCAGATGCGCACCGGCGGCGGCCAGGCGTTCCACCTCGATCGGTGCGTCGGCCGGCACGTCGGAAACATCCACCACCGCGCCGGCACCCACCGTCATGTCGAGGGTGATCGCATCCGTGGTGAAGCCCTTGGGATCGACGTGGCGCGGGCTGTCCATGTGGGTGAAGGCGTGCACGTTCCAACCGGCCCAGGTCGCCTGGCCGGCGCCGGCGTCATGCGACTTCGCCAGGCGACGGTCGACCGCCCAGCGAAAATGCCCGGTGCGGACGGGGGTCGACAGATCGATGTATTTCGGCATCTACGAATCCCGCCAGGGCTGCTGCTGCCAGACGCCGCGCAGCGCATCGGCTTCGCGGAAGACGATATCGCGGGTCTCGCGCGGCGTGCGGTATTGCAGCGGGATGAACAGTTTTTCGGCTTCTGCAATCCAGGCGGCATCGCGCATGGTGGCGGCGATGGTTTCCTCCAGCCGACGCAGGATCGGCGCCGGCGTCGCGGCTGGCGTGACCAGGCTGCGGACGACGCCGGTATCCAGCGGGAAGCCGGCCTCGCGGAAGGTCGGCACATCGGGCGTCAAGCTGAAGCGCTGCGGTCCCGCGGAGGCCAGCGGGCGGATGCGTCCGTCGCGGATCAGGCCGACGCTTTCGCCCATGTTCATCGAGGCCACCTGGATGTGGCCGGCGATCAGCGCGGTGACGGTGGGCGCCTGGCCGGCAAAGGGGATGTGGTTGAGCCGGATGTCGGCGGCCCGCGCCAGGCCGATCATCAGCAGGTGGTCGTCGGAGCCGATGCCTGCGGTGCCGACCGCGACGGCGCCCGGGTTGGCACGGGCGTGGGCCACGAGATCCGCCACGCTGCGCATCGGGCTGTCGGCCGCCACATGCAGCCCGCCCGGATCCTCCACGATGGTGCCGAGATAGGCGAAGTCATCCAGCGTGTAGCGCGGCTGGCGCTCGATGGTGATCGTCTGCAGGCTGGGCGTGATGACGGTGCCGATGGTGTATCCATCCGGCGCCGCGGTCGCCATCGCGGTGTAGCCGATCTCGCCGCCGGCGCCGCCGCGGTTGACGATGACGAAGCGCGAGCCGGGCAGGTGGCGCTGGAAGTGGCTGGTCATGGCGCGCAGGTTGATGTCGGTGCCGCCACCGGGCGGGAAGGGCACGATTATCTGGATCGGCCGGTCCCCTGGCCATTGGCCCTGCGCTGCGGCGATGCGCGGTGCGGCAAGCGTTGCCGCCATTCCTGCCAACAGCAGGCTGCGCCGAGGTGCCCTCATGGCCATGTTCCCATTTGCCGTACCGGATTCTGCGACCGGATGTTGGGCCTGCCGTGGGGAGGCGGCTGGCATGGCGCGGAGACTAGGCACGGGCGCGCAGGCCCGGCAAGCGCACCACGGCATCGCGAGCCTGCCTTTCAATGCGCGCAGGACAGCAGCGGGCCGAGTTGTGCGACGCGGCGCTGGATGCCGGCGGCGCGCTGGGCCAGCCAGGGCGTCGGCGCGCCGGCATCGCGCGTCAGCGGGCTGGGCAGCACCGCGGCCAGCAGCGCGGCCTCCCGCCCCGTCAGCGCGGCCGCCGGCTTGCCGAAATGGGCGCGGGCGGCGGCCTCCGCGCCGTAGATGCCGGGGCCGAACTCGACGATGTTGAGGTAGACCTCCAGCACCCGCCGGCGCGGCCATAGCAAGGCGATCTGCGGCGTCAGCCAGGCCTCGATCACCTTTCGGATGGGGTCGCGGCCGGGCCACAGCAACAGGTTCTTCGCGGTCTGCATGGTGATGGTGCTGGCGCCGCGCGGGCTCTCGCCATCCTGCCAGGCTTCCAGCTGCTCGCGCAGCGCGCCGAAGTCGAAGCCGAACGTCTGGCGGCAGAACAGGTTGTCCTCCGCGGCGATCACCGAATGGGCCAGGGCCGGGGCGATGCGGGAATAGTCCACCCAATCGCGGTCGATGCCCTGGCCCTGCACGGCGCGGATCAGCATCAGCGGCGTGACCGGCGGCGGGATGAAGCGGAACAGCAGGACCAGGGCCAGCGGCGCGACCACCAGCAGCAGCAGAGCGAGGCGGATCAGGCGGCGCATGGCGGCAGGTTCCCCTTTGGGCGCGGGCCTGCGAGGCTGCGCCGGAACAACGGAGGAAGCGGCATGTGGACGCCCGAGGCAACCGGCGAGGCAACCCGGCGATGATGCGCCTCAACGCCTTCGACATGGCGACCCCGGGCCACATCCAGCAGGGGATGTGGACGCATCCGCGCGACAACAGCCGGGGCTATGCGCGGCTGGAGCATTGGATGGACCTTGCGCGGTTGCTGGAGCGCGGGCTGTTCGATGGGCTGTTCCTGGCCGATGTGCTGGGCGTCTATGACGTCCACGGCGGCAGCCAGGATGCGGCGCTGCGCGGCGGCGTGCAGGTGCCGCTGCTCGACCCGCTGATGACCATCCCGGCCATGGCGGCGGCGACCACGCATCTCGGCTTCGGCGTCACCTGCAACACGGCCTACGAGCCGCCCTACCTGTTCGCGCGGCGGATGAGCACGCTGGACCACCTGACCAACGGCCGCATCGGCTGGAACATCGTCACCGGCTACCTCGACAGCGCCGCGCGGGCGCTGGGCTATGCCGAGCAGATGCGCCACGACGACCGCTACGACTTGGCGGACGAGTACATGGAAGCCGTCTATGCGCTGTGGGAGGGCAGCTGGGCGGATGACGCGGTGCGGCGCGATGCGGCCGGCGGCATCTACACCGAGCCCTCCCGCGTGCGGCGCATCCTGCACCAGGGCAAGCAGCACCGGATCGACGCGGTGCACCTGGTGGAGCCTTCGCCGCAGCGGACCCCGGTGCTGTACCAGGCCGGCGCCAGCGAACGTGGCCGGGCGTTCGCCGGGCAGCATGCGGAATGCGTCTTCGTGAATGGCAGCAACCCGGCGGTGGTCGCGAAGCTGGTGGCGCAGTTGCGCGCGGCGGCGGCGCCACGTCGCATCCTGGTCTTCGTCGGCGCCACGGTGGTGGTGGGGCGGACGGAGGCCGAGGCGCGTGACCTGCTGGCGGACTACGCCGCGCACGCCAATGCCGAGGCGACGCTGGCACATGCCTCCGCCTCCCTCGGTATCGATTTCTCACGCTATGGCATGGACGAGCCGGTGACGGCGGGGCCGGGCCAGGCGATCCAGTCCAACGTCGCGGCGATGGCGAAGGTCGCCGGCCCAGGCTGGACCAAGCGGAAACTGTTGGAGCAGTCCGTGCTCGGCAGCCGCCAGCCGCCCATCGTGGGCGATCCGGTGCAGGTGGCGGATGCGCTGCAATCCTGGATGCAGACTGCGGACGTGGACGGCTTCAACCTGTCCCGCACCGTGATGCCGGAAGGGCTGGAGGCCTTCATCGAGCTGGTGATCCCGGTGCTGCAGGCGCGCGGCCTGTACAAGACAGGCTACGCACCCGGCACGTATCGGGAGAAGCTGTTCGGCGCCGGGCCGCGCCTGCCGGAGGATCATGCCGCGGCGCGGCATCGCTGGGGGTGAGGCGCGTGCCGGGGAAGTGGCGCAACCTGGCCCTTGTCACGGTGGCGCAGGTGCTGGCGCTGTCGATCTGGTTTTCCGGGACGGCGGCCGGGCCGGGGATGCTGGCGGAGGCGGGTGGGATCGGCGCCGGCTTCCAGGCGCTGCTGACCAGCGCCGTGCAGGCCGGCTTCGTCTGCGGCACGCTGGTCAGCGCGGCACTGGCGTTGCCGGATCGCTACGACCCGCGCCGTGTCTTTGCTGCCTCGGCGCTGCTCGGTGCCAGCGCCAATGCGCTGATCCTGGCCTTGCCAGTGGGCGGGGAGGCGGCGGTGGCGGCGCGCTTCGTCACCGGCGCGGCGCTGGCGGGCGTGTACCCGGTCGGCATGAAGCTGGCCGCGGGCTGGGCAGACCGCGGCGACATGGGGCTGGTGGTGGGGCTGCTGGTGGGCGGGCTCGTGCTGGGATCGGCCTCGCCGCACCTGGTGAATGCGCTGGGTGGGCTGGATTGGCGACTGGTGCTGGCCAGCGCGAGCGGCGCAGCGGTCGTCGGGGCGGCGCTGATGGGCCTGGTGCGGCTCGGCCCGCGCCACGCGCCAGCGCCACCCTTCCGTGCCGCCGCCGCGCTGGAGCTTTGGCGCAACCGCGGCACCAGGCTCGCGACGCTCGGCTACCTCGGCCACATGTGGGAACTCTATGCCATGTGGAGCTGGGTTGGGCTGTTCCTGGCCGCCAGCTTCGCCGCCTGGCGTGGGGGGCCTGCCTCCGCGGGCGAAGCGTCGCTCGCCACCTTCGCGGTCATCGCCGTGGGCGCGGTGGGGTCGGTGGTTGCCGGGCTGGTGGCGGACCGGATCGGGCGGGTGCGGGTGACGGTCGCGGCGATGGCGGTCTCGGGCGCCTGCTGCCTGCTGGCGGGGCCGGCGTTCGGGCTGCATCCGGCGCTGGTGACGCTGCTGTGCTTGGTCTGGGGCGTCGCGGTGGTGGCCGATTCGGCGCAGTTCTCGGCCAGCGTGGCGGAGCAGTCGGAGCCCGGCCTGACCGGCACGATGCTGACGGTGCAGACCAGCCTGGGCTTCGCGCTGACGCTGGTGACCATTCACCTGATGCCGGTGCTGGTGGCGCGTGCCGGCTGGGGTGGCGCCTTCGCGGTACTGGCGATCGGGCCGGCGCTGGGCTGCGTCGCCATGCTGCGGCTGCGCCGCTGAGCCTCACGTCTGCGCCAGGATTTGCACCAGGGTTTGCTTCGGCAACGTGTTGATTGGCCGCCTCCTCCCGCTTGCCCTAGCAGCGTCTCAGGCAGCGGGAGACGGATCTTGAAATTGCGCGCCCTCATCGGCTTCGCCTGTGTCATGGTGCCTGGGATAGCTGCGGCGCAGCCTGCAGCGGGCGAAATCTGCCTGCCCGCCATCGCGGCGGCGGAGCAGGAGGCGCGGCTGCCGCAGCACCTGCTGCGCAGCATCGCCCATGTCGAAAGCGGACGACGGGATCCGGCAACGGGCCGCTGGGTGCCCTGGCCCTGGGCCATCAACGCTGCCGGGGCCGGGCACTACTTCGAGACGAAGGAGGCCGCGATCGAGGCGGTGCAGGGCTTCCTGGCCAGCGGCATCCGCTCCATTGATGTCGGCTGCGCGCAGGTGAACCTGCTGCACCACCCGGCCGCCTTCGCCTCCCTGGAGGAGGCCTTCGACCCGGCGACCAACACGGCCTATGCCGCGCGCTTCCTCAATTTCTTGCGCCGGACGACCGGAAGCTGGCCGTTGGCCGCCGCCGGCTATCACTCGATGACGCCGACACTTGGTATTCCCTACGCGCGGCGGGTGATGGCGGTGTGGCCGGGTTCGGCCCGCCACGGCGCGCTGCCCGAACTCGCCCCGGATGATGCGGCGCCTGCCACGGACTACAGCGCCTACACGCCCGGCTTTGCCGCCGTGGCCCGGCGCATCGATGCGGCGCGGCAGGGCGCGGCGCGGGCGGCCGGCCTGCCGCCCGGCCCGGTCTGGATCAATCGTCCGCCGGAGCCGGTGCGGGTGCTGCCGGCAGGATCACGTTCGGTGGCCGGCGACGGGCCGGGGCGCAACCCGGGCTGAGGCGGCTTCAGGCCGCCGGCGGCTGAGGCGGCTTCAGGCCGCCGGCGGCACGGCGCGACGCCAGGCCAGGTAGTCGTCCAGCGCCGCCTTTATCCCGAAGCCGGCGCGGAAGCCGGTCAGCCCGGCCAGCGCCTCGGGGTCCAGCGGCGCGCGGTCGTTCGGCAGCGGCTCGGCCCGCGGATCGGCCGGATCGTACCGCCAGACGAGGCCCGGCAGCCGCGTTGCCAGCGCGCCGCACCAGTCGCGCATCGACCACAAGCCGCCGGTCGGTGTCAGGTGGACCGGGGCAGCGACGGCGCGGCCGTGGTCCAGCACGCTGGCCAGGCCCGCGGCCACGTCGGCGGAATAGACCCAGTCGCGCGGCTTCTCATCGGCGACCACCACGGTCTCGCCACGCAGCGCGGCCTCCGTGATCCGCATGATGGGGGAGGCCACCGGGCGGGCCGGCGTGGCGCGTTCCCAGCGGCCGAAGACGGTGGACAGCCGCACGGCGGCAACGGCCACGCCGGCTTCGAGCCCGGCCAGCAACCCCAGCTTTTCCCCGGCGAATTTGGCGACGCCGTAGGCGCTACGCGGGTCTGGCCGGATGCTGGCATCCAGCAGCGCCGCATCGCGCCCCGCCCCGCCGAATACGGCGCCAGAGGAAGCCAGCACCAGGAAGCCGGTGCCGGCCGCCTCCGCCGCCGCCACCGCGTGCAGCGGGCCCAGGATGTTGACCTGCGCGGTGCGGATGGCCAGCGCCGTGGGCACGCGGCCGAGCGGGGTCAGCGCCGCCAGGTGCAGGATGGCGTGCGGCCGGTGCTGCGCCACCAGCGTGGCGAAGGCCGCGGCATCGGTGACATCGAGCCGCGCGGCCTGCAAATGGCCGGGCAGGGCGGCGAAGGCGCGCAGCGCCGGTTCGGGCAATGCCTCCAGATCCGCCGCGATGATGGCATCGCCGCGACGCAGCAGGTGTTCGATGGTGGCGAGGCCGACGAAACCGGCGGCGCCGGTGACAAGGATGCTCATTGGATAGGGATCTGGGGCATGGGGGCCTGCTGTGCGGTGATGCGCCAGTGTGCCCCAGGGGCGCCATCCCGCAAGGGCATCACGGGTGGGGGTTGCGCGCCTGCCCGTCGGCGGCTAGGAACGGCGCGGCTTGCACACCGGTCCGCTGCTGTAGCTCAGTGGTAGAGCACTCCCTTGGTAAGGGAGAGGTCGACAGTTCAATCCTGTCCAGCAGCACCACCGCATCCCGTTGATCCGGAAGAAAATTCAGCAAATTCAAGGCTTGCACGGCGCCCAATGCTACAAATGGGTGCTACAAGTGGCTTTGCCGATGACCCGACCAACAAAGCACCACAAGACCGGCGTCTATCAGGTCCGCAAGTCCGTCCCGAAGTCGTTGCGCAACATTGTTGGCAAGGGCGAACTGGTGCGTAGCCTCGGCACCAAGAACCCTGTCGAGGCCAAGCGGCTGGCGCTGGTGACAATCGCCGAGTTCGACCAAGTGATCGAGCAGGCGCGACGTGGCGAGCGCCCAATTTGGATGCTGCCGCAGGGAACCACGGGACAGGCAGGTGCCGGCGAGCCCGATCACGCTGGCTCCACGCCCATGGAGATGCGCGCAGCGGCGCCGCCTAGTTCACTGAGAGCAGCGGCACAGGCAATTGAACCACTCGCCGCTGCGGCGTTGCTGGACGCATGGTCGGCAGAGCGCGGTCCCTCGCCGAGAACGCGGCAGCGATACGGGACCATCTTCCGGACTGTCGCCCGCGTCCTCGGCTTCGACGATGTCCGGCGAATTACGCCCGCCGATGTGGTGAAGTTCAAGCGCCACAGGCTTGAGGTCGAGAAGTTGGACGTCGGCACCGTCGAGGACGACATTCGCGGTGCGGGCGGCGTCTGCAAGTGGGGGACGACGAACCACCTCCTGCCGGCAAACCCCTTTGCGGGTCTCGCGCCAAAGGCGATGCGGAAGCTGGCAGTCCGTCACGGCTATGACGACGACGATGCCAAGCGCCTCCTACTTGCGGCCCGCGCCGAAACTGGATGGCTGCGGTGGGCGCCGTGGCTGCTGTGCTTCACTGGAGCGCGCATCGGCGAACTGGCGGAACTGCGGCGGGGCGACGTGCGGGAGGACGGCGGGGTCCAGATCCTTGACATTCGACCGCATGAGATGCGCCCGGGCAAGAATGAAACAATGCAGCGCATGATCCCGCTGCACCCTGCGCTGATTGCGGAGGGTTTCCTGAAATACGTAGAGGCGCTGCCGCCGAAGCCTGCTGGCCCGCTGTTTCCCTCGATCACTCCCGATCCCCACGGCAAGCGCGACACGCCCGCACAGACCATCCTGGGGCGGTGGGTGCGGACCAAGGTGAAGATTATCGATCCGAAAAAAGCGCCGGCTCACTCATGGCGGCACCGTATGGAGGACGAGCTGCGGCGGGTTCGTGCCCTGCCCGAGGTGCAGGACGCCATCACTGGCCGGCACAACCCAAGGAACGCTGGGGCGGGCTATGGCCGAGGCTTTCGGGGGATGCCTGAGGAGGTGCTGAAGGAGCTGTCCCGGGTGCCTTCGCCGCTCGATGATCGGGCCGCCGGGCCGGCCTCTGATCAGGTTTCGGATCGGCATGCCAGTTTGCGCGACATACCCCCACAAGAGGCTCCGGAGATTGTCCGCGAGGTGGAGTCTGCTTTGGAAGCCTGGTTCGCTGCCGAAGCGAAGCGGTCTTACGCGGCGTTCGCCTCGTCGAGCTCGCCAGAAGGCCGCGAAATGACGAGAGGCGACGCGCTTTCCTCGATCAACATCCTGGCCGATGAGTTTCAGAGCGGCGACATCAGCGCGGGCCGTGGTGCGATCCTTGAGATCAGCGAGCGGCTGGGGAGGGCGCTACCGCCGAACCACCAAGTTACAGATGCCATTGCCGCCTGGGCCATGGAGGCGCTGGCGGTGATCCATGAGGCGCGGGTGACGTGGGCGGACGGAAACAGGCTCTTCCGGCCCTCAATGCCAACATGGAGAGGCATGAGGACCCGACTTGCGAAAGCCGGTTCGTAGTCCGCCCTCCAGAAAGCTCAGGGAGCTCGTAGGCGGCGCCTAATGTGTCGTCGCTATCCTCGCGTCCGAAGGTGACTGAAGTCGCCCTGGCGACTTCCTGGCGACCTTGGCGGGGTATCATGCCTCTCGCGGCGTGCACCGGGCGGCAGTCCCGGCGTCACGGCCAGCTAGGCAGGTAGCATCCGTCGATTGCAACAATCTCTTCGAGAGCGTCGCTCTGCTTGAGCAGGTCATTCTCGATGGCGGCGAGCTGCGTGGGCAGGTCCCTTTGGACATCGGCAAGGACCGCGTCGAGAGCGTCGCTCTGCTTGAGCAGGTCATCTTCGGCGTCAACAGCTTCTTCAAAGGAGACTCGCGTGGTCGGCATGGTCGGTTGTCCTTATGGCGATAGGTCATGGGGATGGCGATGGCTTGGATGCCTGCCGCCTTGGTGGGCCGGTGGCCGGTGGACTCGCGTAGGGGCAGCGCTTCATGTCGATGGCACGATCAAGCCGCTGTCGCCGGCCTGGGCGGTTGTAAGCGGCGCTGTGCTGGCGCCGTTTCGCCTGGGAATGGTGGACCCAGCCGCTTCGGTGCTCAGACGGCACCAATCTCGACCAAGTGACATTAGCTTTACCGTGACCAAATCACGGATCTCCTGCCGCTTGGCCCTGAGGTATCGGTTGGCGTCGAGATCCTGGATGGTCGCGACGTCGACATGTCCAGCCTTGCGGCGGGCGCCTTGGTCGATGTGCTGGCTGGCGCCCGCCCGCTTGCTGGCCATCTCGCCTTGATCCACGACGCCCTCGCCGCCGACACGGCAGTAGACGTTGCCGGCGTTCTTGGTGCCCTTCAGGCTATAGACGAGCTGATGATGGACGTCGGTCGCGTCCATGATCTTCCGCTTGATGTCGACTGGTCTCAAAGCGTAGCGGCTGCGGTGGTGGCCTGGGACAGGCGGCGGTGGTTCCGGCCACCTGAACACGGCCTGGAAGCGAGCGCGAAGCTCGTTCTTGTGGCGCC